>CAVZER010000014.1:0-51859 GCA_963774355.1 uncultured Thermoleophilia bacterium | reverse complement strand
GTCTTGGAAGACCAGAAGGACTGATTGCAAGGCGGGACGGGACTCGAGCTCGTCTTCTGGCGCGCCTGTTCACGGCGCGTCATCACCCATCGGCGACCGTCGTGATGCGCTTTCAGTTCCGCTCACGGGCTCAGCGTCGGTCGCACTCAAGCAACTGACTGTCACCTCTACGAAAGGACCACCATGGGCTACGGCCTGGTTGGAATTCTCGTCATCGTTTTGCTTATCGCAATGATCTTCTTCTTCGTGCGCCGCGCGTAACCAGCGAACTCGGCATGACCTCAAATGAGTAAAGACGAGGAGCGATGGTCAGAACGATCAGCGACGTACTGCCCGCAGGGGAGATAGAATCGCCACGGCGCTTCGCCGAGCAAGAGACTCGTTCTCTGGGCCAGGCCGCACGGCGGACTGCCGTCATCATGCCGTAGCTGTGGGCATCATCGTGGTCGCACTCGCGCTCTGGAAACTCAGGTTGGTCGTTGCGTTGGTCTTCTCCGCGATGATCCTCGCGGCTGCGATGCGGCCGGCGATCGAGTGGCTGGCACGTCATCACATTCCACGTCCAGCTGGGCTAGCGCTGCATTACCTCGCGTTCTTTGGAGTGATTGCCGTGACGCTCGCGTTTGCCGTCCCGCGGGCGCTCGACCAGGTCAACCACGCGCTCAGTCCGAGCGGCAAGGCAGAGATCGCTCATGCCGCAAGGAACTCGACCGGGGTCAAGCACCAGGTGCTGGTGGCGCTGCAGAAGCGTCTTCGTCATCTGCCGCGGGGCTCGGCGCTGGTCAAACCAGCGACGCAGCTCGGCCCAAAGGCGTTCGAGATCTTGATCGGGATCTTCTTCACCCTGGCGGTCGCCGCCTACTGGATCTTCGAACGCGACCGGGCAGTCGACACCGTCTGCTCGCTACTTCCTCGACCAAAGAGAAAGCTGATTCGTGACACGTGGACGCTGATCGATCTTCGCCTCGGCGCCTTCGTCCGCGGCCAGTCGATCCTGATCTTCGCGGTCGGGATCACGCTCTCGCTGCTCTTCTGGGCGGTCGGTGAGCCGTACTGGCTGCTGATCGGCGCCTTCGCCGGGCTCGTCGAATCATCCCCGTGGTCGGACCGCTGATCGCGGGTGCTCTGGCTGTCGCGGTCGGCTTGACGAGTTCCGTCCACGTCGCCGTGCTCGCCGCCGCCTGCGTGCTCGCGGTGAGGCTGCTCGAGGACTACCTGATCATGCCGAGAGTGCTCGGCGACGCGGTCGGGCTCTCCCCGCTGCTTCTGCTCGTCTCAGTGACGACCGTCGGCATCCTCTTCAGCCCCTGGGCCATCCTCCTGGCGGTGCCGATCGCCGCAGTGGCGGTGACGCTCTTCGACGTTGTCGTGCGCAATGTCGACCCGGCCGAGGAAGAGGTTCCAAGCGTGATCTTCACGCCAAGCACCGAAGACGCGTAGGGAATCGGGCTCGAACGAGGTGCTGCCGGTCGGCTCGACGCCAACCTCGGCGCCGCCGATCGAGCGACCCCTTCGTAACCGTCAAGGCCCGGTTTTTGGAGATCGTGCCTCGACTCGTATCTCGCGGGTCTGTAAATTTGGCTGTGTGGGAAGTCGGGAAGAACGCCGTGGGCTGAACGAGGCCGTGTTTCGTCGGGTGAACGAGCAGATTGCTGAGCTTGGTGAACTGCACGGCGTCGAGTCGCTTGAAATCATCTGTGAGTGCTCGAACGGCGAGTGCGTCGAGCCGCTCACTGTTTCACTGAGCGAGTATGAGGCCGCTCGTGCGGAGCCGACGACGTTCATCGTCAAGACCGGTCACGAAGACCCCACGGTCGAGCGATTGTTCCGTGTCAGCGGCGACCACACACTCGTCGAAAAGGTCGGTGACGCAGCGGCGGCGGTTGTCGCAACGGATCCGCGTTAGCCGACGGTCGCGTCGCCCGGCCCGCAGTCGAGCAGCGCGCGCAACCAGCTGGATACTGCTGAGCAGGCGCTGCATGCTGTCGCGTCTGCTTGGCAGGTTGTTGCCGCAAGCGTGACGGCGAAGGCGACCAAGCCGGGAGGGATCGTTCCGCCCGTCTCGAGTTGATCGGCGATCACGGCAAACGTTGAGGCGGCGGCGACGAACTTCCCGAACTCGGCGCTCTCGTTGCGCTCGCCTGGCCACCGGTCAAGAGTTATCTCGCACGCCGAACAGCACTCGCGGCAAGCGTCGACGAGTTCCTGCAAGGCCGCAGCATCGAGGCCGTACCTCTCCACCGCATGCGCCTATCCGAATCACGGTCCGCGCAAACGCCACGCATCGTCGACACGGGGCCCGTTTCCGATACAGCGGATCGGGGAGTGACAGGTCATATGGGAAGAGCGAGAGACTGACTCGTGCGGACGGATCGCGGTTGCGCATTTGCCGAACGGTTTCGAGTACACGTAGGCGGAGCCGAGCACCGGGAACAGACCGGCGAGTGCGTAGACGCGCGGCGGTGTTTCGTATCCGAAGTGCTGGAGACACCACTGCCATGATGAACATGCCTGATCCACCCGAAGGCCCTGACGTACCGCCTACGCCAGATCCAGATCCAGACGGTGACTAGGACGGAGCGAAGCTGAGAGGGCGGCTCCTCGACACGAAACCGTGTCGGTCAACCGCACCAAGCATCAAATTGAGAACTCCCTTGGTTTCGATCGTGAGACCTTCGAACGACGAGAAACGGGCCGAGATCACGAAGTACTGCGGAACCGGCGGCCCAGCTAGCAAGACGACCGGCCGTAGCTGCTACGCCCGCACCGACGAGCTAGCGGCCTCGCGTGCGTCGCTTTGATCTTCGAGCGGCCGGCAGGTGTCGGAGCTCTTCGAGGGCAAGCCCAGCTCCGCGTGCGACCGTCGTCAAGGGGTCATCTGAGGTGACGACGGCGAGACCGGTGCGCGTTCGCAGGAGTTGGTCGAAACGCCGCAACAGGGCGCCGCCGCCCACCAGGGTGAGGCCGCGGCGGGCGATGTCAGAGGAGAGCCCGGGTGGTGTCCGTTCGAGGACGAGTTCGACGCCTTCAATGATCTGGGCGAGGGGACGTTGGAGCGCGCTGCAGACCGATTCTGCGTCAACCGTTACGCGTCGCAAGAGGCCCGTGACCAGGTCGCGGCCGGCGACACGCTGCGACCGACGACTCACCGCTCTCGTTGACCGCGGCGCCGATCTCGAGCTTGACCGTTTCCGCCTGCTCTTGCCCGATCAACAGCCGCTGGGTGTCTTGCAGAAGCTTGACGATCGCTTCGTCGAGGTCGTAGCCGCCGACTCGGACCGAATGCGATACGACCATTCCCCCGAGCGCAGTGACCGCCATCTCGGACGTGCCGCCGCCGACATCGACCACCAACGAACCGACCGACTCAGCGACCGGCAGCTCAGCACCGATCGCCGCCGCGAGCGGCTCCTCGATCAAGAACGCACGCGAGGCGCCAGCCGCGCGCGTAGCGTCCACGACCGCTGAGCGCTCCACCTGGGTTACACCGCTCGGAACGCACACCATCACCTCGGCGCCCCGGCCGACGTCGCGGGCTGCGGAACGAATGAAGTAGCGAAGCATCTGCTCCGCCATCTCAAAATCCGCGATCACGCCGTGGCGCAACGGCCGCGACGCCCTGATATGAGCCGGCGTCCGACCGATCATTAGGCGGGCATCCGAACCTACCGCGTACACCTCACCTGTGCGCTCATCAACCGCGACCACCGACGGCTCGAACGCCACAACCCCGCGGCTAACCTGATAAACGACCGTATTCGCCGTACCCAAATCGACCGCAAGCTTGCGCTCCGACCCCAACCTCAAGCGGGCTAAACCCGCAACACCCACAACCCCGTACCCGCGCATTGCCGGCGCACCCACCAACAAATGACGTGGACCCCGATTGGGAACCGCCCAAAAGGTCGGTTATACGCAACCTCTACCAGTGACATGCGGCGCTAGGGCCGCAAACTCCGCGGGCCACGTACCGCCCCTTGGTTGAACCTGGCAGTCGCGGGGTAGGCGACACGAAACGAAACGACAGACGGGAGCGCTGATGAAGGCGAAGCTATTGCGCGACGCGGGCAACATCATAGAAGGCACGGAGGTCGAGATTGTTTCGGGCGCCGGGACGAACGAAGCACGGTCGGACAAGGACGCGGGAGGACGGAGCACCGCCGTCGGGCCGGTCTACGAGGTGATCGACGTTGAGGGACACGCGGAGGAGGTCGACACGCGAGACCTCAAGCTGCAGCGGTAGCGGAGTCGATCGACTCGCAGCCGATCGAGAGCCGACTCCTGCGGTTTGCATACGAGAGTCCGGTCGTGCCCCAAACAGACGGTTCCTCTGATGACACTTCCGATCCGGCAGCGGCCGGTTCCACGGCGACCGTAGGGGACGAGCGTGCTCAAGAGCAGACATGTAATGGAATCGACGACCAAGACGTACACAGGCATCACAACGACCGGGGCGGAGCCGAAGTTCTCGGTGCCCGGCGGCGCACCGTTCGCGACGTGCGCGATCGAGTTGGCAGGCGTCGGCGGCACACTCACATCGTGGACCGTCAACCTCGAGGTGTCGTAGGACGGTGTGAACACACAACGATCGTCGCGCACCCTCAGGCAAGCGCGAGAGAGAACGGTCGTTCCGAGCGGGACACGGTTGGCGGCGGCCCGCGGTTGGGCGAAGCCGCCGCCGAACCGGCTCTGTTAGCTGAACCAACCTCCGACGGTGCCGGAAATCGAGAACGTGTCCCCTTGCGGATCGCTCTGCGAACCACTGACCACGCAGGTGGTCTGCGTTTTGTTCACCTGACGCGAGTCGATCTGAGGGAAGCTCTGCGGTTCCCCACCGCCGGCCGGCGTGAACGTGAAGAGCAGGTTGAACACGGTCGGGTGGAACACGAGGTTGCTGCCGACGACGTGCGCCGGCGCCCACTCGGCGGTGGTGTTGTTCTGGGCGCCCGACCCTTGCCCGTTGGAGCTGTTGACGACGACGGGCGCGGAGAGTCCGTCGTCGCAGGTCGCATGGAACACGAAGCTGTTCTTCGACCCCGTCGGGTCGGCCCCAGCGGACGCGGCTACCACCAGCGAGCCGGCGAGCACGACAAGAAGGGCAGCCGAAAGCCGCAGCTTGACCATCCCTCAACCCCCGTTTGTTCGAGTCCCCCTGCCAGCACGGCAGTCTATGACAGCCGTGTCGCCGCTTGCCGCCGCCGTTGACCGGGTTCGTCTCTCGGCTGCGCCAGAGTTGGGCAATGACTCCTGGTTGTCGACCTCGGCGACAATGATCGCGAGTTCGCGTTCATAGATCGCACCCTGCCGCCGGCCGTTGCGTTCGCCGTCGACGTAGCCTTCGTACGCAACCCGCGGTTGCCACCGGTTGCGGATCGGCTTGTTTGAGCGGTTTTCGAGGGTGTCCATTTGCCACCGGTTGCCACTAGTTGCGCCGCTGGGCTCCATAAATGCTCCATCTATTCGCCGGAAAGCGCTGATGGCCAAAGGGCTTCGGGCGTCCAGCTATCTGCGCGTCGAGTGTTGAGCCCTTGTCTGTAGAGAGAGGGTCACTTGGTCAAAGGCGATGGCTCGTCGCGACGATGAACTCCTGCCCGTTCATTGTGCGGTGGGCGGGGCGCCCGGGGCCGTTCGCGGGCGGCTTCAGATTCCGACGCGTTCGTGTGGTCGACGGTAGGTGGTCGTTGCCGGCACAAAGCCGCTCTGGTTGGCAGCTGGGCCCGAGGGCCGCCGGGCGGCGGCCCTCGGGCTAAGCGCCGGTGGCGGTGTAGGACTTCTGGCCGTCACGCTGCCGGCACGGTCAGCGGTCTGCTGACCGTGCCGTCTCGACGACGTGGGTGATCGCCGCGCTCGCGTCGCCCGCGAACGTCTTGTCTTCGAGCAGCGTCTCGTGGGTTGCTCCGGCGACGGTGCGGTGGCTGCTTTTCGTCGAGAGCTGGGCGAGCTTGTTCTGGGCGGCTGTCCAGCCGCGCATCTCGCCGACGCTGGCGCTGACGACGGCGAGCGGTTTGCGGTTGAGGCTGTGCAGTGCCTTCGCTTCGTTGAAGATCGTCGGCAGCTGCAGGAGTTCGATCCGGTCGGCGCGCAGCTCGCGCGGCGAGGAGGCGAAGCTGCGGGCCGCGTTGCGGGCGTGTGCCGGAAGGGTGCCGTGCCCGCTCCGCAACATCAGCTTCCCTATTGCCGTGCGTGCGACCGTCGGCATGAGCGCATATGCGCGCTTCATCATCGAGTAGTCGCCGGGGTAGTCGGGCAGGTCGAACTGGTACGGGGTCGATGAGTCGATCAGGGCGACTCCGGCTGTCTGGCTCGGGTACTGCTTGGCGTAGAGGAGGGCATAGGTGCCGCCGACCGAGTGCCCGGCGACGACGTAGGGGCCTGGGACATGGGCGGCGGCCAGAAGCGCGTGTGCGTCGGAGGCCATTTGCGGGCCGTTCTGCGCGGTGGCCTTGCCGGCACTCCATCCTTCTCCGGCGCGGTCGAACGAGCAGACGTGCGTCGTCGCCGATACGTTCGCCTGCACCCAGGCCCAGCTCGGCGTTCGTTCGCCGAGACCATTGAAGAGGACTACGGTTGGGGAGCCTGAGCCGGTGCAGTTGAGGTAGAGACGGTTGCCGTTGACGAGGTAGGTGTGGCCGCTCGTGGGAACTGGGTTGGACGAGGTTGCGGCCATGACGTTTCCGGCGGCCCCGCCGACAGCGATCAGGGACAGGATGCCGAGCGACGGGTAGAGGAGCGCATGGCGCGACCAGTTGGCGAGCGAGCGCCGCGCGCCGCGGACGGACGAGGCGACCAGAGCGGCGAGCAGCAGCGGCCAGACCCAACCCGCGATGTCGAATGCGCGACCCGAAGGCATGAGGAAGACGACGACTCCGGCGAGCATGGAGGCGACGCCGGGAACGAGCGCCCACGGCTGGGGCCGACTGGTGAAACCGGCTGATGCGATTGCGAGCAGTGCGAATCCGGCGCCGAGGGCGACGAGGGCGCTGCCGGTGATGCGGGGCTCGTCCGCTCCCGTGAAGACGGCGAGGACGAGCACGAGGCCGAGCACGAGCCCGGCGGCGATTGAGGCGAGCACGACCAGGCCGATGTGGCCTTTCGCGGCGGTCTCCTGAGTGGCGGAGGGGCTGCTGCTGGTGGGGACGGACATGGCGGACATTTCGACTCCTCTCTTGACATCGGACAGTGGTGTCTGATTTAGTAAGTCGGACAGTACAGTCCAACTTAGGAGGATGTCAAGCCATGCACCACAAGCCCAAGCACTCCACGCAGGAAAGGCCGGTCGACAGCACGGACGCCCATGCGGAGTCGCATCGCTGGCTGCTCCCCGTGCTGCTCGTCGCCCAGCTGATGGTCATCCTCGACATCACCGCCGTGAACATCGCGCTGCCGCGTATCGCCGCCGACCTACAGCTCGCCGGCTCGAAGATCAGCTGGGCGATCACCAGCTACTCGCTGATCTTCGGCAGCCTGCTGCTCTTCGGCGGCCGCGCCGCCGACCTGCTCGGTCGCCGCCGGATGTTCCTCACGGGGCTCTCCGTCTTCACCGTCTCGTCGCTCGCCTCGGCGATGGCGGGTAGTGCGGCGATGCTCTTCGCCTCCCGCGCGGGCCAGGGGCTCGGTGCCGCGATCCTCTCCCCGGCGGCGCTCTCGATCATCACCTCCGTCTTCCACGGCTCGCAGCGCGCGAAGGCGCTCTCCGCCTGGGGCGCGGTGGGCGGCGCTGGCGCGGCGATCGGCGTCCTCGTCGGCGGCGTCCTGACCCAGTTCACCGACTGGCGCGCGATCTTCTACGTCAACCTGCCCGTCGCCGCAGCGCTGCTCGTCGCCGCCCTGAAGGTCGTTCCGACCGACGCGCGGAAGCCGCGCTGGCGTGGTCTCGACCTCGCAGGCGCGGCTCTCGCCACAACGAGCCTCGCCGCGATCGTCTACGGGATCACCCAGGCACACTCGGCCGGCTGGACATCGATCCAGACGCACATCTGCGGGATCGGCGGCCTCGCTGGGCTCGCGGCGTTCGCGATCTACGAGATGCACATCGACGCGCCGCTGCTCCGCGTCGAGCGGATCGCCGACCGCGCAGTCGGCGGCGGCCTCGTCCTCATGCTCGCCGTCGCAGGCACGATCTTCGGGCTCTTCCTGCTCTGCTCGCTCTACCTGCAGAACGTACTCGGCTGGGGGCCGCTGACAACCGGCCTCGCCTTCGTCCCGCTCGCGCTTTCAGCCGGAATCGGATCGCACGCCGCTGGCCACGTGATCTCCAAGCACGGTGTCCGCGGCCCGCTCGCGGGAGCGTTCGCGGTGGCGGCGGTCGGCATGTTCATGCTCTCGCGCGTCGGCGAGCACGGCAGCTACATCGCGGATGTACTGCCGGGGATGCTGATTGCGGGTGTGGCGCTCGGTGTCGCCACCGTGTCCGTCTCGATGGCGATCCTCACCGGCACGCGGCGTGAGGAGAGCGGAATGATCTCCGGGCTCAACTCGACTGGCCATGAGATCGGCGGCACGCTCGGCATCGCGATCTTCTCCACGATCGCCGCGGGAGCGAGTGGAGCGATCCTCGGCCCGCAGGCGGCGTCCGGGATCGGGCACGCGTTTCTGATCGCCGCATTGATCGCTAGCCTCGCAAGCGTGATGGCACTCGCGGTTCTCCCGCGCGCGCAGCACTTCCTTGCGAAGCTGGCGCTCAACCCGCAGGCAATGCCGGTCCACTGAGCGATGGCGAAGACAACAGCACAGGCAAAGGCGTCCGCCCCGAAGCGCCGGGCGGACGCCGAGCGCAGCATCACCGCCATCACCAACGCTGCCCTCGAAGCGCTGGCCAGCGATCCTGATGCCAGCATGGCCGCGATCGCTCGCCGCGCCGGCGTAGTGCGCGCGACGATCTACATGCACTTCCCGACCCGCGAGTCGCTGCTCGACGCCGTCATGGAAGAAGCAACCGGGCGGGTCGCTGAGGCGATCCGGAACGCCGAGCCCAACCGCGGCGAGCCGAAGGAAGCGCTCGAGCGCGTGATCCTCGCCACCTGGAGGCAGCTGAGCGAGTTCCACAACATCCTGCAGATCAACATGCGGCGACTCTCGGCCAAGGAGCTGCGCCGCCGCCACCTGCCGATGACCACCCAGTTCATCCCGCTCCTCGAACGCGGCCAGAAGGAGGGCGTCTTCCGCGCCGACGTCTCCGCGACCTGGCTGATCGCCGTCGTGCGCGCGATCGTTCACGCAGCGAGCACCGAGCTCCAAGTCGGACGCCTCTCAGAGGCCGAGGTCGAGCCGACAATGCTCACGACTGCGCTCGCTGCAGTCGGACCGAGGCGGCAGTGAGCGTTCCGCGGCGCGGGCATCCGGCCGTGCACGTGGAGGCCGACAGCTACGACGTGGCGGTGGTGGGCGGCGGTGCCGCGGGTCTGAGCGCAGCGCTTGTGCTCGGACGCGCGCGGCGGCGTGTCGTCGTCATCGATGCCGGGGCGCCACGCAACGCACCCGCCGTGCACATGCACGGCTTCCTCTCGCGTGACGGGATGCCGCCCGCCGAGCTCCTCGCTGCTGGCCGAGCCGAGCTCCGGAGCTACGACGTCGATCTCGTCGAGGACGAGGTCTTGCGAGGTCGGTGGGGCATTCACGCTTCGCCTCGCCGGCGGACGAGTCCTGCAGGCGCGACGCATCCTGCTCGCAACCGGAGCTGTCGACGAGTTGCCCGACATCCCGGGCGTTCGCGAACGCTGGGGCCGCGACTTCCTCCACTGTCCCTACTGCCACGGCTGGGAGGTTCGTGACCAGCCGGTTGGTGTGCTCGGCACGGACGCGCGCTCGGTCGATCATGCCCAGCTCCTGCGCCAGTGGTCGGACGACGTCACCTTCTTCACGCACACGCGCGAGCTCGCCGCCTCCGAACGGCAGGCACTCTCTGCGCGCGGGATCACGGTGATCGACGGTCTCGTCGCGCGCTTTACGGTTCTCGAAGATCGGCTGCACGCGGTGGAGCTGACCGATGGCCGACTCGTTCCCCGCGCCGCAGTCTTCATGGTGCCAACCCTGCGCTTGCGCCAGGGCAAAGTGATCGCCTCGCTCGGCTGCGAACTCGACGGAGGCGGCTTCGTCCGCGGCGACCGCACCGGAAGCACGAGCCTGCCCGGCGTCTGGGTGGCCGGAAACGCCACCAACCCGCGCGCCCAGGTGATCACTGCCGCGGGCGAGGGCTCAACCGCCGCGATCGCCCTCAACGCCGACCTCGTCCACGAAGACGTCCAGGGGGCTCTTCACGGCGAAACCCCACCTTCACCCGAGCCAGGGAGCAAACGATGAAGGCGATCGTCCGCGACCGCTACGGGGAGGTTGACGTCCTGCGGCTCGGCGAGATCGCCACACCGGTCGGGGGCGAGGGCGAGGTGCTGCTGCGCGTTGTCGCCGCAGGCGTCGACCAGGGCGTATGGCATCTCCTGACGGGGATGCCATACGCGATGCGCCTTGCCGGCTTCGGCGTCCGCGCGCCAAAGAACCCACTACTCGGCTGGGATGTGGCCGGCCGTGTAGAGGCGGTCGGGACCGGGGTAACGACGTTCCGGCCGGGGGACGAGGTGTTTGGCACCTGCCGCGGTGCGTTCGCCGAGTACGTCGCCGCCCGTGCAGATCGGCTGGTATCCAAGCCGGACAACGTGACCTTCGAGCAGGCGGCGGTCGTCCCCATCTCGGGCTACGCAGCCCTGCAGGCGGTCCGCGACCACGGAGCGGTTCGCGCCGGGCAGCGGCTGCTGGTCATCGGCGCGAGCGGGGGCGTTGGAACATTCGCGGTGCAGATCGCGAAGGCGTACGGCGCCGAGGTCACGGGCGTCTGCAGCACCAGCAAGGTCGAACTGGTGCGCTCTCTCGGAGCCGACCACGTGATCGACTACACCCGGGAGGAAGTCGGCGACGGTCCCGACCGATACGACGTGATCCTCGACATCGCCGGGAACCGGCCGCTTTCCCAACTCCGGCGAGCACTCACGCCGCGCGGGACGCTCGTCATCGTCGGCGGTGAAGACAGCGGCAAGTGGCTCGGCGTTCGCCGTCAGTTCCGGGCATCTGCGCTCTCGCCGTTTGTCCGTCAGAAGCTCGGCACTTTCATCTCGAAGGAGCGCAGCGGGCACCAGCGTTCGCACCGGGTGTCCGTAGCCGGCCGCTCCCTGTGCGCCCATCGAGCAGCTCGGGGTGATGAGCATCGCTGTCCCAAATTCGAGTGGCCCGCTCAGGAAGCGCCGACCGCGGGCGTCGGAAGCATGCTCGTCCTCGTCGACGAGCAGCTCGTCTGCAGGTTTAGCGGATACGCAAGCGGAACGTCCCGAAAGACGTCGCCTTGGCTGAAGAGCTCGACGCGCTCGCGCTCGTAGTAGTCGCCGTCGTTCGGGCGTTCGGGTCTGCTTCCAGCCATCGCGCCGGAGCCTATCGGCGTGTTCGGCGAGAACTAGACGCGTTGCTACTCGGTGGCGTCGCCGAAAACGAGACGACCGGTGCGCTTGCGGCCGGCGTTCACCACAGGCCCCTCGACCGCCGGTGCGAGCTGCTCGAACATCTCCGCGCGCAGGCGTTCCACATCCGCGGCGGGGAACCGTCTGTACCCGCTGCCCGGCAGCTGCACGGCGCGAAGAACGTCCCTGCTCTGCCAGTTGCGGATCGTGTTCTCGTGCACGCCCAACGCCCGGGCTGTGTCGCGAACGCTGAGCAGTTCCTTGGTCGACATGTGGGGCTCCCTTCTGCTCGAACGGAGTCTAGCGCTCTCTGTGGGCTTTGTCGAGTATAGCGAGTTTGTGTACTTTGTGTACCCTTCACGTTATCGACCAAACGCGGCCGAACATGAGTCTGGCTCGCAAGGCCCGACGATGGGACTCGGCCCGCCGCCCCGGTTCAGTTGTCAAGGTTCGGTGCCTCAGGCGCGCCAGAGGCACCCTCCAGCTTCCTTCGTGGCCTGACTCGAGCCTGACTTTTCGCTGACCTCGGTCGGTCTGCCGCTCCTGCGAATGCCGCATGAAGAGCCAAGTCAGGCAAAGGTCAGGCCGAAGTCAGGCTGCGGCTCATGGTTCGACGACCACATTCGCGACCTGAGTCGCGTCTGAGACGGAGGTGACGCTTGAACCAGCCTGGACGCCGATTGCTGACAGTGAGCGAGGTCGCCGAACGGACCGGGCTCTCCTCCAACGCCGTCTACCGGGCGATCGCAGTCGGCGAGCTGCGAGCGTCGAAACTGCGCGGGCGGCTCCGCGTCCAGCTCGCCGATCTCGACGCCTGGATCGACTCGAATGTCGTCTGCGTCCGCGGCACGGACGACCCGGCGCCGGTCGGCCTGCTCCATGCCGGCCGCAACGCACGCGGACTGCGCGAGCTCCTCGAGGCCGATGGCTGAGTTGCCGGTTGATCGGGCAGACTGCGCCCATGGCATCTCGCACTCCGAGAGGAGGTGATGCAAGAGTGATCGAGAAGCGCATGCTGTCCGGCGGGCGCAAGCAATACCGCGTCCGCTGGCGCGAAGGTGGCCGCGGGTCGAAGGAGCGCGTCAAGGCCTTCGATCGGCACGAGGACGCGGTGCGGTTCGACGTAGACATCCGCCGCCGCAAACAGCTCGGAGAGTTGGTCCTGCTCGAGCAGAGCAAGGTGACACTCGACGAGTTCGCGCGCGAGTGGTGGAAGCGTTACGCATCGACCGAACTCGCCCGGAAGACGCAAGAGCGGTACGCGTCGATCTGGGACCTGCACGTCCTGCCGCGGCTGGGTGGTCTGCAACTCCGGCAGCTGACGCCGGGTCTCGTCGCGGAGTTCCAGTCGGAGCTGCGGACGGCGGGCATCGGCGAGCCGACGATCCGGAAGACGCTCGCACTACTCCAGGCTGTCTGCCGCGAGGCGGTCACGTGGGGAAGGCTGGCGTCGAACCCGGTCAAGCCGGTGCGTAAGCGGGCCGTTGTTCGGAAGCGAGCCGTACGGCCACTGGCACCGGAAGCGGTAGAGCGGTTGCGGCGGAACCTGCCGACCAACCGTGACGCCGCACTCGTGTCGGTGCTCGCGTACGCGGGTCTGAGGCCGGGGGAAGCACTCGGTCTGACCTGGGCTCACGTTCGCGAGCGGACGATCTTCGTCGAGCAATCCGTCTCGTACGGTGAGCTGAAGTCGACGAAGACGCGGGCGACTCGTTCGGTTCGGATCGTTGCTCCGCTGAAAGTAGAGCTGGCGGAGCTGCGGATCCGGGACGGGAGGCCGGGTGACGATGAGTTCGTCTTCCCGGCGCACGACGGCCGGCCGTGGCACGACGACGACTGGAAGAACTGGCGTCGTCGGATCTTCGCCACTGCAGCCAAGAAAGCCGGACTGAACGACGTTCGGCCGTACGACCTGCGGCACTCGTTCGTGTCGCTACTGATCGCAGAGGGTCGTTCGATCGTCGATGTGGCTCGCCAAGCGGGGCACTCGGCGACGATGGCTCTGGACACCTACGGGCACGTTTTCGACGAGCTCGATGGTGCCGAGAAAGTCAACGTGGAAGAGGCGATTCGCGAAGCCAGGAACGCTCGGTGCGACCTGGGTGCGACCTCAATACGCCGTCACGTTGCCCTTGAGAGCAACGTAATCCCGCTGTTTGCGGGAGCTTCCTAGAGCCCTCTGACGGACTCGAACCGTCGACCCCCTCCTTACCATGGAGGTGCTCTACCAACTGAGCTAAGAGGGCAGCGCGCATAGGGTACCCGCGCTCCCCGGAGCGCCACTACGCCAGCTGCTGCCAGACGTTCGCAAGCAGCTGCTGCGTCGCAGGCCAGAGCATGATCTGGCCGCCGAAGTTGAGCGCGCCCGCGGAGAAGACCTTCGCGCCGCTCGAGTGCTCGTAGTAGGTCATCTCGGCCGAGCGCCCGGCGCCGAACAGGTCCGGGATCGTCGCCAGCACCTGCACGTTCGGCGGCGAGGCCGGGCCGCGCGCGTCGATCTCGATCCCGTACATGCCGAACTGCGTGCCGTTGCCGAGGCCCGTGTTCGCGAACGCCCACGGCGCGACATCGGCGCCGACCACGGTGAACGGCGCGTGGCGCTGGCCGCGGTCGCTCGCGATGTAGTGCACGCCGAGGAGCGCCTCCTCCGGACGGCCGAGGTCGCGCCACTCGTCGATCAGCTTCAGACGGACGCCGCTGCGGTCGATCCGCCGGAAGAAGTTGTTCGCCGAGAGGAAGAGCAGGTTGCCGCCGAGGTCGCGATAGCCCTGGATCAGGTTGTAGATGCGACCCGGTCACGTACTCCGTGTGACCCGGGAACACGATCAGGTCGTATGCAGCGCGCAGTGCGTCCGGGCTCGCGAAGGTCTCGATGTCCTCGTCGCCGTAGGTGTCGACGTTCTTGCCGGTCTGCGCCAGCCAGTGCTGGAACTGGAGGTCGTAGCTGCGGTAGTGGTACGGGATGCCGCGGTTGGGATGCGGGCGCGTCACGTCGACGAAGCTCGTCTTCCAGCGCGCATACCACGTGTCGCCCCAACCGTCGCCGTTCGCGTCGTAGAAGTTGTACGCCTGCCACGTCGACGTCGGTATGACGACCGCGACGCGCTGTGAGGGCGCCGGCGGATGGAGGACGATCGGCGCGAATCCGACGCGGCCGTCGTCGGCCTGGAGCCGCGCGAAGTAGATCCCGGTTCCCCAGCTCGGATCGAGCGGAACGGGAACCGACCCGGGCTGGTTGCGGTACGCCTGCCAGTCGATCTGCATCGGGTTCCCGACCGGCACGCCGTTCAGGTCGGTGTTCGAATACGTCGGCACCGTCTCGGTGCCGCTCCGCATCATCTGCAGCGTCACTTGCGCCGCGTCGGTACGCAGGAAGAGGTCGACCGTGTCGCCGGCTTTGGCCGTTCGCGTCGAGAACGCGGCGTCGACACCGAGCACACGCGCGACCGCGTGCGTCACGGCCGGAGCCCCGTGACCGTGCCGCGGCTGCGCCGTCACGCGAAGGATGTACGTGCGTGCGGGAAGGGTGGCGGGCGGGCTCCACTCGAGCTCGTGCTCACCGGCCCCGAGGATCGCACGTTCGGTCGAGAGCTCCGCCTGCCCGACCGCGACGGGCTTCTCCGACGCCACGCCTTGGCCGGTCTGGAGCACCTCGAGCGTGACCGTCGACGGCCGCGACAGTGCGAAGCGCAGCCGCGCCGCCGTTCGTCCCGAGCTGGGCCCGAGCGTCGTCAGGTTGACGGTGTCGCCCGCGAACGGATGGCCGCCGTTGCCGACGCTGAAGCGAGACAGGAGCGGTCCCGCGCCGAGCGCAGCCGGGAGGCGACCGAGCGATCCAAGCGCTCCCAGGCCGGCGAGGGCAAGCAGGCGCCGACGGGTACCGGACCAGCTCATTCGAACGGCCAGCCTAGCGCGAGCCGTGTAAGGTGCGCCTTACAGATGCGGCTGCGCTGCACGACAGTCGAGGAGATCGCCCAGCGGAAGCTGCTGCTCCGACGAGCCGCCTGGTCGCTCGTGGCGGCTGCGGCGATCGCCGCGCTGGCCTGGAAGGCGATCACCGCCCCGAACGGTGTCCCCGATCCGACCGCGCCCGGCGCCCACCTGAGCCACGGGGCCGTCGTCGTCGACAGCGCGCTCCTCGTCTTTCGCGAAGGGCTCGAGGCCGTCCTCGTGCTCGCAGCCTTCACGGCCAGCTTCGTCGGGGCCAACCGCGCGCTGCGCAAGCCCGTCGCGACCGGTGCGTCGGTCGCGCTCGGAGCGTCCGTCGTGACCTGGTTCATCGCGATCTGGGTCATCGGCGCGCTCGGCGGACCGGGCCTCGACCTCCAGGCGGCGACGGGGCTGCTGGCGGTGGCTGTTCTGCTCGTCGTCATGAACTGGTTCTTCCATAAGGTCTACTGGACGGGCTGGATAGCGGCGCACAACCGGCGCCGGCGCGAGCTGCAGGGCAAGCCGGGCGCGGAGCGGCGGCTGCTTCTCGGCCTGGCGCTGCTGGGGTTCACCGCCGTCTACCGCGAGGGCTTCGAGATCGTGCTCTTCCTGCAGAACCTGCGTCTGACCGCCGGCTCGACGACCGTCCTCGAGGGCGTCGCGCTCGGGCTCGTGTTGACCGTCGCGGTCGGCACGATGACCTTTCTCTTCCAGCACCGGCTCCCGTACAAGCGCATGCTCGTCGCGACCGGGGTGCTGCTCGGATTCGTCCTGCTCGTGATGGTCGGCGAGAGCGTTCAGGAGCTCCAGCTCGCCGGCTGGCTGCCGACCCATTCCCTCGGCGTCTCGTTCCCCGGGTGGATGGGGCTGTGGCTCGCTCTCTTCCCGACGGTCGAGGGAGTCGTCGCCCAGCTGCTCGCCGCAGCGCTCGTCGTCGGCTCGTACTTCCTCGCGGAGGAGATCCGCGTCCGGCGTCCTCGCCGTCGCGCCGCCCCGGCCGCCGCGCCCGCACGAATGTAGTGCGCTCCCGCCGGACGATCACGGTCGTCGGCTGTCACGCCGGCGGTGAGATCGGCAACGTCGTCGTGGGCGGCGTGCTGCCGCCGCCCGGCAAGACCGTGTTCGAGCAGATGCAGGCTCTGCGCGCGGACGACTCGCTGCGCCGGCTGCTCCTGCGCGAGCCGCGCGGCAGCGTCGCCGTGCACGCCAACCTCGTCGTGCCTGCGACACGGGGCGACTGCGATGCCGGCTTCATCATCATGGAGCCGACCGAGTACCCGCCGATGTCGGGCTCGAACACGATCTGCGTCGCCACGGTGCTGCTCGAGACCGGGATGGTCGAACTGCGCGAGCCCGAGACGACGCTTCGGCTCGAGGCGCCCGCGGGGCCGGTGGAGATCCGGGCCGTCTGCCACGACGGCCGGGTCGAGAGCGTCGAGCTGACGAACGTCCCGTCGTTCGCCGACCAGCTGGACGCGAGGCTCGACGTGCCGGGGCTCGGCGCGGTGACGGTCGACGTCGCCTACGGCGGCATGTGGTATGCGATCGCAGATGCCGCCGCGCTCGGCTTCGAGCTCGAGGCGCACGAGGCCCGTGAGCTCAGCCGCGTCGGCGAGTTGATCCGCGATGCGGCCCGCGACCAGCTCAGCTGCGTGCACCCGGAGAACCCGGAGATCGCCGGCGTCAGCATCGTCGAGCTCGCAGAGCCGTGGCGCGGCGTCGGTGCCGTGTCGCGGAACGCGGTCGTCGTCGCTCCGGGTCGCCTCGACCGCTCGGCCACCGGCACCGGCCTCTCGGCGCGCATGGCGGCGCTGCACGCGCGCGGGCTGCTGGGAGTCGGCGACTCGATGACGCACGCGTCGCCGATCGGCTCGACCTTCGACGGGCGGATCGTGGCCGAGACGTCCGTCGGTGGGCGACCCGCGATCGTGCCGGCGATCCGCGGCAGCGCCTTCATCACGGGCGTCACGCAGGTCGTCGTCGACCCGAACGACCCGTTCCCCGAGGGCTACCTGCTCTCGGACACGTGGCCGGGCGTCGACGTCCAGTAGCGGTTGACCCGCGCCAGCGCCTGCTCGGGCGTCGAGCCGTGCGTCGACTCGCCGAGCAGCGACGAGGCGAGCTCGTTCGCCTCGAGGATCGTGCGCTCGCGGCGCGCGTCGACGTCGCTTGACGCGACGAACAGCGCCGCGCGAGCCCGTGACGTCCAGTCGACCAGATCGTCGCCGTCACCGAACGCGGTCTCGCCCGCGATCGCATCCGCAAGCTCGCGCGCACGCTTGTTCGAGCCGTGGCAGCTCTGCGGCGAGCTCGGCCGCCTCCAGCTCCAACGCCGGCGCGAGCCTCGGCCGCGCGCTCGGCGGCGAGCATGGCGACCCGGAGGTGATCGCGCGCACGCGTCAGCCGCTGCTCGGCCAACGTCCGCTCGGTCTCGTTCGCCGAGCGCGCGAGCTCGTCCTCGGCGGTCGCGACCTCAGCGGTGCGGCGCTCGACCTCGGCGCGCGCCTCCTCCTCGGCGAGCCGAAGCCGGTGCTCCTCGTCTCGCTCGGCGGCGAAGAAGCTCCGCGATCTCCTCGGCGCGCCGGCGCAGCCCTGCGACCTCGGCGTCGAGCCGGTGCAGGCGCTCCGACTCCTTCGCCTGCTCCTGTTCGCGGCGTACGAGTTCCTTCAGCTCGTCGACCATCGAGTGGGGGCGGGAGGATTCGAACCTCCGTAGGCTGAGCCGACGGGTTTACAGCCCGTTCCCTTTGGCCGCTCGGGCACACCCCCTTGAAGCCGGCGCATTGTAGCCTCAGGTCGTGCAGCGCTTCGACGTGCTGGTGGTCGGTGCCGGGCCTGCGGGGTCGGCGACCGCACACGGCCTCGCGACGGCGGGCCTGCGCGTGCTCGTCGCCGACCGCGCGCGATTTCCGCGCGACAAGCCGTGCGGCGGAGGGCTCACGACACGTGCGTTCCGGCGCTGCCCGGTCGATCCCACGGAGGTGGTCGAGGAGCGCGTCGACCTCGTCGAGCTTCGCTTCCGCTACGGCGACTCGGTCGTGCGCAAGGCGGCCGCGCCGGTGATCTGGATGACGCAACGGCGACGGCTCGACGCCTTCCTGCTCGACGCCGCGCGCGCGGCCGGTGCCGACGTGCGCGAGGGCGTCCACGTCTCGCACGACGACGGCGTCGTCAGCCTCGACGGCGAGCGCGTCACCGCGGACGTCGTCGTCGGTGCCGACGGGGCGAACGGCCAGACCGCGAAGTCGCTCTCGCTCGGCGGCGCGATCGTGCACGGCGTCGCGCTCGAGGGGAACGTGCCGTACAGCGCCCTGCCGGCCGACCGCTATCGGCATCGTGCCGTCGTCGAGCTTGCGGACATTCCCGGTGGGTACGGCTGGGTGTTCCCGAAGGGCGATCACGTGAACGTCGGCGTGGGGGCGTGGGCTGACGAAGGGCCGCGGCTGCGTGATCATCTCGCGGCCGTCTGCGCGGCCCACGGTCTCGTCCCCGAGCAGCTCGAGAACGTGCGCGGCCATCGTCTTCCCCTCCGCCGCCCGGAACGCGCGTCGCCGGAGAGCGCGCGCTGCTCGTCGGTGACGCCGCGGGGCTGATCGATCCGGTGTCGGGCGACGGGATGTACGAATGCTTCGTCTCGGCCGGCCTGGCAACGGCCGCGATCGATGATCTGCTCGCGGGACGCGCCGAGTCGCTCGAGCCGTACGGCGTGGCGCTCGACGCCGAGCTCGCGCCGCTCCATCGCGCGTCGTGGAAGCTGAAGCGCGCGCTCGACCGCTGGCCGCGCGCCAGCTGGCAGGTGGCGCGCACGCGCCTGCTGTGGCGGTCTGTCGAACGGCTGCTGCTCGGCGAGATCGGCTCGCCCGGCGAGCAGCGCGGGCTCGCCCGGCTGCCCCTGCGCCTGCTCGACGGCCTCGGTTCCTAACGAACAGGCCCCGAGACGCGCAGTGATCCGTGGCGGAGCGGAGACGAAGCTGACCTCGGCGCCGTTGCGATAGCCGTAGCGGTCGGAGATCCAGTGCACCGTCCACGGCCTGCTGCCGGCCGGGATCACGAACGAGATCGTCCGCGTCTGCGTCGGGTGCACCGTGAGCGACGCGTTCGCGTCGCCGGTGAAGTGGATCGTGTCGGTTGCAGCGCGCGGGATCCGGAAGGCCGACGCGGAGGCTGAGACGTCGCCGGCCGTCGACACGGCCAGACGGTGATCCAGCCGATGCGCATCAGCCAGTTGTCCGCATCGCAGCCCGACCGCCTCCGCGGCGACATGAGCGCGCCCGAGCCGGTGGGCGCCCACAGGTCGAAGGCAGCGGCGTTCGTGCCGACGGTCGTCTGCGTACGAGGCGCGCGCCGGACAACGACATCCACGTGCCCACCCGGTCGACGAGTACCGGCCCGTTCACAGGTCCGTCCGGCGTGACCAGCGAGCCGTCCGCGCTCACATGGGCCTCGGACCCTTCGCCCGGATCGAAACGCTTCGCGCCGGGCAGGCGTACGACATTCACGATCGAGCTGTTCCAGAGCACCTCTCGACGCCGGCGCCGGCGTCGTTTCCGGGCAGGCCGACGAGGGTGACGTCACCGACGCCGGCGTCGATCGACCCAGCGAGCGTCGGCCGGAAGTGCGCTCCGGGCGAACGTGCTGACGGCGACCGCCGACGATGTCGCGGCGACGGCCACAGCCAGACTGCGCGACGATCGCCACCGCGAGCGCCACCGTGGCCCGCTGCTGCGGCAGCCACCCGACCCAGACTGCGACCACGGCGAGCACGATCGCGCCGATGCTCGCGATCAGCGCGCCCTCGGTCGTACCGATCCACGTCTCGAGGCGGCCGACCGCCCAGAGCATCGTCGAGTCCGAGCTGTGCGGCGTGTAGTGCGATAGCGGGAATCGCATCGCGAGAACCGCGAGCAGCGCCGCGAGTCCGCAGACCCAGGCGCGGGCGCCGCCTCGACGCGCGTACAGGCCGAACGCAACGGCGAGCAGCGGGAAGAAGACGAAGAGGTAGCGCTCGCCGAAGTTGCCCGGAGATCGTCGCGCCGATGAAGACCGCCTGCGCGGTCACGCCGAGCGCGAGGAGGACGGTGATCGCAGCGAAGGCGCTCTCGGCTCTCGACGCAGGGACGAGGAGCCCGCGCGCGAGACCCACGAGTGCGCCGGGAACGAGCACGATGCCGGCGGCGAACGGGACGAGCAGCGCATGGATCGCCGATCTGATGCGGCGATCGTCCCGAGCGAGGCGTGCAAGCTGAAACACCGACGTCGTAGGCGCCGAGAACGCGCTGCGGGCCCGAGGCGACGCCAACGACGCCGAGGACGGCGAAGACGAGCGACGCGAGCCCGAAGCTCTGACGTGAACGACGGGCGCTGCCGCGCTCGACGATCGCGCCGCAACGATCAGCACCGGGACGAGCAGCACGTACTGGACACGGGCGAACGATCGCCAGCCCGACGAGCGCCGACGACCGCGAGCTGGGCGCGGCGTGACGGCGTCTCGAGCGCCACGATCGCCGCGTACACGGCGCCGAGCACGAGCGGGTACGCGATCGGGTCGGCGACGACGAGCGAGCCGAGGATCGAGATTCGGTGAGACGAGCACGAGCACCGCGACCCCGAGCGAGAAGCGCGAGTCGAGGCCGACGCGCCGGCAGATCAGATACACGGGCACCGCGCCCGAGTGAGATCGCCATCGCGTGCTCCGCCTGCGTCAGCCGGAACGCGAGCTGCGGGTCGCCGAAGAGCCAGAACGGCGCCGCGAGCAGCGGCTCGAGCAGCGCCGGGAAGTGTGCGGGAACGCCTCGGATCACCGGCCGCCCGGTCTCGGCGATGCTGCGGGCGAGCGCGGAGTACGTGTACTCGTCCGGGAGGTAGAACGGGGTCTGGAGCCGAAGCGCCGAGACAGAGGAAGCGGACGACGCGCTCAGCGCGACGAGCCCGCCGAGCAGCCGGCCGGCCGAGACGTCGGCGAGAGGCCCAGGTCGTGCGCGTGCGGACGGCGGCGGCGGCGGATTCCATCCCGTTCCACTATCGGCGCCGGGACGCCGTCCCTTGAACGGCGACGGCGGCCTCGAGAGCCGCCGCGTCGCATCGTCGGAGCAGGTTCGTTTCCGCGACTAATGGACGAGCTTCAGCATCTTGAACATCGGCATGTACATGCTGATGACGATGAGGCCGACCATTGCGCCGACGCCGATCATCATGATCGGCTCGATGATCGAGGTGAGCGCCGCGACTGCGGTCTCGACCTCGTCCTCGTAGAAATCGGCGATCTTCGAGAGCATGTGGTCGAGCTCGCCGGTCTCCTCGCCGATCTTGACCATCTGGCTGACCATCGGTGGGAACACATCGTTCTCGGTCATCGTCTGCGCGATCCGGGCGCCTTCGTTGAGCCGCTGCCGCACGTTGACGAGCGCCTCCTCCAGCACTGTGTTGCCCGCGGTCGACCCGGTGATCTCGAGCGCCTTGACGATGTCGACGCCGGCAGAAACGAGCGTCGCAAGGGTCCGCGAGAATCGCGCCATCGCGACCTTCAGGACGACGTCACCGATCTTCATCGGCAGACGAAGCTTCGTCCGGTCCCAGAGCGCACGGCCCTGGGGCGTCTTCTTGTAACGAAGCAGTGAGAAGATGGCGAGTCCGATGACCGGGAAGATGATGAACCAGTAGTCACGGAGCGCGTTCGACGCGTTCACGACGATCTGCGTGATCGTGGGCAGTTGCCCGTTCAGCTGCTGGAAGATCCCCACGAAGATCGGGACGAGGAACATCAGCATCCCGATCAGGACGAGCGTTGCGAACGTGAGCACGACGCTCGGGTAGATCATCGCGCTCTTCACCCGCCGCTTGAGCTTCGTCTCCTTCTCGATCTGGATCGCGATGCGGTCGAGGACGATGTCGAGTGTTCCCGACGCTTCGCCCGCCTCGATCATGGCGACGTACAGGCGGTTGAACACCTTCGGGTGCCGAGACATCGCGCGCGAGAGCACGACTCCGCTCTCGACGTCCTCGCGGGTCTCGGCGATCACCACGGAGAGCTTCTTGTCGTCGGTCTGCTCCTCGAGGATGAGCAGCGCCTGGACGATGCTGACGCCGGCCTGGATGAGCGTCGCGAACTGGCGCGAGAAGACCTGGAGCGACTTCGGCTTGATCTTCGCGAAGCGCGCGCTGCCGGCCGATGTTGTCTTCTGCTCGGACAGCGAGCGGGCGAGCAGTCCCTGCTGGCGAAGCTGGTCCTTGGCCGCCACGGGATCGGCGGCGTGAAGAACGCCCTTGGTGACGAGCCCCTGGGCGTTGATTGCGGTGTAGGCGAAGGCGGTCATTCGTACCTCACTTCTTGATCGGCCGACGATAGGCTGATGCGTATCCGTTGGCGCGTGCGAGCTGGAGCCCCGAGTTCGCAGCCGCCATCGACGAATACTTGCTCAGGTAGACGACCCAGTAGCCGCGCCGGAGCGACGTGTACTTCGACGAGTACAGGATCGAGGCACCGGTCAGCCCTTGTGCGTGCGCCTTCTTGACCTCTTGCTCCGCGGATGCCCGGCTGTCGAGCGAGCGCAGGATCACGATGTATCCGGCCGGTGCCTTCGAAGCCGAAGACGAGTGCTGGCTCGAGCTGGCCGGCGTCACGTGAGGTGGTGTTGCGAGAGGTGCTGCAGCGGCGGTTTGCGCCGGCGCACCGAGCTGGGCCTTGAACGGGTTCTTGGTCACGAAGTGTTTCGCACGCACGGCAGGTCCGTGGGCGAACTTCGGCCCTGCGCTCGACGCCGCGGAGTTCTGAACGAGCTGGGGCCGGAACGGATCCTTCGTCGAGAGCTTTGCGATTCGACGTAGGTCGGCCGTGATGGTCGCCGGCGTCACCACGCTCCCGGCGACAGCTGCAGCAGGCGCGGGCGTGGAGAGGGCGGGCGCGGCCGGGGGTGGTGCTGCTGCTGCCCTTCGTGAGCATCGGGAGCGACCTCGACGGCGAACACACCGACGAGCACGACGCCACCAACCGCGAGGATGATCTTGTCGCGTTTCGACTTCGCAGCAGCCTTCGATTCCTCCTGCTTGCGGCGGCTGAGCGTCCCAGCGGCGACCGCCATCAGCCCGTGCTCCCGGCTGGAGCGGCTGCGGCTGAGGTCGGCGGCGGTCGGAGTCGTCGGGCTGAAGGTGGACGCGTTCACCGTGACCGTCGCCGCGAGCTGTCCGGTTGCGCTGCCCATCGCGATATTCAGGGATTGGACGTCGTAGAGCCTGCCGGTCGCGACGATCCGGCCGTTCTTGCCCACCTGAACCTGCTGGCGGAGCTTGTTCAGGAAGTTGCGGATCTGGAAGTACGTCCCGTCGACCGTTACGGACAGCGGAACGACATTGACCGCGGTGGACGACGTCGTCGGCGCCACCGTCGCAACCACGACTCCCGTCTTGTGTCCGAGCTGGTTCAGTTGATCGAGGATGCCCGGCTGGTCGGGCTCGTTCGGTGCCGCGAGAGCCGCAGCAGCCGCCGCCTTGTGATTCGCCACGGCCGCCACCTGCGTCGCCGACGCGAGCTGCGCCTGCGCCGCCACGACGTCGCTCTTCAACTGGGACACGTGCGAGCGCTTGGGCGACACCACGCCGAGCCACGCCGCTGCCGCCACGAGCAGGATCAGTACGCCGACGACGATCGCCGACGTGCGACGTGAGCCTCGGACCCGGCTGACGATGCCGTTCACGTTGCCTCCTTTGCGGGGAGCGAGTTGACTGCGCCGACGATCGTGAACTGGAACACGGAGTGCGTCCCGACAGTGGTGACATTGCTGTTCGTGAGGCTGACGTCGGAGAGCCACGGAAGCAGCGACAGGCGTCGCATCAGTCGTGCGACGGACGCCTGCGAGTAGGTGAAGCCTGTGATCGTGAACCCCGTGGGCAGCACGCCCGGCGTGGGAGCAGCCGGCGGCGTCGTTGTCGTCGTCGAGCCGGCGGCGACGGGTGCCGTCTCCTGCACCTGCAAGGTGCTCAGCCACACGTCCTCGGGGAGCACCCGCGAAAAGTTGGTCATGAAGCCATCCCACGACATGCGCGCCGCGTCGGCGCTCGTGACCTGCTCAATGCGGTCACGGACGCTCTGGCTCGCGGCGTTCAGCGGATGCGAAACGGAGGCGATCTGGGCGTTGACCGCATCGAGCCGACCCTGCTGCGAGCTCGCGTCGTTCGACGCAGACTGGTACGCGGCGCCGAGCAGCGCGGCGACCGCGAGCGCTGCCGCAGTTCCGCCGATGGCGACGGAGTGCTTGTGCAGCGCGGTTCCGAGACCGACCTGACGGACGGCCTTGTGATCCGGAGGGAGGAGGTTGACCGCTTTCATCGCTAGTCCTCGATTCCAAGTCCGATTGCAACGGCGAACGATCCGACCTGCGCAGGCGTCTCGTCCGACCAGGTGACGCGAGCGAGCGGGTCCGGGACGATCATCTTCACGCCGAGCTCGTTCTGCAGTTCGGTGACGAGCCCTGGAATGCTCGTCGTCCCGCCGGTGACGAGAATCTCGCCGATGTCGAGCGAAGCAGGCTGCGACTGGTAGAAGCGCAGCGAAGAGAGAAGCTCACGCACGAGCGACTGGAGCTCCGACTTCACGGCCCGGACGGCCTCAGCGAGCTGATCGGGCTCGAGATCCGCGGGCGCTTCCGCGCCTGCTTCGAGCGACAGCCTTCGCTTGACGTCCTCGGCCTCCGCCGGTGCAAGCTTGAGTGACCGCGAGAGAACGTTCGTCAAGTTGAATCCACCCCAGTCGATCACGCGGGCGAACGAGCAGGTGCGGCCGTCAGATACGGCCAGCGTGGTGCGTTCGTGCCCGATGCACACGGCGACGATCGCTGCCTTCGCGGTCTCGCCCTCGGGGCGGGGCTCGGTCAGCGCGCGCAGCATCGCGAAGGCCTCGAGGTCGACGCCGGCGACGTTGAGCCCGGCTGCGTCGGTTGCCGTCAGGAAGCGGTCGAGGGACTCTCGATACGCGATCGCGACGACGATGGAGCGGTTCACCGTTCCCTCGTCGTCTCGCTCCTCGCTGACGACGTGGAAGTCCATGACGGCCTCGTCGATCGGGATCGAGAGAAGCTCGTTCGCACGAAACCCGATCGCATTCGCGAGCTGCTCGTCGTCGTCGACGCCGGCGATCTCGATCAGACGGACGCCGACGCGCGTATTCGCAAGGCCGAGGCGGACGTTCTTTCTCGGCAGGTCGTGCTTCTCGAAGAAGCTCGCCAGCGCGGCGCCAAGAGCGACCGGGTCGCGCACTTCACCGCCGGACATGATTCCGGACGGCAGATGCTCCCGATGCAGCTGAAGCAGCTTCTTGTCGCCGTTGTTCGTGATGTGCGCCGCTGCGATCTGCGACGAGCCGACCTCGAGCCCGACGTACTCCTTCGGGCCGCTGCTCACCACCTTCTTCTTCTTCGACTGCTTGGTCTTCGGCGCCGACTGCTTCGTCGAGCCGCCGCCCTTGCGGCCGAAGAGATCCGACAGCTTGATCTCCTGTTTCAGGTCCATGGTCTAGGCCTCCGCCAGTCTCAGTCCGGGCTCGGAAGATTGCGTCGCGACGAGGGTCACTCCGCGCTCGATCAGGCCGACGAGCATGTCGGGGCGGCTCGAGCGGTTCAGAGCCTCCTCGCGCGTGATCACGTGCCGGAGCACGAGGCTCGCGAGGGACTGTTCCATCGTCTGCATCCCGTTCGCCGTTCCGGTCTGCATGCCGGAGTAGATCTGCTCGATCTTTCCCTGCCGGATCAGGTTCCGGACGGCGTCGTCGGGGATCAGGATCTCGAGGGCAGCGACCCGTCCGCGGCCGTCGGCGGTCGGCACGAGCGTCTGCGTGACGACGCCCTGGAGCGTCCCCGAGAGCTGCACGCGGACCTGATCCTGCTGCTCGGCCGGAAACACGTCGATCACGCGGTCGATCGTCTGCGGTGCACTCTGCGTGTGCAGGGTCGCGAAGACGAGGTGACCCGTCTCGGCCGCGGTCAATGCGGTGCCGATCGTCTCGAGGTCGCGCATCTCGCCGACGAGGATCACGTCGGGGTCCTGGCGCAGCGCGGCGCGGAGGGCTTCGGCGAACGTGGTCGCATCGCCGCCGATCTCGCGCTGGTTGACGACGCAACTGCGGTGCCAGTGCAGAAACTCGATCGGGTCCTCGATGGTGAGGATGTGCTCGCTGCGGGTGCGGTTGATCAGGTCGAGCATCGCGGCGAGCGTCGTCGACTTACCGGAACCGGTCGGGCCCGGTGACGAGGACGAGACCGCGCGGCTTCGCCGCCAAGTCGGCGAGCTGTCCGGGCAGTCCGAGCTCCGTCGAGCGATTTGATCTCGCTCGGGATCATGCGGAAGGCAGCACCGATTGCCTGGCGCTGGAAGAAGGCGTTGACGCGGAAGCGAGCGACTCCCGGGAGCGAGTAGGCGAGGTCGACGTTGCGCTTCGTCTCGAGCGTCTTCTGCTGCTGGGTGGAGAGGATCCGATAGACCAGCTCGCGCGTGACGTCGGGCGTCAGCTTCTCGAACTCGTCGAGCCGCTGGAGTGTCCCGCGAACGCGCACGACGGGTGCTGTGCCCGGCGTGACATGGAGGTCGGAAGCCTCCAGCTCGTGCGCGCGGCGCAGCAGATCGTCGATGGAGTACTCGGTGATGGCATCCATGTCGCGTCTCCTATCGGCAGCCCTGCGACGTGACTTGAGAGGGTTTCAGGTACTGTGCGGCGAGTCGCAGAGGCGCTGCGTATGAACCGCGGCGGGTCTGCCGCACCGACACCAGCCGGAAGTCGGGAAGGAACCTTCGCCGCCGTGGAAGAGACAGCTGTCCACTCCGCGTCGTGTCGACGCAGAACGAGAAGCGCCTGTGACGTGCCGGGCCGGATCGTCGTGCGTGCGATTCCGCCGAACGTCAGATCTTCGTCGCCTTGAACGCAGCGGGGAGCGAGACGGTGAAGCTCACCGTCCGCGTAGGCGCTGCTCGCCCGGCCTCGGGCCAGAACGCGAGGTAGCCGGCCGTCGGCGGAGCCAGCCGTCCTGGTAGCGGCCCGGCTGTCGAGCATCGCCGAAGCGCGACGACGCCGTCGGTTTCCACAGCGCGAAGCTCGGCGTCGGGCGACGAGCGTGGCGTTCTGGAAGGTCGCGGTCGTCCCGTAGCGCTCGAACAGGATCGCCGTGCGGATCGGGCCGGCCGCGCGTCATCGAGCGTCCCGTCGCGCGGCGATCCGGGCATCGGCCGCCGCGAACGCGTCGGTCGGCTGGGCGCCGTCCGAGCAGCACCTCGCGCGTGATCGAGCGGTTCCAGAAGAGCTGCTCGGTCAGCAGGCCGCTGGAAGCCCGGTTGGTCGCGATTGCTGTCACGTCGCCCACGCGGGCGTCGTCGACCCAGGTCGGATGCGAGAGACACGTATTCGGCACGGGTCAGGCGCGCCGCGCGAATGTCCGCGGCGGTTCCAGCGACCGATGCGACGCCGAGGAAGACGAGGGCGCAAGCGACTGCGACCCGCGCGCGCAACCCGTAGGCCACGAGCACAGCGAGCAGAGCGGCCGCGCCCGCGTATACGGCGAGGAGGAGCGAGGCCGAGCCGAGACCGAGCAGCGCCTGTAGCCGGACGACCGCCCAGAGGAAGGGTGAATCGGTCGAGCCCGTGCTGACGGCGTAGCCCGATACCGGGACTCGTGCGGCGAGGATGAATATCAGTGCGGCAATCACCCAGACGACGCCTCGCATCCTGCGTCCATTTCGCATGTAGAGCCCGAAGGCGATAGGGATCAGTGGGCTCAGTGAGAGGAGGTAGCGTCCCTGGAAGCGATCGGAGCCGTTCGAGGCATAGAGGCCGGCCTCGAAGAGGATGGCAGCGGCATAGAGCAAGATGAGGACGGTGAAGCTGGCCTCGGCCCTCGTCCGCATGCCCGCGAGCCCGACCACCGCTCCCGGCACGAGCACGACGCCGCTACCCAGGGCAATCAAGAAGAGGTCGGTGCCGATCCAGTGCAACGTGTCGAGCCCCAGGTGCAGATGAAGGACGGCCGAGTAGTAGCCGAGCAGGCGCGTGGGTCCGGCCGCGACCACCGCGAGCAGCCCTGCGACGGCGACGCCGAGCGACAGGCGATGCGTTTGGAGGGCCTCACGGCGCCGGGTGACGGCGACCGCTCCGAGATATGCGGCGAACAGAACCACGTACTGGACGCGTGCGAACGCTGCGAGTGACGCGACAGCGAAGAACGCCAGCTGTGTCCACCTCGACGGACGCGTGAGCGCAACGAGGGCCAGGTAGAGGGCACCTAGAGCGAGCGGATAGCCCAAGGGATCGGCGATCGTGCGCGCCGAGAACGCAAGGCCGGGCCCTGCAACGACGAAGACCGAGCAGACGAGTGAGTACCGCGTTCCGAGCCCGGCTGCCCGTGCGAGCAGGTAGGCGGGGATCGCAGCGAGGGACATGAAGAGCGCGTTCTCGACCTGGACGAGGTGGTACGCGAGCTGCGTCGGCGCGAGCGCCCAGATCGGGGCCGCGGCGATCGGAGCGAGAAGCGCCGGGAAGTGGGCGAGCGCTCCGCGAATCAGCGGGCAGCCCGGACGACCCGAACGAGCGCGCGAGCGCCGTGTAGATGTACTCGTCGGGGAAGAGCGTCGGCACCGGATGCTGCAGCGCCCCGAACGCGCGCAGCACTGTCGAGACGGCGACGATCACGCCGAGTGCAAGCGGAGCGCTGCGCACGGTCGGGACCGCGCGCGACAGGCTGAAGAGGTCCTTGCCGGCGAGCCCGATCCGCGTGGTGCTGTCGACCGCCATTCCGTCTCGTCTATCGACACTCGTCACGGCTGTCTTGAGTACGATCCCGAAACGCGAAGCGGCGGGCTCGTGGCCCGCCGCTTCACGCCTCGTTCGCGAGAGACGTTGCGTGACTAGCAGTCCCGGCGCCAGGCTTGATGCTGGTGATCGTGCCACCAGGGCCGGCGTAGTACCACGACGACGCTGCGCCTGGCCCGGAGCCGACAGGCAGTAGTTCGTCGGCCGTCGGCGTGCTATCGACCGACGACGCTCGGCGAGAGGCCGCTGTCGATCGCCTTCAGCTGCGCCGTACCCATGCCCGACGTACGTGCTGTTCGACGCGTAGTACGACTCGGCGGACGGGAACGGCCTCGCGGACGTTCGACTCGCCGGCGGTGTCCTGCGCCTGCTTGCGGAAACCGAGGTAGGACGGAATCGCGATCGCGAGCAGGATGCCGATGATCACGATCACGACCAAGAGTTCGATCAGCGTAAAGCCTTCGCTCGATGCGAGGCGACGCCGCAAACGGTTCATCTGGTTCTCCTTGGGAGACGACATTGCCTGCTCGATATCGCCGGTATTCGCGACGGCGCCCACCCCACAATGGGTGATCTTGTTTGCGAAAACGCGCCACGATCCCGTTTCCGAGTCACCCACTTTGAGGGATACGCTCGAGCGTCCTAGACGAGAACGCGCGCGAGCTCTTCGACCGACGTGACGCCCTCGCGCACCTTCGCGAGGCCGTCTTCCCACAGCGGGCGCATCCCGGCCTCGTACGCCGCTTGCTCGAGCACGTCGCGGCTTGCGCCCGATGCGACCAGGGATTCGAGGTTGTCGGTCATGCGCAGGAGCTGGAAGATCCCGACGCGGCCGCGGTACCCGGTGTTGGAGCAGCGCGGGCAGCCGGCGGCGCGGCGGAAGGACGCGTTCTCGATGTACTCCTGCACTTCGTGTTCCGGAACGCGCGCGGCGCGCAGGTCGGCCTCGCCCGGCTGATACTCCTCGCAACAGCTCGTGCAGAGCTTGCGCGCCAGGCGCTGGGCGAGCACGGCGGAGATGGCGGATGCCGTGAGGAACGGCTCGACGCCCATCTCGTTCAGTCGCGTGATCGTTCCCGGCGCGTCGTTCGTGTGCATCGTCGAGAGCACGAAGTGGCCGGTCAGCGCCGATTCGATCGAGATCTTGGCGGTCTCGACGTCGCGGATCTCGCCCACCATCACGACGTCGGGGTCGGAGCGCAGGATCGAGCGCAACGCGTTCGAGAAGGTCAGTCCGGCGCGCGGGTTGATCTGCACCTGCTCGATGCCGGCGAGCCGGTACTCGACCGGGTCCTCGACCGTGATCACGTTGATCTCCGGCCTGTTCAGCTCGGCGAGCGCGGCGTACAGCGAGGTCGACTTGCCGGATCCGGTCGGACCGGTGACGAACAGCGCGCCGGTCGGCTTGGAGACGATGTCGTGGAACTCTGCGCGCATTGCCTCGGTCAACCCGAGCTCTTCGAGCGTCGGCGGAGTGCGCGACTTGTCGAGGAGGCGCATGGTCACCGATTCGCCCTCGACCGTCGGCAGCGTCGCGACACGCACGTCGAGCAGGCGGCCGGCTGCGGCGGCGTCGAGCGAGATGCGGCCGTCCTGCGGCTTCCGGCGCTCGGCGATGTCGAGCTTGGCGAGCACCTTCAGGCGCGTCACCATGCCCGAGAGGAACTTGCGCGGCACCCGCTGGGCGACGCGGAGAACGCCGTCCACGCGAAAGCGAATGATCACCGCATCCTCCTGCGGCTCGAAGTGGACGTCGCTGGCGCCCTCTTCGGCGGCCTGGAAGATGATCGAGTTCACCAGGCGCACCATCGGACCGTCGGTGATGCCGTCCTCCGCCTCGAGGTCGTCGGCCGTATCGTCGACGGGTACGAGGTCGTCTTCGAGGACGGAGCTGAACGCCTCGTTGGCCCGCGAGAGACGCCGGATCTCGAGCAGGACGTCTTCCTCCGGCGCGATCGCGAACTGCACCGGGTAACGCGTTGCGAGCCGCAACTCGTCGATCGAGTGCACGTTCTCGGGGTCGGTGATCGCGACCGACAGAACGCCTTCCTCGAAAGCGAACGGGATCGCGCTCACCCGTTCGAGCACCTTCAGCGAGATCTCCTTCGTCGCTTCGGGATTGATCCCGACGACCGCGAGGTCGACGAGCGGCATCCGGAACCGTGTCGCAAGTTCGCGCGCGGCCGTGATGTCCGCGGGCGTCACCGCCGTCGGCGTACCGCCGCTCCCGTTCTTGGCGGGTGCTTCGTCGGAATCGGTGCGTTCTGCGTCGACCGACATCAGTTACTTATCGGCGCGTGCCCGCTGCGCCTTGAAAGTTGTGCCGCTCGAGCCGCTCAGCGGCCGAGCGACAGCCACCAGTGCAGGATCGCCGGGCCTGCGAACAGTGCGACCACTGCGCCGAACGCCAGGAACGGGCCGAACGGGATCGACATCTTGCGTGCCGCGGCTCCGTGTTTGGCCAGCAGGACCGCCGAGGGGACCAGTGCCGAGAGCATTCCGATCATCAGGCCGACGGGGGTCACGACTCCGAGGCCGGCGCCGATGAGGAGCGCGAGCTTCACGTCGCCCATTCCCATACCCGCCGGATACGCGAGTGCGGCGATGAGCAGGAAGCCTGCAGCGCCGACTGCGCCGATCGCCCAGACGGGCGACGGGTGGACGAGCGTCATCCCGGCGAGCACGATCGCGGCGGCCGGCAGCACGATCCGGTTGGGAATCACGCGACGCTCGATGTCCGTCGCCGAGACGGTGACGAGTGTCGCGCAGAAGAACGCGGCGACGAGCGCATGCAGCGTCGGACCGAACTTGAGGAGACAGCCGGCGATCAGGGCGGCGGCCGTCAGTTCGACCGCGGGGTACACGACCCCGATCTTCGTGCCGCACGAGCGGCACTTGCCTCGCAAGACGGCGTACGACAGCAACGGGATGTTGTCGTACCACGCGATTGTCGTGCCGCACGAGCCGCACGCCGAACGCGGCTTGACGATCGACCGGTGCTCGGGGACGCGTGCGACGACGACGTTCAGGAAACTGCCGATGGCCAGCCCCGGCACGAAGCCGACCGCCGCGAGCATGGCCGCCACGTCAACCGGCCTCGGAGAGCAGGCGCAGAGGTGGTGCCTCCTCGTCGTCCGCGTGCGGCTCCTTGCGGTTCGGTTGATCGGAGTTGCTGCTCTGCGCCGGGTTGTCGGCGCGCGCGGCGCGTGCTTTCTCCGCCTGCGTCAGCGCGATCATGAAGTCGTGCTTGTTCGGTGCGACACCGGCTGCCGTGTCGCGATCGACCATTCCGGCGAGGACGAGGTCGATCAGCGCCTTCGAGAGCGTTTGCATCTCGTAGAAGGAGCCCTCATCGATCGCCGTCGGGATCTCCTCGGCTTCCGCCTCGCGGATCAGGTCGGCGATGCGCTCGTTGGTCACCATCACCTCGACGGCGGCGATCCGGCCGCCGCCCTTGCGCGGGAGGAGGCGCTGCGAGATCACGCCGCGAAGAACGCCGGCGAGGATCGAGCGGATCATCTGCTGCTTCTCGGCGGGAAAGAACTCGACCAGGCGTCCGATCGTCTCGGCCGCGTCGATCGTGTGCATCGTCGAGAAGACGAGGTGGCCCGACTCGGCCGCCTGGAGTGCCGTCGTCGCAGTCTCCGCGTCGCGGAGCTCTCCGATCAGGATCGTGTCCGGATCCTGTCGCAGCGCGCGCCGCAGCGCCTCGCTGAACGAGCCGGTGTCGATGCCGACCTCGCGCTGGTTGACGATGCAACTCTCGTCCGGGTGGATCACCTCGATCGGGTCCTCGATCGTGACGATGTGCTCCTGGCGCGTCTTGTTGATGTGGCGAACCATCGCGGCCAGCGTCGTCGACTTGCCCGCGCCGGTGGCGCCGGTGACGAGGACGAGACCGTGGCGCATCTCTGAGAGGCGGCGGATGCCCGGCGGCATGTGGAGGTCTTCGAAGCTCGGGATGCTGCGTGGGATGAAACGGAGCGCGATCGAGATCGAGCCGCGCTGGCGGAAGGCATTCACACGGAAGCGCGTCTCCTGGGCGGTCTCGTACGACGCGTCGAGCTCGCCGGTCTCGCGAAACGTGGCGAGGCGGTGCGGGGCCGAGGATCCTGCGACCTGGAGCAGGGCTGTTAGATCATCGGTCGACAGGGTCGGAGCGCCCGTCATCGGACCAATCGCGCCATCGACGCGAAGCATCGGCGGCTGGCCGGTCTTGAGGTGGATGTCGCTGGCGCCCGCATCGACCGCACGTGCCAGCATCTCGTCGAGGTTCATGCGCCTGCTATCGGCGGCGGCCGGTCGCTGCTTTAGCGCGTTTGTCGCCGGGACTCAAGGACTTGGCCATTCGAGCCGAAACAAACAGTCGTGACGCCGAGCGCGAGAATCGCTGGTGTCGGCGACGTTGCCGACTCGATCGTCTCCGAGACGATGGTCGCCGTTGCCGTCGTGGACGCTCTGATGCGCACGCTCGAGCTCCGCGACTATCGTCGTGGCAAGTTTGCGGAGACGCGCGAGCACGCCGAGCGTGTGACATCGCTTGCCGTCACGCTCGCTTCGAGGGTTGCACCCGAGTTGCTGCAGGACGCTCGTTTCGAGCACGGTTGCCGGCTGCACGACATCGGGATGCTCGCGGTGCCCGACGCTGTGTTGTTGAAGCGCACAGCGTTGACGCCCGCTGAGCTCGACGAGATTCGCGAGCATCCGTGGCTCGGCGAGCGGATCGTGGCGAACGTGCCGGGGCTCGACGGGCTCTGTCGGCAGGTGATCGGGTCGCACCACGAGCGTTGGGACGGCCGGGGGTATCCGCGGGGACAGCAGGGTGGCGACATCCCGCTCGCCGCGCGCGTCTTCGCGATCGCGGACACCTTCGACACGATGACGCACGAGCAGCCGTGGCGCCCGGCCTTGTCGGAGGAGCACGCACTGGAGGAGATCGGGCGGCTCGGCGAGACCCAGCTCGATCCCGAGCTGATCCCGGTATTCCTCGACGAGTTCGCCCGCGCGACCGACCGTTAAGCGCGGCGGCGGTCATCGCCGGTACGGGCGAGCCGGGGCGAGTGACAAGGCTAAAGGCGACGCGAGGGAGCGCCGATAGGGGGTGCGTGATGTCGTTGATGGCCGGCAGGCTCTCCCACGAGCGCGGGACCACGCTGGTCGAGCTCCTCACGGTGATGGCATTGCTGACGATCGTGCTCACGGCGATCGTGGGCAGCTTCACGACGGCAATGCGCCACGAGGCGATCGCGACCAACCAGGCCCAGGCGTACACGAATGCGCGGCTCGTACTGCAGAGGATGCGCCTCGATATCCACTGTGCGCACAGCCAGTCCGCCGAGCTCCCGGTGCAACAGAACCCCTACGGCGGGTTCACCTTGACGCTGACGGAGACCGAGGGCCAGTGCCCCGGCGTGCTGCCGACCGGCTGCGGGCGCGTCCGGGATCGAGTGGTGCACCATCCCCTTCACACCCGGGGACACCACGCGCTTCGAGCTGTATCGCTACAACTCGTCGACGCTGTCTGCCTGCAACGGCGGGCCAGGGTCGACCTTCGAGGTCGACTACATCGCCCAGCCGGCCGCCGGCTGGCCGACGAACAGCGACACCACTCCGACTCCCACGAGTTGGGCCGGGAACATCTGGCCCTCCGCGGGTTCGTGCGCGACGGGCGGGCTGCCGACCGTTCCCGTCGACCTGAACATCGCGATCAACGCCGCGAACAACCCGACCGAGCACTACGAGCTGGCAGACCGGATCGCCGTGCTCAACGCCGATCCCTGTTGACGCACATGACCCCACCATTCCGAAAACAAGGAGCGATATTCGTGCGGCGCGATCGTAGACCCTCCCTTGCGAGCGAAGACGGACAGTCGCTGATCCTCGTGCTCAGCCTCACGGCGGTCATGGTGATCATGGCCGCGGCCCTCGCGACGATCGTGACCGGATCGGTCACGTCGTTCGGGCACGACAAGCAGGAGGTCCGCGCGATCGACCTCGGCCAGACCGGCCTGAACTACGGCGTCTCCTACATGACGCAGTACCTCGCGAACAACGACTCGGCGGGCGCGATGCCGGTCAACTCGACGGTCGGAACGTCGGTCTCGCCCCAGTACTCGAGTTCGGTCGACGGCGGGACGGTGAAGTGGTGGGCGACCAAGACCGCGAGCGACACCTGGACGATCTACGCCTCCGGGACGTCGCCGACCGGCGTCGCCCGGAACGAGTCGATCAAGATGGCGGCCGTCGTCACGAACACGACGACGTCCTCGACGATCACCACGCCGCAGAACCCGATCTACGGCTACGGCTACGCGATGGCGGACCCGAACGCGGACTGCGCATCGATTACGCCGCCGGCGAACGGGGGAGACACACTCGGCAACTCGGCCGCGATCACCGTTCCGATCTTCATCGCGAGCTCTCTGTGCCTCTCGGGCGGCGGCTCACCGTTGGTCGCCGAGCCAAACGCGAGCGGTCCGCAGTTGGTGACGCTCTACGTGGGCAAGATCTACAAGACGAGCGGGAACAGCTCTCCGGTCGGAACGAGCGCCCGCTCGATCGCCTCGGCCAACATCGTCGGCGGTTGCCAGGTCAGCTTCCACGGATGGAAGAACGTCGTGTGCAGCACGCCAGGCGTTCCCACGAACGGAACCGGCTCCGGGATCTGGGCGAGCTCCTATCTCTCGCAGCAGGTTGCCGTCACGAAGCCGACCATCGACACGTCGCTCTACAGCACGGCCAGCCTCAACCCGATCACCCATAACTGCGCTGCGAAAACGCCGGGCGGCGCCACCCTTTCAACGGGCCTCTTCAAGCTCGACAGCGACGCCACCCGGAACACGAGTCTCGGCACCCTGAATCTCCTGCATCTGAAGAACACGAACCAGGCCGACACCGGGAACAACTTCGACTGTCGCTACTACGACGGCAGCGGGAACCTGGTCGGCCAGCTGACGTGGGTCGACGGGAACCCTGGAACGTTGACCATTCTGGGCTCCGTCTACGTCGACGGGAACCTCAATCTCTCGGCGAACGACAAGGCCGTGTACACCGGCCTCGGCACTCTCTACGTCGATGGCACGGTCACGATCAGCAACGGCGCAAGGCTCTGTGCGGCGACGCTCACGTCGGGGAACTGCCCGACCGCATGGAATACCAGCACGAACGACCTCGAGATCGTCGCCGTCAACCACAACAACGCGGCCAACGGCGCCACGGTCGACGGCGACGGCAGGTTCCAGGGCATCCTCTTCGTGAACGGGAACTTCTCGAGCACGAACAGCGGCAGCATCTACGGCAGCGTGATCGCCGACTCCGGGCAGATGTCGGGCGACGCGAACTTCAGCAACCCGACGCCGGCCGCGCCGGGCTCGCCCGGAGGCCCCGGGACGAGCACCACCACGACGACGACCCCCACGACGGCATGGAACGTCGTCCAAGGGCAGCTGGACACAGGGCTGACGCGTTCCGAGCGGACGACCATGCGGCGGAGGATCCACACCCACGACGAGTCGGGCAGCATGCTCATCGAGTTGCTGATCGCGATGATGGTCCTCACCATCGCCGTCGGCGCGATCCTCAGCGCATACGCGGAGGGATACACCTCGCTCAGCTTCGCGAGCACGGAGGGCAACGCGCTGACGCTCGCGGACAAGCAGATCGAGCTCTACAACACGCTGCCGAACACGTCGATTGCGCTCGACGCCTCGACGATTCCCACCGGCAGCGACCCCTACGTCACCGCGCACAGCAGTGACTCGACGATCCCGTCATCGACCGGCGAGCTGACCGGTGCAACCGCGGCGGCCGGAAGCTGTACGTCTCCGACCACGCCTCAGCCGGCGTGTGCGGTTCAGACCGTCACGGGGCCTGACGGGCGCAACTACCGGATCGACACATACATCGTCTCGACCAACCCGAACTCCGGCTACACGACGCGCACGCTCAAGGCGGTCACGGTGATCGTTCGAACCGTGAAGTCGGGGGTCGTCGGCGGCATCGCGGCCCGGGCCAGTTCGGCGTACGACCCGTGCTATCCACCGTCGACTGCGTCGACGAGTTGCTGACGATCGAGCGCGCTGTGTCAGGCCTACGGGTCGGTTCGTAATCACTCGTTCGAGGGGAGCAGGAGGTGGAGTTCACCGACGATGCAACTTCGAAAGCAACGATCCAGCCTTATGGCCCCGACCTCACCCGCCGCAGTTCCCCATGGCGCCGCAGACTCCGCGGAAGACGTCGCTGCGCAGGCACTCGCTGAGGAGCGGCAGCTCGAGTTTCGTGCCAGGCACCAACTGACGATCGACGCCCAGGCGCACACGCTGCTCGAACCGAAGTACGCGCGCGAGATGCGCGCCGTCCCGCTCGGGATCGAGTCGGGACGTCCCGTCGTGGCGGTCGCCGACCCGAGCGAGAAGCGGCTCGCAGCGATCCGGGATCTGGTCGCGGGTGAGCCCAAGTTCGTGCTCGTGGCGCCCGAGTCGCTCGATGCGTCTGCTGAAGAGCCGCATCTTCAGCGAGAGCGCCGACGGCGAGCCTGCTCCGCCCCCGGTCGAGCAGAGGCTCTCGATGACGGCCGACGCCGAGCCCCAGCCCGCACCCGTGCCGGTGGTCGAGCGTCCTGCCGCCGACCTCGAGCAGGCGGCGCCGGCCATGGCGCCCGCCCCCGTCGAGGCGTCTCCCGCCGTCGCCCAGGCGCCTCCAGCCGTCCCGGTTGCCGCGGCCGTGCAGGCCGCCGCTGCCGCGGCGGCGGCGATCCCGAACGAGCTCTTCGACGCGGCGAACGTCGAGCAGCTCGCGCAGCAGCTCGCGCAGGCCGCCGACACGCTGATCGCGCTCCAGCGGCAGGTGCAGGGAATCGCCGCGCAGTTCGAGCAGACCCGCCAGGAGCTCCGCGAGCAGAAGGAGCAGCTCGCAGCCGCGGCGGCGAAGGCCGACCAGGATCGTGCCCGCATCAAGTCCGTCGCCGCGAGCCTCGCGGAAGACGTCGCCCGGCTCGACCAGACGAAGGCCGATCTCGCCGAGCGCCTGAGCGGGCTCGTCCAGGACGAATAGCCAGGCGAACCCCGACAACCCTGGTCTTGTCCGACGACCGACGCCTCCGGCATGATCCGGCAGGAGGGAGCGTCCGCTTGGCGAACCTCCTTCCCCGAACGAATTGAGACAAAGGCGCAGGTCGAAGGCACATTGACGGGTGGCGTCGGGACGAGGTGCCAACTGACCCACCGACCGCACGGGCGCCGATTTCCGAGGAACGAGCTCCTTCTGCGCTGCCGGCCCGGTCTGAAGCCGGCGGCGCCTCGTTTTACGTCACGCTTACACAGGGGCAACCCGCAACTGACCGGGCCGCCCGATAGTTCCTCCATGAGGCTGCTCGCGGTGGTTGCGTTGGTTCTCTCGCTCGCGGGTGCAGCAGCCGCGGCAAACCGGCTGCCTGCGGCGCAGCCGGGTGTGCCGAACTTTCCGGCGGTGCCCTGGCGCCTGGTCGCACGTCGACATCAACCTCACGATCCAGCACCAGCCGCACACGATCACCCTCGACCGCGGCAAGATCATCCAGGTGACGACGACCCAGTTGACCCTGCGCGAGCCGGACGGAACCACCCCGGTGATCCCGCTGACGCCGACGGCGATCGTGAAGATCCTCGGCCGCCCCGGCAGCATCTACGACCTCCGCAAGAAGGAGCAGGTCGAGACGATGCGCATCGACGGCGGGCCCGCCGTGCGCATCCGGGTGACGTCGCGGGGCTGACGTACCCTTTCGAAACACAATGGCCGGGACTGTTCTCCTGGTCGAGGACGAGCCTTCCGTCGGTGAGCTCGTCCGCGGCTACCTGACGCGCGACGGCTACCGCGTCATCTGGGTGCGCTCGGGGGACGACGCCCTCGTCGAGCTCGAACGGCATCAGGTGCGACTGGTGCTACTCGACATCGGGCTGCCGGGCAAGGACGGCTTCGACGTCTGCCGCGATATCCGCGCACGCTCTCAGGTGCCGATCGTGATGTTGACCGCCCGCGACGAGGAGCCCGATCGGATCGTCGGCCTCGAGGTCGGCGCCGACGACTACATCACGAAGCCGTTCTCCCCGCGCGAACTGGTGGCGCGCATGAAAGCAGTGCTCCGCCGCTCGGAGCCGCAGGAGCGCCACGAGTCGATGACACTCGCCGACGTCGTCCTCGATCGCCAGTCGCACGACGTCAGTGTCGCGGGAGCGTCCGTCGAGCTGACCGCCAAGGAGTTCGACCTGCTCGCCTTCTTCATGGCCAATACCGGGATCGTCGTCTCGCGCGACACGCTGCTCGACCGCGTCTGGGGCGTGGAGTACCCCGGCGGTACCCGCACCGTGGACGTGCACGTCGCCCAGCTACGCCGGAAGCTCGGCCGGCCGGACCTGATCCGAACGCTCCGCGGGGCGGGGTACAAGGCCGTCGCGCCGTGAGAACGCTGCGCGGGCGGCTGTTCGGGGTGACGCTCGCGTCGCTCGCGCTGTCGCTCACGCTGACCGTCGGGATCGGCGCCACGCTGACCCGACGGCAGGTCGACAAGGTGCAGGCTGCCGCGCTCGCCTCGCGCGCCGACGATCTCGCCCTCCAGCGCCGCCGGAACGTCAGCTACGCAAATCAGAACAGGGTTTCGGCGAGTGTGCGCGTGATCGTGGACACCCGCGCGAGCCTCGCCCGCTACGTCCCGGACGTGAACCGCGACTCGAACGGCCGAACGACGTACGCGGGGAAACGCGAGCTGTACTCCTATCGCACGTTGCCGCATCGAGGTCTCCTGCTGATCCGTCCGCAGAGCTCGGGTGCATGGCGGCCGTTCCTCGGCGACCTGCTCCTGGCCGCGCTGGCAGGCGTCGGGCTCGCCGCCGTGCTGTCGCTGCTCGTCGCCCGCTCGATCGTGCGCCCGATCCGCCGCATCGGGGATGCCACGCGTGCACTCGCCGCCGACGAGAGCCACGAGCCCTTGCCGCGCGAGGGCACGGAGGAGCTGGCGTCGCTCGCGGACGCCTTCAACGCGATGACGGAGCAGCTCGATGCCTCACGCGAGGCCGAGCGCAACTTCCTGCTCTCGGTCAGCCACGAGCTGAAGACACCGCTGACCGCGATCCGTGGCTATGCGGAGGGGCTTGCCGACGGCGCCTTCGAGCCCGACGAGGCGGCACGGACGATCACGGTCGAGGCCCGGCGCCTCGAGCGGCTTGTCAAGGACTTGCTCGACCTCGCACGCATGAACCGCAGCGAGTTCGCGGTGCGCACCGAGCCGGTCGACCTCCTCGAGATCGCACGGGAGGCCGCGCGGCGGCACGAGGCCGCGGCGTCGCAGTTCGGCGTCGGTCTCGTCGCCGAAGGCGAGGAGTCCGCCTGGGTCGAGGCCGACACCGACCGCCTCTTGCAGGTCGCGTCGAATCTCGTCGAGAACGCGTTGCGGGAGTCTCCGGCGGGGAGCACCGTGACCGTCCGCGCCGAGCGCGCGACCCTGCTCGTCGTCGACACCGGCCCGGGAATCGCCACCGAGGACCTGCCGCACGTCTTCGAGCGCTTCTATCTCTACGACAAGATCGGCAAGGACCGGCCCGTCGGCAGCGGGCTGGGACTGGCCATCGTCCGGCAGCTCGTCGTCGCGATGGGCGGAGACGTGCGTGTCGAGAGCGGTCCCGGCCGGGGTGCGACGTTCGTCGTGTCGCTGCGGCCCGCCTACGGCCGCAGCTTCGAGGTGTCGACCACCTCGAAGTCGGCGCCCGTCAGCTGACCGAGGGCGTGCAGCTGGTCGTTCGACCAGTGCGGGCTCGGCGCGCCGCTGACGTACCAGCTCGATCCGTTGTCGGCCAGGATCATCCCGTATCGCTTCATCGCCATCGCGACGATGCGCGCCTGCGGCGGCAGATGGCTGATGTCGACGTTCGCCTTCAACCGGACGCGCAGCCCCATCGGCGGCAGCGACGGGTCGCCGGCGCTCGAGGCTTCGTGCCGCGCCGGGTAGATGTACGTGTTGCGTGTCCGCTCGGCGGTGAAGCGGAGCGCATGGTCGATCGCGCCGGTCGAGGCGTCGCCGTCCCAGCGTGCGAGCCCGGGCAGGATCGGCAGGCCGGCCGCATCCGCCGACGTCCAGCCCGCCGGACGCAGCGCGTTCGAGCGGAGGTTCCAGATCGCACCTGAGCCGGCGGCCCAGCCTGCCCCCTGCCGGTGCAGGGCGTAGAGCTCGTAGAGCTTGCAGGTGTCGCGGTCGAGGACGATCGCGTGCCGGTCGCCGTCGGTGACGGCCGGCTGGCCCTCGATCGGCACGTTCGCCGGGATCGGATAGGGGCCTTTGTCGCTCTCGTCGGCGTAGTCGAACGTCACGTGCGACTTGGGAGTCTTCTTGCCGTCGACGACGACGTACGGGATGCCGATCCGGGACCCGTCCCACAGCCCGGAGCCGAAGTCGGCGTGCACGGGTGAGTCGAGCCCGATCGACGCGATCAGCGTCGCCGAGTTCGACGCGACCGGAAGCTTGTCGACCCGCTGGTTCCAGACGCTCGTCGCCGGGAAGACGGGGCAGCCGCCCAGCATCGGGGGCTTCGGCGCGCTTCCGCCGAGGGCGGCGGTGGCGAGGGCGAGTGCGGCTCCGGCGGCGGCGAGAACCTTCACGGTTGCAGGAGTAGCACCTCCCATTCGCCGCCGCTTCGCCTGAACGAGTGACGTTCGTGGAGGCGGTCGTCGCGGTGGCGCCAGAACTCGTATGCATCGGGGATCAAGCGGTAGCCACCCCAGTGCTCGGGGCGGGGCGGCTCGGGCGGTTGCTCTGCCACTGCCGCCTCGAGGGCCTCGCGCGAGGCGATCGGCTCCGACTGGTGCGACGCGGCGGCGCTGCGCCGTGAGGCTGCGGCCCGGGTCGCCCAGTATGCGTCGGACTCCTGCGGCGAGATCCGGCCGACGGGGCCCTCGACGCGCACCTGGATCCCGGGGCGGTGGAACAGGAGCGCCGCCTGCGGATTCGCCTCGAGCTCCCGCCCCTTTCGCGATTCGTAGTTGCTGAAGAAGCTGAAGCCCCGCTCGTCTGCGCCCTTCAACAGCACCATGCGCACCGACGGGCGGCCGTCGGATGTCGCCGTCGCCAGGGCGACCTCGGGGCCTTCGACCCACTTGTGGAAGAGGGCGAGCGGGTCACCGTTCATCAGGAACCATCATCGGCACGGGACCGGACGTGCGATCAGACGCGTTCGAGGGTCGCGAGCCTCCGGCTCTGGAGCTCGAAGAAGCGGATGAGCCCGAAGCCGATCGCGCCGTAGACGATCCCGATCAGCGCCTCCCGGGCCAGCAAGCCGCTGACGTCGCCGAGCGAGGCGCCGCCGGCGACCGAACGGGCGGCCTCGATTGCGTGCGTCAGCGGCAGGCCGCGGCCGATCGTCGCCATCCAGCCCGGGAGCACGGAGAGCGGCACGTTGGCCCCGCAGAAGATCAGGAGCAGCCCGATCACGACGTTCCCCATCACCGCCGTCTCGCGCAGGCGGAGCCCGATCGCGCCGGTGATCAGGCCGAGGCCGGTGCACGAGAACATCGCCACGGCGAGCACCGGTGCAAGGCGCACCCAGGTTTCGGCGCCCAGTGTCACGCCGAGCAGGAGCCCGCCGACGAACAGTGCGAACGCCGCGACGAACAGCGCGTTCAGGATCACGGGCACGGCGCGACCGAGGAAGAGCGGCAGGCGGCCGGCCGGAGAGATCAGGATCGGCCCGAGCGTCTGGAAGTAGCGCTCGTCGGAGATCGTCTGGGTCATCACGAAGATGCACGGCACCGCGGCGTACTGGATCGCGTTGCCGATCACGTAGAACTGGTCCGACTGCGCTCCGGCGGCCCGGCCGATGTAGGCGAACAGCAGGATCTGGAAGATCGGCGTCACGAGCAGCGCCGGGATGTAGACGCCGGGGCTCAGCCAGCCGAACAGCGCGCGGTAGCTGATCAGGCCGCCGACGGTGAAGATGCGGAGCCCGTTCACGTGAGCGAGAGCGTCGCCTGCCTGCGGGCGGAGTCGAGCACCGTGTTGAGCACGAGCATCCCGGCGGCGATGTAGACGGCGGCGAGCCCGAAGCACATCGCGATGTCGGGAAGCGCGTTGCCGCCGAACGCGCCGTCGTTGATCGCGCGCATCCCCCAGGTCGGGCCGAGCACCCACGAGATCGGCCGCACCCAGTGCGGCAACAGCGAGATCGGGACGAGGAAGCCGCAGACCAGCCACACCGGGTACTCGGAGACCGCGCCGATCGCCCAGGCACGCCGCGACCGGACGAACGCGACCGCCATCAGGAAGCCGAGCGCCCCGATCGTGACGACGATGCCGAGGATCCCGAACGCGAACGGCAGCGGATGCATGATCGGCACGTGGATCCCGAAGAGCACGCGGGCCCAGATCAGCGTCGCGACGATGCAGTAGAGGCCGATCGTCGACGTGGCCAGCGTCATCGGCAGCAGCACGATCGCGAGGTTCGTCGGTGACGCGACGAGCAGCTCGAGCGTCCCGAGCCGTCGCTCCCGCTGGAGCGCGGATGACGCCGAGACGCTGGTCGCGGTCCAGACGCCCATCACGGCGGCTCCGAGCGCGACCGACGCAAGCGCCGTCGAGGCGCTGCCCGACTTGAACATGAAGAAGGCGACGGTCGCGAAGAAGATCGGCCAGAGGATCGCGAGGAGCCCGTCGAACGCCGACTGCGACAGCATCCGGAAGTGCAGCAGCCAGCCGAACGCGAGCAGACGAATCGTCCGCGTCACTCGGCCGCCGTGACGAGCGACACGTATGCGTCCTCGAGCGTCGGCTCGCGCGACGAGACGCGACCCACCTCGACCTCGCCGAGCTCGGCCAGGATCGGCGCCGTCAGCTCACGATCGGCCTGCGTCTGCACGATCAGGAGCTGCGCCTGATCGCGCTCCTCGACGGTCACCGCGTTGACGCCGTCGATCGAGCGCAGCCGGCGGACCGTCTCGTCGGCGACGCCGAACACCTCCACCTCCGTCACGTGACCCTCGCTGACAGCCGCCTTGAGCGCGGCCGGCGTTCCCTCGCCGACGATCCGTCCCTTGGCGATCACGGCGATCCGGTCGCAGAGCGCATCCGCCTCGAACATGTAGTGGGTGGTGAGGAGAACCGTCTTGCCGCCGGCGACGAGCCCGGCGATCGTCTCGCGCAGCTCGCGCGCGCCGACCGGATCGACGCCGATCGTCGGCTCGTCGAGGAAGACGACCTCGGGGTCGTGGAGGATCCCGCGGGCGATGTGCAGGCGCTGCCGCATCCCGCGCGAGTAGCCCTCGACGCGCTCGGACTCGCGGCCGCGGAGGCCGACGAGCTCCAGGACCTCGTCGATGCGCGCCCGCTGCCTGGCGCCGGAGACGCCGTAGAGCTCAGCGAAGTAGCGCAGGTTGTCGTAGGCCGAGAGACGCTCGTACAGCCCGCGGTCGCCGCCGAAGACGTAGCCGATCCGCTTGCGCACCTCGCGCGCGTCGGCGACGACGTCCCGGCCGAGCACGCGAGCCTCGCCGCTCGTCGGGAGGAGGAGGGTGATCAGCATCTTGATCGTCGTCGTCTTGCCCGCCCCGTTCGGCCCGAGCAGCCCGAACAGCTCGCCCTCACCGACCGAGAACGAGATGCCGCGGACCGCTTCGACCTCGAGCCGGCGCCGTCGGATCACGCCGGTCGTCGTCCGGTAGGTGCGTCTCAGCTCGCGGACTTCGATGACGGCGGGGCCTGCCACGAGGCAAGGCTAGCCGGGGTCTCGCACGAGCTCTGTGGCTCTCCTTCGCAGCAGCCGAGCTTGAATCTGCAGCGCGAGCACTGCCACGTGCCGTGCCGCCACTCCATCTCGGCGGCGCAGCGCCAGCACCGTTCCGCGTCCATCGCCCCAGGCTAGGGGCGCGGGAGGACGTTGGTAAAATGCGGCCACGCGTGGCGGCGTAGCTCAGCTGGTTAGAGCGTCGGACTCATAACCCGAAGGTCGGTGGTTCGAGCCCACCCGCCGCTATCAACGACTCGCAGAGTGGGTGCGCACTGGACGCCGCGTCGACAACTCGCCAGACCCCGAAGGTCGGTACGTGATCGCCTGTCTCGAGTGCGGCTGGGCGGCGATTGGCGGGACGAAGCAGATCGAGCGCTCGCTGTTCGAAGGTCACTGTTCGAACACCGGCTGCGAGGGGCCCCCGGCGACGGCACCGTCCCCTTCGCCGTACCGCGCTCGCCTTTGCGTCCACGGCCACACGCGCGACATCTTTGGCGCTTGCTGGACATGTCTCGTCGATGGCCGGTGGACACCTCATTGACCCGTTGTCCACTAGTAATAAGGACGGGTCAGGTCTCCGCCAGCTTGCCAAGAGCGGTCTCGTCACTCCCGGCTCGAGCCCGTGACCTCGGCCGTCCGCTGGAAGAGCAGGTGGTCGCGCCAGTCGCCGTTGATGTGCAGGTAGTTGCGTGCGAGGCCGATCAGCTCGAAGCCGCTCTTCTCGAGCACACGTTGTGAGGCGAGGTTGTCGACCAGTGTCCCGGCCTCGAGACGGTGGAGGCCGAGCTCGCCGAACGCGTGCTCCGAGAGCTCGCCGACGGCGCGCGATGCCAGTCCGCGCCCGTTCCGGTCGGCGCTCACCCAGTAGCCGACGTTCGCGCTGAGAAACGGCCCCAGCGACACGTTGGACAACGTGATCGTCCCCGCGAGCGCCCGGCCGTCGAGGATCGCGAACCGCAGCCCGTGAGGGTTGCGCGCGATCGCCCTCTGCGTCTCGAGCGTGAAGAACGATTCGGGCCGAACCGGGTCGAACGGGGCGAGGAAGGCTCTGTTCTCGACCCGGAGCCGAAGGAGCGCGCGCGCGTCGCGCTCGGCGAGCGGCCTGATCGCCTGCATCGCGCGATGCTAGATCGCCGGTGCGACCTCACACGAGGCTCACAGGTTCTTGCAAGATTCGTTAAGAAGCAGTTGGATAGTTAGGTCATGCGGGTTTGGGCGGCGAGCCTCTTGGGTGCCGTCGTTCTGGTCGGCGCCTCGGCGTCTTCGGCGACGCCGGGTACGCCGCCGGTCCCGGACGTGACGGTGATCGCCGACTCGGTGATGACGGCCGTGACCTGGCACTCGAACGCGCGCGCGGTGATGCAGAAAGGCCTTCAGATGATCGATATCGAACCCATCAGAGAGCGGTTTTCGGCGGTCGCCCCTTTTCTCGATGAACGAGGCCGTCGTCTGGTCGCGGCGGCCGAGGAAACGCTTCCGAGCGGTCGCGATGCGCGGCTTGCCGGCACGGTTTGCTCAGTTCGTGCGCGAGCCGAGGATTTCGAGGCCCAAAGACCGGGATTGCACGCCTGAATGGGGGCGAGCTTCTGGTTCACTTCGCCGATGCCGCGACGGTCGAGGCTTACGAAGCCGGCGACTTGCTGATTCGTGCTTCGGTCGACCTCTGCGGATTTCGCACCATCTTGGCTCGGTGCCCCTGCGCAAGGATGCGAGTTTCGTCGGCGGCTTCACGATCGAGCTGGTGCCGCAGGACATCACCCGCGTCTTCCTCAACCTGTTCGGCGACGGTTTCCACGCCGCCGCCAAGCGCCAGCGAGACGGCGCGGAGCCGGACTTCCGGCCGGCGCTGAAGGTGGCGACGCGCGATCTCGGCGAGGCGGTCGAAATCCGCGTGCGCGACAATGGCATCGGCATTCCAGACGAGATCAAGGACAAATTGTTCCAGCCGTTCTTTACCACCAAGCCCACCGGCGAAGGGACCGGGCTCGGCCTCTCGATCAGCGGGGACATCGTCACCCAGCAGCACGGCGGCACGATCGAGGTCGACAGCAGGGTCGTCGAGTTCACCGAGTTCGCGATCCGCCTGCCGCGCGCTCGCCAGGCGACAATAGCAGCAGAGGCCGCAGCGTGAGCACCCACCGGATTGCCCCGCGGCGCCAGCAAGCTCATCACCTCGAGGAGCGTCTCTATCATGAGCACCTACAAGATTTTCGGCGCCGGACCCGGCGGTCTATATATCGCCTGGCGCCTTGTCACCGGCGGCACCCTGACACGCGCCGATTCGATCGAACTGGTGGAGTGGGGCGACTATGATTTTGACTGGCCGAACAGCGGCACGCGGGCGCCGGCGGGGCGCATCTGGTCCATCATTACAACAAGGATCCCGAACCAATCCTATATCGAGCTCGGCGGCATGCGGTTCGTCGGATGGAATAAGGACAAGGCGGAAGGCCACCAATTAGTCACCACAACCATCTCCATGCTGGGGCTATCGGGCGAAGAAATCGACTTCAACACCACCGACAACCCGCTGTTCTATCTGCGCGACCAGCATTTTTATAAGGACGAGCTGGCAAATACGGCTTTAAAGCGCCGTACAACACGCCGGGCAACAATGAGAAGCCGGCCGACGACTTGTTTGCCCATATCTCCTACCTGATCACCGAGAACAAGTATCAAACCCGCATCCAGGAATGCGGCTTCTATGCGAACGGCACGCTGCCGCAGAATTTCAACTCCTTCGTCTATCGCGCCGGCGAGGTCGTCGGCAACATCTCCTACTGGAACATTTTTTACGACCAGGCCGGCAACGAAGGCTACACGAATACGCCAGCGACGCCGGCGGCTATACCTCCAACGTGATAAGCTGGAACGCCGCCGACGCGGCGATCTATAATGGCGAATTCGCGCCCGGCGGCGCCTTCAAGACCCTCAAGCGCGGCTATTCCAGCCTGTTCGCGTCGCTCTATAAGGCCACCCGTGCGGCGGCGCAGGCCGCTGGGATTGATTTCACATTGAGGCCGCGCACACGGCTGCATTCGATCTGGCTGAAGGACGGCGCTGTCACCTACCGCACCGCGACCGCGGCCGACCCGTTTGCGTCAGCCAGTGATGAACTGATTGCCGACTACGCCTTCCTCGCGATGCCGCCGCGATCGATCGAGCTGGTGGCGCAGGCGACCCGCTATCAGGACATGAGCGGCAAACTGGATTTCCTGAATGTCACGCGGGTGCAGAACTATCTGGAATTGGTGATCCTGCAGCCGGCCTATAAGGTGGCGATGTTCTTCGACAAAGAATGGTGGGAGACCGCGCCCTATCCGCCCAAGCTGGTCAACGCCAGCAATAAGAACGTCAATGTCTTCGGCCCAACCGTGACGGATATTCCGCTGCGGCAGGTCTATTACTTTGGCAACAATGCGCCGGGCCGGCCAGCGAACGGGTCTATGGCCTGTTGGCGTCCTATGACGACATGGATTTCACCAGCTTCTGGCAGGAGATCCAGCTGCCGGTGGACCAGCGGCGCAGCGTTCCGGCCAGCCGGGACTACCAGCCGCTGCAGGGGCCGCGCGCGGCCTCGCCCACCATGGAGCGGATGTTATTGCAGGAGCTCGCCAAGGTCCATTACGGCTCGCCCGACGAGGCGTGGCGAATCCGAAGCCGAAGCAGAGCATGTTCATGGATTGGGGCCTGAACCCGTTCGGGGCCGGCTATCACGCCTGGGCGTCACACTACGACATCGCCGACGTGATGCAGCAAATTCGCGCGCCGGCACGCATGGCCGGGGCGGCCAATGCCAATGTCTTCATCACCGGTTCCGCCTTCTCCAACGATCAGGGCTGGGTGGAGGGCGCCTTCTGCACGGCCGAGTTGGTGCTGGTCGAGTTCCTGCACCTGAAATGCATCGCCGAGACCTCGCAATATCCGCTGATCTGCCGCCCGTCTTGCGCCTCCCCGTGATGCCGCGCCAGCGCTATGAACAAACGCGGGTAGACCATGCTCGATTTACCAGAGGAGACATAAAATGGCGTCTGCCGAAAATTACGACATCATCGTCATCGGCGGCGGGACCATGGGCCGCGCCGCAGCGTACTATTGCTCGGCGCGAAATAAGAGAGTTCTGCTCCTAGAGCAGACGAGGTGGAACCAACAACTCGGTGGCTCGGGCGGCTTTTCGAGAATGTACAGAGTTATGTACACGAAGGATTGGGAGGCCCGGCATGCTGAGACGGCCACGGCGCTGCGGCATGAGATTTGGACCGCGGCGGAGCTGCCGTCGCTGAAACCGATCGCATCTCGTTCATCGGGGATCGGGTAAGGAGGACCCACAGAAGGCGGCATCACCACTGGGAAGAAAGTTATCACCGATATGGGAATTCCATACAGCTATTTGGATAACGCGAACGCACTCCGGCAGGCTTTATCCCGTCTTGAATGTCGTGCCGGACAGTTATGTGTGCCTCACGCAGGCTAATTCCGCAGAGATCCTCGTGCAGAATTCACTGCAAGCTTTCAACGATCTCGCGGTGTCGAACGGCGCGACGCTGATTGACCAGGCACGCGCGACGATCGACCCCGCGCCGGCAGGGGCCCAGAGCTTCACCGTAGGCGGCGGGAAACACCTATATCGCGCCGAAACTGGTGATTTGCGCCGGTGGATGGGTGAATGACCTGCTGCTCACTCTAGGAATTATCGATATTCGGTTCAATTTCGATATTTGGCAAATGACATTGGCGTACTTTGGTGCGGACACCAACCGATATTCATATCCTTACTATTATGATTTCGGGACTTTAGGCGGGACGAACGACTTTTTTACTGGCTTTCCGCCCATGGACGAATATCCGGGCATGATTAAAACGGCTGCCGACTTCACCAACTGGAAGTTCAAGAGCCCGGCGGAGCTGCAACCTGATCCCGATCCGGTGATCCTTCAGGCCTTGTCAAACTTTGTTCAGACAAGGTTCATTAGCGTCGCGCCCGAGCCGCACCATGCCGAAACTTGTAATTACGTGATGTCGCACGATCAGCGCCCGGTCATCGATTTTCTGCCCGGGTACGAGAACATCGCGATTTTCGCGTTGGATTTAGGTAGTTGGTTTAAATTCACTCCCCTTGTAGGGCGGATTCTTTCCTACTTGGCGGGATCAACGGCAAGACGGCTTATGACATCAGCCCGTTCTCGGCCCGGCGGAAGGTATCTTGGGCTGAGGGTTGCCGGAGCAATTGCGTGTCCCGGTACGGCGGGTCCCGCCGTGCCCAACCTGCTGGTCGCCCGTGCCGTTAAGGTAATCGAATGAGGAAGGCCTCGGCCCCGCACACTCGAAGGGCGGATTTAGCCGCCGAGAACGCGCGGTTGCAGGAAGAGGTGCGTGCCCTCCGAGCCCAACGCGATAAGGCGGTCAGTGCGCGGGACGCCACTGCGGAGCTGCTGGGCGTGATCTCTAAGGAAAACGAGCACCTCATCGGCGAGACGCGCGAGGCGTTAGAGAAGCAGATCGCTACGGCGGAAATCCTCCACATCATCTCCAACTCGCCGGCCGATCTCCAACCGACATTGGATGCGATCGCCGCCCGCGCCACCGCCTTGAGCGGCGCCGCCATTGGCGTCGTTTACCGGTTCGACGGCTCGCTGATCCATCTCGGGACCCCGGCCGGATTGACGGCCGGGGAAATCGACGCCTTGCGGAGTGTTTTCCCGCTGCCTCCGAGCCGCGGGACCGCGACCGCCCGCGCGATCCTGACGCGAGAAATCGTGCACATTGCTGACCCCACCGCCGATCAGGAATACCCGCAGGAACGCTTTAACCAGTTCGGCACTGTGCTGTCGGTACCGATGCTGCGCGAGCACTCCCTTGGGCGCCATTACCGTGTCGCGCAGGCACATTGCGGAGTTCTCCGAGGTGCAGATCGCGCTGGTCCAGACGTTCGCCGACCAGGCCGTGATCGCGATCGAGAACACGCGGCTGTTCGGCGAATTGCAGCGGCGCACCGCCGACTTGACCCGCTCGGTAGCGGAATTGCAGGCACTGGAGGAAGTGCTGCGCGCGGTGAACTCCTCGCTCGACCTCGATACCGTCCTCGCCACCATCATTGGCCGGCGGCGCAACTCTCGCAGGCCGATGAAGGCACGATCTATGAATTCGACGAAACCGAAGAAGTCTTCGTGCCCAAAAACCGCCGGCCTTCGGCATGAGCGTGGAGCGGGTGGCGGCATTGCGCGATCGGAAGATCAGGATGGGCGAGACTCATCTCGGCCGCAGCGCGCTGCTTCGCGCGCCCGTGTACGTCCAAGACGTACAGCAAGACCCGTCCGCGCCACATGCAGCCAGGACTTTGCCCGGCATCCATGCCGTACTCGCTGTGCCATTGCTGAGCGGGACAAGGTCGTCGGCGGGCTGGTGATCCGCCGGCGCACCGAAGCTGGCTTCGCGCCGACCATCCCGACCCTGCTGCAAACCTTCGCCGGGCAGGCCGTCCTCGCCATCGAGAACGCGCGGCTGTTTCAGGAACTCGGCACGCGCGGCGAGGAAGCGCGCCGCGCGCACCGCCGCCGAGGCAGCATTGGCTGATCTGCGCCGAGCCCAGGACCGGCTGATCCAGGCCGAGAAGATGGCCTCGCTCGGCCAGCTGACCGCCGGGATCGCCCAGATCAAGAACCCGCTCAACTTCGTCAACAACTTCGCCGACCTGTCGGTGGCCAGCTGCTGGACGAGCTAAAGGAGACCGCCGCCCCGGCTATCACCGCGCTCGGCGACGCAAACGCGCCGAGGTCGACGAACCATCGACATGCTGTCGAGCAACCTTGAGAAGATCGCCGAGCACGGGCGGCGCGCCGACGGCATCGTCAAGAGCATGCTGGAGCATTCGCGCAGCGAGAGTGGCGAGCGCCGCGAGGTCGACCTCAACGGTCTCGGTCCGAGGAGGCGCTCAACCTCGCCTATCACGGCGCCCGTGCCCAGGA
>CAVZER010000013.1:0-149423 GCA_963774355.1 uncultured Thermoleophilia bacterium | reverse complement strand
CCCGACGATCGACTACGCATACACGGTCCTGCTGTACCGGGAACTTCCCGCCCCGTAGCCACGCGATCGGCGTTCAGAGCCCCTCGTCCGCCTCGGGACGCTCACGCGCTTCCGCGAGCAGAACCGAGAACTGGGCTTCGTCCAGTTCTATCTCCCGGCGGGTTCTGGCTAGCCCGGACTCGGCTGACCTCCCCGCTGACATTCCGGCTGGCCCGAGCGAACGCCGCGTCACTTTGACATCAGGGGGCGGCTGTCATGCTCGCCGACGGGCACCGACCCGCCGAGTCTCACAGACGCTTGAGGCACAGACAGGTCTGCGAGAGGACGCAGCGGTGGTAGGCGCGACTACGTTCGGCACCGCTGCTCTTGAGGCGAGCGTCGCTCTGATTCTGCTCTTCGTTGTTCTGAGCCTGATCTGTTCGGGTGTGAGCAACGTGATCGCGGAGACGCTCGCGCTTCGCGCCCGAATTCTGTTCGACTACCTCGTCGGGGTCGGCGACCGCACGCTCGTGCACGACTTCTACGAGCACCCTTTGATCCGGGCGATAAGACCGCCACGGGCTCTCTCAGGCCGACCCCTCCCTCGAAAACTCCCTCCGGGCTTGGTCGCAATCGACTTATTGCAGGTGTTGGAGGCGGAACACGCTAAGAATCAGCGCGAATTCGATCCTGACGATCCCCGACGGTTCGCCGCAGGGCGGTCAGACGACGATGTGCTCGATCCGCGGATCTTCGGACTACCCAGTGTTGGCATCTCTGTACCGCGAATCTCGCGGCGATGCCTGCACATCTGCGGGTGCTGGTCGCCGAGCTCGCTGAGTACATCGACACTTTGGTCGAGGACGAATTCAAACGGCGCATCCGCCTAGTACTTGCAGTGTGCGCCATCGTGATTGTGGTTGGGCTCAACATCGACACCATCTACGTCGCGCAAGTGTTCTGGGACAACGCGACCCCTGCCGGGCAGACCGGCCAGGCTCTCGTGCTTCCGATTGGTTGGTCCACGGGCTCGGCGGCAACTCCGTCAAACGTTGGGGACGTGTTCGTGAAGATCGTCGGCTTGTTGCTGACGGTTGGCGCCGTCAGCCTCGGCGCCGATTTTGGCTTGGGCTGCTCTACCGATTGGCGCGGGTACCGCAGGATGGAGAGACGCAAGAGAAGAAGAGCTAGGTCTGCGAGCGTCAGCTCGAGGCTCGCCCAAACCGATGCATCGGCGCGCTCGTAGAGGCGTTGGTCGTGCCGCCGCCCGTCCTGAGACGGAGTCCAGGACATAGTCAGGCCATAGTCCGCTGACCAACCTTGACCAACGATCCCAGCGAGGTCGGCTCTACAGCACGAATCTCGCCATGCTGACCCACCGTAACCAAGCTACCTTCATAACCCGAAGGTCGGTGGTTCGAGCCCACCCGCCGCTATGAAAGGGAGTCCGGCGCTGGGTCGGAAAAGTGACGTCTGGACCAGAGGCGGCGAGGGATGACTGCGAAGGATGACTGACGGCCAGGAGAGAGCGTGATCGCCTGTCTCGAGTGCGGCTGGGCGGCGATCGGCGGGACGAAGCAGATCGAGCGCTCGCTGTTCGAAGGTCACTGTTCGAGCACCGGCTGCGAGGGGCCGCCGGCGACGGCACCGTCGCCTTCGCCGTACCGCGCCCGCCTTTGCGTCCACGGCCACACGCGCGACATCTTCGGCGCTTGCTGGACATGCCTCGTCGATGGCCGGTGGACACCTCAATGACCCAAGCGCTCAACTGCGCGATCCCTTGTTGTGGCTCTGCGGGGCTTTTTCCAGTGCGGCGCGCTCGTCGTGCACTAGTAATAAGGACGGGTCAGGTCTCCGCCAGGCTTGCCGTTGCCGAGCGCGGTCTCGTCACGCCCGGCTCGGGCCTGTGACCTCGGCCGTCCGCTGGAAGAGCAGGTGGTCGCGCCAGTCGCCGTTGATGTGCAGGTAGTTGCGTGCAAGGCCGATCAGCTCGAAACCGCTCTTCTCGAGCACGCGCTGTGAGGCGACGTTGTCGACCAGCGTCCCGGCCTCGAGCCGGTGGAGGCCGAGCTCGCCGAACGCGTGCTCCGAGAGCTCGCCGACTGCTCGCGACGCCAGGCCGCGCCCGTTCCGGTCGGCGCTCACCCAGTAGCCGACGTTCGCGCTCAGGAACGGCCCCAGCGACACGTTGGAGAGGGCGATCGTCCCCGCGAGCGCCCGGCCGTCGAGGATCGCGAACCGGAGGCCGTGGGGGTTGCGCGCGATCGCCGTCTGCGTCTCGAGCGTGAAGAACGATTCGGGCCGGACCGGGTCGAACGGGGCGAGGAAGGCCCTGTTCTCGAGCCGGAGCCGAAGGAGCGCGCGCGCGTCGCGCTCGGCGAGCGGCCTGATCGCCTTCATCGCGCGATGCTAGATCGCGCGCACCGCCCTCACACGAGCCTCACAGGTTCTTGCAAGTTTCGTTATGAAGCGCTTGGATATTTAGGCCATGCGGGTTTGGGCGGCGAGCCTGTTGGGTGCCGTCGTTCTGGTCGGCGCCTCGGCGTCCTCCGCGACGCCGGGTACGTCGCCGGTCCCGGACGTGACGGTGATCGCCGACTCGGTGATGACGGCGGTGACCTGGCATTCGGACGCTCTCGCGGTGATGCAGAAAGGCCTCGAGGTGCGCTGGGAGGTCGCCGTCTGCCGCACGCTCACGGGGACGAGCTGTCCCTTCGACGGCGAACGCCCGACGACCCTCGTCCAGGTCGTCCAGGAGGACGGCGCGAGTCTCGGCAAGACCGTGGTCGTCGAGTGCGGATACAACGACCCCGAGGGGACTTTCGCGCAGGATGTCGAGAGTTCGATCGACACGCTGCTCGCCGCCGGGGTGACGAAGATCCTGTGGGTCAACCTCCACCAGGCGGCCCCTCAGTTCGTCGCGATGAACAAGGTGCTCACGCTCGAGGCGGCGGCACATCCCGCAGGTCACGCTCCTCGACTGGAACACGTACGCGGACGGCCACAACGACTGGTTCCAGACCGATCTGGTCCACCTCACCACCACCGGGGGCGTCGGTCTCGCGACGTTCCTCCACGCCGCGGTCTGGAGGGCGCTCGCGCCGCCGCTCGTCGCGGCTGCACGGCCGCTGCCACCGGCGCAGGTCGGCCGTCCCTACTCCGCGCAGGTGCGAGTGACAGGTGGGCGTCCGCCGTACAGCTGGCGGGCGGTCACCGGCCCACTGCCTCGCGGCCTCCATCTGCGGCCGGACGGCCGGATCGACGGCACGCCGCTCAGGGCAGGTCAGGCCCAGTTCATGCTGCGCGCGACCGACTCGGAGAACGTGACCGCGCTCGAGCGCGAGCAGATCCGCGTCGCGGCCGCTACCTGAGCAGGGTCCCGCTACACTTCCGCGGCCCGAACGGCAGTGCGTCAGCATGCCTGGGCTCCAACGACCTCTGAGAGAGAAATGGCCAAGACCGGAGTCAGAGTGGCGATCACGCTCGCCTGCACCGACTGCAAACGTCGGAATTATCAGACCATGAAGTCGAAGCGCAACACGCCGGACCGGGTCGAGTTCCGGAAGTACTGCCGCTGGTGCGGCACGCACACCGCGCACCGTGAGACCCGTTAGATGTCGGAGCTCGAATCGTCCGATCGTCGTGCAGCCAGGCGCGCGGAGCGCGAGCAGCGCAATGTGAGCTCGCGCCAGCAGCAGCAGCCGAAAGGCGCGGCGCAGCCGGAGGAGAAGAAGCGCCGGTCGAACTTCATCAGCGAGTCCTACGCCGAGCTGAAGAAGGTCGAGTGGCCGGGCCAGAACCAGGTGATCCAGGGCACCGTTGTCGTGCTCGTCGCATGCTTCGTCGTCGGTCTGTTCCTCTACATCAACGACTCGGTCTGGAAGCAGGTCGTGTCCAAGTTCCTGCTGGGCCAATAGGAAAAGAGAGCAATGTTCCGCTGGTACGTCGTCAACACCTACTCCGGCCATGAGAACAAGGTCAAGGCCAACCTCGAGCACCGCATCGAGTCGATGGGGCAGCGTCCGCGCTTCCGTCGGGTCGTCGTGCCGACCGAGCAGGTGATCGAGACCAAGGACGGGCAGAAGGTGCAGGCTGAGAAGCGAGTGCTTCCCGGCTACGTCCTCGTGAACATGGATTTGAACGACGACGCCTGGACCGTTGTGAAGAACACGCCGGGAGTCACCGGTTTCGTCGGCGCCGGCTCCAAGCCGGTCCCGCTCTCGCAGCCCGAGGTCGACAGGATCCTGAAGACGGGGGCCTCCGCCGGCGGCGATCGTCCCCGCGCTCAGGTCGAGTTCTCACTCGGGGAGTCGGTCAAGGTCACGAGCGGTCCCCTCACCGACTTCGACGGCGAGATCGTCGACGTCAACCCGGACCAGCAGAAGCTCAAGGTGCTCGTCAGCATCTTCGAGCGCGAGGTTCCGGCCGAGCTCTCGTTCGACCAGGTCAAGAAACTGGACTAAAGGAAACAGATGGCGAAGAAAGTCCTCACGATGATCAAGCTGCAGATCCCGGGCGGGCAGGCGAATCCGGCTCCGCCGGTAGGCCCGGCGCTCGGCCAGCACGGCGTCAACATCATGGAGTTCTGCAAGGCGTTCAACGCGCAGACCGCTCAGGAGAACGGCCGCATCATCCCGGTCGAGATCACGGTCTACGAGGACCGCAGCTTCGACTTCATCACCAAGACGCCGCCGGCGGCCGTTCTGATCAAGGAGGCGCTGCGGCTCGAGAAGGGCTCGGCGGAGCCGAACCGGGCGAAGGTCGGGAAGCTGACCCGCGCGCAGCTGCGCTCGATCGCCGAGGCGAAGATGCCCGATCTGAACGCCCGCGACGTCGAGCACGCGATGCTCGTGATCGCCGGCACAGCCCGGTCGATGGGCGTCGAGGTGGAGGCCTGATGTCAACGCATGGCAAGCGCTACAACGAGGCGCGGGGCGCGATCGACCGTGAGCAGCAGTACTCGCCGGTCGAGGCGATCCGCCTCCTCCAAGGTGCTCCGGCGGCCAAGTTCGACGAGACGGTCGAGGTGCACATGAACCTGGGCCTCAACGTCCGCCATGCGGACGAGCAGCTCCGCGGCACGATGATGCTGCCGCACGGCACGGGCCGTGAGACGCGTGTGGCCGTCTTCGCCGAGGGCGAGAAGGCGCGCGAGGCCGAGGAGGCAGGTGCCGACGTCATCGGTGCCGCCGATCTCGCCAAGCGCGTCGAGGAAGGCTTCACCGAGTTCGACGTCGCGATCGCGACGCCGGACCAGATGGGTGTCGTCGGCCGGCTCGGGCGCGTGCTCGGGCCGCGCGGCCTGATGCCGAACCCGAAGACGGGCACCGTGACGTTCGACGTCGCGAAGGCGGTCAAAGACGCGAAGGCCGGGAAGCTCGAGTACCGCACCGACCGCGGGGCGAACGTGCACATCCCGATCGGCAAGCGCAGCTTCGGCGAGCGTCAGCTCGTCGAGAACTATGCGGCCCTGGTCGAGGAGATCGTGCGCGCGAAGCCGGCTGCTGCGAAGGGCCGGTACATCAAGAAGATCACCGTCACGTCCACCATGGGCCCGGGCATCCACGTCGATCCGTCCGTCACGCGCGGGATCGCCGAGGAGCTCGACGCCCAGCCGGCCGGTGAGGTTGCCGCGACGGCCTGAGCCTCGTCACACGCCCGCGCCCGAGACAGCCGGCAGCCGCGAGAGCGGCAGAAGACCGGCCGAGGCGGTACGAGAGCTCACTGGATCCCTCCAGCGACGTCGGCCCGCCCTACAGGCGGGCCCGATCCGAAGAAGGAGGGAGATGCACAGAGACGACAAGGAACGCGTGGTTGCCGAGCTGACGGAGAAGCTCCGTGGCGCGGACACGCTGATCGTGGCCGACTACCGCGGCCTGACCATGCCCCAGATCGACGCCCTGCGCGGCAGGCTGCTCGAGCACGGGGCGCGGTTGTCGGTGGTCAAGAACACGCTCACCCGGCGCGCCGCCGAGGCAGCCGGGACCGACCAGCTGCTCGCGCTGCTCGAAGGGCCGTCGGCGATCGCCTTCGTCGAGTCGGACGGCGACCCCGCCGCGGTCGCGAAAGCATTGGCCGACTCGGCTCGCGACACCAAGGTGCTCGAGATCCGCGGAGGCATCATGCAGGGGCGGACGATCTCGTCGGCCGACGTCGACGAGCTCGCGAAGCTCCCGCCGCTCGACGTGCTCCGCGGCCAGGTGCTGGCCGCGGTGATCGCGCCCCTGACGAGCCTGCTCGCGCTGGTGAACGCGCCGCTGCAGAACCTCGTCGGGCTGATCGACGCTCGCGTCGAACAGCTCGAGGCGCAGGGTGGCGGCGAAGTGTGCCGAGCCCAAGACGGAGCCGGAGCCCGAAGCGGCGACCGAGGCAGAGCCTGAAGCAGTGGCGGAGGTCGCCGCGGAGCCCGCGGCCGAGGCCGAAGCCGAGAAACCCCAAGAATCCGAATCCACCGAAGACCAGGAGGCATGACGATGGCAGCAGTCGACACCGTGTTCGAGCAGCTCGGGAGCATGACCGTGCTCGAGCTGGTCGAGCTGAAGAAGAAGATCGAGGACGAGTGGGGCATCACCGCCGCCGCTCCGGTCGCAGTCGCGGCCGGCATCGCGGCCGGTGACGGCGCCGCCGCGGCGGAGGAGAAGACGGCCTTCGACGTCGTCCTCACCGCCGCCGGCGGCCAGAAGATCCAGGTGATCAAGGTCGTCCGCGCGGTCACCGGCCTCGGCCTCAAGGAGGCCAAGGACCTGGTCGACTCGGCGCCCCAGGCGGTCAAGGAGGGCGTGAACCAGGAGGAGGCCGACCAGATCAAGGGTCAGCTCGAAGAGGCCGGCGCGAGCGTCGAGCTCAAGTAGCAGGGCGTACACCGGTGCCAGGCACTTCGGTGCCTGGCACCGGCTCTACCCGGCCAAGCGCGCACGGATGCGCGCGGCCTGCACCGTGATCCCTTTCTGTTCGTAGGCCCGGAGCGCGCGCTCCAGCTCGGCGCGCGCCTCGTCCGGCCGCCCCGCCAGCTCGAGCACCTCGGCCAGGTCGGCCCGGGCGAGCGCGTCGTTCTCGAGGTAGTCGGTGCGTGAGGCGAGCTCGACTGCCTCGCGGGCGAGGCGCTCCGCCTCGTCGAACTCGTCCCGCAGCGCAAGCACCCGCGCCTTGATGCGCCGGCGGCCAATCTGCGGGTCGATGTCCTCCTGCATCGCCCACGCCTCCGCCTGGTCGGCGAGCGCTTCGGCTTCCGCTGCGCGGCCCTGCTCCAGTAAGGCGTCGGCGAGCACGATCGCCGCGGTCACCCAGTGGCCGTGGTTACCGATCCGCTCGAGGATCTCGAGACCGGGCCGAAGCTTCCGCTCCGCCGTCGCCGGGTCGCCGGCGAAGAGCTCGGCCCGCGCCGCCTCGAACCGGACGCTCGCCCCGGTCACCTCGAGGCCGAGGTCGTCGGCGATCGCCTCTGCCCGGGCCACGAGGAGCCGAGATGCGTCGAACCGCCCCGCCATCGCCTCGAGGTTGATCCGGCAGCGCAGCGCCGCCACCTCGACGCGCCGGTTGCCGGGAAGCCGCTCGGGCATCCGCTCGCAGAGCTCGAGCGCCTGCGGGACGGGCGTCGGGCCGTGCAGCGCCGCGATCAGGACGTAGCCGAGGCAGTGGCTTTCCTGCTCGCCGTCGCCGGCCTTGCGCGCGTGCTCGGCGGCTCGCTCCAGGTCGTCGATCGCGGCTGCGGCGTCGCCCGCCCAGAAGCGCAGCTGGCCGATCAGGCCGAGCGTCCGGGCGAGCCCACCCTCGTCGCCGAGCTTCTCGAATACGCCGAATGGCTCGGCGAGCAGCCCGCGCACCTCGTCGTGCGACCGGAGCGCTTCGGTGAACATCTCGAGGTGGACGAGTGCGACGGTCGCCTCGGCCCAGTTGCGCCGGTCGCCGACCTTCGCCGAGCGGTCGCGGGCATCCGCGAGCACGGTCCGCGCGCGGTCCCAATCGCCCGTGTCCTGCAGTGTGCGCCCGAGCGTGGGGAGGACGTCGAGGCGGTCCGGGTCGCCGGGCGGGAAGAGCTCCTCCGCCCGGCCGAGCAGGCTCGCAGCCGCCCGCAGGTCGCCCCGGGTGCTCGCCCTGCGGCCCGCGGCGGCGAGTCGTTCCGCTGCGCGGCGTGCGAGTGCCTGCGCACCGGGCCCGCCCGGTCCCAGCTCGACGCGGTAGCGGTACGCGCGCTCGAGGTGGTACCCGATCACCTCGTCGAGCTCGACCAGATCGGTGCCGTGCTCGCCGATCCAGGACGCGAACCGCTCGTGCAGCTCGGCGCGCAGCGTCTTCGGCAGCGCGTCGTAGGCAGCGTCGCGGATCAGCAGGTGACGAAAGCGGTAGGCGTCCTCGCCCGGGAACTGCGGCCGGTCCGGCCGCACGAGCTCCCGGCGGACGAGCGCGGTCAGCGGCACGCGCAGCTCGGTCTCTGCGGCGGAGAGCGCCTGCACCGCGCCCCGGTGGAAGGTCCTTCCCTCGACGGAGCCTCGCTCCAGCACTCCGCGTTCGGTCGGGTCGAGCTGGTCGAGCCGGGCTGCGAGCAGCGCCTGGATCGTCGGCGGGACGGTGACGGCGGCGTCCGGCGAGTCCCGGAGCAGGCCGACCATCTCCTGCACGAAGAGCGGGTTTCCCTCCGCGGCGTCGAGGATCCGGCCTCGCAGCTCGTGGTCGAGCTGGGCGCCGGACAGCAGGCTTTCGACGAGCGCCTCGGCGTCGCCCGCCGCCAACGGCTCCAGCAGGACCGTCGTCGCGTTCAGCTTGCCGCCGCCCCAGTTCGGCCGCCGGTCGAGCAACTCCGGCCTCGCCATGCAGAGCAGCAGGATCGGCGCGTCCCGGCTCAGGTCGGCGATGTGGTCGACGAGGTCGAGGAACGCCTCTTCGCCCCAGTGGATGTCGTCGAGCACGGCGACGAGCGGTGTGCCGGCGGCTTCCGCCTCGAGTAGCCGCCGCACCGCCCACGCGATCTCCTCCTTCGATGTCTGGACGCCGTCCTCCCCGAGCACGGCTTGCAGCGCCCGCGAGGCGCCCTCGTCGAAGCCGAGCTCGGCGAGCCGCTGCTCGGGCTCGGGGCCGAGGAGTTGCTTGAGGATCTCGACGACCGGCCAGTAGGTGATGCCCTCGCCGTAGGAGAGACAGGTGCCGCGGACGACTGTCGCCGCGTCGAGCCCGTCGAGGAACTCGTAGGAGAGGCGCGACTTGCCGACGCCGGCGGCGCCGAGCACGGTGAAGAGCTGGCACGAGCCGTCGGTCACCGCCTGTGCCATCGCCGCCCGCAGGCGCTCGAGCTCGCGCGTCCGGCCCACCATCTCGCTGCCGAACCGCCGCTTCGGGGCCGTCGCCGCAACGGAGTCGAGCCGGAACGCTGCGAGCACGGCCGCCTTGCCCTTCAGCTCGAGCGGTGCGAGCGGTTCGACGACGACGCCGTCGCCTCGGACGAGGGCCTCGGTCTCGGGGCCGAGCAGGATCTCCCCCGGCTGCGCCGCCTGCTCGAGGCGGGCGGCAACGTTGACGGCGTCGCCGGTTGCGAGCCGCTCCTCGGTCCCGGTGACGACCTCGCCCGTGTTGACGCCGATCCGGAGCTCGAGCGTCGTCCCGTAGTCGCGTGCGAGGCTCTCGTTCAGCTCGCCCACGCCTGCGCGCAGGTCGGCCGCCGCCCGTACCGCCCGCAGCGCGTCGTCCTCGTGCAGCACGGGAATGCCGAAGACGGCCATCACCGCGTCGCCGATGAACTTCTCGACCGTGCCGCCGTGCCGCTCGACCACCTGGCGGGCGACGCCGAAGTAGCGGGCCATCACCGCCCGGAGCGACTCCGGATCGAGTCGCTCGCCGAGGGCGGTCGAGCCGATCACGTCGCTGAAGAGCACGGTCACGGTCTTGCGCTGCTCGCCGGCGCTCGCGGCACCGTCGGCAAGGACGGCGCCGCAGGCCTCGCAGAACCGTGCTCCTTCCCGGTTCTCATGGCCGCAGCTGGTACAAGATGTCACGGAAACCGAGTCTAGGGCCTCGGTTTTGTGAGCCTTACCCCTTCTGCTACCTTGATCCAGTCGGCCCGACGTGGCCCTCGCCGCATGCCTTGCGGCTCGAGGGCTGCTACCGCTATCGTGGTGGGTTCGCGCCGAACGTCCGGACATCGCATCCTGCTCGCCTCTTTCGCCGCTTCTGCCGCACCGCTCCTCACTTCATAGCCACTAAGGGAGGCTGTTCTACTTGGCCAAGACGGTCACAGCGCCTCGCGCGCGCAAGTCGTTCTCACGTCTCAAGCACGTCCTCGACCTCCCCAACCTGATCGACATCCAGCGGGAGTCCTTCGACTGGTTCCTCTCCGAAGGCCTCCGCGAGACGATCGACGACATCTCCCCGATCGAGGACTACACCGGCACCCTCGCCGTCGAGTTCGGCGAGTACCGGTTCGGGGAGCCTCAATTCTCCATCCAGGAATGCCGCGAGAAGGACCTGACCTATCAGGCACCTCTCTCGATGACGGTCCGCTTCGTCAACAAGGAGACGGGCGAGATCCGCGAGCAGACGGTCTTCATGGGTGACTTCCCGATGATGACCGAATGGGGAACGTTCATCATCAACGGCACCGAGCGCGTGATCGTCACGCAGCTCGTGCGGTCCCCCGGCGCCTACCTGATGGAGCCGAAGGACGCCACCAAGCAGATGTTCACCGCCAACTTGATGCCGAGCCGCGGTTCGTGGCTCGAGCTCGAGATCGACAAGAAGGGCGTCGTCTACGCGCGGATCGACCGGAAGCGGAAGCTTCCGATCACGACGCTCCTGCGGGCGCTGCCGGCCGAGGACCCGACGACCGGGTTCCAGCTCGACACGTCCACGAACGAGGCGATTCTCGCGCTCTTCGACAATTCGCACTTCATCCGCAATACCCTCGAAAAGGACCCGACCACGCGCGAGGAAGAGGCGCTGATCGAGGTCTTCAAGAAGCAGCGGCCCGGCGAGCCGCCGACCCTCGACAACAGTCGCAACCTGCTGCGGTCGCTCTTCTTCGACCCGAAGCGCTACGACCTGACCAAGGTCGGACGCTACAAGCTCAACCAGCGCCTCGGCGTCGACGTGCCCGACTCGACCCGGGTCTTGACGACCCAGGACATCCTCGCGCTCGTCCAGAAGCTCGTCGCGCTTCCGCACGCGATCGGCGTGCCCGAGGAGTCGAAGGACTTCGCGGCCGACGCGATCGTGCTCTCACGCGACCCGATCCGCACCGAGCTCGACGAGTACGAGCACTTCGGGAACCGCCGTCTCCGCACCACCGGTGAGCTGATCCAGGAGGCGTTCCGGGTCGGCCTCTACCGCATGGAGCGCGTCGTGCGCGAGCGCATGACCACCGAGGACGTCGACACGATCACGCCGCAGACGATCATCAACATCCGTCCGGTCGTGGCGGCGCTGAAGGAGTTCTTCGGCTCGTCGCAGCTGTCGCAGTTCATGCAGCAGACGAACTCGCTCGACGGCCTCACCCATCGGCGGCGCCTGAGCGCTCTCGGGGCAGGAGGTCTCACGCGCGAGCGGGCGCCGATCGAGGTGCGCGACGTGCACCCGACCCACTACGGCCGCATGTGCCCGATCGAGACCCCGGAAGGCCCGAACATCGGCCTGATCGGCTCGCTCGCATCGATGGCGACCGTCTCGGAGTTCGGCTTCATCCAGACGCCGTACCGCAAGGTGGTGAACGGCAAGGTGACGGACGAGATCATCTATCTCGACGCCGCCGAAGAGGCGATGTTCACGATCGCGCAGGCGTCCGAGCGCGTCGACGAGAAGACCGGCAAGTTCCTGCACGACCAGGTGCTCTGCCGCTCGGCCGAGGGCGAGGCAGTGATCGCCACTGCGAAGGACGTCGACTTCATGGACGTCGCGCCGGCGCAGATCGTCTCGGTTGCAACGGCGATGATCCCGTTCCTCGAGCACAACGACGCGAACCGCGCGCTGATGGGCGCGAACATGCAGCGGCAGGCCGTGCCGCTGATGATCCCGCAGTCGCCGCTCGTCGGCACCGGCGTCGAGTATCGCGCCGCTGTCGACTCGGGCGACGTCGTCGTGTCCACTCACGCCGGAACCGTGGTCGAGCTCGACGCGACGCGCATCGTGGTCGAAGGCCGCGGCACCCGCGACGAGTACGACCTGACGAAGTTCATGCGCTCGAACCAGGGGACGCTGATCCATCACAAGCCGATCGTCCGCCAGGGCGACAAGGTCGAGGCCGGCGCAGTGCTCGCCGACGGCTCCTCGACCGATCACGGCGAGCTGGCGCTCGGCGCCAACCTGCTCGTGGCCTTCATGCCGTTCGAGGGCTACAACTTCGAAGACGCGATCGTCCTCTCGGAGCGCCTCGTCAAGGAGGAGGTGCTCACCTCCATCCACATCCACGAGTACGAGATCGACGCACGGTCGACCAAGCTCGGCGACGAGGAGATCACGCGCGATATCCCGAACCGCTCGGAGGAGTCCCTCCGGAACCTCGACGACCGCGGCATCGTCCGCGTCGGCGCCGAGGTCGGCTCGGGCGACCTGCTGGTCGGCAAGGTGACGCCGAAGGGCGAGACCGAGCTGACGGCGGAGGAGAAGCTGATCCGCGCCATCTTCAAGGAGAAGGCGCGCGAGGTCAGGGACACCTCGCTGAAGGTTCCGCACGGCGAAGGCGGTGTCGTGATCGACGTCAAGACGTTCTCGCGGGACGGCGGCGACGACCTGTCGCCGGGCGTCAACGAGCTCGTCCGCGTCTACGTCGCCAAGAAGCGCAAGATCTCCGAGGGCGACAAGCTCGCGGGGCGCCACGGCAACAAGGGCGTGATCTCGAAGATCGTCGCCGAGGAGGACATGCCGTTCCTCGAGGACGGCCGCTCGGTCGACATCCTGCTCAACCCGCTCGGCGTGCCGAGCCGGATGAACATCGGGCAGATCCTCGAGACGCACCTCGGCTGGGCCGCCGCGCACGGCGTCTTCGAGGGCGATGGTGTCGAGGTCGTGAACGGGACGGCGAGCCGCGTGATCAACGCGCCGAACCCGACCCCGGTCGCGACGCCGGTGTTCGACGGCGCGACCGTCGAGGACGTCGACAACGCACTGCTCGCCTGGGCCTCGCGCGAGGACAGCCCGATCAAGTTCGTGCTCGACACGAAGGCGCCCCCCGGGCGGCGCGTCTCCGGCAAGGCCCGGCTGTTCTCGGGCCGCACCGGCGAGCCGTTCGAGCAGGACGTGACCGTCGGCTACATGTACATCCTCAAGCTGCTCCACCTGGTCGACGACAAGATCCACGCCCGCTCGACGGGCCCGTACTCGCTCGTCACCCAGCAGCCGCTGGGCGGCAAGGCGCAGTTCGGCGGCCAGCGCTTCGGCGAGATGGAGGTGTGGGCGCTCGAGGCGTACGGCGCCGCCTACACGCTCCAGGAGATGCTCACGATCAAGTCCGACGACACGGTCGGCCGCGTGAAGGCGTACGAGGCGATCGTCAAGGGCGAGAACATCGCCGAGCCGTCGATCCCCGAGTCGTTCAAGGTGCTGCTCAAGGAGATGCAGTCGCTGGCGCTCGATGTCGGCGTCATCTCCGAGGACGGCGGCGAGGTCGAGGTGCGGGAGGAGGACGACGAGCTGCTCCGCGCGGCGGAGGAGCTCGGCATCGATCTCTCGCCCGGCTCGCTCCGCGCCGCGGCCCGGCAGCCGACGCCGCAGGAAGTGGACGAGGGACAGGACCGCGTCGACTCCGACGGCGAGCTGCAGCTGCCCGCCGACGAGACGCTCGAGGACGTCGACGCGATCGAGCTCGACGGCGATTCAGGGCCGCCGGGAGACGAGGAGCTCGACGCGCCCGTCGGCGCGGCCGAAGAGATCGACCTGGACGACTAGTACCGACGACCAACAAGAAAGAAGGCGAAACACTTTTGATCGATATCAACGAGTTCGACGCGATTCGGATCGGTCTCGCGTCGAGCAAGCAGATCCGCGACTGGTCGTCGGGCGAGGTCACCAAGCCGGAGACGATCAACTACCGCACGCTCAAGCCCGAGCGCGACGGCCTGTTCTGCGAGCGGATCTTCGGTCCGACCAAGGACTGGGAGTGCTACTGCGGCAAGTACAAGCGCGTCCGCTACAAGGGCATCATCTGCGAGCGCTGCGGCGTCGAGGTGACCCGCCAGAAGGTGCGCCGCGAGCGCATGGGTCACATCGACCTGGCTGCGCCCGTCTCGCACATCTGGTTCTTCAAGGGCGTCCCGAGCCGCATCGGCTACCTCCTCGACATCGCTCCCCGCGAGCTCGAGAAGGTCCTGTACTTCGCCGCGTCGATCGTCACGCAGGTCGACAACGAGGCGCGTGCGAAGGATCTGAACGGGCTCGAGGACAAGGTCAAGGCCGAGTCCGAGCGCATCTACGTCGACCGTGACGAGCAGCTCGCCGACCTCGAGAAGCGGCTCAAGCGCCGCCGGGACTTCTTCGCCAACGGAGCGGAGAAGGGCTTCGACGAGGACGACGACTTCTGGACCCGCGGGCTCGCGACCTGGGCGGAGGAGCAGGCGCTCCCCACGCTCGAGGATGCGCGCAAGCTCGTGAGCGGGCTCTTCCTGGAGCTCGTCCCGCAGATCACGACGGAGGACTCGAAGAAGATCCGCGAGCTCGTCCGCAACGCGGCGATCCGCGACGATCGCAAGCTCGCCCCGCGCGAGCTCGAGCAGGTCGCAGTGGCGGCCGAGCAGATCCTCGCCGCGATCGCACCGCTCGAGAAGGATCTCGAGAAGGCGGCCGGCGCGAAGAAGGGCGCGATCACGAAGCACATCCATCGCGTCGTGGACGCCCAGCTCGAGGGCTCCGACGTGCACGAGGACGACGTCGCGCTCGTCGCCGGGGTCGACCAGAAGAACATCGAGAAGGCGCGTGCTCTGGGCAACGGCCTGCTCAAGGATGTCGTCGACACCTGGGAGCCGGGCCAGGACGTCCGCGAGCTGACGAACGACCTGTGCCTGCGCACCGACGGGAAGATCCACAAGGAGGATCTCGACGCGATCGTCCAGTGGGCGCTGAAGGTGCGCGAGATGTACCTCGACATCGAGTCACGCCGCGAGGACACCCGCGAGGCTGCGGTCGACTCCGTGCGCCGGCTCGAGCAGACCTGGCAGCTGTTCCGCGACCTCGAGCCGAAGATGGTCGTGAACGACGAGCAGCTGTTCCGCGAGCTCAAGGACCGCTTCGGCTCGCCGTACGGGTTCGGCGTCTACTTCCGCGGCGGCATGGGGGCGGAGTCGATCCGCGACCTGCTCCGCGATCTCGACCTCGACCTCGAGGCGGCGTCGCTCCGCGACACGATCAAGACGTCGAAGGGCCAGAAGCAGCAGCGGGCGATCAAGCGGCTCAAGGTCGTGAACGCGTTCATCAAGTCGGAGAACAAGCCCGACTGGATGATCCTCGAAGCCGTGCCGGTGATCCCGCCGGAGCTGCGTCCGATGGTGCAGCTGGACGGCGGCCGGTTCGCGACCTCCGACCTGAACGACCTCTACCGGCGTGTGATCAACCGCAACAACCGGCTGAAGCGCCTGCTCGACCTCGGCGCGCCGGAGATCATCGTCAACAACGAGAAGCGGATGCTGCAGGAGGCCGTCGACGCGCTGTTCGACAACGGCCGCCGCGGCCGCGCGGTGACAGGCCCGGGCAACCGCCCGCTCAAGTCGCTGTCCGACATGCTCAAGGGCAAGCAGGGCCGGTTCCGCCAGAACCTGCTCGGCAAGCGCGTCGACTACTCGGGACGTTCGGTGATCGTGTCCGGCCCGAATCTGAGGCTGCACCAGTGCGGGCTGCCGAAGCTGATGGCGCTCGAGCTCTTCAAGCCGTTCATCATGAGCCGGCTCGTCGAGCGGAAGTCCGTCCAGAACATCAAGGCGGCGAAGAAGTACGTCGACTCGATGACGCCCGAGGTCTGGGACGTGCTCGAGGAGGTGATCGCCGAGCATCCGGTGCTCCTGAACCGCGCTCCGACGCTCCACCGCCTCGGGATCCAGGCGTTCGAGCCCGTGCTCGTCGAGGGCAAGGCGATCCAGGTTCACCCGCTCGTCTGCCACGCGTTCAACGCCGACTTCGACGGCGACCAGATGGCCGTGCACCTTCCGCTCTCCGCGGAGGCGCAGGCGGAGGCGCGCATCCTGATGCTCTCCTCGAACAACATCCTCTCGCCGGCGAGCGGACGCCCGCTGGCGACGCCGACCCAGGACATGGTGCTCGGGATGTACTACCTCACCTACTCCGAGCACGACCTGCCGTCGCTCGAGCCGTCCGAGCTCAACCCGCGTCCGCGGCGCTTCGACTCGGCGGACGAGATCGAGGTCTCGCTCGAGATGCGGGGCGTCGGTCTCCAGGAGCCGATCGAGTTCCGCTTCGACGGCATCCTGCACCTCACGACGCCCGGCCGCGTGCTGTTCAACTCGGCCGTCTACCGGGCGCTCGACGAGCTGCTGCCGCCGAACGAGGAGCTCGAGTACGACTTCGTCAACCAGACGCTCGCGAAGCCGGACACCGATCGCTATGTCCTGTCGCTGTCGGATCGGTACGGCGCGCACACACTGGCGCCGGTCCTCGACACGATCAAGACGCTCGGCTTCCGGTACGCCACGCGCGCAGGCGTGACGATCTCGAAGAACGACATCGTCATCCCGCCCGACAAGGAGAAGATCCTGAGCGGGTACGAGAAGCGTGTCGAGGAGGTCCACCGCCAGTACGACATGGGGTTGATCACCGACGAGGAGCGGCACGAGACGATCGTCAACATCTGGACGGAGGCGACCGACACCGTCGCCGACGCGATGCAGGAGAACTTCACCGAGCTGAACCCGGTGTTCATGATGGCCAACTCCGGGGCGCGCGGCTCGTTCAAGCAGATCCGGCAGCTCGCCGGCATGCGCGGCCTGATGGCCAACCCGAAGGGCGAGATCATCGAGCGTCCGATCAAGGCCAACTTCATGGAGGGCCTCTCGGTGCTCGAGTACTTCATCTCGACGCACGGCGCCCGCAAGGGGCTCGCGGACACCGCGCTGCGCACCGCCGACTCGGGGTACCTGACCCGCCGTCTGGTGGACGTGTCGCAGGACGTGATCGTCCGGGAGCACGACTGCAAGACCGACGACCACGTCGTGCTCCCGCTGCGCACGGCGGAGGGGTTCAACAAGTCGCTCTTCGGCCGCGTGCTGGCGGACGACGTCCACCGGCCGCTCGCCTCGGGGAAGCCCGGGAAGACCGTGCTCGCCGAGAAGGACCAGGTGGTCACGCTCGCCATGCTCGAGGAGCTTGCAGCGGAGCTCGGCGACGAGCTCGAGATCCCGGTGCGCTCGGTGCTCAAGTGCCGCGCAGAGACCGGAGTCTGCAAGACGTGCTACGGCATCTTCCCGGCGACGGGCGAGATGTGCGAGATCGGTGACGCGGTCGGCATCATCGCCGCGCAGTCGATCGGCGAGCCGGGCACGCAGCTGACGATGCGGACGTTCCACACCGGCGGCGTCGCCGGCTCCGACATCACGCACGGCCTGCCGCGCGTCGTCGAGATCTTCGAGGCCCGCAACCCGAAGGGTGCCGCGGTGCTGGCGGAGGTCGAGGGCCGCGTCGAGGTCGAGCCGACCGACCGCGGGCCGAAGGTCACGATCCATCCGACCGAGGTCGGGAAGGACGGCGAGCTCGCGGATCCGGTCGAGTACCAGCTGCCGCGGCGCACCCGCCTGCTCGTCGCGAACGGCGAGGTCGTCGAGCCGGGCGATGCGGTCAACGAAGGCTCGCAGAACCCCGCCGACCTGCTCGCGCTGAAGGGCTCGACGAACACCGAGCTGTACCTCGTCGGAGAGGTGCAGAAGGTCTACAAGGGCCAGGGCGTCGAGATCCACGACAAGCACATCGAGCTGATCGTGCGCCAGATGTTGAAGAAGGTGCGCGTCGAGTCGGCCGGAGAGACCGAGCTCCTGCCGGGCCAGCTCGTCGATCGCGTCGTGCTCGAGCGTGAGAACGTCCGGGTGAAGAAGGCGAAGGGCGAGACTCGCGACCTACGAGCCGCTGATCCTCGGCATCACGAAGGCGTCGCTCGCGACCGAGTCGTTCCTCTCGGCCGCCTCGTTCCAGGAGACGACGAAGGTGCTGACGGACGCGTCGATCGAGGGGAAGGTCGACCGCCTGCTCGGGCTGAAGGAGAACGTGATCATCGGGAAGCTGATCCCGGCGGCGACCGGGCTCAAGCGGTACCGGTCGATCGAGATCGCTCCGTCGGAGCCGATCGTCCGCGAGGCCTACGAGCGCGACGCGCTGCTGCAGGCGCTCGAGGAGATCGGCCAGGACGGCGGCGCGGTCAGCGACTTCGGCGCTCTCGGGTTGAGCTTCGGCGGCGAGCCGGGCTCGGACTCGACCCACTCGCACGACGCGGGTGAGGCCGAGGAGATCCCCGAGGTCGACAGCCCGCTCGACGACTGAGCTCCAGGGCCGGTGCCAGGCACCTAGGTGCCTGGCACCGGCAGTTCGGCCGGCCCCGGCCTCGCCGGCGCGGGCACCGCGGCGCAGTCGGGCATCCTGGCGAGGTCAGCACCAAGTCCGACGGCAGGAGAAAGAGGCCCTTCGCATGCTCGAGCTCGTTCGGCGTCCGGAACGCACCGGCCGCCGGCCCGTGCTGGTCGCGGCTGCAGGAGCCGTCTGCCTCTGCGCGGCAGCCGTCTACCTCCTGTTCGGCCGTGACCAAGCTCGGCGCGCCCCGTTCACACCGGCGGTGCTCGGCGGACAACCGCCGGGCGCGGTCGTCCTGAGCAGGGAGTCCGGGCCCTTCGCCCTCGGGCTGGCCGTGAAGCAGGAGGTTGGTCGGGTACTGCTCGTCGCGACCGTGATCGGCCCGGACCGAAACGGCGTCGGCGGGCTGGCGCCGAGGTTCGCGCTCGCGACCAGCGGCGGAGCCACCCTCGAGGCGCGCGGCATCCCCTGCACGACGGGGTGCTACGCGGCGACCGTCGGGCTGCCTGCGGGACGGCCGGTCCGCGTCGCCGTGAGTCTCCGGGGCAGGCCCACGGCGGTTTTCGAGCTGCCCCGGCAGTGGCCGGCGCCGTCCGGTGTCGCCGCCGTGCGTCGCGCCGAGGCGGCATACGGGCGCCTGCACTCGTACGTCACCCGCCAGCGGCTCGGCTCGGATGCGACCCACGTCGTCCACACCATCTACCGGGCGATCAGGCCGGACCGCCTCAGCTACAGCGTCCGTGGCGGGCCTGAGGCCGTGATCGTCGGGCCGGTGCGCTGGGACCGCTTCCCGGGCGGTTCCTGGATCCGGTCGAGTCAGGACCCGGTCACGCCGGTCGCGGCTGCGTGGACGCGCCCGGTCACGAACGCGTCGCTTCTCGGCAGCGTGCGGCTCGCCGGCAGGCCGGCGTGGGTGGTCAGCTTCGTGAACCCGGGCACCCCTGCGTTCTTCACGGCCTGGATCGACGAGCGAACCGGGGAGACGATGCAGGTCGACATGAACGCCGCCGGCCACTTCATGCGCGACGACTACGGAGCGTTCGACGCGCCGTTCTCGATCACGCCGCCGCGCTGACCGAATACCGCTCTGGCACGCTCTGTCCGAGGTGTATAGTCGCCGCGATTTGGTTGTTTCAGCAATCGTCGACCTTTCTGTAAACCCCTGCCGCGTGTCGTCGACCGCCGCCCCCCAGAACTCCTTCGGGAGCCGCCAGCAATAAGCAAACACCCGAGGCCCCGGCGCCGACGACGCACCGGAGCAGCAAGGAGGCTCGATGAAACGTATCGTCCTCGCTGGGACGTGTTTCCTGGCCCTCGTCGCCTTGGTCACATTGACTACTGGAGGCGTCGCGTCGGGTCGGTTGACGCGTACCGCGGCGATCACGCCCTCACCACCGTTCACCGCGATGGACCTGAACGCGTGGTCGGGGAACGACTGGCTCTCGACCGGTGGAGGGCTCACGGACAATCGCTACTCGACGCTCAACCAGGTCAACTCGACGAACGTCCAGCAGCTCGGGATCGCCTGGCACACGCACCTCGGGATCCCGAAGAAATCGCAGCCGAAGATCTCGGAGGAAGCTGGAGCGATCGAGTACAACGGCACGTTGTTCATCACCGACGGGCTCAGTGACGTCTACGCAATGGACGCCACCACGGGCGCTCTGCTCTGGACCTACAAGCCTGTCTTGACCGGCCCGATCGGCTTCGGCCTCTTCGTGAACCGAGGTCTGGCGATGGGGAACGGGATGATCTACGAAGGCCTGCTCGACGGCACCGTCGTCGCACTCAACCAGCAGACGGGACAGGTCGTCTGGCGGACCCAGGAGGCGCGGCCGGAGGAGGGCTACTCCTTCACCTCGTCGCCGGTCTACTACAACGGCTTGGTGGTCCTCGGGGTCTCGGGCGGCGACGCCGGTGCCCGCGGCTTTGCCGTGGCGCTCGACGCCAATACCGGGCTCGAGGACTGGCGCTGGTACGTCCAGCCTTCGCCCGGCGAGATCGGCTCCGGGACGTGGCCCAACAACAACGAGTGGGAGCACGGCGGGGCGATCTGGATCTATCCGTCCGTCGACATTCAGACCGGGCTCGTCTACATCGTCACCGGTAACCCGGTGCCCTGGAACGGCCGCGGCCCCGGCGAGGATCGCTGGACGGACTCGATCATCGCCCTTCATGTGCAGAGCGGGCAGTTCGCGTGGGGCTTCCAGACAGTCCACCACGACATCTGGGATTACGACGTGACGAACCCGCCGGTCCTCTTCAATGCGACGATCAACGGCCAGGTCCAGCCTGGTGTCGCCGTCGCGAGCAAGACCGGCTGGGTGTACATCCTGAATCGCGAGACAGGCAAGCCGCTGCTCGGCATCCCGGAGAAGAAGGTGCCGCAGCTGAAGGGCGATCCGGCGAAGTACGCCACCCTTTCGCCGACGCAGCCGTACCCGAACGGTCAACCGTTCGTGAACCAGTGCACGACCAAGAAGTACTGGCCGACGAACGCTCCAGACGGGAAGCCGTACAAGACCGGCTGCATCTTCACGCCCTACGCTCCATCGTCATCGGGTAGCTATCTGGCCTCCACGCCGAGCGCTACGGGCGGGGTCGACTGGCCGCCGTCGTCCTTCAACCCGAACACGAACTATGAGTACATCTGTGCGACCGACGGCGAGGGTGGCGCTCTCGGCGCAATCCCGAAGAATCAGCAGAAGCTCGTCCAGGGCTCGCTGTACGTCGGGATCAACTTCGGAGCCGGTAGCCCTGTAAAGCCCAACTACGGCCGCGTGGTCGCCCAGAACGTGACGACCAACAAGGTCGCCTGGAGCGTCAAGTGGCCGCAGCCGTGTTACAGCGGCACCATGACCACCGCCGGCGGTCTCGTCTTCGCCGGCCAGAGCTCGATCAAGGCCAAGAAGGCGGCACACGGACAACCCGCAGTGCTCCCGAGTAAGTCCGTACTGACGGCGTTCAACGCGTCGACCGGCCAGGTCCTCTGGAACTCGCCGGTCCTGGCGGCGGGCGCGAACGCCCCGAGCATCACCTACTCGGTCGGGGGCAAGCAGTACATCGCCATCCTGGCCGGAGGCAACAACCTGGCCGGGTCGACGCCTGGCGATAACGTCTACGCCTTCGCACTGCCGTAGGCATGAGAGGTGCTAACGTTGACATGTCAACTAGCTTGAATTTGAACCGAGAAAGGGTGATGTACGGAATGAGATTCCGTCTGGCGGCCGGTACGGCACTCGCAACGGCCGTCGTGCTGGGAGCGCTCGCGGTGAACGCGATCTCCGCGAGCACGGTGAAGAAGGTGACGGCCCCCACCAAGATCACGGTGTCGGCCGGCGAGTTCTACTTCACGCTCAGCAAGAAGAGCATTCCCAAGCCGGGAACGGTGGTCTTCACGGTGATCAACAAGGGTCAGATCGCCCACGACTTCTCGGTCCAGGCGTTGCACAAGACGACGAAGCTGCTGCAGCCGGGGCAGAAGGTGACCCTGACTGTGACTTTCAAGAAGAAGGGCAGCTTCTACTACTTGTGCACGGTGCCGCGTCATGCCCAGCAGGGCATGGCGGGCAGCTTCATCGTCAAGTAGGTGAGTCATCCGTGTGGGCCGGGAGCGTTCCCGGCCCACACGTCTTCCGATGCAAACGACCGACAAGCGTCATACGATTTCGAGCAGGGCGAGGAGTGCCGTTCCCTTCGTCGTCGCTGCAGCGGTGTGTGCCCTCGCGGGCGGTGTGCGTGCGAACGCCGCCGGGAGCCAGACGTGCTCGGCGCACGCTCAGCTCGGCGACAGCGCGATCGTGATGCTGACCTTCAGTTGCACGAGCGCGGTGAGCCATGTGCGCGTCGATCTTCCGCCCGGGGCGAAGACATCGGTCAAGCCGAGCCTCTACGTCGGCAAGCGGGCGATCGCATGCGCGCTCGACGGCCGGCGCACGGCGTTGTGCACCGCCTCGCTGACCGCAGGACGTGCGGCGGCCGTCGCGGTCGGCTGGCACCCAGGTCCGGCGGCAGGCGACCCGCTCGTCTTCACCGCGACCGGGCCTCGCGCGACGGTCAAGCTGCATCTCGTGGTCGCTTCAGTGGCGGACACCGATGGCGACTAGGTGGCTCCTGACCTCGGCTCTGGCGGCCGTGGGTCTTGTGGCGATCGGAAGTGCGCTCGCGTCGGCCGCGCCGGCAACCACCACACCTGGGGTCGTCTACGTGGTCAAGGTGACGCTGACGAACACCTCGATCACGATCCCCAAGGACAAGTTCTCGCTTCACTCGCCGTACCCTCGGTTGCCGCGCGGAGCAGTCATCCGGTACGCGATCACCAACAAGGGAACGCGCCCGTACACATTCAAGATGTGGGACACCGTCACGGCAGTTCTCAAGCCTCACGGCGGCCGCGACTCCTTCCTCGTCAACTGGAACTACCGAGGGCGATACGAGTACGAGACGCTGTTCCGCGGCAAGCCGTCCGGCCCGCACGGATTCATCACGATCTTCTGAGACGACCGCGGATCACCGCGTTCGAAACAGTGCCCCGACCTCGCCGCTCTGCGACGGAGGTGTATAGTCGCGACCGGTCTGAGATGGTTGTCCAATCAACAGAACCCGGGGCAGGGGACACAAACTGCAAGGAGGCTCGATGAGACGCATCGTCTGGGTGGGGACTCTCGTTATCGCGGCCGCGGCCGCGGCGCTTCTGCTCAGCACCACCAGGGGTGGTGCTGCGTTGACCGCCAAGTTGACGCGGGAGGCGTCGATTCCGCTTGCTCCGGCTTTTACAGCCCAACAGCTCAGCGCGAACGCCGGCGCCGACTGGTTGAACGCGGGAGGCGGCCTCCAGGACGACCGCTACTCGACGCTCAACCAGATCAACGGCTCGAACGTCGGAGGCCTGAAGGTCGCGTGGCAGACGACTCTCGGCTTGTCGAAAAAGCAGATCGCGAGCCTCTCGGAGGAGGGGTCCCCGATCGAGTACCAAGGCGTGCTGTACGTGCCCGACGGTGCCAGCGACGTCTTCGCGTACGACGCAACGACCGGGGCCAAGCTGTGGGAATACAAGCCGACCCTCACCGGTCCGGCCCTGATCCCGGCGGTTCGCGGCCTGGCTGTCGGCAACGGGCTCGTGTACGAGGCACGGTCGGACGGCGTGCTCGTCGCCCTCGACCAGCAGACGGGCAGTGTCGTCTGGTCCGACGCAAGTCGGCCGCACGCAGGACGGTGAGAGCTTCAGCGCCGCACCCGTCTACTACAACGGCCGCGTGATCGTCGGCGTATCGGGTGGCGACTGGGGAGGCCGCGGCTTCGCCCTGGCGGTCGACGCCTCGACCGGTCTGGAGCAGTGGCGTTGGTACGTCACGCCGAGTCCGGGTGAGCTCGGCTTCGGCTCGTGGCCGGTGAACAGCACCGAGTGGGAGCACGGAGGAGCCATCTGGATCTATCCGAGCATCGACACCCAGACCGGCCTTCTGTACCTCGTCACCGGCAACCCGATTCCGTGGAACGGCCGCGGGCCCGGCGACGACCTCTGGGCGAACTCGATCGTCGCCCTCCACGTCGACAACGGAGGGTTCGCCTGGGGCTTCCAGACCGTGCACCACGACATCTGGGACTACGACGTGACGAACCCACCGGTCCAGTTCGACGCGACCATCAAGGGGCAGCTACGGCACGGCATCGCGGTCGCGAGCAAGACGGGCTGGGTGTACATCCTCGACCGCGACACCGGCGAGCCTCTGATCGGCATCACCGAAAAGAAGGTGCAGCAGTTCCCGAAGGGGAGTGCCGCGGCCAAGTACGCGAACCTCTCGCCGACTCAGCCGGTGCCGGTCGGTGACGCGTTCGTCAACCAGTGCTCGACTCGCAAAGAGTGGCCGCACGATGGCTCCCGACGGCAAGCCGTTCAAGGTGGGTTGCATCTTCACGCCGTACGCACCCACTGCGCAGGGGAGCTTCCTCGCCTCCTATCCCAGCGACGAGGGCGGCGTCGACTGGCCGCCGTCCGCGTACAACGTGGGCACCCACCTCGAGTACATCTGTGCGACGAGACGGCGCAGGCGGTGGTATCGGTGCAATGCCGAAGGGGCAGTACAAGATCATCCCGGGCCAGCTCGACCTGGGCGCGAACTTCGCCCCCGCGAGCAAGGTCCGGCCCGACTTCGGGCGCGTCGCAGCGATCAACGTGACCACGAACAAGCTGGCATGGCGCGTCACGTGGGCGCACCCGTGCTTCAGCGGTGTCATGACGACAGCCGGCGGGTTGGTCTTCGTCGGCCAGGGCAACGGCGGCTTGATCGCGTACGACGCGGCAAGCGGCAAGCAGCTCTGGACGTCGGGCAACCTGGGGGCAGGGTTCAACAGCCCGTCGATCGCGTACAGCGTCAACGGCAAGGAGTACATCGCCACCCTCGCGGCGGGGAACGCACTCGCGTTCGGCACGCCCGGGGACAAGCTGGTCGCGTTCTCCTTGCCGTAGGGGCGGCGGGAGAAACGGTAGGCGGCCCCCGAGCTTGCTCGGGGGCCGCCCCAACGCTCAGCTGACGACGATCATCGCCTCGAGGCTGTGCGTGCCGCGGCCGAGCGTCGTCCGCACCGGAAGCTCGGTGAAGCCGTGGCGCCTCGGGGCGACGACCCAGAAGCGCCCCAGCCTCTCGCTGCCGACGAGGATGTCCCCTGCGTAACCCGCGAGAGGAGCGATCGAGGCGTGATAGACGACGTGTGTGCCGTCGTCCGTCAGGTACAGCCCGAGGGCCGGCAGCCCTCTCCGCGGAGAGACATGCCGCGGAATGACGACGATCGGATTCGGGCCGTCCGGAAAGCGCGCGATCGTTCGCGTGATGCCACGTGGGTCGACCGCGACGAGCGCCCCGCCGCTCTTGCCGGCGTCGACGGTCAGCAGGGCGTCGCCCGCTGCCGACCCGAATCCGGTGGGCGCCAGTGCCAGCTCGTCGGCGCCGCCCGGCCCCGGATAGCCGCTGATCGCCTGGACGGCCCCGGTTGGGTCGACGGCGAAGACGCCCCCTCCCGAGGGCCGCGCAGCGCCGGACCGTCCGGTCGCAGCCAGCAGCCGGAAGCCGAAGCGGCCGACGGTGTCGAAGGCGAGCGCGCCGTCCCCGGCCGGGGGGTAAGGCGCGGGAAGCGTGGCGAACAGCGTGAGCTTCCCGTCCGGAGCCAGCTCGTAGATCTTGTGATCCGGCAGATGGCAGAAGACGTCACCGGCCGGGAAACCGTGCGCTCCAGGCGAGAGGACGCAGCGCGTCTCCTCGACCAGTCTCGGCATCTTCGCGAAGCGGCGCACCGGTGCGCCGGCCGGTGGCGCCGACCAGACCGTGTTGGCGGTGTTCTCGACGTAGAAGAACCGGCTGGCCGGTCCAGACGATCCCGTTCAAGCGCGGAAGCCCACGAGCGAACACGTGGAAGGCCAGCGTCGGCCGGGTCGGCGCGGCGGGGGCCGCCGTCGCGACCGCCGCGAGTACAGCCGCAGCGGCGATCCCGGCGCGGCTCAGCGCGGCAGCTTGACGACGGCCAGGCCGCGCGGCACCACGCTCGAAAGCTCGGTCGGCCAGGTGCCGACGTCCATCGCGCCGCCGGGCGTTGCCGGCGTCTTCGAGAACGTCTGCCGGTCGTTCTCCCAGATCTGCACCGTCTTGCCGCGGGCGGAGGGCGGCAGCACGAGCGCGAAGATGCCCTTGGCGGTCGGCCAGCGCGCCGACACCGGCTTGATCACGCCGCCGGGCCCGCTGACGCCGACCGCGACACCCTCGTAGACGGCCCCCGCGAACGCGCTGGCCGTTCCCGGCTTCTCCGTCGTGCCGTTGCCGAGCTGGATCGAGAGCGTCGAACTGTGCAGCGCCTCGAACGGGACGTTCACCCCGGTGGTGCCGCCGAAGGACGTCGGGCCGGAGGCGACTCCGACGCTGAGCGTCACCGGATTGGCTCCCGTCTCGTCGGAGGCGGTGAAGAACGAGCTGTACTGGCCGTTCGCGTTCGACGGGGACGAGAACGTCCAGAAGTCACGGTCCTGGGTGCGGGTCACCACCACGGCGCCCTGCACCGGCTGCCCCGCGGAGTTGGTGATCGTGCCGTTGAGCTCGTAGGTGTAGAGCGACACCGTCGGCGGCGCGTGCCCCGCCGAGTCGGCCAGGCGGCCGGAGACGAGCACGTCGCCGTTCTTCAGGGTGCTCGTGATGATCCCGGACACCGCGTAGCCGACGCTGAAGCCCGCCGACGCGCCGAGGAGCCCCTTCGCCTGCGAGGCGGAAAGCGGCTTGCCGCCGACCGACGCGCGCGTCACCCCGGTGACGGTCGCGAGCGCACGGTGGGCGATCGTGTTGTCGAGCAGGTAGTGGAACGTGCCGTTTTTGTCCGTCAGCTGCTGCAAGGTGTAGCCGCCGACGCTCAGGCGGACCCCTGCGACCGGTGACCCGTGCAGGAGCACGCGCCCGGACACGAGTTGCTCGTTGTCGGAGTTCGGGTTCCAGGGCTGCACCGTGAGCGGCGGCGCGACCGTGACTCGAACGCCGACGGCTGCGACCGCGTCGAGCCTGCGGCTGCGCGCGGGAGCAACCGACCGGTGCGGCAACGCGACGAGCGCCGGCGCGGGATTCGCGGGCTGCCGGGTCGCGAGCACCGGCGGCGGTGACGGCTTTTGCGAGCCGCCGAGCGTGAACACCTGGAGCTGCGTGGCGGTCCCGCCGCTGGACGAGGTAGGCGTCCCGCCGACGGTGATCGCGATGTACTCCTTGCCGCCGATCGAGAAGATCGACGGCCCGGAGGCGATCTGATGGCCGGTCTGGAACGTCCAGAGGATCTTCCCGGTCTTCGCCGAGAAGGCGCTGAGGACGCCGTCACCGTCGCCCGCAAAGCCGAGGCCGCTCGCGGTGGTGGTGACGCCGCCGCGCTCGGGCTCCGGCGTGTCGAACTTCCACACCTGCTTGCCGGTAGCCGTGTCGATGGCGCTGATCGAGCCGTGGTCGTGCCAGCCTGGGAGGAGGGTGCCGAAGTTGCCGTTCGCGAGGCCGAGGAAGATGTCGCCCTCGAGCAGCTTCTGCTTCTTCTGGGTCGGCGTGAGCTTGACCTGCTCGTCGACCGCGGCCGTTTCGGCGGCCGCGTTGTAGACGTCGCTGGTCTGGGGATCGAATGAGGCCGGCGAGTAGTTCAGCCCGCCGATCGACGAGGGGTACACGGCCACGGGCTTTCCGGGCTGGAGCGCCGGGTGCTCGGTGCGGTCGATCACCTTGACGCGCTGGTAGATCGCGTGACCCGTCTTGGCGTCGAAGGCGTACCAGAGACCCTCCATCGTCGCGACCGAGACGACGCGCTCCGACTTACCGTTGATCTTGGTCGTGTAGACGAGCGGAGGCTGGGCGACGTCGTACGACCACTCGTTGAACGAGATCAGCTGTTGCCACCAGCGGAGCCTGCCCGTGTTCAGGTCGATCGCGATCAGGGAGTCGGACCTCGGGTCGGATCCCGGGCGCAGCGCCGGGTAGTAGAGCGGTGTCGCCGAGCCGGTGCCGATGTACAGGGTGTCCGTGGTCGGATCGACCGTCGTCGGTGTCCAGATCACGCCGCCGCCGACGATGCGGCTCTCCTTTCGCCAGCTCGTCTGCTCCGGCGGGATCGTCCAGAAAGGGTTCGCCCAGGCCGGCGTGAGATCCGTGTGGTAGGCCATCACGAATCCGCGCACCCCGTACTCCGACCCTGCCGCACCGACGATCAGCCGGTGGTTGGCGCAGATGGGGGCGCTCGTGTTCGAGTAGCCGTAGTTCGACGAGGCGCCGGGCACCGCGCGTCCGATCGGCACGCGGGCGATCAGCGCGCCGGTGTTCTCGTTCAGCTCGGCGATCGTCATGTCCAGGGTGAGGACGAAGACCTTCCCATCGCAGACGGCGACACCACGGTTCGCGACGATCCCGAAGTTCTTGAAGACTGCGACGTTGTTCGGCTTCCAGCGCCACTCGACCTTGCCGGTGGTCGGATCGATCGCCCAGACGTTGTCGTCGTTCGTCGTCATGAAGAGCTTGCCGTCGGTGGCGACCGGATAGGACTGCTCGCCGCGCCGGACGCTCGGGTCCATGGCCAAGAAGTCGACCGTGTAGGCGCGGCCGAGCTGCGAGATGTTCCCCTGGTCGATCTGGGTGAGCGGCGAGTAGCGGTTCTCGTCGGGCGTGTTCCCGAAACCAAGCCAGCCGACATCGCCGCCTGCACCCGCTCCCGCGGACGGTGCGATCAGGACGAGGAGGACCGCCGAGACAACCGCGAGCCCGCGGAGGAACGAGCGCACCTTGCGAGTGTGCGTGCAAGTAGTTCGCATGTCAAGTATCTTTAACTCCGTCACCCGTCTCCAGTTAGGGTAGTCCGCCCGTGATCGTCGAGCGAAGTTCAGCGTGAGCCCGTCCCTGCGGCGTCAGCAGGACGAGATGAGGCACGAGCCGCTGTTGAACGTCGAGGAGCGGACCGTTTGGCGGACGTTTCTGCGACTGCACGCCGGACTGACCCGCCGGCTCGACGACGAGCTCAGGGCTGATCTCGGACTGAGCCTCAGCGCCTTCGAGGTGCTGTGGGTGCTCTCGACCGAGCCTGGGAATCGCGTCCGGATGACGGAGCTGGCCGACCACCTCGTCTTCACGCGCAGCGGCGTGACTCGCCTCGTCGACCGCCTCGAGCGCGACGGGCTCGTCGTCCGCGGCGAGGTCGGCGAGGATCTGCGCGGCCGCTACGCCGTCCTCACACGCGAGGGGTTCGACCTCTTCGAGGAGGCCGCGATCGCCCATGTCGACGCCCTGCGCGAGCTGTTCTTCGCTCCGCTTCGCGGACGGCGCCTCGGCGAGCTCGGAGCCCTGCTCAGCCGGATCGAGGGCGGGCTCGGCGGGGCAGGCCCGCCATCTTGAGTCGCCGAGGCACCGCGCTCAGGCGCGCTGCCGGATCGCCGACCGCAACCGGGCAGGCGAGCGTCGGCCTGATGTGTCGGTCAGAAGGATGTTCGCCAGATGGTCCTCCTCGCCGAAGAGCAGCATGGCGAGCGTCAGCAGGACGACCGCCGATGAGGACCAGCACCACGATGTCGAACGTGGCCCTGTAGTCGGTGCCGAGGTTGCCCGTGTACTGGCCGGCGAGCAGCACGTGGCGCATCAGGTCGACCGCGTAGGTGAGCGGGTTGACCCGGACGAACGGCTGGAGGAACGCCGGGCAGTGTCGCCGCCGGGTAGAGGGCGCTCGAGAGGAAGAACATCGGGAACATGACGAAGTTCATGATCGCCGCGAAGTTCTCGATCGAGCGCAGACGCGACGCGATCAGCATCCCGAGCGACGACAGCGTCACCGACGACAGGAGCGATCGCGCCGACGAGCTCGACGATCCGCCGTCGCCGACGGGTCGCAGGCCGAGGATCCAGATCAGCGGGAACAGCAGCACCGCCTGGATGGTGCCGAGGAGCACGAGCTGATCGTCTTCGCGATCACGGTCAGGCCGCGCGGAAGCGGGAGCGACGAGCAGCATCCGGATCGGGCCGAACTCGCGGTCGTGGACGGTCGCGAGCGCCGAGAGCATCGTGCTGAAGAGCAGCACCATCCCGTAGATGCCCGGGAGCAGGAACTGCTTGTAGGAGACGGTGCCCTGCGTCGGCACGAGCCGCTCGAAGCCCGAGCCGATCACGATCAGCCAGAGCAGCGGGCGCGCGAACGTGCTGAGCAGGCGCCCCTTCTGGCGCCCGAAGCGGATGAACTCGCGGATCACGACGGCATTGACCGCGCTCAGCATCAGTCGCGCCCTCTTCGTGCGCAGGGCGACGAAGACGTCCTCGAGCGTCGGGTGGCTGACGCCGAGCTCGACGCCCTCGCCTCGGAGCGGCAGCAGCCGCTCGGCAGCACCGGGCTCGGCGTCCTCGACGAAGACCGTGAGGCCGTGATCGTCGCGCTGCGGCTCGAGGCCGGTCAGCTCGCTCGACCCGCTCGGCGTACTCGTCGGGCGTTGCCGTCACCAGCTCGATGCTCTCGCGCCCGAGCGACCTCCGCAGCTCGTCGGGCGTCGCCGGCGGCGACGATCCTGCCATGGTCGACGATCGCGACGCGATCGCACGGGTCGGCCTCCTCGAGGTAGTGGGTCGTCAGGAACAGCGTCGTTCCCGAGCTCGGTGCACAGCCGTCTGGAGGAAGCCCCAGATCCGCGGCGCTGGACCGGGTCGAGGCCGAGCGTCGGCTCGTCGAGGAACAGGATCGCCGGCCGGTGGAGGATCCCGCGCGCCAGGTCGAGCGCCCGTCGCATGCCGCCCGAGAACGAGCGCACGCGGTCGTCTCGGCGGTCCCGGAGGCCGAAGAGCGCGAGCGCCTCGTCGATCCGGTCGGCGCTTTCCGCCCGCGACAGGCCGTAGAGGCGCGTGCAGAAGCGCAGGTTCTCCTCGGCGGTCAGATCGAGGTCGAGCGTCGTCTCCTGGAACACGACCCCGATCCGCCGGCGAACCTCGAGCGGCTCGGCCTCGACGTCGTATGCCGGCGACCGTCGCCGTGCCGCGCGTCGGACGGAGGAGCGTGGTGAGCATGCGGATCGTCGTCGTCTTGCCGGCGCCGTTCGGGCCGAGGAAGCCGAAGAACTCGCCGGGCCGGACGTCGAGGTCGAGCTCGTCGACGGCGCGTGTCGAGCCGTAGTCGCGACCGAGCCCGTGCTGTGACGAGCGCGAGCTCAGCAGCCATCGGAGCTCTGCCGTCAGGCTCGTGGCGGCCTGGCGCCGTCGGTGCGGTAGACGAGCGGCATCGTCCGAGCGCGCCTCGCGCGCCTCGACGCACGATCGAGTGATGCGGTGAGAACTGGCAGACCGGATCGGTCGCCGTCGGCGTCCCCGTGCAGCGCGAGCGCCTGGCAGCGGCAGCCGCCGAAGTCGACGCTCCTGCCGCTCGAGCGGGCACGCTCGGCACGGCTCCGGCATCCAGTCGGTGCCGCGGAAGCGCTCGAACGCGTCCGACTCGAACCAGATCTCGGCGAGCGAGCTGCTCGCGGACGTTCGTCGAAGCTCAGTCCCGGGAATCGATCGCGCCGCCTGGCACGGCAGCACGTCGCCGTTCGGCGTGATCACGATCGCGTGCGCGGCCCCAGCCGCCCATGCACGGCTTCGGCAGCTCCTCGTAGTAGTCGGGCAGCACCCAGAGGATCTCCATCTTCGGGCCCGATCCGCTCGCGCGCCGCGCTGCACCGCCTCCTCGCCGTGCTCGAGCTGCTCGGCGCGTCGGCATCAGCGCGGCGCGGTTGATGCAGCGCCCATCCCTGATACTGCGTGTTCGCGAGCTCGAGGCGCCGCGCGTCGAGCTCCTCGGCAAGCTCGATGATCGCCTCGATCCGGTCGAGGTTGTGCCGGTGCAGGACGACGTTGACCGTGAGCGGGAAGCCGAGCTCGCGCGCCAGCTCGGCCGCCTCGATCTTCTTGTCGAAGGCGACGTCGTCCCGGCGATCCGGTCGGACTCGGCGCGGTCGCTGTCCTGGATGCTGATCTGGACGTGATCGAGGCCGGCCTCCTTGCAGGGCCTCGGCTCGCTTGCGCGTGAACGGCGTGCCCGCCGTGACGAGCGTGCTGTAGAGCCCGGCCTCGGTCGGAGACGCGGCAGAGCTCCTCGACGTCCGGCGCGATCAGCGGCTCGCCGCCGGTCAGCGCCAGCTGCAGCACGCCGAGCTCCGCCGCCTCGCGGAAGACCCGCGTCCAGTCCTCGGTCGAGAGCTCGCTCGCCGTAGCTGGCCTCGCCGATCTCGAGCGGGTTCGAGCAGTACGGGCAGTGCAGCGGGCAGCTGTACGAGAGCTCCGCGATCAGGAGCAGCGGGTTAGCGGCCGGCGTCGCCATCGACCACCAGCCCTCGCGTTCGCGATCGAATCGAGCAGCGTTCTCGACGTCGGCGCGGACGTCGGCGCCGCCGTAGCGGCCGCGACAGCAGCGTCGCGATCTCGTCGATCGTCCGCTCGCCGTCGCAGAGCTCGAGCACGTCGACGGCCGTCGCGTTCAGCGTCGAGCGCGCCCTCCGGGAAGAGCAGCACGTGGCGCTCCCGTACCGGTCCCAGTGCAGGCGGAACGCCCTGGGCGAGCCGCGGATGTTCGAGCGTCAGCGCGATCACTGCCCCGGGCGGCCGGTCGCGTGTCGCCGCGGTCGATCGCCTCGAGCTGCGCCCAGAGCAGGTCGCACTTGAAGACGAGCGCTGCGACCGCGCGATCCTGCTGCTCGCGGGTCGTGCAGCGCTCGACGACGAGCTCGAGCGCGTACTCGGCGTCGCGCGGCGCCTGGTCGAGCCGGGTGCGGAAGTAGTCGAGCCCGGCCGGGTCGATCCACGGATAGTGCTGCTCCATCGCCGCCAGGCGGACCGTGATCGCGCCGGGGCCGAAGAGCTCGGTCAGCGACGAGGCGACCGCCTCGACCCACGGCCGCGTGCGCGCAGAAGGTGACGTAGGCGTCGACGGCGTAGCGAACCCCGGGCAGCACGAGCCGCTCGTCCTCGAGGACCTCGTCGCGGTCACGCCGAGTGCCTCGCCGAGACGGAGCCACGACTCGATGCCGCCGGTGCCCGGCTCGGCTGCCGTCGTGGTCGAGGATCCGCTGGATCCACTCGCGGCGCACGTCACGGCTCCGGGCAGTTCGAGAGGATCGCCGCGTCCTTGATCGGGATGCTGCGCTGGTAGTAGTAGCGGTTCGCGACCCAGCGTCTCGAGCTCCTCGCGGCGTCAGCTCGCCGTCGTTCATCCGCACGTGGAACGGATGCAGGTCGTGGTAGCGCGCGCCCTGCGCGCGCAGCGCGGCGACGAACGCCTCCTCTGGCCACGGCTCGTTCATGTTGATCAGGGTGTCCGCACCGGCCGTCACAGCTCGATCTCCATCCCGTCATACGCGACCTCGACGCGCGTTCGCGTCGAGTAACGCGCGCTCTGGTGAATCCTCCAGCACGATCGGGTTCGTGTTGTTGATGTGGACGAGGATCGGTCCGGGACGGAAGAGACGCGAGCGTGGCCAAGCTTCCGTCCGGGCCGGGCGAGCGGCGGCATGCCCCATGGCGTGGGCGTCGCGCTGCGAGAGGCCGAGCGAGACGAGCTCGTCGTTGCGCCAGAACGTCCCGTCGACGAGAACGCAGTCGCTTGCCGAGAAGCGCTCGACGATGTCGGCGTCGAGGTGCTGCCAGTGCCGGCGCGTAGGTGAGCCTGCCGTCCCATTGGCGCGGTCGCGGATGGTCAGGCCGATCGAGCCGAACGCACCCGAGCCGTTCGCGTAGAGCGGTGGGTCGCCTCCCGTCGGGAAACACCTCGACGTCGAGATCGCCGTCGAGCTCGACCCGGGTGCCGTACTCGAGTTGCGACCACTCGCACGCCGCAGTAGCGGTCGAGCATCGGAAGCAGCGGATAGTGGTCGGTGAGCGCGGCGCGAACCTCGACGGTCGACTAGACGCGGAGCGGCTCGTTCGACTCTCGCATCAGGAGCAGGCCGGCCGTGTGGTCGATCTCCGCATCGGTCAGGACGACGCCCGCGACGGGGGTGCGGCGGAGGCCGTCGCCGTCGGCGGCCCGGAGCGTCGCGAGCTGTTGTCGCAGGTCGGGGGAGGCGTTGACGAGAAACCAGCGACCGCGCTCGCCGCGCACCGCGATCGACGACTGCGTCTGCGGGGGCGTGTCGCCGCGCCGTGCGGCCTCGCAGACCGTGCAGTGACAGTTCCACTGAGGCAGCCCGCCGCCGGCGGCCGAACCGAGGATGCGGATCAGCAAGGCTCAACCCGGACCATCCGGGCTCGCCGGATAGTCCGGGTCGCGAGCTTGTCTACCGAGCGTGCTGGTAGCAGGTGACCTCGGACGACAGTTCAATCGTCTCGAAGGTCGGCGTAACCCAACTCATACGCGCCTCCTGATGGACAGCAGCTGCTATCCGGGATACTACTCTCGCTCGCGGCTGTTGTCAGCACAAATGTTGTTACGAAAACAACTCTCTCGACCGGCCCGGCCCGCCCGATGAGGGCGGAGGCCGCCACGGCCCTGCCCGAGACGGGCGGAGGAGACGTTCTGGCCGTCCCGTGCCTCGGTCGGGTCACGGACCTCCTCCGGCGGCTCGATCGCGCGCTGGACGGGCGGCTCGAGCCGGAGGCACCGTGGGCCGAGCGCCGCGCCGGAAGCGGCGCGGTCGAGCTGATTCGGGCTCCACAGGGGGCGCCGACGGCGTTCGTCGCCCTGGTCGGCGTCGGTGCACCGGGAGAATTCGACGCGGACACGCTGCGCACGGGGGCGGCGGTGGCTGCTCGTACCGCCGCTGCACACGGAGGAGCCCTCGTCTGGGCGTTCGAGCCGGAGCTGCCCGTCACGCCCGAGGAGCAGGTGCGGGCGGTCGTCGAGGGGGCGATTCTCGGTTCCCATGACGCGGCGCGATGGAAGACGGGCCCACGGCCGCGGCTCGAGCGGCTCACGGTCGCGGGAGTGCCGGACGGCGTGCAGGGCGAAGTCGACCGTGCCGCCGTCATCGCCGCCTGGACGAACAGGGCGCGCGAGCTCGTCGACGCTCCGCCGAACGAGCTGACCCCCCACGGGCTCGCGCACGCGGCGACCGCTCTGCTCGCGTCACTCCCCGTCGAGGTCGAGGTGCTCTCCGGAGCGGAGCTCGAGGAGCTCGGACTGCCGGCGCTCCGGGCCGTCGGGCAAGGAAGTGCGAATCCTCCGTGTCTGATTCTCGTCCGGTACCACGGCCGTGAGGGCGGGGAGACGCTCGGTCTCGTCGGCAAGGGGATCACCTACGACTCCGGCGGCTTCTTCCTCAAGCCGCAAGGAGACATCGTGCGGCAGAAGGCGGACATGGGCGGGGCCGCAGCGGTGATCGCCGCAGTCGGCGCGATCGCCGAGCTGAGCCTGCCGGTCGACCTGCTGGCGGTCGTGCCCGCGGCGGAGAACATGATCGGCGGCGGTGCCTACCGGCCGGGCGACATCATCCCGACGGCCGCGGGCCTGAACGTCGAGATCACGAACCCGGATGCGGAGGGCCGGATCGTGCTCGCCGACGGGCTCTGGCACGCGCAACAGCAGGGTGCGCGGCGGCTGATCGACGTCGCCACTCTGACCGGGGCGATTCGGGCCGGTATGGGCGACCTCTACGCGGGTGTCTTCGCCAACGACGACGAGTGGCGCGACGCGATCGTGGCCGCCGGCGACGCGAGCGGCGATTACGCCTGGCCGTGGCCGATGCACCGCCGCTATCGAGCCCTGGTCGAGTCGACCGCTCGCCGACCTGCGCAACACCGCCGGGCGGACGTTCGGATACCCGATGATCGCGGCGACGTTCCTCGAGCGGTTCGTCGACGGCGTCCCCTGGGCGCACGTCGACATCCACTCGACCGCGTTCGCCGACGAGGCTCGCGACTACCTCCAGCCGGGCGCAACCGGGGCCGGAGTCCGCCTGCTGGTCGAGACGGCGCGCGCGCTATAACACACCGATGTCGCAGGGCCGCCCGGGTGCGGGGGCTTCGCGCCGCCGCCTGGCACTGTGGTTGGTGCTCGCGCTGGGCGTGGTCCTGATCGCGTTGCTCGCAACGGGGCTGCTCGCCCGCCACACCGGCGGCTCGAGCAGCCAGGTTGCCACGGGCGCAGCAACGGTGACGACCCCGGAGGCCGGCGGGAGTGGTGTCGGCTCGGGCAACGTGAACCCCGCCAACTGGGCCACGTACGGCGGGACGTTCGACGAGACGAGGCACTCGGCGCTCACGCAGATCGACAAGGCGAACATCACCTCCCTCGGTCGTGCGTTCACGGTGGACTTTCGGAAGATCGACCCCACCATCCCGAACGGGCAGCAGAGCTTCCCGATCGTGATCGACGGGGTGATCTACGTGACGACAGCGAACGACCACGTCTTCGCCGTCGACGGCGGCAGCGGCAAGGTGCTCTGGCACTACCGCCGCCGGACACGGGCGTGCTATGCGAACTACGGCGTCAATGCGAATCGCGGAGTGGCGGTCTGCGACGGGAAGGTCTTCCTTCTCACGCTCGACATGCGGATCGTGTCGCTCGACCAGAAGACGGGGAAGCAGATCGCGAACGTGCCGATCTCCGACGCCGTGCCGGGCGCCCAGCCGCAGTTCGGCTACTCGGAGACCGAGGCTCCGATCTGCTATCGCAACACGATCGTCATCGGCGCGTCGGGATCCGACTTCGGCGCCCGCGGATTCGTGATGGCCTATACGACTGACCTGAAGCCGGCCTGGCCGAGCCCGTACTGGATCATCCCGCCGGAGCTGAAGGAATGGCGGAGGGGCGGCCCGTTCGTCGGAGGCGCGACGAACTGGAACCCGGTGACGATCGACACCCAGACCGGCACCGTCTACCTCACGACCTCGAACGCGTCGCCGCTGTTTCTGCCGCAGCTTCGCCCGGGGGCCGACCCGCGCTCCGACGCGGTGGTGGCGCTCGACCTGGCGACGGGGCGCCAGCTCTGGTGGCAGCAGCAGCTTTCGTTCGACGAGTGGGGATACAGCACCGTTCAGCCGGTGCTCCTCTACGACGTCAAGGTCGGCGGTGTCGAGCGCCGCGTCATCTCCGTCGCGACGAAGGAAGGCGTGTGGTTCATGTACGACGCGCGGACCGGCGCGCCGATCTACACGCGTGTCCAGCTGCTCAATCACATCGAGCACAGCAGGCTGGTGCCGGGGCGCCCGGTCGTCGTCTACCCGGGGTCGATCGGCGGTCTCAACTACTCGCCGTCCTCGTTCGATCCGGGGACCGGCTACGTGGTGAACAGCGAGGCCGAGACCGCAGCGGTGCTCCAGCAGAAGACGGACGTCGCGCAGGTGAATGCGCACAAGGTCTCCGGCGACGTCGACAACGGTCTCGCCAACGGCTCGTTCGGCGTGACTCCCAACGGCTGGCACGACTACGGCAGCATCAGCGCCGTCAACGCGGCGACCGGCAGGCTCGCGTGGAAGCTGATCACTCCCGAGCCGGGACGCGGCGGCGTGACCACGACCGCGTCGGGCCTCGGCTTCGCCGGCGGCGGCGACGGGGCGCTGATCGCGTTCGACACGGCGACGGGGCATCAGCTCTGGAGCTTCCAGACCGGGCATCAGATCGCGGCCGGGCCCTCGATCTACGAGGATCACGGCAAGGAGTTCGTCGCGATCACGGTTGGTGGGACGCCGACCTCGTCGTTCGGCGGCACCGCATCGCAGTTGCAGGTCTTTGCGCTCGACGGAAGCACCGTCCAGTCGCCGGCGCCGCAGCTTCGCCCGCCGTCGGCGCCCGCCGGCTTCTACGCGCAGCCGACGCAGTTCCTCTCGTTGAGCTCCCAGCCACACACCGTCTCGCTGCTCGCCGTCGCGTCCTATCTGGCTCCCCGCGGCGACGCGAACATCGACGGCACGAGCCACGGAGGCATGACGGTCATCGTCCCGCAGGGCTGGCGAACCAACGTCTCCTTCGGAAACCATGCGTCGGGTGTCCCCGACGGTGTCGCCGTCGTGCCGCTCGGCGCCGCGGGCCCTGTCGTCGGCACGCCGGCTTTCAAGGGAGCGACCAGTGTCGGGTCGACCTCCCGCGGCGTCGGCTACTTCCAGTTCACCGCCTCTCGCGTGGGCGACTACGCCCTCGCGTCGACCGTTCCGTCGCACGCAGCCGGAGGTGAGTGGATCCGCTTCGACGTTGTCCCCTCGGCGTCGAGGCCGAAGCTGCGGCTCGGGGGTTACACCTACGTGCTGACGGTGGCACAGTGAGCGTCCGGCGCGTGATCAGGGTGGTCGCCCTCGGCACGCTCGTGCTCGCCTGCGCCGACGCCCTGACGGCCGCCGGCGCGGCGTCGCCGCCGCAGGCGGTGATCACGACCACCGGATACAAGCCCGTGGTGGCCTGGACCCCGCAGACCGACAATCGCGCCACCGGCACCGGGACCGTCCTGCTCGGCGGATCGCCTGTCGCCGGCGTACGCCTGAGCGTCGACGGGTACCTCCTGCCGTCGGCGACGGATGCGGCAGGCCACTTCACGTACCGGGTCGACGACACGCTGATCGGGCGACACCCGATCACGGTGGTCGACGGGAGCAAGGCGACGCGGAACGGACAGCCGCTGACCGCCGCGCAGCGCAACGCGCTGGCTTCCGCCGCCGGAGCAGCGACGGTCGCCTACCCGCTCGTCGGGCTTGCGACCAGTCGGTCGGGCAACGGCGACCCGGTGCTCACAGGGCGCGTGGCAGCGGGCGCCGCGGCTCTGCCGCCGGTGGCTCTCTACACCTACCGCCTGTCGGGGACCGTGCTGGACGCCGGCGGACGCCCGGTCGAAGGCGCGCTGGTGAGCACGCGGACGAGGGACCGCGACTACTGGACCTTGTCGGGGCCGACCGACCGGTTCGGGCATTTCGAATCGCTCTTCACCGCGTCGAGCGAGACAGGTGAGAACCCGGTCGGCATGACCGTTCGGGTGGCGATCGGCGACCGCGTCTACAGCTTCCTTCCGGAGGAGTACGTCTGGTTCCAGCGTCTGCAGAGTGCGTCGGTGACGATCAGGCTTCCGCCCGACGGATACGCGTTCGTCCTTCCCCTCGCGACGTCCTATCCGGGAGCGGTCTACCGCGGCCTCGTCGTCGGTGCCGCAGTGGACGGAAGGCCGCTCAGGCCGGTCGCGGCGACGTGGCCCGCGGCCGACGGATCGTTCCGGGTGGTCCTGCCCCGACGCTTCGCGGGCAGGACGGTCGAGCTCTGGGAAGGCACCTTCGACCTCTTCTCGACCAGCCGCGCACGGCCCGGGGGCCCGATCGGGCTCCAGAGTTGGCCGACGTCGCTCGGGCCGGGCATCCCGCAGGGGCTTGCCACGGTCCGGCTGCCGTGACGGACCGAATCTAGTCGCGGAACCGGCGCACGCGTCGCCCGGCCGCCACGGCCAGCGGCAGGAGCGCGCACAGGGCGACATACGGGCCGAGCGGGACGGCCTGACGCTGGATGATCGTCGTTGCGCGCGTCGGACCCTGCCCGGCCATCCGCCGCAGCGCTGCGGCCGCCGGGCCGACCTGGGACTCGCCGTAGCTCGAGCCGTTCGTGGCAGTCGCCAGCTCGCTCAACGTGAGACCGCTCTCGGGGTCCGGCCGGTACCCGGGGTCGATGCCACCGTCCGCAAGATGGATCGCCTCGTGCGCCCCCCAGACGTGGACGCTGATCAGTCCGATTCTCGGCGAGCGCCCGAACGCCCGCGCGACGGCGCTCGGATCGTACGGCACGCTCTCGCCGTCCGTCAGCAGCACGACGATTCGCCGGCGGGCCTGCGGCGAGAAGAAGTTGCCGGCGGCGACGTTCGTCAAGCCGGCGAAGCTGGTGGCCGTGACGGCTCCGATCTCGGGAGGGGGTTGCTCGATCCCGACCGCGCGCTCGAGCGTCGCGTCGAAGGCCGCGCTGTCGCCCACCGGCAGCAGATCCGGCAGGACGCGATCCGTGAGCGTCGCGACGCCCGACGGGACCTGGGGGATCGCCGAGCGCAGCCGCTTTGCAATCGCAATCGCACGGTCGAGGCGCGTCGGTGAGCCGCCCTTGGCGGATGCGGCCATCGAGCCCGAGACGTCGACGACGAAGAGCGCCTGCACATCCTGGCGCTCCCGCTCCCGGACGTTTCGCGCCAGCGCAGGCTGCGCTGCGGCGAGCCCGAGCAGCGCGACGACGAGCGCCAGTGAGACGAGCGCGACGATGTCGCTGCCCCCACGGGGCGTCGGCAGCTGAAGCGCCCCGAGGACGCGCCGCACGCGGGTCGCCGCGATCACGAACGCCGCCGCGGGCAGAAGCGCGGCTGCGGCGAGCACGCCGGCGGTCGGAGTGAGGAACGTGATCGTTGCGAGCGGTCCCGTCAATATCCGTGCCCTCCGACACCACCTGCTGCGCCATGATGGCCGGGGCCGAAACCCGCTCCGGCCTGCGATCCGGGACGGACGCCGTGGGCGACCAGCTGCAGCAGCAGGAGCTCGAGGTCGTACTTGGCGTCGACGTTCGACGGGTCGAGCTTCACAGCCGACTGGAACGCGGACACTGCCTGCTCCGCCTGTCCCTCCTGGCCTCCCTGCGAGAAGTCACCGAAGGCCATGACGCCGATCAGTGTCTCGGCCTGCGACGCTCGTGCCGCGCCCGGTGTACGGGCGACCCGGGCGAGCGCGCGCTCCGCCGACGCACGCGCCCCGGCCACCTGCACCGCGTTGTCGAGGCGCGGCCGAACCCCCACGTTGGCCCGGTACTCCTGGAGCGCCTTCCTGGCGGCGAGGTCGTCCTGCACGCCGAGTAGCTCGCGGGAGAGGCCGGGGCGAAGCCGAGTGCTCGGCGTCCAGTGCGCGTCCAGCGGCGCCACGTCGTAGACCGCATCGCCCCGTGCAAACGACGCGGGCCAGGCCCGGATGTCGGCGGCGAGCAGGGCCAGAAATGCTGCGACGGCGACCAGTGCGAGGACGAGGAGGATCCGGAGCGGCCTCATCCCGACCGCCGCCAGGTCAGCGCCGGTCCCCACTCCTGGTGCACGGCCAGCAGAACGGCGACCGCGAGGCCGATCGCGACCAGCTGCCAGGGGAACGGCGAGCTGGTGCGCGGGCGCGGGCGCCCCGCTCGGGAGCGCCGCCTGGACGATCGGCGCGCTCGGCCCGAGAAGTCGCTGGAACAGCGTCTGGTCGGCCGGCGTCGGATTCAGCGCGACGATCCGGACGGGAATGTTGTTCGCCCGGTACGCCGCCAGAACGGCGACCAGGCGCGGGATGTCGCCCGGATCGTCGTCGAGGTCGCTGATCAGGATCACGGTCGGCCGCTTCACGTTGGTCAGAGCGACCTGGCGCGCAAGCGCCATGCCGGCAGAGATATTCGTGCCTGCCGTGAACGTCCCCGTCCAGGGATTCGTCGGAAAGCTCGGCTGGAAGCCGGGAGACTTCTGCGGCGGCAGGACGAAGTAGCGCACGAACGGGCTCAGGTCGGCGGCCGGGGTCCCGGGCGGGAGTGCTTCGTAGGCCTGATCGGAGAATGCGATCAGTGCGTATCGGTCGCGACTGGCGGCGAGGTGTGCGAGCGTGTCGCCGATCCGCGAATAGGTATCGCTCGAGATGCTCGCCGAGAGGTCGAGAACCACGATCGCGTTGGCACCGTGGGGCAGCGAGATCGGCGCCGCCACCTCGGGTTGCCGGCTCGCGAGGGCGAACGCGATCACCAGAGCGACCGCGGTCGCAAGTGTCGCCACCTCGAGCGCGAGCGTCCGGTGGACATACCGCTTGAGCCGGGGCGCGTCGGTGAGCGGGATCCCGGTCGTGCTCACGCCGGTCCGCCGTTCTCCGGCCCGAACCGTTCGGCGACGCTCGAGAGCTCGGCCGCTTGCGGCTCCGGCTCGGACCAGGCGAGATCGCGGACAGTGTCCGCACCACGATCACCAGGCAGCACCCGGGCCAGCAGGTCGAGCGCGCGCCGACGATCCGGCGGCGGTCGCTGCTCGGCCTCCCGGACGAGGGCGAGTGCGCGAGTCAGCGCATCCTCGGTCGGCGCGCGGCGTGCAGCGCGCATGTGCCGCAGCTCGAGACAGGCAAGCACGACCGCGGCTGCGGCGATCAGCGCGGCGGCGACGGTGAGCAGCCACGCAAGCGTCGAAGGAGAGGTCCGATACGTCACCGCCGGAGGCGAGGCGTCCGCGCGAAGCCCAGCCGCACCGGAGGCGAGTGCAGCCTTGCTCACCCGGCCCTGGACGGAGAGCGTGGGCCAGTGGAGCGTCACCGTCCGCTTCGAGGATCGACCCGGCGCGACGATGCGCACGGGCGGGAGCGTGACGCGCTGCAGCCCGGACGCGCCCACGCAGGCCTGCTCGAGACAGGCCAGCGGGGTCGTCAGCGTGACCGTGTCGACCCGATCCCCGGTGAGGATCGTCGTCCGCGTGGGGCCGAGCTGCGTGAGCGGCGCGAACGTCTGGGAGACCTGGAGCCGATGGGGGTCGAGCTGCCGCGGATCGACCATCGCAACGACGCGCGCTTCGAGGCGATCTCCGAACTCGACCGCTCCGGGGAGAAGAACTGCGAGCCCCCGCAGGGCGGCTGGTGGCGGCTGCTCGGGCGTTCCAGGGGCGTCGCGCGCCACGACGACCGCGACCGCCGCGGCGATCAGCGCGGCGACGACCGCGACGAGGGTCAGACGACGCGTCGCCACTGCCTTCGCTCCTCCGCCCAGCGCTGGAACGCCTGGTCGATCTCGTCCGGGTCGTCGGTCCCGATCACGATCGGCTCGAGGCCGAGCGAGACGAAGCGCCGGAGCAGCTCGTCGAACCGCGACTCGTTGGCGCGCTGTCGCGCCTGTGCTTCGCGTCTCGACAGCCGGAGTGGCTCGACGCGTCGCGAATGCGGGTCGCGAATCGGCACCACGACGGATCCGACCGGGGGAAAGCTCCGCTCCCAGATCGGGTCCTGGACGACGACCGGCACGAGGTCCCAGCCGTGCGCATCGGTCGCCAGCCACGCGTCGTCGTCCGGTCCCGCGATGAAGTCGGAGAGGACGAAGACGAAGGTGCCGGGCGCAAGCTCGGCGCGATGCGTTCGCAGAAAGTCGAGGGACGCGGCGACCGTGTCCTCGGGGGCGTCGAACGGGGCCGAGGCCTGGCGCTCGTCGACCTGCTCGGGGCCGTAGCGGCGGGAGGGGGCGATCCAGTACGGCTCGCCCGACCCGAGATCGAGCGATCCGATCTCGGTGTTCCCGACCGCGGCGCTCGCCGCGATCCCGTTCGTCGCCTGCTCGACTGCGCGGCGCTTCGAGAGCCACGGCAGGGGCGGCGCGTAGAGGTTCATGGCAGGCCGCCGGTCGACGACGACCATCACCCGCGGTGCTTCGTCGGCCGCGCGGGTCCGCACGACGAACTCGTCGCGGCCGGTGGCCGCCGAAAGACGCGCCGATGCGAACCAGTCGATCGACGAGACCGGATCGCCCGGCTGGTACGGCCGCGACCCGATCACGTCGGTCCCCTGGCCGACGCGCCCGCTGGCGATGCCGCCGAACGGCAGCCCGACCAGGTGGCGGCGCCTCGGGAGAAAGGGAAACGTCCGCCGACCCGCGAATGTCGACGTCACGCGTCCGGTGCGGCCGTGCGCCAGTCGGGCGCCGGCGGCGGCGCAACTGCGAAGCAGCGCTCCTTGATCACGCGCTCTGACTCGACGCGGCCGAGCGCGCGCGTCTCCGCAGCGAAGGACGGGGTGAGCAGGACGCGGTGCGCGATCACGGGCAGGAAGAGATAGTCGACATCGTCGGGAACGACGTGTGTCCGGCCGTGGAGCAGCGCCCAGGCGCGCGCGGTGCGCTCGAGCGTGATGCTCCCGCGCACCGATGCGCCGACGGCGATCCCCTCGACGGTTCGGGTCGCGCGGACGACGTCCACCACCCAGCGGGCGAGCAGCGGATCGACGTAGACCTCCTCGACTGCCCGCTGCAGCCCTTCCACGTCGCCGACCGACACGACGGCTTCGAGCCTCGTGATCGGATGGCCGTGGCGCTGTGCATCCACGATCGCCAGCTCGTCGTTCTCGTCGGGGTAGCCGAGCGCAGTGCGGATCGCGAAACGGTCGAGCTGTGCCTCGGGCAGTGGGAAGGTGCCTTCCTGCTCGATCGGGTTCTCGGTCGCGATGACGAGGAACGGCGACGGCAGCGGCCGCGTCGCCAGGTCGATCGTCACCTGACGCTCGGCCATCCCCTCGAGCAGCGCCGATTGGGTCTTCGGCATCGCGCGATTGATCTCGTCGACGAGAACGATGTTGGCGAAGATCGGGCCGGGGCGGAACTCGAACTCGCGGTCGCGCGGGTTGTAGATCGAGAGACCGGTGACGTCCGTCGGCTGCAGGTCGGGCGTGCACTGGATCCGCCCGAAGGTGGCGCCGTCGACCGACTGTGCGATCGCGCGGGCGAGGATCGTCTTCGCGGTCCCGGGAACGTCGTCGAGCAGGACGTGGCCTCCCGAAAGCAGCGCCGCCAGGACGAGCGCAATTTCCTCGTGCTTGCCGAGGACGACCTGTTCGATGTTGTCCTGGAGACGTGTGGCGGCGGCTGCGCTCTGCGACTGTTCGGTGCCGACCTCGCTCGGTTTCGGCTGCGCCATCCGCCGAACGGTATCGCGCGGCCGCCGAATGGCGTGAGTGCGGCCGTAAGCTGGATGCGTGCTGGTGCGCCGTGCAGTTGCGGCGGCCGTCCTCGTCGCGTGTCTCTCGGGCTGTGCGCAGAGCTCGAGCCCGCGGTGGAGCGAGCCGAACGCGAACACGCAATCGACTCGTTTTGCCTCGGGGCTCGGCGCCGCTCGGGCCAGGAAGCTCCGTCAGGTGTGGCGATTCGCGATTCCGCCGACCGGCGGAGACTCCGGCGCGGTCGCCGCGACGCCGGTCGTCTCCGGCGCCGTCGTCTACCTCCAGGATCTGAAGAGCAACGTCTACGCGCTCGACCGGCGCACCGGCGCGCTCCGCTGGGAGCATCGATTCGAGGCGCAGAACCCGGGGCCGAACGGGGTCGCCGTCGACGGCGGACGTGTGATCGGCGCGACGGACACGACCGTGTTCTCCCTCGACGCCACCGACGGGAAGCTGGAGTGGAAGCGCCGTCTGCTCTCTCCCGTGGAGAGCTTCGTCGACGCTGCACCGCTCGTCGCCGGCTCGCGCGTGTACATCGCCACGACCGGGTACTCGTTCGGCACCCGCGGCAAGCTCTACGCGCTGGACGAGCGCACCGGTGCGGTCGAATGGCAGGTGAACACGATCAAGCGGCCCTGGCCCGATCCGGCAAAGGCGGGCGGCGGCGGGGCGTGGTTCCCGCCAAGCCTGCAAGGCGACGTCGTCTACTGGGGGACCGCGAACCCGATTCCGTGGGGCGGGACCCCGCAGGAGCCGAACGGTGCTGCGTTCCCCGGAGCCGTGCTGTTCACGGACTCGCTGCTGGCGCTCGACGCAGCCACGGGGCGGCTGCTCTGGTACGACCAGGTCACGCCACACGACGTGCGCGACTACGACTTCCAGCTGCCTCCGATTCTCGTCGGGACGTCGATCTTGGGCGCCGGCAAGGCCGGCCGCGTGATCGCCTGGGACGCGTCGACTCACCGGCGCCTCTGGTCGGTCGCCGTCGGCCTGCATCGCAACGATCGAGGGCCGCTTCCCGCGCGTCGCGTCGTCGTCTGTCCCGGCCTGCTCGGTGGGGTGGAGACGCCGATGGCAGAGGCGGCCGGCCGTCTCTTCGTTCCCGTGGTCGACCTCTGCATGAGCGGGAGCGCGACGGGTTACCAGTCGCTCTCCTCGGTCGACCCGTTTGCAGGGGCGCGGGGAGCTGGTCGCGCTCTCGGTCGACGACGGGCGTCGACTCTGGGTACGACGATTCCCCGCTCCCGACTTCGGCTGCGCGACCGCCTCGGACGGGGTCGTCTTCACATCGACGCTCGACGGCTCGATCTACGGGCTCGACGCGGCCACCGGTGGGACGCTCTGGCACGCCCGGGCCGCGGCGGGCATCAACGCCTGCCCGTCGATCGCCGGAGGAATGCTGTTCGTGGCCGCCGGCGTGCCGGTCGGGAAGCGGCGAGGATACGAGCTCGTCGCCTACGCGCCTCGCGGCTAGGGGCCGGCGAAAGCACGGGCGCCCGTTTGCAGCGCCGAAGCCGTTTCGCTACCATGCCCGCCGGTTCGGTGGGGGCTGCCCCGTGCGCTCCCCCGGCCATCCGTCTGTATACGACCGCGTTCTCTCTCGGGAGCACGCACGAAGGAGACTCGAGTCTCAGCATGCCGACCGTCAACCAGCTGATCCGGAAAGGCCGCGCCAAGAAGAAGGCGAAGGTCAAGACGCCTGCGCTCGCGGGCGCTCCGCAGCGCCGCGGGGTCTGCACGCGTGTCTCCACGACGACGCCCAGGAAGCCGAACTCCGCGCTGCGCAAGATCGCGCGCGTGCGGCTGACGAACGGGCTCGAGGTCGGCACCTACATCCCCGGCGAGGGGCACAACCTGCAGGAGCACTCGGTCGTGCTCGTCCGTGGCGGCCGCACGAGCGACCTGCCGGGCTTCCGGTACAAGGTGATCCGCGCGGCGCTCGACGCCTCCGGCGTCGCCGACCGCAAGCAGGGCCGCTCCAAGTACGGGGCGAAGCGGAGCGCAGGCTGATGCCGCGCAGAGCAGAGATTCAGCCGCGCCCGGTCGTGGCCGACCCCGTCTACGAGAGCCAGCTCGTCACCCAGCTCTGCAACCGGGTGATGCTGGACGGCAAGAAGTCGGTGGCCGAGCACATCGTCTACGGCGCGCTCGAGAAGGTGGGCGAGAAGACGGGCCGGCCGCCGGTCGAGGTGCTCGAGCAGGCCGTGAAGACGGTCACGCCGGTGCTCGAGGTCAAGTCACGCCGCGTGGGCGGCGCCAACTACCAGGTGCCCGTCGAGGTGCCGCAGCGGCGCGGGCGCACGCTGGCGCTGCGCTGGCTGGTCACCTATTCGCGCGACCGGCGCGAGAAGCACATGGCCGACAAGCTGGCCGGTGAGATCCTCGACGCGCTCGAGCAGCAGGGGAACGCGTTCAAGCGCAAGGACGACATGTACAGGATGGCGCAGGCCAACAAGGCCTTCGCCCACTATCGCTGGTAAGGACTGGAGAACGTGGCAGCAACAGAGACACGCGTGGGACTGGACCGCGTCCGCAACATCGGGATCATGGCCCACATCGATGCGGGCAAGACCACGACGACGGAGCGGATCCTCTATTACACCGGCCGCACCCACAAGCTGGGTGAGGTGCACGAGGGCGCCGCGACGATGGACTGGATGGCCCAGGAGCAGGAGCGGGGCATCACGATCACGTCGGCTGCCACGACCGCGTTCTGGCGCGACCATCGCATCAACATTATCGATACGCCCGGGCACGTGGACTTTACCGTCGAGGTCGAGCGGAGCCTGCGCGTGCTCGACGGCGCGATCGCCGTCTTCGACTCGGTGGCGGGCGTCCAGCCACAGTCCGAGACGGTCTGGCGCCAGGCCGACAAGTACAAGGTGCCGCGAATCGCGTTCATCAACAAGATGGACCGCACAGGCGCGAACTTCTTCGCCGCCGTGCAGTCGATGCGTGAGCGCCTCGGGGCGAACCCGGTGCCGATCCAGATCCCGATCGGCCAGGAGGACCAGTTCCGCGGCGTCGTCGACCTCGTCGAGATGCGGGCCGTGATCTACAAGGACGACCTCGGCCAGGAGTTCGACGTCACCGAGATCCCCGCCGAGCTCGCCGAGCAGGCAGCGGAGTACCACCACCAGATGATCGACGCGATCTCGCACTTCGACGACGAGGTGCTGGAGGCCTACCTCGAGGACGAGTCCTCGGTGGCCCCCGAGATGATCAGGCGCGCGGTGCGCGCCGGGACGCTGACCGACGAGATCACCCCGGTCCTGCTCGGGAGCGCGTTCAAGAACAAGGGCGTGCAGCCGCTGCTCGACGCCGTCATCGACTACCTGCCGAGCCCGCTCGACGTGCCGGCGGTGACCGGGATCGACCCGAAGACCAGCGCCGAGGCCGAGCGGAAGGCCTCGGAGGACGAGCCGTTCAGTGCGCTCGCCTTCAAGGTGATGTCCGACCCGTACGTCGGCAAGCTGACGTACTTCCGCGTCTACTCGGGCCGGCTGAAGGCCGGCGACCGGGTGCTCAACACCACCACCGGCAAGACCGAGCGGGTCGGCCGCATCCTGCAGATGCACGCGAACCACCGTGAGGAGCGCGACGAGATCGGCGCCGGCGAGATCGCGGCGGCCGTCGGGCTCAAGACGACGACGACGGGCGACACGCTCGCCATCGAGAACGCCCCCATCGTGCTCGAGTCGATGACCTTCCCCGAGCCGGTGATCTCGGTTGCGGTCGAGCCGAAGTCGAAGGCCGACCAGGACAAGCTCGGGAGCGGCCTCGCGCGGCTCGCCGACGAGGATCCGACCTTCCGCGTCACGTCCGACGACGAGACCGGGCAGACGCTGATCGCCGGCATGGGCGAGCTGCACCTCGAGATCATCATCGACCGCCTGAAGCGCGAGTTCAACGTCGACGCGAACGTCGGCCGCCCGCAGGTCGCCTACCGCGAGACGATCTCCAAGCCGGCCGAGAAGGTCCAGGGCAGGTTCGTCCGCCAGACGGGCGGCTCGGGCCAGTACGGCGACGCGGTGATCAACCTGTTGCCCCAGGCGCCCGGAACGGGCTACGAGTTCGTCGACAAGATCGTCGGCGGCAAGATCCCCAGGGAGTACATCAAGCCGATCGACGAGGGCATCCAGGAGGCGATGGGCTCGGGCGTCCTCGCCGGCTACCCCGTCGTCGACGTGAAGGTCGAGCTCATCGACGGCTCCTATCACGACGTCGACTCGAGCGAGCGTGCGTTCAAGATCGCGGGCTCGATCGCGTTCAAGGAGGCGATGAAGCGGGCGAAGCCCAAGCTGCTCGAGCCGGTCATGGCGGTCGAGGTCACCACGCCCGAGGACTACCTCGGTGACGTGATGGGGAACCTCAACTCCCGGCGCGGCCGCATCGAGAACATGCAGCCGGTCGGCAACGCCCAGGTGGTGAAGGCGTCGGTCCCGCTCAGCGAGATGTTCGGCTACGCCACCGACCTGCGCTCCATGACCCAGGGGCGCGCAGACTTCCACATGGAGTTCGACCGGTACGAGGAAGTGCCGGCATCGATCGCGAGCGAGATCACCGAGCGCGGCTCGGGATCCTAAGTACCTAAGTAAAGGAAGGAAGGAATGGCCAAGCAGAAGTTCGAGCGCACGAAGCCGCACGTCAACGTCGGCACCATCGGGCACATCGACCACGGGAAGACCACGCTGACGGCTGCGATCACGAAGGTGCTCGCCGAGTCCGGCAGCGGCAACACACGGTGCGAGACTTCGCGTCGATCGACAACGCTCCCGAGGAGCGGCAGCGCGGCATCACGATCAACACGGCGCACGTCGAGTACGAGACGGCGAACCGCCACTACGCGCACGTCGACTGCCCGGGCCACGCCGACTACATCAAGAACATGATCACGGGCGCCGCCCAGATGGACGGCGCGATCCTCGTGGTCTCGGCTGCCGACGGCCCGATGCCGCAGACGCGCGAGCACATCCTGCTCGCCCGCCAGGTCGAGGTGCCGGCGATCGTCGTCGCGCTGAACAAGGCCGACATGGTCGACGACCCCGAGCTGCTCGAGCTCGTCGAGCTCGAGGTGCGCGAGCTCCTCTCCAAGTACGAGTTCCCCGGCGACGACATCCCGGTCATCCAGGTGTCGGCGCTGAAGGCGCTCGAGGGCGACGCCGAGTGGACGCCGAAGATCCTCGAGCTGATGGAGGCGGTCGACTCCTACATCCCGGAGCCGACCCGCGACGTCGACAAGGCCTTCCTGATGCCGATCGAGGACGTGTTCACGATCACCGGCCGCGGCACCGTCGTGACCGGGCGCGTCGAGCAGGGCAAGATCGAGGTCGGCAACGAGATCGAGATCGTCGGCATCCACGAGAAGGTGGAGAAGACGGTCGTCACCGGCCTCGAGATGTTCCAGAAGTCGCTCGACTTCGCCCAGGCGGGCGACAACGCGGGCGCGCTGCTCCGCGGTGTGAAGCGCGAGGACGTCGAGCGCGGCCAGGTGCTCGCCAAGCCCGGCTCGATCACGCCGCACACGCAGTTCAATGCGGAGGTCTACGTCCTCTCGAAGGACGAGGGCGGGCGCCACACGCCGTTCTTCAACGGCTACCGGCCCCAGTTCTACTTCCGCACGACGGACGTGACCGGCTCGATCAAGCTGCCCGAGGGCCAGGAGATGGTCATGCCGGGCGACAACACGAACATGGAGATCGAGATGATCCAGCCGATCGCCATGGACGAGGGCCTGCGCTTCGCGATTCGCGAAGGCGGCCGCACGGTCGGTGCCGGCGTCGTCACGAAGATCATCAAGTAGCGACGAGAGCAGAAGAAGACATGGCACAGGGAAAAATCCGGATCCGCCTGAAGGGCTACGACCATCAGCAGCTGGACCGGTCGGCCCAGCAGATCGTCGACACCGCGCAGCGCAGCGGCGCGACGATCACTGGGCCGGTCCCTCTGCCGACCGAGAAGAACGTCTACTGCGTGATCCGCAGTCCGTTCAAGGACAAGGACTCGCGCGAGCACTTCGAGGTGCGCACGCACAAGCGCCTCATCGACATCCTGAGCCCGACGCCGAAGACGATCGACCAGCTGATGCGGCTCGATCTCCCGGCGGGCGTCGACATCGAGATCAAGCTCTAAGGACGGACGAACGTGGCCAAGGGAATCCTCGGACGCAAGCTCGGCATGACGCAGATCTTCGACGCTGAGACGGGACGCGTCACGCCCGTGACCGTGATCGAGGCCGGCCCGTGCCCGGTCGTCCAGGTGCGGACCGAGGACACCGACGGCTACGAGGCCGTGCAGCTCGCCTTCGACGCGGTCGCCGACCGCAAGCTGACGAAAGCCGAGCGCGGCCATCTCGCGAAGTTCAAGGTCGGCTCACACCGGAGGCTGGTCGAGTTCCGCGGCGGCATCGACGGCGCGGTCGAGGGCGAGACCGTCACGGTGTCGCTGTTCGAGCCCGGCGACAAGGTCAAGGTCGCCGGGATCGGGATCGGCAAGGGCTTCCAGGGCACGATCAAGCGTCACAACTTCAGCTCGGGCCCGCGCTCCCATGGTTCGCACAACATCCGTAAGCCCGGCTCGATCGGCGCGTCGGCGACGCCGTCGCGCGTGTTCAAGGGCATCAAGATGGCCGGCCGCATGGGCGGCAAGCGCGTCACGCAGCTGGGGCTCACCGTGCACGACGTCGACGCCGAGCGGAACCTGCTGCTCGTCAAGGGCGCGATCCCCGGGCCGAAGAACGGGCTCGTCGAGGTGAGGGGATAGTGGCCTCCCCGACGGCACCCCAGCTCGACGTGAGCGGCAAGCGCTCCACCGACGTCTCGCTCGAGGAGAGCGTGTTCGCCGCGGAGGTCAAGCCGCATCTCGTGCACGAGGCCGTGCGCTCCGAGCTGAACGCGAATCGCGCCGGTACGAACGCGACGAAGAGCCGCGCTCTCGTCTCCGGCGGCCGCGCGAAGCCGTGGCGCCAGAAGGGAACCGGCCGCGCGCGCCAGGGCACGATCCGCGCCCCGCAGTTCACGGGCGGCGGTCACGCGTTCGCCAAGCAGCCGCGCACCTTCACGCAGAAGGTCAATCGCAAGGCTGCGAAGGCAGCGCTGCGCTCGGCGCTCGCGAGCCACGCCGGCGAGGGAACGATCGCGATCGTCTCGGCCTCGTCGTTCGACGAGCCCTCGACCAAGGCCGCCAAGGGTCTCGTCGAGGGAGCTGGTCTTCCGACGCCGCTCGTCGTCGTCGCCCAGCCCGAGGAGCAGGCACTGATCAAGAGCTTCCGCAACCTCGAGCGGGTCGCGATCGTGTCGCCCACCGAGCTCGAGGTCGCCGCAGTCGTCTGGGCGCGTTCGCTGCTCTTCACCGAGAGCGCGCTGCCCGTCGTCACCGGAAGGGCGCAGTAGTCATGCATGCCTCCCAGGTCGTGCTGAAGCCGATCGTCTCCGAGAAGAGCTACGAGGCGACGACCCGCGGCAGCTACACGTTCAAGGTTCACCCGGACGCGCACAAGACGCAGATCCGCCAGGCCGTCGAGGAGCTCTTCAACGTCAAGGTCGAGCGGGTCAACATCGTCAAGGTGCCCGCCAAGCCGAAGCGGCGCGGCCTGTACCGCGGCGTGCGCCCCGGCTGGAAGAAGGCCGTCGTGCAGCTGCGCGCCGGCGACACGATCGAGATCTTCCAGGGAGCCCAAATCTGATGCCCGTCCGCAGGTTCAAGCCGACGAGCCCCGGCCGCCGCTTCATGACGGTCTCCGACTTCGCCGAGGTGACGAAGTCGAAGCCCGAGAAGAAGCTGACCGAGAAGCTGACGAAGAAGGGCGGCCGCAACAACAACGGTCGCATCACGACGCGCCACCAGGGCGGCGGTCACAAGCGCCGCTACCGGGTCGTCGACTTCAAGCGGACGAAGGACGGGGTGCCGGCGAAGGTGGCCGCGGTCGAGTACGACCCGAACCGCTCGGCCCGCATCGCGCTGCTCCATTACGCGGACGGCTTCAAGAGCTACATCATCGCGCCGGCCGGGCTGCGGGTCGGCTCCGTGGTGCAGTCGGGGCCCGATGCCGACATCAAGCCGGGCAACGCGCTGCCGCTCGACAACATCCCCACCGGCACGCTCGTGCACAACGTCGAGCTGAAGCCGGGCCGCGGCGGGCAGATGGCTCGCTCCGCCGGCTCGGGCATCCAGCTCGTCGCCAAGGACGGCGGCTACGCGACCCTGCGTCTCCCGTCCGGGGAGATGCGCCGCGTGCTGCTGACGTGCCGGGCCACGGTCGGGCAGGTCGGCAACGTCGACCACGGCAACATCACGGGCGGCAAGGCCGGGCGGAGCCGCTGGCTCGGCAAGCGCCCGACGGTGCGCGGCTCGGCGATGAACCCGGTCGACCACCCGCACGGCGGCGGCGAGGGCAAGTCGAAGGGCGGCCGCCATCCGGTCACGCCGTGGGGCGTGCCGACTCTCGGCAAGCGCACCCGGCCGAAGCACAAGGAATCGGACAAGCTGATCGTTCGCGGCCGTCGCCGCGGGAAGGACAAGCGTTAATGAGTCGTAGTTCGAAGAAAGGGCCTTTCGTCGAGGAGCGGCTGCTGGGCCGCATCGAGGCGATGAACACGTCGGGCTCGAAGCAGATGGTTCGCACGTGGTCGCGGTCGAGCACGGTCTTCCCGCAGATGGTCGGGCACACGATCGCGGTCCACGACGGCCGCAAGCACGTGCCCGTGTTCATCTCGGAGCAGATGGTCGGCCACAAGCTCGGCGAGTTCGCTCCCACGCGTCACTTCCGCGGGCACGCCGGCGACCAGAAGACCCAGGTGAAGAAGCGGTAGTGGCTGCAGCGACCGACACCGTCCGGACCGTGCAGGCGGTCGCCAAGTTCGTTCACGTGTCGCCGCGCAAGGCGCGCCTCGTGACCGACCACATCCGCGGGCGCAGCGTTCCCGAGGCGCGGACGATCCTCGCCTTCACCGAGCGCGCGGCTGCGATCGAGGTCGAGAAGGTGCTGCGCTCGGCCGTCGCGAACGCCGAGTCCAACCCCGCGCTGTACTGGAAGGGCGACGATCTCGTGATCGCCGCCGCGTACGTCGACGAGGGGCCGACGATCAAGCGCTGGCGCGCACGCGCGCGCGGCCGCGTCGCCCGCATCCGCAAGCGCACGTGCCATATCACGATCAAGGTCGCCCAGAGGGAGACGAACGGCTAATGGGACAAAAAGTTCATCCGGGCGGTCTGCGTGTCGGCGTCATCCACGACTGGAAGTCGAACTGGATGGTCGGCAAGAAGGAGTTCGCCGGCGCGCTCATCGAGGACATCCGGATTCGCGAGCACATCCTCAAGAAGCTGTCGCACGCAGGACTGTCGGACATCTTGATCCGCAAGGACAAGCAGCGGATCACGATCGACATCTACACCGCGCGCCCGGGGATCGTGATCGGGAAGTCGGGCGTCGAGGTCGACGCGCTGCGCAAAGAAGTGCACGCGATGACGCAGAAGAACGTCCACATCAACATCAACGAGATCAAGCGCCCCGAGCTGGACGCGAAGCTCGTCGCACAGTCGATCGCGGAACAGTTGCAAAACCGGGTTTCATTTCGCAGGGCGATGAAGCGCTCGCTCGCATCGGCCATCCGTTCCGGCGCGGCCGGCGTCAAGGTTCAGTGCTCGGGCCGCCTCGGCGGCTCGGAGATGAGCCGCTCCGAGCAGTACTCGGAGGGGCGCGTCCCGCTGCACACGATCCGCGCCGATATCGACTACGGCTTCGTCGAGGCGAAGACCCCGACCGGCCGCATCGGCGTCAAGGTCTGGATCAACAAGGGCGAGATCATGCCCGAGGGCTACGGCGTTCCCGGCGGCACCCGTGAGACGCGCCTCGGCGACCAGGACACGGCCCGCCGTCGCGGCGGCGTCACCGAAGGCCTCGGCGCCTCGCGCGAGTCGGGTCGTGGACGCCAGCAGGATCGCGAAGGTCTCGGTCCGGTGCGGCGCGGCCGCCCCGGGCAGCGGAGCGGTGGCGGCCGCGGCCGCGGCGCCGCCTCCGGTTCGACGTCGGGCGCAGGCCGCCCGCCGGCCTCCACCACGGGTCGTCCCCCGTCGGATCGCTCGCGCGGCTCCTCGCAGTCGTCGCGGCGCCGTCCGGCCGCAGAGCAGCCGCCCGCGGTCGACGAGGCAACGACGGCGCCCGTCGAGGAGACGGTCGTCGAGACGCCCGAGGTCGCTCCGAAGATCGAGGCTCCGGCTCCCGAGGCTCCGGCTCCTGAGGCCGCCGCTCCTGAGGCCCCCGCTCCGGAGGCCCCCGCCGAGGCACCCGCCGCCGACGCCGCTCCGAAGAAGCCGGCGACGCGCCGGAAGAAGGCTGAGGACTGATGCTGCTCCCGAGGAAGACGAAGTTCCGCAAGGTGCACCGCGGCCGCCGCCGCGGCGACACCAAGGGCCAGGCCTCCGTCCAGTTCGGGGAGTACGGCATCAAGGCGCTCGAGAACGGCTGGGTCACCAACCGGCAGATCGAGGCCGCCCGGATCGCGATGACGCGCAAGATCAAGCGCGGAGGGAAGGTGTGGATCAACGTCTTCCCCGACAAGCCGTTCACGAAGAAGCCGGCCGAGACGCGCATGGGCAAGGGAAAGGGCTCGCCGGAGGGCTGGGTCGCGGTTGTGAAGCCGGGCCGCGTGATGTTCGAGCTCGCCGGTGTGTCCGAGCCGCTCGCCAAGGAAGCGCTCCGCCTTGCCGGCCAGAAGCTCCCGATCAAGACGAAGTTCGTGACGCGCGAGGGCGGTGATCTGTTTGCGGGCTAAGGACATGCACGACCTGACCGACGACGAGCTGCACGACCGGCTCGTGGACACGCGGCAGGAGCTGTTCAACCTCCGCTTCCAGGCCGCCGCGGGCGCGCTCGAGAACACGGCGCGGCTGAAGCTGGCGAAGCGGGAGATCGCGCGCATCTTGACCGTTCAGCACGACCGAAATGTGAGGGTGAAGAGCTAGATGGCGGACGAAGAGAAGAACGAGACGACGGACGAAACGGCCGAGGTGGTCGAGGAGCAGGTGCCTGGCACCTCCACAGAGGGTGAGGTTGCCGAGGCGCCGGAAGAGGTGCCAGGCACCGACCCCGAACCTGCCGCCGAAGCGCCCGAAGAGGTGCCCCAGCCGGCCAAGCCGACCCGCTCGCGCAAGCACGTTCCGCGCTCGCTGCGGCGCACGCGGCCGCGCCCGAAGCGCGAGCCTGCCGTTCCGCGCAAGCCGATCACCCGGACGCCGAAGCCGGAGGGCGAGCGCGGCCGGCGCCAGGAGCGTCGCGGCGTTGTCGTCTCCGATGCGGGGGACAAGACGATCGTCGTCAAGGTCGACGTGATCAAGAGCCACCCGCGCTACAAGAAGGTCGTGCGCCGGAGCGTCAAGTTCCACGCCCACGACGAGCAGAACTCGGCCGGCGTCGGCGACACCGTGCGCATCGTCGAGACGCGGCCGCTGTCGAAGACCAAGCACTGGCGGTTGGCCGAGATCGTCGAGAAGGCGAAGTAGAGAAACGATGATCCAGCAGGAGACACGCCTGAAGGTCGCCGACAACACGGGTGCTCGTGAGCTACTCTGCATCCGCGTTGCGGGCGGCTCGAAGCGCCGTTACGCGCGTGTCGGCGACATCATCACCGCGACCGTCAAGAGCGCAGCCCCGCAGGGCGCGATCAAGAAGGGCGAGGTGGTGAAGGCGGTCGTCGTGCGCACGAAGAAGCCCTTCGGCCGCGACGACGGAACGCTGATCGCGTTCGACGAGAACGCGGCGGTGATCATCGACAACCAGCGGAACCCGCGTGGAACGCGCATCTTCGGGCCGGTTGCCCGCGAGTTGCGCGAGAAGAACTTCATGAAAATCGTGAGTCTGGCTCCAGAGGTGCTTTGAGATGGCGTTGAAGATCAAAAAAGGCGACACCGTGCAGATGCTCACCGGCAAGGACCGGGGCAAGCAGGGCCGCGTCCTCGAGGCGCTTCCGCGCGACCGCAAGGTGCTCGTCGAGAACCTGAACATCCAGAAGCGTCACCGCAAGCCGCGCCCGATCCGCGACGCGAGCCGCATGGGCGGGACGCAGATGATGCCGGGCGGGATCATCGACCGCGCGTCGACCGTCGACATCTCGAACGTGATGGTCGTGTGCCCGACCTGCAAGCTGCCGACCCGCATCGGGTATCGCTTCAAGGAAGCCAAGGGCGGCGAGTCGGTCAAGGTGCGCGTCTGCAAGCGCGACGGCTGCGGCCAGGAGATCGACCGGTGAGCGTGACCGAGGAGACCTACGTGCCGCGGCTCAAGCAGCGCTACAACGACGAGCTGCGCTCGAAGCTGAAAGAGGGGCTTGCGCTCGAATCGGTCATGCAGTCGCCGACCGTCGCGAAGATCACGCTGAACATGGGTGTCGGCGAGGGCAAGACGGACGCCAAGCAGATCGACGCTGCGCTCGAGGAGCTGACGATCATCGCCGGCCAGCGCGCCCAGGTGCGTCGTGCGCGCAAGTCGATCGCGCAGTTCAAGATCCGCGAAGGGATGCCCGTCGGTGTGCGCGTGACGTTGCGCGGCGACCGCATGTGGGAGTTCCTCGACCGGCTGGTTTCGATCGCCCTGCCCCGCATTCGCGACTTCCGCGGCCTGAGCCCCGACTCGTTCGACGGTCGGGGCAATTACTCGCTGGGCGTGCGCGAGCAGATCATCTTTCCCGAGATCGACTACGACAGCATCAACCAGATCCGCGGCCTCGATGTCGCGATCACGACGACTGCCGTCGACGACAACCAGGCCCGGGCGCTCCTGACGGAGCTCGGTCTCCCGTTCGCGGCGGAAGGGCAGAGGAGCTAACGGATGGCGAAGAAGTCCTTGGTCGTGAAGGCCGCGCGGCCGCAGAAGTACAGGGTTCGCAACTACACGCGCTGCAACCGCTGCGGCCGTCCGCGCGCCGTGTTCAAGAAGTTCGGGCTCTGCCGCATCTGCCTGCGTGAGCTCGCCCACCAGGGCGTGATCCCCGGCATGACCAAGAGCTCCTGGTAGGAGGACCGAGAACAGACATGCTCACAGATCCAGTCGCAGACATGCTCACCCGCATCCGCAACGCCAACAAGGCGCTGCACGAGCAAACCGAGATGCCGAATTCGAAGCTCAAGGTCGAGATCGCGCGCATCCTCAAGGAGGAGGGCTACATCCGCGACTTCCATATCGCCGAGAGCGGAACCCATCCGACGCTGGTGGTCGAGCTGAAGTACGGCCGCGGCCGCGAGCGGGTGCTGACCGATCTCAAGCGCGTGTCGAAGCCGGGACGGCGGATCTACGCCGGGAAGGACCGGCTCCCGCGCGTCCTCGGCGGCATGGGCACCGCCATCATGTCCACCTCCCGCGGCATCGTCACGAGCCGCACCGCCGAGCGGGAGGGCATCGGCGGCGAAGTGATCTGTTTCGTCTGGTAGAGCCTCATGAGTCGCATCGGCAAGAGACCCATCGACGTGCCCGCGGGAGTGACCGTGTCGGTCGACCCTGGCCGTGTCACGGTGTCCGGGCCGAAGGGCGAGCTCGCGCAGGTCGTCCCGTCGCGGATGGAGATCGCGCAGGAGGACGGCACGATCCTCGTCACCCGGCCGACCGAGCGTGGCGAGGATCGGGCGCTCCACGGGCTGACGCGGACGCTGATCGCGAACATGGTCGAAGGCGTGACCTCGGGCTTCGAAAAGCGCCTCGAGATTCAGGGCGTCGGCTACCGTGCTGCTATGGCCGGATCTGATCTCGAGCTGCAGGTCGGCTACTCGCACTCGGTGAAGATCAAGCCGCGCGAAGGCATCTCGTTCGAGGTGCCGATCCCGACCCAGGTGATCGTGCGCGGCATCGACAAGCAGATCGTCGGTCAGACCGCGGCGGAGATCCGCAAGGTCCGGCCGCCGGAGCCCTACAAGGGCAAGGGGATCCGCTACGAGGGCGAGTTCGTGCGCCGGAAGGTCGGAAAACGGGCGTGAGCAGCGGGCTCTCGACGAGGGAGGCGCGTCTGCGCCGTCATCGGCGCGTGCGCGGCAAGGTCCGCGGCACCGCCGAGCGCCCGCGCCTGGTCGTGTTCCGCTCGAACCGCGGCATCTTCGCCCAGCTCGTCGACGACGACTCGGGCCGCACGCTGGCCGCCTCGTCGTGGCTCGACATGGGCAAGGCCGGCGGCGACAAGACAGCGCAGGCGTCCGAGGTCGGGAAGGCCCTGGCCGCGGATGCGAAGAAGGCCGGCATCGAGCGCGTCGTGTTCGACCGCGGCGGCTACCTGTTCCACGGTCGCGTGAAGGCGTTGGCCGACGGCGCCCGTGAAGGAGGACTCAATTTCTGATGGCGATGGATGTTGGCGAGACGAGAGAGCTGAAGGAGCGCGTGGTCGAGATCAACCGCGTCGCCAAGGTGGTCAAGGGCGGCCGGCGTTTCTCGTTCACGGCGCTCGTGGTGATCGGCGACGAGGTCGACCGCGTCGGGATCGGCTACGGGAAGGCGCGCGAAGTGCCGCTCGCGATCTCGAAGGCCGTCGACGACGCGAGGAAGAACCTCTTCACCGTGCCCAAGCACGGCCAGACGATCACCCACGAGTCGCTCGGCCGGTTCGACGCCGCCCGCGTCCTCTTGCGCCCGGCCTCGCCCGGCACCGGCGTCATCGCCGGCGGCGGCGTGCGCGCGGTGCTCGAGCTCGGCGGCATCCGCGACGTGCTCGCGAAGTCGCTCGGGACGACCAACCCGATCAACATGCTCAAGGCGGCCGAGGTCGCGCTGCGCCAGCTGCGGCGGCCCGAGGAGGTCGCGAGGGCGCGCGGCAAGACCATCGCCGAAGTGCTTCCCTACAAGGCGCCGGTGGAGGCTCCCGAGCCGGCAGACGCCAAGGAGGTGAGTGCTGATGGCGAAGCTCAAGCTGACGCAGGTGCGTAGCGGGATCGGCCAGTCGCATCGCCATCGCGGCACCCTCCGTGCGCTCGGCCTCGGGCGGATCGGCAAGCAGTCCGAGCAGGAGGCCGGCCCGGTCGTCGATGGCATGCTGAGGAAGGTGCGCCATCTCGTGAAGGTCGAAGAGGTTTAGTGGCTCCCCCAGCAAATAGCGGCACCGCCTGGCCGGCTGCAAACCGGCGCATGCATGCGTCCTCGGTCGCGCCGATAGCTTTGGCTATCGACACTCCCTGCGTCCTTTGCCTGCTTGGTTTTCGCTCGGCCAGGCAGCACCGAATTCACTGGTGGAACCACTAGTGCCCGGCGAGCTCAACCTCTCGAACCTGCAGCCCGCCCAGACGCGGAAGGCCCGCAAGCGGGTCGGCCGCGGCATGGGCTCGGGCAAGGGCCGCTACTCGGGCCGCGGGATCAAGGGCCAGAAGTCGCGCGCCGGCTCACACGCCATGCGTGCCGGGTTCGAGGGCGGCCAGATGCCGCTCGCCATGCGTACCGCGAAGCTGCGCGGCAACACCTCCGCCGACGCGATGCCGATCGGCCCGTTCCGGACCGAGACGCAGGCGATCAACGTTCGCGATCTCGACCGCTTCGACGCCGGTGACGAGGTCACGGTGGAGACGCTCAAGGCAAAGGGCCTGATCCGCTCCGTGCGCAAGGACGTCAAGCTGCTCGGCTCCGGCGAGCTCACGAAGAAGCTGACCGTCACCGTGCACGCCGCCTCCGAGACGGCGCGCGAGAAGGTCGAGGCCGCGGGCGGTTCGCTCACCGTCCTGCGCGAGCGCAAGGTGCGCAAGCCGAAGAACCTGAAGCGCCGGCCGGAGGGCCGCACGCGCTCGGCCGGCGGTGCCGACGACGAGCCCGCGGCGGAGGAGAGCTAAGCGATGCTGAGCTGGCTCGCAAACGCATGGCGCGTGCCAGAGCTCCGAAGGCGCCTGCTCTTCACGGCGTTCATCCTCTCGGTCTACCGCTTCGGCTCGTTCATGCCGGCGCCCGGCGTCGACTCGGCCCAGATCCAGAACTTCTTCAGCAACAACGGCGGCTCGATCCTGGGCCTGCTCAACCTCTTCTCCGGCTCCGCGCTGTCGCGGTTCTCGATCTTCGCGCTCGGGATCATGCCGTACGTCACGGCCTCGATCATCCTGCAGCTGCTGACGGTCGTGATCCCGTCGCTCGAGCAGCTCCAGAAGGAAGGCGAAGCGGGCTACGCCAAGATCAATCAGTACACCCGCTACCTCACCGTCGTGCTCGCCGCCGCGCAGGCCGCCGGGTACGCCTACCTCTTCCACCGCGAGGGCGCGCTGTCCGGGAACCCCGGTCGGCTCGTGCTGATCATCGTCACGCTCACTGCGGGCACGACGTGCCTGATGTGGATGGGCGAGATGATCACGAAGCGCGGGATCGGCAACGGCATCTCGCTGCTGATCTTCGCCTCGATCCTCACGTCGGCCCCCGCCGGGATCAACGCCTGGATCAACGGCGGCCCGCTGGAGAAGCTCTTCTTCCCGCTGATCGCGCTCGGCGTCGTCGTCTCGGTCGTGTTCGTCCAGGAGGGCCAGCGCCGGATCCCGATCCAGTACGCCAAGCGGGTCGTCGGGCGGCGGCAGACGACCGGCGGCTCGACCTACATGCCCCTGCGCGTGAACATGGCCGGCGTGATCCCGGTGATCTTCGCCGCGGCGCTGCTCGCGCTGCCGCAGACGCTCAGTTCGTTCCTGCCCGGCACGCAGACGTTCATCAACCAGCACTTCACGCCGGCCTCCAGCACGTATCTCCTCGTCGAGGCCGCGCTGATCGTGACCTTCACGTTCTTCTACACGGCTGTGCAGTTCAACCCGGTCGACCAGGCCGACAACCTGCGCAAGAACGGCGGCTACATCCCGGGGATCCGCCCCGGGCCGCCGACCGCCCAGTATCTCGACCGCGTCCTGACGCGGCTCACGCTGCCCGGTTCGCTGTTCCTGGCGACCGTCGCCGTGCTGCCGTCGGTCTTCATCAACCACTTCGGCTTCTCGCAGGCGACCTCGCGCGCCCTCGGAGGCACCTCCGTCCTGATCGTGGTCGGCGTCGCGCTCGACACCATGCGCCAGATGGAGTCGCAGATGATGATGCGCTCGTACGAAGGGTTCTTGCGCTGAACCTCCTGGTGCTCGGCCCTCAGGGCGCAGGCAAGGGCACGCAGGCGCAACGCATTGCCGCCGAGTTCGGCATCCCACACATCTCGACCGGCGACATGTTCCGCGCCGCGATCGCCGAGCAGACGCCGCTCGGGCGGCGGGTGCAGCCGATCCTCGACCGCGGCGACCTGGTGCCCGACGAGCTGACGATCGCGCTGATCGGCGATCGCCTGTCGCTGCCCGACGCCGCCGACGGCTTCATCCTCGACGGGTTCCCCCGGAACCTCGAGCAGGCGAGCGCTCTCGACGAGCTGCTCGACTCGCTCGACCGCCGGCTCGACGCGATCCTCTTCTTCGACCTGCCGGACGCAATGGCGATCGAACGGCTCACGCGCCGCGCCACGCTCGAGAACCGCACGGACGACACACCGGAGGGGATCGAGCGGCGCCTCGGCATCTACCATCGGGAGACGGAGCCGGTGGTCGAGCACTACCGGTCGAGGGGCACACTCGTCCCGCTCCAGGCGGGCGGGGAGATCGGGGAGGTCTGGGCCGAGACCCGGGCCGCGCTCGAGGAGCTTCGAAGGACGCACGCGTGATCATCCGCAAGAGCCGCCGCGAGATCGAGACCATGAGCCGGGCCGGCGCGGTCGTCGCCGGCACGCTTGCGCTGCTCGAGCAGCACGCGCAGCCGGGGGTCACGACCGCCGAGCTGGACGCGATCGCCGAGGACTTCATCCGCTCGCATCGCGGCATCCCGACCTTCAAGGGCTACAAGGGCTATCCCGCCGCCACCTGCCTGTCGCCGAACGACATGGTCGTTCACGGCATCCCTGGTCCGGGCGTGCTCGAGGAAGGCGACATCCTGTCGGTCGACGTCGGCGTCACGCTCGGCGGCTTCGTCGCCGATTCCGCCTGGACGTTCCCGGTCGGCACGATCTCGTCCGACGCCCAGAGGCTGCTCGACGCGTGCCGCGCGGCGCTCGCCGCCGGCATCGAGCAGGCCACGCTCGGAAACGCCGTCTCGGACATCTCACGGGCAGTCCAGGAGGTCACCGAAAGCGCCGGCTTCAGCGTCATTCGCAGCCTGGTGGGACACGGCGTCGGGCGCTCGATGCACGAGGACCCGCAGGTGCCGAACTTCGTCTCCGGCCACCGCGGGCCGGAGCTCCGCGAGGGGATGACGATCGCGATCGAGCCGATGATCACGGCCGGCGGGCCGGACGTCTACCTGCACGACGACGGGTGGTCGATCTCGACGTCGGACGGGTCGCTCGCAGCGCATTTCGAGCACACCGTGGCCGTCACCGCGGACGGCCCGCGCGTGCTCACAGAGCGCAGGGGTCCTGGTACGATGACGATCCGCGTGGGCGGGCGAATGCCTGCACGCGCATGTCCCTTTCGAGGAAGCTGAGTCTCATGAAAGTCCGTCCGTCCGTGAAGCCCATGTGCGAGCGCTGCCGCGTGATCAAGCGGCATGGGCGCACCATGGTCATCTGCACGAACAACCCGCGTCACAAGCAGCGTCAGGGATAAAGGAGCGAGATTGGCCCGGATCGCAGGCGTCAACCTGCCGAATCAAAAGCGACTCGAGATCGGCCTGACCTACATCTACGGGATCGGTCAGCCGTCCGCGCTCAAGATCTGCGAGGCACTCGGGCTTTCGCCGGACACCAAGGTCCGCGACCTGACGGAGGACGAGGTCGCGAAGCTCCGCGACTACATCGACGCCAACCAGCAGGTCGAGGGCGACCTGCGCCGCGAGCGCACGCAGGCGATCAAGCGCCTCTCCGAGATCGGCGCCTACCGCGGCCTGCGCCACCGGCGCAACCTGCCCGCCCGCGGCCAGCGCACGAAGACGAACGCCCGCACGCGCAAGGGCCCGAAGAAGACCGTCGGTCGCGGCAAGAAGGCGAAGTAGATGGCTCCTCCGAGAAGGGCAGCGACCAGAGGTCGCACGCGCCGCCGCGTCCGCAAGAACATCGCGATCGGCCAGGCGCACATCAAGACGTCGTTCAACAACACGATCGTCGCCCTCACCGACCACGAGGGGAACGTGATCGTCTGGGAGTCCGCCGGCTCGGCCGGCTTCAAGGGCTCGCGCAAGTCGACGCCGTTCGCCGCGCAGGTGACGGCCGACTCGGCCGCGCGCAAGGGCATGGAGCACGGCCTGCAGAAGGTCGAGGTCTTCGTCAAGGGGCCCGGCTCCGGGCGCGAGACGGCGATCCGCTCGCTCCAGGCCGCCGGGCTCGAGATCCTCGGTGTCAAAGACGTCTCGCCGCAGGCCCACAACGGCGTCCGGCAGAAGAAGCGGCGCAGGGTCTAGCTCGTGGCCAGAGACCGTTCACCGAAGTGCAAGCAGTGCCGGCGCGAGGGCATCAAGCTCTTCCTGAAGGGCGAGCGCTGCCTGACCGAGAAGTGCGCGATCGAGCGCCGGTCGTACCCGCCGGGCGAGCACGGCCGCGGCCGGATCAAGCAGAGCGAATATCTCCTCCAGTTGCGCGAGAAGCAGAAGGCACGGCGCTACTACGGCTTGCTGGAGACGCAGTTCCGAACGTACTACGACAAGGCGAACAAGCAGGGAGGCATCACGGGCGACAACCTCCTGCGGATGCTCGAGACGCGGCTCGACAACGTCGTCTACCGGCTCGGCTTCGCGGCATCGCGCGCTCAGGCGCGGCAGCTCGTGCGGCACGGCCACTTCCGGGTCAACGGCCGTCGCGTCAACATCCCGAGCTATCAGGTGACGCCGGACGACGTCGTCACGCTGAAGACGGGATCGACCGCGGAGCAGATCGTCCGCGACGCGACCGATCTCACGGCCGCCGTCGCACCGTGGCTGCAGGCAGATCACGACGGCCTCTCGGGCACCGTGCTCAAGTGGCCCGAGCGTGCCGAGATCGACACGCCGGTCTCCGAGCAGCTGATCGTCGAGCTCTACTCGAAGTAACCAGCTCGACCGAGGCAGCCAAGCGTCGGTAGGCCCGGCCCGAGTTTTTTCAAGCTAGCAGGGAGAAAGGAAAAGATGGCAGTACGCGCGACCGACTTCCAGGTCCCGAAGATCACCCACGAGGAGATCACCGAGCACCACGGTGTGTTCGTGATCGAGCCGCTCGACCGCGGGTTCGGCTACACGTTCGGCAACTCGCTGCGCCGTGTGCTGCTCTCGTCGCTCGAGGGCGCCGCGGTCACCTCGGTGAAGATCGAGGGCGTGGCCCACGAGTTCACAACTCTGCCGGGCGTCCGGGAGGACGTGACCGACATCATCCTCAACCTCAAGCAGCTCGTCTGCATCCTTCACGGCGAGTCGCCCGAGGTCGAAGTACGGCTGACGAAGCGCGGCGAAGGCGTCGTCACGGCCGCCGACATCGAGGCGCCGGCCGATCTCGAGATCCTGAACCCGGACCTGGAGATCGCCAACCTGTCGTCGAAGGGCCGCCTCGAGGTCACGCTGACGATCGGACGCGGCCGTGGCTACGTTCCGGCCGAGGGCAACCGCGGCCAGGCTCACACCATCGGCGTCATCCCGGTCGACTCGATGTTCTCGCCCATCAACCGCGTCTCCTACGACGTGGAGGCGGCACGCGTCGGGCAGCGGACGGACTACGACAAGCTCGTCCTCGACGTCACGACCGACGGCTCGATCGATCCGAAGGATGCGATCGCCGAGGCGGCCGAGATCCTGATCCGCCAGCTCGCGATCTTCACCGACCTCGACCGCATCGAGCACTACCGCGACGCGGTCGTCGACGGCGACGGCGCCGGTGAGGCCACTCCGTCGCTTGCCGGCGGGATGGAGAACTTCCCGATCGAGGAGCTCGAGCTCGGCGTTCGCTCCTACAACTGCCTGAAGCGCGTCGGCATCGAGACGATCGGCGACCTCGTGGTCAAGTCCGAGTCCGAGCTGGCTGCGATCCCCAACTTCGGCAAGAAGTCGATCGAAGAGGTCAAGGAGACGCTCGCCCAGCACGGGCTGACGCTTCGCGGCGGCAGCACGAACGGCGCCGGGGTCGAGTAGCCGGGTCGTGCGCCACCAGCGGACAGGGAAGAAGCTCGGGCGCGATGCCTCGCACCGGAGGGCGCTCTATGCGAACCTCGCCGGCGCGCTGATCGAGCACGGGCGCATCCGGACGACGGTGACCAAGGCGAAGGCGGTGAAGCCGCTCGCCGAGCAGATGATCACGCTCGGTCGTCGCGGCGACCTGCATGCGCGTCGCCAGGCGACGGCCGTCCTGCGCTCGCGCGACGTCGTCCACAAGCTGTTCGCCGAGGTTGCTCCGCGGTTCAAGGATCGTCCGGGTGGATACGCGCGGATCGTGCGCATCGGCCCTCGTCCCGGCGACGCGGCCGAGATGGCGTACCTCGAGCTCGTCGACGAGGAGTACGTCGCGACGCAGCGCGAGGAGCGCGCGACGGCGGCGCCCGCCGTCGCCGAGCCGGAGGCCGAGGAGGCGGAGGTCGCCGACGACTCGGAGGTCGAGGACGACGAGATCGAGGCCGACGACGAGGTCGAGGCCGACGAGGAGCCGGCCGCCGAGGCCGACCAGCCCGAGACTCCCACCGAGGACGAAGCGAAGTAGAGCTGGTGCCTGGCACCTAGGTGCCAGGCACCGATCGATGTCTAGGCGCCGGAGCCGATCAGGGCGCCGACGACGGCGATCACGGCCCCGCCGATCGATACCGCGAGCAGCGATCGAGCGAAGCCGGTGTCGAAGAAGCGCCAGCGCAGGATCGCCAGGCCGACGAGCTCGAAGGCGACGACGATCGCCGCGGCGATCACGGCGGCGCGGAACTGCGGGATCAGGAACGGCAGCGTGTGGAGAATGCCGCCGATGAAGGTCCCGAAGCCGGTGATCGCCCCGCGGAGAGCAGGACTGCCTCGTCCGGTCAGCTCGCCCGTGTCCGAGAGCCCTTCCGAGAACGCCATCGAGATGGCCGCACCGATTGCCGTCGCCAACCCGGCGACGAACGCGGCATGCGAACTGCGCGTGTAGAAGGCGATTCCGAAGATCGGCGCGAGCGTCGACAACGAGCCGTCGATCAGCCCGATCATCGCCGGCTGGACGCGCTGCAGGAGGAAGCTCTGCTCGGTGGTCACAAGTAGAGTATATCGAACGGTAAGCAAGTGAATAGAGCATATGGAACACCTTACAAGAGCGGTCAGGAGCCCCTGACGTGCGCCTCAAGCTGACGCTCGAGTACGACGGCACGCGTTTCCAGGGCTTCGCCGCACAGCCCGGCCTCCGCACCGTGCGTGGCTCACTCGAACAGGCGCTGGGCAGCCTGTACGAGGCTCACGAGCACCTCTCCGTCGCCGGTCGTACCGACGCCGGGCGTGCACGCAATCGCCAACGTCGTGTCGGTGGAGGTCGAGGGCGGGCCGCCGCTCCCGCGCACAGCGCGGGCGCTGAACACCGCGCTGCCGCCCGACCTGTCCGTCGTCGCGGCCGAGCAGGCGGAGGGCGACTTCAACGCGCGCTTCGACGCGCGCACCCGCTCGTACCGCTATCGCGTCTGCCGCCGCCGCGAGCGCCCGGCGCTCGAGGCCACGCGCGCGCTCTGGCACCCTCGCCCGCTCGACGTCGCCGCCCTCGACGCGAATGCGCAGGCGCTCGTCGGCGAGCACGACTTCCGTGCCTTCACGCCGACCGAGACCCAGCACGAGACGTTTGTTCGCCGCGTCGAGAGCGCCCGCTGGCTGGAGGCCGGCGACGATCTCGTCGTGTTCGAGGTGACCGCCGACTCCTTCCTGCGCCACATGGTGCGGACGCTGGTCGGGACGATGCTCGAAGGGCTGCAGCTGGAGCCGTTGCTCGACGGGCGGCCGCGAAGCGAGGCGGGCGCGACGGCACCGCCGCACGGCCTCTACCTCACCGGCGTTCGATACAAGTAGTCGCGTGAGCCTGCGCTACCCGGTCGTCCTGTTCGACCTCGACGGCACCGTCGTCGACTCCGGCGGGATCATCCTCGCGTCGATGCGCCACGCGACCCGGACCGTGCTCGGCCGGGACTTCAGCGACGAGGTGCTGCTCGCGAACGTCGGCGGCCCTGGGCTGGAGGCGCAGATGGAGGCGCTCGGGCCGGGCCGTACCGCCGAGCTCGTTCGCGTGTACCGCGAGCACAACGAGCCGCTGCACGAGACGCTCGAAGGCTTCGACGGCATCGCTGCGACGCTCGAGGCGCTCCACGCGCGCGGGCACCGGCTCGGAATCGTGACCGCGAAGCGCCGCTCCACGGTCGAGCTGGCGTTCGCCCGCCTCCCGCTGGCGCACCTCTTCGACACCGTCGTCGGCGGCGACGAGACCGAGCGGCACAAGCCCGATCCCGAGCCCCTTCGACTCGCGCTCGCGCGGCTCGGCGCCCAGGCGCCGGACGCCGCATATGTCGGAGACTCGCCGTACGACATGCAGGCGGCGCGTGCGGCCGGCCTCCACGCCGTCGGCGTGACGTGGGGCGGTATCCACGAGCGGGAGGCGCTCGCCGACGCCGACGTGATCGTCGACCGCGCGGAGGAGCTCCTGGATGTCGTCTAGCACGGCCGACCGCGCCGCGGAGCTCCGCACCCAGCTCGCCCGGTGGCTCCACGAGTACCACGTCCTCGACGATCCCTCCGTCGACGATGCGACCTACGACCGCGCGTACGACGAGCTCCTCACGCTCGAGCGCGATCACCCGGAGCTTCAGACGCCTGATTCGCCGACGCAGCGAGTCGGCGCCCCGCCCTCGGACCGGTTCAAGAAGGTGCGCCACCTGACGCCGATGGGCTCGCTCGAGAAGGTGACCGACGACGATTCGCTGCGCAAGTGGGCCGATGACGTGGCGAAGCGACTCGACGATCCCGCTCAGACGGTCGCGTACGTGATCGAGCCGAAGATCGACGGTCTCGCGATCAACCTCACGTACGAGGACGGCGTGCTCGTGCGCGGTGCGACGCGCGGCGACGGTGAGGAAGGGGAGGACGTCACCGTCAACCTGCGGACGATCCCGTCGATCCCGCTCCGGTTGCTCGGCGACTCCCCGCCGGCCGCTCGTCGAGGTGCGCGGCGAGGTGTACATGCCGCTCTCCGGGTTTCGCGAGCTCAACGAGCGGCTGCTCGCCGACGGCAAGAAGATCGCGCCCAATCCGCGCAACGCCGCGGCCGGGTCGTTGCGCCAGAAGAACTCGAAGATCACCGCCGAACGCCCGCTGTCGATGTGGGCCTACGGCGTCGGCGCCCGGGAGGGGCTCGCGCTGGAGTCGCACACGAAGACGCTGGAATGGCTCCGTTTGCAGGGATTTCCGACGAACCCGTTCGCCGAACGACTGGAGACGATCGACGCCGTCGCCAAGGCGTGCCGCGACTGGGAGCTCCGGCGCGCGAAGCTCGACTACGAGATCGACGGCATCGTCGTGAAGGTCGACTCGCTCGCTCAGCAGCAGGTGCTCGGCTCGCTCCATTCGCGCCCGCGCTGGGCGCGGGCGTTCAAGTGGGCGCCGCTGACCGCGGTCACGCGGCTCGAGCGGATCGCGGTGCGTGTCGGTCGCACCGGAGCGCTGAATCCCTGGGCGATGCTGGCGCCGGTCGAGGTGGGCGGCGTCACCGTCTCGCGCGCGACGCTGCACAACGAGGAGGACATCAACCGCAAAGAGATCCGCGAGGGCGACGACGTGATCGTCCAGCGGGCCGGCGACGTGATCCCGCAGATCGTCGGGCCGGCGGGGCCGCACCGGCGGGGGACGAAGCCGTTCCGGATGCCCGAGCGGTGTCCGCTCTGCGACACCCCGATCGTCAAGCCGGAGGGCGAGGCGATGCACCGCTGCCCGAACCGCGCCTGCCCGTCCCGCGGGCTCGAGTCGCTGATCAACTGGGTGCAGGCGGCCGCAGACATCGACGGCGTCGGCGAGCAACTCGTCCGGCGGTTGTGGCAGCTCGGGCTCGTCCGCTCGCTCCCGGACCTCTACCGCCTGACGAAGGAGCAGCTGCTCTCGCTCGACGGGTTCGCCGAGATCTCGGCGACGAACACGATCGCCGCCATCGAGCGGTCGAAGCAGATCCCGTTCCGGCGTGTCCTCTTCGGGCTGAACATCCCCGATGTCGGCTGGGTGACCGCTCAGAACCTGGCGCGGCACTTCGGTAGCGTCGAACGGCTGGCGGGCGCGTCGCAGGAGGAGATCATGGAGTGCCCCGGGATCGGCCCGGAGCGCGCCGAGGCGATCGCGGAGTGGTTCGCCGACGAGGCCAATGCAGCGCTCGTCGCGGAGCTCGAGGCGATCGGACTTCGCTTCGAGGCGGACGAGGACGACCGGCCCGTCGAAGGTCCGCTCACCGGGCGGCAGTACGTGATCACCGGCACGCTCGAGACGATGTCGCGCGAGGAGGCGCGGGCGGCGCTCGAGGCGCTCGGTGCGAAGGTCTCCGACAACGTCTCGAAGAAGACGACGGCGGTGTTCGTCGGCGAGTCGCCGGGCAGCAAGGTCGCGAAGGCCGAGAAGGCCGGTGTGCCGCTGCGCACCGAGGTCGAGCTGGCGGCCCTGCTGGCCGACCCGCGCGGACGCCTAGCCCGCCGGGCCGGAGGCCGCCGCGAGCGCGGTCGCGAACCGGTCTTCGGCCTCGTGCGCCGACCAGTACGAGACCGGGCTGCCGTTCTCGAGCACCGCGAAGGCGTAGCGCGCGCGCACGTAGCCCGAGAGAGCGGACGCCTCGTCCGTCGTCCCGGTCTTCGCCCGCACGGCGCCGCGCGTGGGCGGGGTCTGAAGGCGGTTCTTGAGCGTTCCGCTGATCCCCGCGACCGGGAGCGCGCCCCAGACGGTGGCGTGCATCGACGGGTCGTTCCAGAACGAGACCAGCAGCGCTGCGAGCGTGCGGGCCGTGAGCCGATCGTCGAGCGAGAGCCCCGAGCCGTCGACGATCCGAACGCCCGTGAGCGGGATCCCGCCCTCGCGCAGCTCCTGGACGACGACCGCCGCGCCGGCGGCCGAGGTGCCGCCGGTGCCGCGAACCGCTCCCAGCTGCTTGAGCAGCATCTCGGCGGTGAAGTTGTCGCTCTGACGATCCATGAAATGGACGATCTGCGACAACGGCGGAGACACGATCCTGGCAAGCGAGCTCGCTGCGGCGGGGGCCCGGCCGACCGTCACGCGCCCCGTCGTGATCCCGTGCTTCCGCAGGATCTGACGGAAACGCCCCGCTGCGGCGAGCGCGGGGTGCGGTGCGATGTGCTTGTCGTAGACCGCGCGGTCGACGACGAGTGCCGAGAGCGGCGAGCACTCGTTGATGAAGAACGACGACTTCCATCCGGGTGCCGTACGCCTGGTGTCGAACCAGGTCTCGTCGCCGACGATGCGCCCATCGACGCGGGTGATCCCCTCGCGTTTCAACGCGACCGCGAGGCGCGCCAGGCCTTCCGAGGTCAGCGAAGGATCGCCGAACCCCTTCAGGTAGAGATCTCCGTCCCAGGTCGTGCCTTCGAGCCGGCCGCGCCCGAGCACCTCGGTCGGGAAGCGGTAGGCGGGGCCGAGGGCCCGCAGCGCCGCGAACGTGGTCGCCAGCTTCTCGTTCGACGCAGGCGCGAGCGACGTGTCGGCGTTCCGCTCGAAGACGACCGCGTCCGACGCGAGATCGATCGCGATCGCGCCGGAGTCGGCTGCCTGCAGCGACGGCACCTCGAGCGCGTGCGCGAGTCGCGTCGGTAGCGGAAGCCGCGGCGCGGATACGGCCGCCGGGGCGAGTACGAGGATCGCGGCGAGGACGGCGACGAGGACGCGCATCTCCGCCGCACAGTGTGACCGAGTAGGCGGCGAGCCCGTTTGGGTCCGCGCGACCCGGAAGATGGGTCCATCGGCCCTTGTCGGCGACCGGCGCTCTGTCGAAGAATCGGCATGCGGCCACCTCTCCCTGCGCATGACTGAGCTCTTCGACCGGATCACCACGCTGATCGACGAGTCCGAGCGCGACCTCGATCGCATCGAGCGCACGCTGACGGACGGATATGCGCACGCGCTTTCGCTCGAGGGCGAGCGCCTGCGGCTCGAGCGGCGGCTCTCGGAGCTGGCGCGCGAGCTGGGCGGCGGGGATACGACCACCAAGACCGACGAGCTCTCCTCGGTCGCGCGACGGCTCGACGGCAACGCCGGCGACCTGACGCGGCTCCGCTCGGCGCTGGCCGAGCTCCGCCGCCACGCGGCTGCAGTTCGCTAGCGGCTACACGAGCCCGGAACGGACGGCGACGACGGCCGCCTGGATGCGGTTCTCGATCTGCAGCTTCATCAGGATGTTCGAGATGTGGTTCTTCACCGTCTTCGGGCTGATGTGCAGGTCGGCCGCGATGTGCGCGTTGTCCTTGCCGTTCGCGATCAGCTTCAGCACCTCGATCTCGCGCTGCGACAGCTCGGAGCGGATCAGCTCCGCCTCACGGCGCGATGCGCCCGACGCGCGGACGTGCTGCAGCACCTTCGCCGCGATCGCCGGCGAGACGAGCGCCTCGCCCACCGAGGCGGCGTTGATGCCGGCGATCAGGTCGTCGATCGACGAGTCCTTGAGCAGGTAGCCGCAGGCTCCGGCAAGGATCGCCTCGAGCACGTCGCCGTCCTGATCCGAGATCGTGAGCACGAGCACACGGGTCAGCGGCGCGATCATCGCGATCTGGCGCGTGGCCTCGACGCCTCCGATGCCGGGCATGTTCAGGTCCATGACGACGACGTCGGGCGCTAGCTCGCGCACCGCGCGGAGCGCCTCGTCGCCGTCGTCGCATTCACCGACGATCTGAACTCCTTGCTCGGAGAGCAACTTGCGCAACCCGGTCCGGAAGAGGTCGTGGTCGTCGACCAGCAGGACGCGGGGGTTCAAGTGCTCCCGTGTGTCCATCGTGTCGCTCACCAGGGTCGGGTGAACGTACCTAATGCAGCGTGATCGTCACAACGCGCCGGCCCCAGCTCATGGCCTGCGCGGTTGTGGGGAACCAGAGGTCGATCGTCGCCCCGACGATCGACCCGCCAGTGTCGGCCGCGACCGCTTCTCCGTACCCGGGAACGGTCAGGTGCGTGCCGAGGGGGATCACGCTCGGGTCGACCGCGGCCACGCCGTAGCCGACCGGCAGCCCGGTGGCAGTCGTGCCGCCGAGCGAATAGCCGGTCGCTGTGACGGTCAGCGTCTGCGCGCCGGCCGCCACCGGCTGTCCCGAGGCGAGCTGGGGCGGCGCGGCGGTGAGTGTCGCGGTGCGGACGTCGGCTGCGTGCACCTCGGCCTCGAGCCCGGCGAGTTGATGCTGCGTCAGCTGCTGTCTCGCGGCCAGCGAGACGATGTAGGCGCTGCGCTGCGCGCGGGCGGCCTCGAGGGAGCGCGTCGTGGCGCGGGCCTCGCCGAGGGCGGTCGCGAGCGCAGCTGTGCGTGCCGAGAGGCTGCTCGAGGCAGCATGGAGCTGCGCGCGGGCCGTCTCGAGCTGGTCGAGCACGTCCTCACCGAGGGTGCTCTCGCGGGTGAGGCTGTCGAGAGCAGCGAGCGCCTCGTCGAGGCTCGCCGCGCCGAACACGATCTCGAGCGGCTCGACGTCGCCCTGCTCGTACAGGGTCCGGAGCCGTGCGTCGAGCCGTTGCGAGGCGGCCCGCGTGCTCCTGCGGTCGACCGTCAGCTGCTGTCGGAGGTCCGAGCGCTCGGTGCGGAGGGCATGTGCCTGCGCCGTGAGCGCGCCCAGGCGCGCCTGAGCGGACGCGAGCTGCTGGTCGAGCGAATAGAGGGACAGGACCGACGCACGAGACTCGGCGGCGATCCGAGCGTCCTCCGCACGCAGGGCGGTCCGGGACGGCGCACGGCCTGCCCCGCCGACGGCCGGGGCCACGAGCACTGCCAGCGCGAGCAAGACGAACGGAAGCAGGCGCCGTTTCGGCGTGTGTGCCTGCCCAAGCACGGGGCGGGACCGTACCACAGTGTTCGAGGAGGAGGCGCACACTTCGTGCAGAATTGCTCAAGTTTCGGGAACGTTCTCGGTTGACGCCCGTCCGGCAACCCTGCTAGCCTGCCCGACTCGTGACGTACCGGCCCCTCCCGGTGCGCCCGTCCCGCCCCCGATCTGGGGGTTGTTATCCGTAGGTTGGGGCAGGCGCCGTACGTTCTCGTCGGGATCTGTTTGGCTCTCGCAGCCGCAGTCCCAGCGTTTGCGGACCCCTCGATCGGGGCGAAGCGCGCCGAGGCACAGGCTGTCATGGGACAGCTGCAGAGTCTGTCCGACTCGCTCGAACGTGCGCGTTCGCAGTACGACCAGGCGACCTCGCAGCTCGCCGAGACGCGTCGCCAGCTCCGCGAGAACGCGTACGAGCTGCACGTTGCGCGCGGAAACCTGAAGGCGAGCCAGCGCGCGATCCGGCAGCGGCTCGTGTCGCTCTATACGACCGACCAGGACTCGACGATCGAGGTGATCCTCGGGTCGAGGAGCCTGGACGACATGATCACGCGGATCGACAGTGCCAAGAACGTCACGAGCCTCGATGCGCGTGTCGCCGGCGAGGTGGCGGACTTCCAGCATTCCGTCGTCGTGCACCGCAAGAAGCTGGCCGCGGCCCGCGCCGAGCAGGAGCATCTGGTCGCCGTACGCGCCTCGGCCAAGGCGTCGATCGAGTCGAAGATCAACGAGCAGCAGCAGCTCTACTCCTCGATCAAGGGTCAGATCGCGCAGCTCGTGGCCGCTCAGCAGGCGCGGCAGCTGCAGATGGCACGGGTGGCTCAGACTCGCCTCGTCGCGCAGCGCCAGACGCAGGCGCAGGCGGCGCAGGACACCGTCGTCGGCATCACGGCGGTCGCGCCCGAGTCGACCACGGTCGTGGCGCCGCCGTCGACGCACGGCGGCGTGGTCGCGATCGCCATGTCGCAGCTCGGGACGCCGTACGTGTGGGGAGGGGCCGCACCCGGCGGCTTCGACTGCTCGGGCCTCGTGATGTGGGCGTACGCCCAGGTCGGCGTCTCGCTCCCGCACTCGACCTACGCGCTCTTCGCGATGGGCGTCCCGGTCTCCCGTGACCAGCTCGAGCCCGGCGACCTCGTCTTCTTCGACGGCGTCGGTCACGTCGGCATCTATATCGGCGGCGACGAGTTCATCCATGCACCGCACACGGGTGACGTCGTGAAGATCTCGAGCCTCGACGATCCGTGGTACTCCGCGGAGTACGTCGGGGCTCGTCGCATCCTGTAGCGCGTTCCGCTACTGCCCGGCGTACAGGGCTTCGATCTCGCCCGCGAAGTGGTCGAGGATCACCTTGCGCCGCAGCTTGAGCGTCGGCGTGACCTCGTCCTCCTCGATGCTGAACTCGCGTGGAAGCACCCGGAACCGCTTGATCTGCTCGAAGCCCGACCGGTCGGCGTTGACGTCGTCGACGGCCTCCTGCACGGCGGACCGGACGGCGTCGGCGTCCAGGCCGTCCATCGCGTCGGGGTCGACGGTCACCAGCGCCGCGATGTACGGCCGCCGGTCGCCGATCACGACGGCCTGGGAGACGATCCGGTGGACCTTCAGGTCGTTCTCGAGATTCTGGGGAGCGACGTTCTTGCCCCCGGCCGTGACGATGATGTCCTTCTTGCGGTCCGTGATCACGAGAAAGCCGTCGTCGTCGATCTGACCGACGTCGCCCGTATGCACGAATCCCTCGTCGTCGATCGTCTCGCGCGTCGCGGCGTCGTCGTGGTAGTAGCCCGCGAAGACCGTGTTCGAGCGGATCAGGATCTCGCCGTCGGATGCGATCTGGAGCTCGACGCCCGGCAGGGGCTTGCCGACCGTGCCGAAGCGGTAGTCGTTCGGCCGGTTGACCGTCGCCGCGGTCGTGACCTCGGACAGGCCGTACCCCTCGAGGATCAGGATGTCGAGCGAGTGGAAGAACTCGGCGACCTCGCGGCCGAGCGGCGCACCGCCCGAGTTTGCGACCCGCAGGCGGCCACCGAGACGCTCCTTGACCTTCGTGTAGACCAGCCGGTCCGCGATCCGATGTTGCGCTGCGAGCAGCGCCGGCAAGGGACGGCCCTGCTGGCGCAGCCGTGAGACGCGCCGTCCGACGTCGAGCGACCAGTCGGCGATCCGCCGGCGCGGCCCGCCGAGCTCCGCGAACTGCGCCAGGACGGCCATGTGGATCTTCTCGTAGACGCGGGGGACGCTCGGGAAGAGCGTCGGGCGCACACGCTGGAGCTCTTGGCCCGCACGCAGCGGGTCGGACAGGAACGCGATCGTGTAGCCGACATACGCCGCGGACAGGTGGAGGAGCCTGCCGTAGTTGTGGGCGAGCGGCAGGTAGAGCAGCATCACGTCGCCGGGCGAGCTCAGGCGCTCCTCCAGCTCGTCGCCCTTCTGCACCATCGCGTAGTAGTTGCGGTGGCGGATCATGCAGGCCTTCGGCGGGCCTGTCGTCCCCGAGGTGTAGATGAAGGTGAAGAGGTCGTCCTCGCCGATCGACGCCGTCCGGGCGGCGAGCGCCTCCGGATGCGCCGCGGCGTAGGCGCGGCCGTCGGCTCGTAGCGCCGCCAGGTCGTCGAACGTGAGCACATGGCGCAGGCCGTTCCCGTCCACCTTCGCCCGCTGGGTGTCGTCCTCTGCCAGCACGCCGACCGCGTCGGAGTGCTCGAGCAGGTACTGCACGTCTCGCGTCGAGCTCGACGCGTAGATCGGCGCGCCCACTGCCCCAACGAGCGCGAGCGCGAAGTCGAAGTAGGCCCACTGCAGGCTCGTGCGTGCGAGCAGCCCGAACGCCTCACCCTTCTCGACCCCGAGCGCGAGCAGCCCGTTGGCGAGCTCCTCGACCGCGCGGGCCGCTTCCGCCCACGAGACGGAACGCCACTCGCCGTCGACCTCGTGCAGGTACGCCGTGCCGGGACGGTTCGCGCGTGCAGCGTCGAGCCACAGGTTCGCGATCGTCCGGCTTTCCGCCATCGCCTGCAATCTACTCAGAGGGAACCGGCAACCGAGCGCGAATCAGGCCGGTCCCCGTTACGATTCACCTGCAGATGCGTACAACCTGGAACGGATCCGTCAGCTTCGGCCTCGTCAACATCCCCGTCGGGCTCGCTCCCGCGACGGCTCCGTCCGCCCGCCAGTCGGACGTGTCGTTCCGGCTGCTGCATCGCGAGTGCGGGACGCCGATCAAGCAGAAGCGCTGGTGCCCGTTCCACGATCGCGAGGTCTCCGGCGACGAGCTCGTCCGCGGCTTCGAGGTCGCAAAGGGCCAGTTCGTGCTCGTCGAGGACGCCGATCTGGAGGCGATCGAGAAGCACGACACGTCGCGCAGCATCGAGATCGGCCGGTTCGTCAAGCTCGAGGAGGTCGACCCGATCTACTTCGACCGCACCTACTTCCTCGTGCCTGCGGCCGCCGAGGCCGCCCGGCGCCCCTACGTCCTGCTGCTCGAGGCGATGAAGTCGAGCGGCGTTGCGGCGATGGGCCGCTTCGTGCTCGCCGGCAAGGAGAAGCTCTGCCTCATCCGTCCGCTCGGAGAGGCGCTCGCTCTCGAGACGCTCTTCGTCGCAGCAGACGTGAAGGATCACGCCGAGATCGACGACGCGGTCGCCGGCGCCGAGGTCAAGGAGCCGGAGCTCGACCTGGCGCGGCAGATCATCGACTCGCTCGAGGCGCCGTTCGATCCGGCCGAGCTCAAGAGCGAGTACCGCGAGTCGCTGCGCGGGCTGCTCGAGGCAAAGCTCGCCGGCCAGGACTTCGACCTCCCCGCGGAGGACGAGCCCGCGCCGGTCGTCGATCTGATGGCCGCCCTGCGCGCCTCGGTCGCTGCCGCGGCGGAGTCGGAGACGACGAAGAAGAAGAAGCCCGCCGCGGCGCGGAAGCGCGCGGCGGGCTCCTCACAGCGTTAGCCTCGTCAGTGCGAGGCGGGCAGTGCGCCGAGCGCCTGCAACTGCGCCTGAAACAGCGTCTTGTCGATCTTGCCCTGGTAGATCGGCACGTGCTCGGCGAGGCAGATCCGTATCACCTCGTCGCGGTCGATCCCGACCTCCTTGGAGAGCTCTTCAGGCGTCAGGTGGTTGGCCATGCCGCTCCTCTCGGTCGTCGTCTCTTTCCGTTCGCGAACACAAAAAAGGCCCGCCGCGCGGAGCGCTGGCGGACCGGTTCGACAAGCTCTCTGTCTGCACCAGGGAGGATCGTCACGCGACCCTCGCTGTGCTCACCGAGCTCATGTCCACACGATAATCGAACCATGTGACGGATGCGACCTCCGGCATCGATCATCTAGATGGTTGATGCCATGAGCTCGTCTGTTCCGGGGCGTGGACTGGGTGTGCTGGGCGCGGCGGCGTGCCGGCGGCGATGGCAGCGCCATCGGTGCCGGTGCGACGTCGTGAAGCGGACGGCCTGACTGCGGCGGCTACGCCGGCGCGGTCAGGCCAGGAGCGGCCCAGTGCGGCCAGGCCGCGCAGCCGGACACGCGAGAGCCTGGCATCAATCATCTAGGCTGTGGGCGCTTTTCCGGGGTGTGGCGCAGCCTGGTAGCGCGCTCCGTTCGGGTCGGAGAGGTCCCCAGTTCGAATCTGGGCACCCCGATTAGTGTGGGGGAAACCAGGTTTCCCCCACATGCCCCCTTCTTTTTCGCGGCTCCGCGCCGGGGCGCGGCCATGGTTCGCGGGCCTGCTGAGACGAGTGTGTTCGCCTAGCGGGGACACGGGCGGAGCCCGTATCCCCGCCGTCAAGCTGGCTAGGGTCGGGCTCGTGGCTTCGCTCAAGGCTGTCGTCTTCGACGTCGACTTCACTCTGGCTCTGCCCGGGCCTTCGCTTGGGGCTGCGGGCTACGTGGAGGTCGGGCGGCGCTACGGGCTCTCGCTCGACCCGGCTTTGCACGACTCGGCTCGGCTGGCGGCTTTGCAGACGCTCGAGCGCCACCCCGAGCTCGACCACGACGAGGAGCTCTGGGTGCTCTTCACCGAGCGGATCATCGTCGGCATGGGCGGGGAAGGGGACACGCACGGGGCCGCTGTCGAGATGACGCGGGCCTGGGAGCAGGCGGCGCATTTCGAGCTCTACCCCGACGTCGCCGGCACCCTCGACGTGCTCCGCGGCCACGGCCTCAGGATCGGGCTGCTCTCGAACACGGCCCGTGACCTCGATGCGTTCGTCGTCCACCACGGCCTCGCCGTCGATGCGCTGCTCACCTCTCGCACCCACGGCAAGACGAAGCCGCACGAGGCGATCTTCATCGACCTCCTCGGCCGGCTCGAGGTCTCGCCCGACGAGGCCGTCATGGTCGGCGACTCGCTCGAGGACGACATCGACGGGGCACACGCGGTCGGCATGCGCGCGGTGCTCGTCGACCGCGACCGCCGCTACCCCGAGCACCCCGACCGGCTCGACTCGCTGGCGGGTCTCGCGGCCGCGCTCGGGCTGTAGATCGGCTCTACCCTGTAAGCACAAATGCCCCTGTGGCTGATCTGGGCGATCATCGCCGTCCTGCTCGGAATCGGCGAGATGTTGACGCCCGGGCTGTTCTTCCTGGGCCCGCTTGCGCTGTCCGCAGGCATCGCCGCCCTCGTTGCCCTGATCGGGGGCGGGACGATCATCAGCCTCATCGTCTTCATCCTCGCGTCTGTCGGATCGCTCGCGTTCCTGCGGCCGATCGCAAAAAGCCACATGCGCATGCCGATGGTCTCGCGCACGGGCACGGATGCGCTCGTCGGCAAAAAGGCGGTCGTCACGCGCCGCATCGACGCAAACGGCGGCCGTGTGCGGATCGGCGGCGAGGAGTGGTCGGCGCGCTCGTACCTCGACGGCCAGGTCGTCGAGGAAGGCAAGAGCGTCGACGTGATCCAGATCGAGGGGGCGACCGCCCTCGTGTCCGAATAGGAGGTCGGTGTGAGCGGAACCCTTGCTGCCTTGATCGTGCTCGGCGTGATCGTGCTCTTCATCCTCGTCACGCTCGCGAAGACGATCCGTGTCGTCCCGCAGGCGCGAGCCGGAGTCGTCGAGCGCCTCGGCCGCTATTCGCGGACGCTGATGCCCGGGCTCGCGATCGTGATCCCGTTCGTCGATCGCATCCGCCAGCTGCAGGACATGCGCGAGCAGGTGGTGTCCTTCCAACCGCAGCCGGTGATCACGCAGGACAACCTCGTCGTCAACATCGATTCGGTCATCTACTTCCAGATCACCGACCCGAAGGCGGCGACGTACGAGATCAACGACCCGGTGAACGCGATCGACCTGCTGACGGTGACGACGCTGCGGAACGTGATCGGCGGGATGACCCTCGAGCAGACGCTCACCTCCCGCGATTCGGTCAACGACCAGCTGCGCGGCATCCTCGACGAAGCCACCGGGAAGTGGGGCATCCGGATCCACCGTGTCGAGCTGAAGGCCGTCGACCCGCCGCCGTCGATCAAGGACACGATGGAGAAGCAGATGCGCGCCGACCGCGAGAAGCGTGCCGCGATCCTCCAGGCCGAAGGAGTCAAACAGGCGGCGATCCTGCAGGCCGAGGGCGAGAAGCAGTCTGCGATCCTCAAGGCGGAAGGGCAGAAGCAGTCGGCGATCCTTGCCGCCCAGGGGCAGGCCGAGGCGATCGGCACCGTCTTCAAGGCGATCCACGAAGGCAACCCCGACCCGCAGCTGCTCGCCTACCAGTACCTCCAGGTGCTCCCCCAGATCGCCCAGGGCGACGCGAACAAGGTCTGGGTGATCCCGAGCGAGTTGACACGGGCGCTCGGCGGGATCTCGGAGCGCATCCTCCCCCGATCAGGTGACGGAACAGAGTCATCCTGAGGGATGCGCCTCCTGAAGCCCACAGCCGACAATCAACATCAGGTGTTCTCCCGCAGGCGGCTGCTCAACGGGGTGTTCGTGCTCTCGGCGCTCGTCGTCGGGGCTCTCGTCGCACGCCACTACGCGCTCGCCGGCTGGCCGCTCCACCACGCGAACATCTGGCTCGTCGTCCTCGCGGGGCTGATCTTCCTGGCCGCATACGCCGCGAAGGCGTGGGGGTGGCAGCGGCTGTTCTCGACCGGCGAGCGCCCCGCTGTGCTCACGCTCGCGGCGGCGGGCGGCGCTGCATCCGTCGGCGGCATCGCGCTGCCGGGCCGTTGCGACGACGTCATCCGGGTCGCCGTCGTGCGGCGCTGCCGTCGGCCCCGGGCGAGCGTCGGAGCCGCCATCCTCTCGATCTTCCTGCTCGGCCTGCTCGACAGCGCCGCCCTTGCGCCCCTCGCCTCGGTCGCCGCCTTCGTGGGGAACGTCGGCGGATGGCTGCGCGCCGGGTTGTTCGTCGTCGCCGTGGCGGGGGTCGCCGCGGCCGCGGTCGTCCTGAGCATCCGGAAGCTCGCGGGGCACCGTTTCGTCGCTCGCTTCCGGATCGCGCGATTCGTCGGCGAGCACGCGACCGGGCGCCGTGAGGCGGTCTACGCGTGGCTCGCCGTCGCCACCTCGTGGGCGCTCCGTGCGCTCGCCGTCTTCGTCCTGCTGGCGGCGCTCGGCTTCGGGACCGACTTCGCGCTCGCGCTCGCGTTCGTCTGTGCTTCGTCCGCCTCGGCCGTGCTCCCCGTGGCGCCGGCCGGAGCCGCGGTGCAGGCAGGTGCCGGCGCCGCGATCCTGATCGCCTCGGGCATCCGCACCGACGACGCGGTCGCGTTCGGCGTCGCCGCCCAGGCGCTCGCGATCGCCGTCGGCGCCGTCTGCGTGCTCGGCCTCGGTGCCTGGCACCTGCAGGGAAGGTTCATGCCGCTGCCCCTGCTTAAGCGGCGGCCAAGCCCCGCTTAAGCGCCCGCGTCGAAGCTGCGGCCCTCATGCGCCGCAGACTTCTCATCGCCGGGCTCGTCCTCGCCGTGTTGTTGCTCGCCGCCCTCGGCCTCGTCTTCGACGCGGGCCGCCGGCTGCGCCTCGTCACTGCCTGAGCTCGGCTGCCGCCTCCGCCAGGCTCAGCACGGGACCGACGCACGTGTCGCGACCCTCGAGCAGCTCGAGCCAGTCGTCCAGCGTCCGCGTCCGGAACAGCTCCTCGAGCTCCGGCAGTCGTGGCTCGAAAGCACGGCCGGCGAGGTCGGGGCGCTCGAGCAACTCACACAGGCGGTTCCAGAACTTCGGCTCGAGAGCGGCCACCGTCAGGTGGCGGCCGTCCGAGGTCTCGTAGATCCGGTAACAGGCTGCCCCTCCCGTCAGGAGGCGGGGAAGCGGCTCGCCGCGCAGACGGTGGGCGGCGAAGCGGTGCGCACCCTCGGTCATCGAGACGACGAGGCGGGCGCCGCGGCCGGTGCGCGCGCGGTCGATCAGCGCGGCGAGGATCTCGATCACGGCGCCCTGTGCGCCCGCGCACAGATCCGCGATCTGCACGGGCGGGAGGGCCGGGGCCGTGTCGGCCAGGACGCCGGCATAGCCGAGGTAGTTGAGGTCGTGCCCGGCGTGGGTCGCGCGTGGCCCGGAGGCTCCGTAACCGGTGATCGAGCAGAGAATCGTCTCCGGCGCGAGCTCGACGGCGAGACGTTCGAAGACGCCGGGCCGGAACCCCTCGAGGACGACATCCGCGTCGGTGAGCGCCGACGGCGGCGGCTCCGTCGCGGCGTCCCAGGCGATGCGCTCCTTGCCGTCGTTGAGCGCGCCGTACCAGCCGGGTGCGCTCGCCTCCAGCGGATCGCCGTCCGGGGGCTCGATCTTCACGACGCGCGCGCCGAGCCGCTGCAGCTCGCGCGATGCAAACGGCCCGGGCAGGTAGCGCGTCAGATCGGCCACGGTCACCCCGGCGAGCGTGGCGGCAGGCATCGGCCGATTATGCTGGGCGCCCTTGTCCGAGCGGGCGACCGAGCGGCGGAGTGAGCTCTTGCACGCAGCGGTGCGCGTGTTCGCGAGCAAGGGGTTTCACTCCGCACGCGTCAAGGACGTCGCGGCCGAGGCCGGTGTCGCGCACGGGCTGCTGTACCACTACTTCCGGTCGAAGGACGAGGTGCTCGACGAGATCTTCCGCCGCACGTGGTCGAACCTCGCCTGCGAACTGGAGCGGATCGAGACGTCCGGTGAGCCGTTGCGCGAGCAGCTGCGGCGCTTCGCGGCGGTGTACCTCGGGTCGTGGCTCGAGACGCCGGACCTGATTCGCGTGCTCGTTCGCGAGATCGCCCGCGGCCCCGGTGTGGGCGCGCGCGCAGGCGAGATCGAGGCGGTGCTCGCGTCGCTCGGCCGGATGATCGAGGCAGGCTCGCAGCGCGGCGAGGTGCGAGGCGGCGTGAACGCCCGGTTTGCCGCATTCGCGGTCTACGGCGCGCTCGAGGAGATCCTCACGGGGTTCGTGCTCGAGCAGCTCCCGGGCGAGGCGGCCGACGTCGATCGGGCCATCGCGACGGTGGTCGACGTCGTTTCGGCAGGATTGGCGCCGTGAGCGACCTCGTGAACCTTGGTGTCGCGGAGCTCGGGCCGGAACGCGACCGGGAGGGCTGGCGTGCCCGGTGGGTTCGGGTCGGCGACGCGCTCGGGGCCTCGCGGATCGGCGGGAGCATCTACGAGCTGGAGGCCGGCGAACGCACCTTCCCCTACCACTACCACCACGGGGTGGAAGAGTGGCTGATCGTGATCGACGGAACGCCGTCGGTGCGCACGCCCGCAGGCACGCGCGAGCTCCGGCGCGGCGACGTCCTCTGTTTCCCCCCGGGCGCGGAGGGAGCCCACGACGTCACCGGCCCGGGCAAGGTCCTGATCCTGTCCACGGGGACGTCGCCTTCGATCTCGGTCTATCCGGACTCCGGCAAGGTCGGGACGCGGCCGGCCGACCCGGCCGACCGCCTCGATTTCCGCCGTGCCGACGCGGTCGACTACTGGGACGGCGAGGAATGACCGAGACCAACCTCTTCGCGCTCGAGCTCTCGACGGACGACAGCGATCCCGAGGGCTATCGCGCGGCCAGCATGCGCGTCGGGCCGCTCGTCGGCGGCAACCTGCTCGGGCTGTCGGTGTACGAGCTGCCGCCCGCACAGAGCATCTGCCCGTACCACTGGGAGGCCCTCGACGAGGAGTGGCTGATCGTCCTGTCCGGGCGCCCGACGCTTCGGACGCCGGACGGCGAGCGGGAGCTCGGCCCCTGGGACACCGTGTGCTTCCCCGGCACGGCCGAAGGAGCCCACAAGGTGACGAACCGCACCGACGCTCCGGTGCGAGTCGCGATGCTCTCGACGCGGAACGACCCCGGCGTTGCGTTCTACCCCGACTCGAACAAGGTCGGCGCCTGGCCGCCGGGGAAGCTCTTCCGGCTCGACGACGCCGTCGATTACTTGGAGGGCGAGGTCTAGAAGCTCTCGCAGAATGAGCAGTTGTGCCGCCCGGCCGCGCTCGGCGGCACGCTGCTGCGTCCTCGGTCGCGCCAATAGCTTGGCTATTGGCGCTCCCTGCGTCCTTGCAGCGCACTCGCCGATCGCACCCGGATCGACGAATGTCACTCTGTGAGAGCTTCTTAGATCACGACCGTCTCGCGGCGCGGCGTGCCGCGGGCGAAGCGCTCGACGTCGAAGGCCGAGAGATCGAGTGCGGGCTCTCGTCCCGCGATCAGCTGCGCGACGTGCTCGCCCGCCGCGGGCGCCTGCTGGAAGCCGTGCCCGGAGAACCCGGTTGCGTAGAGGAACCGCGAGACGCGCTCGCTCTCGCCGACGAGCGCGTTGTGGTCGGGTGACACCTCGTAATAGCCCCACCAGGAGGACGAGATCGGCAGGTCGGTGAGCACGGGCAGCCGGCGCGCGGCGTGCTCGGCGACCTCTTCCACGCGCGCCTCCCGGCCGCCGAACACCAGGCCGGGCCCCTCGCGGTGGAAATAGAAGCTCGTCGAAAAGTCGACGGTCAGCGGGAGCTCGGCAGGCAGCCCGGCGTCGCTGGGCGTGAACCACAGATGCCGCGCCTCTCCCTCGACGGGAAGGTCGACTCCTGCGAGCGCCGCCACGTCTCGCGACCAGGCCCCGGCTGTGCACACGATCGTCGCGGTCGCGATCTCCTCGCCGCCGGCCTCGACGCCCTCGATGCGTCCGTTGCGGACCCGAACGCCGGTCAACGGAGAGCTCTGCCGGATGCGCACGCCGCGCTCTGCTGCGCTCCGCGCGTACCACTGCACCACCGCCTCCGGTGAGCAATACCCGTCGAGGGGGCAGTACGTCGCGGCCAGGACCCCCTCGAGGTCGAGTTGCGGGACGATCTCGCGCGCCTCGCCCGGGGTGAGCTCGCGGGCCGGGACGCCGAGCGACTGCTGCATCGCGAGCGCCGCCCGGAAGGCGGTCACGTCCTCCTCGCGGTCGAGCAGGAAGAGGTAGCCCCACTGGCGCAGCTCGATCTCGTCGCCCATCGCGGTCAGCTGGTCGAGCGACCGCTGCGCGATCCGCACGTTCAGCTCGTCGCCGAACTGCATCCGGAAGCCGCCGGCCGACTTGGCGGTCGAGCCCGACGCGAGCGTGTCGCGCTCGAGCAGGACGACGTCCGTGATGCCGAGCTCGGCGAGGTGCCAGGCGACCGAGGCGCCGAGCGCGCCTCCGCCGACGATCACGACCTCGGCGCTCTCCATCTAGAGGCTCTAGGCCGTCGTGTGCACCGGCGCGAGCGCCGGCGCCCACGAGCAGAGCGGCGAGGCGTCGCCGCTCCGGCCGTTCAGCTTCCGGTAGCCGAGCGCGTGCTCGGCCTGCAGCATCTTGTGGATCTGCGTCGTGCCCTCGTAGATGATCGGCGCGCGCGCGTTGCGGAAGTACCGCTCGATGCCGTACTCGCCCGAGTAGCCGTACGAGCCGAACACCTGGATCGCGAGGTGTGCCGCCTCGAACGCCGACTCGGTGGCATGCCACTTCGCGAGCGACGTCTCACGCGTGTTGCGCTTGCCCTCGTTCTTCATCCAGGCGGCCTGCATCACGAGCAGCTTCGACGTCTCGTATCCGAGCACCATCGTCGCGATCATGTCCTGCACGAACTGATAGCGGCCGATCTCCTGCCCGAAGGTCTCCCGCTCGCGCGCGTACTCGACGCTGCGCTCGAGGCATGCGCGGACGACGCCGCAGGCGCCGGCTGCGACCGTGAAGCGTCCCTGGTCGAGCGAGTGCATCGCGATCTCGAACCCCTGCCCCTCGGCCCCGATCAGGTTCTCGGCGGGAACCTCGACGTCCTCGAAGAAGAGCTCGCCCGTCGAGCCCGCCCAGATCCCGAGCTTGTGCTCCGTGTCGCGGGAGGTGAAGCCCTGCATTCCCTTCTCGAGCACGAAGGCGCTGATTCCCTTGTGCGCCGCCGCCGGGTCGGTCTTGGCGAAGACGAGCGCGTGGTCTGCCACGGTCGCGTACGAGATCCAGTTCTTCTGGCCGTTCAGCACGTACACGTCGCCCTCGCGGCGCGCTGTCGAGCGCATCGACGCGACATCGGAGCCGGCGCTGGGCTCGGTGAGGCCGAAGCAGGCGAGCTTCTCGCCCTTGGCCTGTGGCGTCAGCCAGCGCTGTTTCTGCTCCTCGGATGCGTACTTGAGGAGCGAGAGCGAGTTGAGCCCGACGTGCACCGAGATCAGCGTCCGGAACGCCGCCTCGCCGCGCTCGATCTCCTCGCAGGCGAGCGCCTCGGCCACATAGTCGAGGCCTGCGCCGCCGTACTCCTCCGGGATCACCACGCCGAGGATCCCGAGCTCCGCCATGCCCTCGATCAGGTCGAAGTCGAGCTTGTGGTCGATGTCGTTCCGGATCGCCACCGGGAGCACGCGCTCGTCGACGAACGTGCGCACGGTGTCCTGGATCAGCCGCTGTTCGTCGCTGAGCTCGAAGTCCATGGCCGCGGAAGCCTACCCCGACGGCAAGCCCCGGTCGCGACCGCGGCCGAGGCGGAGCTACAGTTGTTGACTGACCAGTCAATCAAGCCGTGCCGGGGCCTCGGGCGCCCGGCACCGGGACGAGGAGTGGAACGCGCATGGCCACGGTGGAGCAGACGTCGACGGGTGTCTCGTTCGCGCTGACCGACGAGCAGAAGGAGTTGCGCGCGCTGGCGCGCGAGTTCGCCGCCAAGGAGATCAGGCCGAAGGCGGCCGAGTACGACGAGCACTCGACCCATCCGGTCGACGTGATCGCGAAGGCCCACTCGCTCGGCCTGATGAACCTGCACGTCCCGGAGGCGTACGGGGGAATCGGCCTGGCCTCGTTCGACGGCATGCTCGTCGGCGAGGAGCTCAACTGGGGCTGCTCGGGCATCGGGACCTCGATCGGCGCGAACAGCCTCGGCGCCGGGCCCGTGATCATCGCCGGCTCCGACGAGCAGAAGGCCCGCTGGCTGCCGCCGCTGCTCGAGGCGCCGATCCTCTGCTCCTTCGGCCTCTCCGAGCCGGGCGCCGGGTCCGACGTCGCCCGCATGGGCACCACCGCGGAGCGCCGCGGCGACGAGTACGTCCTGAACGGGTCGAAGACCTTCATCACCAACGCCGGCCACGCGGCGTGGACGGTCGTGTTCGCGAAGACCGATCCCGAGAAGGGGCACCGCGGGATGTCGGCGTTCATCGTGCCGATGGACACCCCCGGCGTCACGATCGAGAAGCACCTCGACAAGATGGGGCAGCGCTCGACCGACACGTCTGCGTTCGCACTCGCCGACGTCGTCGTCCCCGCGGAGAACCGGCTGGGCGAGGAGGGCGACGGGTTCAAGATCGCGATGAAGACGCTCGACTTCACGCGCCCCGGCACGGCTGCCGGCGCGGTCGGCGTCGCCCAGGCTGCCTACGAGCACGCGGTCGAGTACGCGAAGGAGCGCGTCACGTTCGACGTGCCCATCGCGATGCACCAGGGAGTCAACTTCATGATCGCCGACATGGCGACGGAGATCGAGGCCGCTCGCCTGCTGACGTGGCAGGCGGCATGGCTGATCGACCGAGGTGAGCGCGCGACGCTGCACTCGTCGTTCGCCAAGCGCTTCTCGGCCGACACCGCGATGAAGGTGACGACCGACGCCGTGCAGGTGTTCGGCGGCTACGGGTACATGAAGGAGTACCCGGTCGAGAAGCTCATGCGCGACGCGAAGCTCTTCCAGATCTACGAGGGGACGTCCCAGATCCAGCGGCTCGTGATCGCGAAGGAGATCTTCATCCCGCGCGACTAGCAGGGCGTAGACTCGCCGCCTGTGAGTCTCGAGATCGATCTCTCCGGGCGGGTTGCGCTCGTCACGGGGGGCTCCCGCGGGCTGGGTCGTGCTGACGCCCTGACCCTTGCGCGCGCGGGCGCCGATGTCGTGATCGCCGACCTGCTCGTCGAGTCGGAGCTGTCGGAGGCGACCGATGCCTACGGGCCCCTCGCCCAGGTCGCGAGGACGCAAGGGCTCGTGCACACCGAGTCCACCGCCGAGGAGATCCGCGGGCTCGGCCGCCGGTCGCTCGCCGTCCGCTGCGACGTCACCGATCGCGAGCAGGTCGACGCTGCGGTCGCGCGCACGGTCGACGAGTTGGGTGCCGTCGACATCCTCGTCAACAACGCAGGCACGCTCGACCACGTCGGGCAATTCGTCGACCAGCAGCCGGCGTTGTGGGCGCGCGACCTCCAGGTCAATCTCACCGGGGCGTTCAACTGTGCGCAGGCCGTCTGGCCGCACATGAAGGAGAGGAAGTTCGGCCGGATCGTCAACATGGCGTCCGTCGCCGGTACGCTCGGCGGCTTCGGCCAGGCGTCCTACTCGACGACGAAGGCCGGGCTGATCGGGCTGACGAAGACGCTCGCGATGGAGGGGGGCCGGCACGGGATCACGTGCAACGCGATCGTGCCGGGCATCATCGGCACGGAGGCGTTCCACCTGGCGAATCCCGCCATGAACGAGCGGATTGCGAACCGGACGGTGTTCAAGCGGCCGGGTGACCCTCAGGACATCGCGAACGCGATCGCGTTCCTCTGCTCCGATCTCGCCGCCTACATCACCGGGGTCGAGCTGAACGTGTCCGGCGGCGTCGAGCTGTTCGTGTTCTAGCCGGTAGGATGCGGCGGCCGTGGCCGCCACCTCCTCGGCCATCATCGCACGTCGTCGCGCTGCCGCGCGTAGACGCTTCTGGACCCGTATGGCCTGGTTCGGCGTGTTCCTCGTGGTCGTCCTGCTCGCCGTCGGGCTCGGCTTCGCCGGGTCGTCGAGCCGCCTCGCGGAGGGCACGCATGTCGACGGGATCGACGTCGGGGGACTCAGCCCCGTGGCGGCCCAGCGCGAGCTGGTGCAGCGCTGGCAGCAGGTCGCCGGCACCCCGGTGGCATTCACGTTCGGTGCGCATCGCTTCCTGATCTCGGCAGAGGAGCTCGGAGTGAAGGTCGACTGGGCTGCCGCCGTCGCGGCGGCGCGCCGGCACGGCGACGGGTTCGGGTTCGTTCGCGGCTATCGCCGTCTCGAGCTGAAGCTCTTCCCGACCGACGTCCCGGCATCGGCGCAGCGCGTCGGATGCCGCCCTTGCCTATGAGCTCGGACTGATCGGCAAGGTCACTGACCAGCCGTCCCGCGACGCGCGGCTCGAGCGACACGGACTGCACTTCACGGTCGTTCCGGGCGAGTCGGGTCGCGTGCTCGACCGGGTGGCAGCGGCGAACGTCATCCTGGCGTCGCTCTCGTCGTTCGACCGCAGCCCGGCTGCGCTTCCGGTCGAGGTCAGCCCGCCTGACGTGACGGCCTCCTCGTTGGCGGCGGCGCAGCGGTCGGCGACGGTCGCCGTCTCCGCACCGGTGACGCTTGCCGTCGGCCCGACGCGCATCAAGCTGCCGCGCTGGCGGATCGCCACGCTCCTCGACCTCTCGCATTCGTCCGGCGGGCTGAAGCTCGGCGGCCCCGCCGCCACCGCGGAGCTCCGGCGCCTCGAGCAGGCGATTGACCGCGCGCCGCGTGACGCGGACTGGGCGGTCGGGGCCGGCGGATCGGTACGCGTCGTGCCGGCGAAGCCCGGCGTGACGCTCGACGTCGAGCAATCGGCCGCCGCGATCCTCGCCGCCGCCGAGCGCCCCGTGAACCGCCTGGCCACCCTCTCCTACTCGGTGGCCCAGCCCGCGCGCTCGACGGCACAGGCCAAAGCGCTCGGGATCACAGGCACAGTCGGCGCCTTCGAGACGTTCTTCGGCGGCGTGCCCAACCGGATCCACAACGTCCAGCTGGTGGCGCACCTGATCGACCGGAAGCTGATCGCCCCCGGCGCCACGTTCTCGTTCAACAAGACGACGGGCGACCGCTCGGCGGCGAAGGGCTTCCTCGAAGCGCCCGTGATCATCAACGGCGAGGTGGAGACCGGGCTCGGCGGCGGCGTCTGCCAGGTGTCGACGACCGTCTTCAACGCCGCCTTCGTCGCGGGGCTCCCGATCACGGAGCGGACGAACCACGCGCTCTACATCTCGCACTACCCGCTCGGCCGCGACGCGACGGTCGACTATCCGGATGTCGACCTGAAGTTCGTCAACGACACCGGGCACTGGCTGCTGCTGCGCACGTGGGTGAGCACGTCCTCCTTGACGGTCGCGCTCTACGGAGCACCACAGCACCGCCGCGTCGAGTCCGTCACACAGCCGCTGCGTGACGTCGCACCCCCGCCCGTCGTGAAGACCAGGGATCCGACCCTGCCCGTCGGGCAGACGGTCGTGGACGACCCCGGCGTTCCTGCCCAGTCGACGAGCGTCGAGCGGAAGGTCTACTCGGCGTCCGGCACGCTGCTCTCCGACCAGACGTGGTCGTCGTACTACCGCGCGGTGCCGAAGCAGGTCACGGTCGGCACGAAGAAGCCGGTCGCGAAGGCCAAGCCGAAGGTCAAGCAGCCGCCGGCAGCGCTCAGCCCTGCGGGGACAGCGCCGACCGCTCCGCACTAGCGATCGCGTCCAGCAGCCAGGCCGGAAGCCGCGTCGGGCGGAGCGTCTTGGCATCGACGGTGGCGTGCGCGGTCCAGCCGTCTGCGATCGTGTCGTTGCCCCGCCGCACCACGTACTCGTACCGGAAGCGGGCTCCCTTGGCCTCGACGCAGCGCGTGAACACCTTCAGGCGGTCGTCGAAGACGGCGGGCTCGATGTAGCGCGCGTGCGACTCGAGCACCAGCGCCTCGATGCCTTCGTCGCGGAGTCGCTGATAGCCGTGCGCGTACTCCTCGAGGTACTCGACGCGGGCGACCTCGAACCAGACGAAGTAGCTCGAGTTGTGGGCGATGCCCTGCGCGTCGGTCTCCGCGAAGCGGACGCGGATGTCGGTGGAGAAGCTGAACCCCTGCACGGAGGGGCATGCTCGCAGAAGTCGTCGACGAGCTCTCAGAAGTTCTCACAGAGTGACATTCGTCGATCCGGGTGCGATCGGCGAGTGCGATGCAAGGACGCAGGGAGCACCAATAGCCAAGGCTATTGGTGCGACCGAGGACGCAGCAGCGCGCCGCCGGGCGCGGCCGGGCGGCACAACTGCTCATTCTGTGAGAGCTTCTTAGGCCGCCGCGCGCTTGACCGGCTTCTCGTCGAGGACGCGGAGGCAGCCGGCGCACACCTGCTGCTCGGTCTCGTACGGGACACCCGCGCGGAGGACGATCACCCGGACGTGCATGGGCTCGTGCTCGTGCTTCTCAGGAGGCTGGGTCTTCGTCATCTCTCCACCCAGGGTAATCGGCAGACCGCTCGCGCGAACTGAGCAGTTTGTGTCAATTCGGGAACAGTTCCGACGTCAGTTTCAGACGCCTGCGGGCAGCGAAAGTTGCACGTGGTCGGCGAGACCCGACACGCCGACGCCCACGAGCCTGAGCGGGCCTGGTCGATCACCGAGCGCGCGGTCGAGGAGGTCGCACGCGAGCGCGCCGATGCGCACGGCGTCGTCGGTCCCCACCTGGAGGGACGTCGAGCGGGTGCGAATCGAGAAGTCCGGATAGCGCAGCTTCGTCGTCACGGTGCGCGCCACCTGCCCGCGACGCGTGAGGTGCGCGGAGAGCCCGGCCGCCATACGGCGCAGCTCGTCGTGGAGGCGCTCGGTCTCGCCGACGTCCTGGGCGAAGGTCTCCTCCTGGGAGATCGAGATTCGCTCGGTCGACACCTCGAGCGGGCGGGGGTCGATCCCGCGTGCGCGGTCACGCAGCTCTCTCCCGACCTTGCCGCGGAGAGCGGTTCGCAGGTCGTCGTCATCGAGCGCCGCAAGCCCCCCGATCGTCGTCACTCCGGCCGCGACGAGACGCTCCTCGGCGCGCGGCCCGACGCCGGGCAGAAGGCGGATCGGGAACGGCGCGAGGAATGCCGCCTCACGGCCCGGGCGCACGGCGGTGAGGCCGTGTGGCTTCTGCCGGTCGGACGCGATCTTCGCGACCACCTTCGATCCTGCGACGCCGAGCGAGCACGACAGACCGGTACGGGCCCCGACGACGGCCTGAACCGCCCCGGCGACGGCGCGCGCGTCATCGAACGACGGCGCGACCTCGCCGAGGTCGAGGTACCCCTCGTCGATGCCGGTCTGCTCGACCGTCGGCACGATCTCCCGCACCGTCGACCAGACCTCGCGCGAGTGATCGCGGTACAGCGCGTGACGCGGGCGCACGAACGTTGCGTGCGGACAGCGACGCAGCGCCTCCGCGCACGACATCGCCGAGTGAATCCCGAACGATCGGGCGACGTAATTCGCCGTTGCCACGACGCCGCGACCGTGCGGATCGCCGCCCACGATCAACGGCACGCTGCGAAGCGTGGGGTCCTCGAGCTCCTCGACGGCGGCGAAGAACGCGTCGAGATCCAGGTGCGCGACGATCATCGGATCAGCGTAGATTCACCGCCAGATGCAGGAGCTTGCACGTGTACGTGGGCGTCGTCCGGAAGATCGTGAGGCGGTAGGCCCGCGCGCGGTCGTTCCCGAGCGCGTAGGCTAGGCGCCGCACATGCCCGAGACCAAAAAACCGTTCTCATCGCTCTCCTCGTTCAGCGAGGACCTGCTCGGGAAGGCTTCGAAGAACCCGGCGGCGACGAAGTTCCTCCAGAGCGCGAACCAGCTGCGCGACCGGGTCGACGATCTGTCGAAGCGTGTTCGCGGGCTCGATGTGCTCGAGCAGCGCGTCGACGCGCTGGAGCAGCGCCTGGCGAAGCTCGAGAAGCCGGCGCGGAAGCCGGCTCCGCCGAAGCCGCCGAAGCACGAAGAGAAGCCGAAGCACGAAGAGCACTAGAGGCGCGGCAGCGCTCAGCGAGGGACGCGCACACGGAGCGCGCCCGGCACGATCTCGAAGGCTGCCGGCGTCGTTCCGATCTGCTCGCCCTCGACCTCGATCGGCAGCCGCTCGGGCGCGTCGACCGTTGCGTGCGCGCTCCGGAGCACCTCGACCTTGGGGTGGTCGACGTGGCGGCCCGTGTACAGCTTGGGCGCGGTGGTGAGGAAGTCGACCTTCGCGACGTCGCCGATCAGCACGACGTCGAACAGCCCGTCGTCGGGCTTCGCATCCGGCGCCAGCTTCATCCCGCCGCCGTGCCACGGCCCGTTGGCGACGATCACGTCGTGCATCCGCCCGCGGCGTTCGGCGTCGTCCAGCGTGACGACGACCTCCGTGTTCTGCCACGTCAGGAAGACGCGGGTCAGCGCGTAGAAGAACGTGACGCGGCCGCCGAGCGCCTTCGACATCCCGTTCGCGCGCTGCGCGACAGCGCCGCTCATGCCGACGGTGCCGACGTTGGCGAACCAGCGAACGGCCTCCTCGCCGTCCCACGTGCGGTAGCGGACCCGCCCGGCGTCGATCGTTCGCGGGGCTCCGTCCCGCGCGACGCGGACCGCGTCGTCGAAACGCGTCGGGATGCCGTACGCGCGCCCGAAGTCCATGCCGGTGCCCAGGGGGATCGTGGCCAGGTCGACGTCGCGCTCGGCGACGCCGTTGACCACCTCGTTCAGCGTTCCGTCGCCGCCTGCGGCGACGACGAGCCGGGCCCCGCGGTCGACAGCCGACCGGGCGAGCTCGATCAGGTGGCCCGGGCGCTCCGAGAAGAGCGTCTCCCCCTCGAGGCCTGCGTGTGCAGCGCGATGCGCGAGCTCGGCCCAGCGCCGCCCCGTGCGACCGTTGTCGGACGCCGGATTGACGAGGAAGACGGTGTCCGGCATCGCGCCGAGCGTGCGCGTCAGCCCGCGACGGCGACGTCGAGAGCGATGCGCGTCATCCGGTCGACGGCCGCTCGCAGGTCGTCGTCGCTGATGCGCGTGAACTCGCCTTCGACCACGATGTCCGACACCGTCAACAGGCAACCGCTCTCGACGCCGCGTAGCGCAGCGAGCGTGAACAGCGCGGCTGCCTCCATCTCCACCGCGAGCACGCCTCGCTTCGACCAGCGCTCGTACTGACCGCCGTCCGGGTTGTAGAAGAGGTCGCTCGACACGATCGGACCGACGTGGACGGGGACTCCCTGCTCCTTGGCCGTGTGCACTGCGCCGTGGATGAGGCTCCAGGCCGCCGTCGGGCAGTGCGGCTCGTTGCCGACCAGATGCGACGCCGTCGCGTCGGCCGGCACGGCCGTCAGCGCGATGATCAGGTCGCCGAGCGCATGGTGCGGCTGGAGCCCGCCGCACGTGCCGACGCGGATCAGCTTCTTGCACCCGAGCTGGATCAGCTCCTCGAAGACGATCGTCGCGCCGGGGCAGCCCATGCCGGTCCCCTGCACCGAGACCGGCCTGCCCTCGTACGTGCCCGTGTAGCCGAGCAGGCCGCGTTCCGAGTTCCGCTCCTCGGCGTCGGAGAGATACGTCTCGGCGATGTACTTCGCCCGGAGTGGATCGCCGGGAAGAAGGACCGCCTCGGCGTACGAGCCCGGCTCGGCGCGGATGTGAATCGGCATGGCGGCGGACTCTATAGAACACCTCAGCGATGACCGTTTTCGAGCCGACGACCGCCGAAGTGCTCTCGTTCTGCGACGCCGCTCCGGTCGAGCGCGTGTTTCTGGAAGACGTCGCGCGCCGCGGCCTCGGCCGGTTTGTCGCGAGCGGCAGCGACGGAGCGGTGTCCGCGTTGTGCCACGTCGGCGCGAACATCGTCCCGTCCGGAACCGGCTGCGAGGCCTTCGCCGGCAGCGTGGCGGGCGCGGACGCGCGCATGATGATCGGCGAGGCGGGCGCCGTCACGGAGCTCTGGGAGGCGGCCCGCACGCGACTGCCGCGGCCGCGCGCGGACCGGCCGGGGCAGCCCGTCTTCTCGATCCGTGAGGCTCCAGCGCCGGGCGAGACGGCGCTCCGACCGGCGACGCTCGACGACGTGCCGCGCCTCGTCCCGGCCTGCGCCGCCGCGTACGAGCTCGAGCTCGGCGTCGATCCCGTGGCCCGCGACGGCGAGGCGTTTCGCTGGCGCACCGCGGCGCAGATCGAAGAGGGCCGCTCCTGGGTCTGGCTGGAGGACGGGACCGTGCGCTTCAAGGCGGAAGCCGCTGCCTGGACGCGGTCCGCGGTACAGCTGCAGCAGGTCTGGGTCGATCCGGTGGCCCGGGGCCGGGGGTACGGTTCGCGCGGTTTGGCCGACCTGATTCGCCTCCTGCTCGCGACGACGCCCGTTGTGACGCTTTTCTCCCGCGCGGAGAACGCGCCCGCGATCGCGCTCTACGATGCGGTCGGCATGCGGCGGGAGCTCGAGTTTCGGAGCGTCCTCTTCTGACCTCGGGGCTCCGCCGGCTCGCGTGGCTCGCGGGCGCCGCGTGGGTCGCGCGCTGGGCCGCACTCGAGCTCGCCTCGGCGCTCGCGCGTCGGCGACCGAGCCGGTGAGGTGCAACACTGTGCGCTTGGAGCTCCTCCAGCGGATCGAGGCCCACATCCGGCGCCACGACCTGATCGCACCCGGCGGCGAGGTGCTCTGCCTCGTGTCGGGCGGCGTCGACTCGACGTGCCTTCACCACGCCCTCGGTGAGCTCGGCTATCGCACGTCGGCGCTTCATGTCGACCACGGCCTTCGCGGCGCCGAGTCGGACGCCGATGCGGCGTGGTGCGCTGAGCGATTCGGCGCCGAGGTGGTCGACGGCTCGGCGCGACGGGACACCGAGTCGGAGTTGCGCGACGTGCGCTACTCGTTTCGCGCCGGCGCGCTGCGTGCGACGGGCCACACCCTCTCCGACCAGGTCGAGACGATCCTCTACCGGCTCGTCTCGAGCGGGAACACGAAGGGGATCGAAGTGCGTCGCGCCGACGGCGTCGTGCGCCCACTGCTCTGCCTGTGGCGCGAGGAGACGGAGGCGTACTGCCGCGAACGCGGCCTCGAGTGGCGGGAGGATTCTTCGAACGCCGCGACGGTGCGCGGTGCGATTCGACGCGACGTGCTGCCCTTGCTCGAGCAGATCCATCCGGCGGCGCGCGAGAACGTGGTGCGTGCTCTCGACGAACGGCGCACGATGCCGCCGGCGTTGGCCGAGCTGATCGACGCTCCGGTCGGTTCGAAGCGAGTGGATCTCGGCGGCGGTGTGCAGGCGGTGCGCGAGCACGAGCGACTCTGGCTCGAGCGTGGCCCCGTCGTCTTGTCCGGTCCGGTGACGTGGGGCGCGTGGCGGATCGAGTCGCGGCGCCCGGGGCTGCGCGTTCGCGGCTGGCGGCCGGGTGACCGGCTCGCCGGTCGCGCGAAGAAGGTACAGGACGTGTTCGTGGACGCCAAGGTCCCGCGTTCCGATCGCGAGGCCTGGCCGCTCGTCGTGCGCGGCGACGAGGTCGTGTGCGTGCCCGGCATCGTCGACGCGGAAGGAGTGACTGCGCACCGTGTCGATGGTTGACGTCGAGGCCGGTGTCGGCGAGGTCCTGATCGGCGAGGACGAGTTGCAGGCGCGGATCCGCACGCTGGGCGCCGAGATCTCCGCCGACTATCAGGGGCGCGAGCTGCTGCTCGTCGGCGTGCTCAAGGGCGCGGTGTTCTTCATGGCCGACCTGATGCGGTCGATCTCGGTCGCGTGTGAGATCGACTTCATGGCCATATCGAGCTACGGTGCGGCTACCGACTCGTCAGGCGTCGTTCGAATCCTCAAGGATCTCGACATCAACATCGAGGGGCGCCATGTGCTCGTCGTGGAGGACATCATCGATTCCGGCCTGACGCTTTCCTATCTGCTCCGCAACCTCGAGTCTCGCGAGCCCGCCAGCCTCGAGATCTGCGCGCTGCTCACGAAGCCCGATCGGCGCGAGGTCGACGTCCCCGTGAGGTACATCGGCTTCGAGATCCCGAACCGGTTCGTGATCGGCTACGGCCTCGATTTCGCCGAGCGGTACCGAAATCTGCCCTATGTCGGCGTGTTGCGGGACGATCTGATGCCGGAAGGCGTCTGAGCCGGGTGCGCGGGCAGGGGTTTCAGGGGAGCACCGGGAACATGCAAGCGGCTACCCTAGGTGAGGTCTCGTGAATCGCTTTCTCCGCAGCGCGTTCTTCCCGCTCATAGTGATCGTCGTGCTGGTCTGGCTGGCAAGCCAGACGCTGATTCACACGGGCGGGACGTCGGAGAAGCGGACGACCTCGCAGGCGATCACCGACGTCCAGAACGGCCAGGTCGCGTCGGCCGTCTTCAACCCCAGCAAGCGGTCGATCTCGCTCAAGTACGACAACGGGAAGCATGCGACGGTCCACTACGCGTCGGACCAGGCGCAGATCCGCTTCCAGGAGCTGCTCGAGAGCAAGGGCGTCTCCTGGGACTCGAAGGGCACCGGCGGGTTCTCGTGGACGGCGCTGATCGGCAGCTTCCTGCCGTTCCTGCTCCTGATCGGTTTCTGGATCTTCCTGATGAACCAGGTGCAGGGCGGCGGTTCGAAGGTGATGAGCTTCGGCAAGTCGCGCGCGAAGCGCATGGCGCCGGACTCCCCGAAGATCGGGTTCAAGGACGTGGCCGGTGTCGACGAGGCGGTCGAGGAGCTCCAGGAGATCAAGGAGTTCCTCGAGAACCCGAAGAAGTTCCAGGCGCTCGGCGCGTCGATCCCGAAGGGCGTCCTGCTCTACGGCCCGCCCGGTACCGGTAAGACGCTGCTCGCCCGGGCAGTCGCCGGCGAGGCGGGCGTCCCGTTCTTCTCGATCTCGGGCTCCGACTTCGTCGAGATGTTCGTCGGCGTCGGCGCCTCGCGCGTGCGCGACCTCTTCGAGCAGGCGAAGCAGGCATCGCCGTGCATCGTCTTCATGGACGAGATCGACGCGGTCGGCCGCCATCGCGGCGCCGGTCTCGGTGGCGGTCACGACGAGCGCGAGCAGACGCTGAACCAGCTGCTCGTCGAGATGGACGGCTTCGAGATGAAGGACAACATCATCCTCATCGCCGCGACGAACCGGCCGGACATCCTCGATCCCGCGCTGCTCCGCCCGGGCCGCTTCGATCGCCAGATCGTCGTCGACCGTCCCGACCGCAACGGCCGCCGCAAGATCCTCGAGGTGCACTCGAAGGGCAAGCCGCTCGCTTCGGTGATCGACCTCGACTCGCTCGCCGCGGGCACGCCCGGGTTCACCGGCGCCGACCTGCGGAACCTCGTCAACGAGGCCGCGCTGCTCGCCGCGCGCCGTGGCAAGAAGGTGATCGAGCAGGACGAGCTCGAGGAAGGGATCATGCGCGTGATCGCGGGCCCCGAGAAGAAGGCGCGCCTGCTCTCCGAGAAGGAGCAGCGGATCACCGCCTACCACGAGATGGGCCACGCGCTCGTCGGCCACTTCCTCGAGAACACCGACCCGGTGCACAAGATCACGATCGTGTCGCGCGGGCAGGCGCTCGGCCTCACGATCTCGCTGCCGACCGAGGATCGCTATCTGACGACGCGCAAGGCGCTGCTCGAGCAGATCGCGATGACGATGGGCGGCCGCGCCGCGGAGGAGTTGGTCTTCAACGAGGTGACGACCGGCGCCGCCAACGACATCGAGAAGGTGACCGCGACCGCGAAGCAGATGGTGATGCGCTTCGGCATGAGCGAGAAGCTCGGCCCGCGCGTCCTCGGCCGCAACCACGACATGCCGTTCCTCGGTCGTGAGATGGGCGCCGAGCCGGACTACTCGGAAGAGGTGGCGCGGGAGATCGACGACGAGATCCGGCGCATCATCGAGGAGGGCCACGACCTCGCGAACAAGGTGCTGCGCGAGCACATCGACGATCTCCATCGCATCTCGCAGATCCTGATCGAGCGCGAGACGATCGACCACGATCAGTTCGAGGGCCTGCTGGCCGGCGAGTCCGAGGACGCGGTCTTCCCGCCGCCGGCGCCCGAGCCCGCCGCCGAGCTCCCCGGTGAGCCCGAGCGGCGCCCGCAGCCGAAGCCGCGCCCGTTCCCGCTGCCGGGCGGCGCGGCCATGCAGCCGCCAGAGCCCGAAGCGAGCTAACTGCTCAACTCGTTAGGGCCTGAGCCAGGCCCTATCGTCGCGGCACCTCCCGCGCCGCCTTCCAGGTCGTTCGCCCCAGGAAGCGACCACCGTCCACCGACGTTGGAGGCTGGTGTGGGACGAAGCCGCCGCTCCGCCGTCCTTCAGCTGCTCCTGGTGGCCGCGCTCTTCGGTGGGACCTGGCCCGCCGGGAAGGTGGCCGTCGATCACGTCCCGCCGCTCACGGTCGCGACGGCGCGCTTCGTAATCGCCACGGTGCTTCTGGTGGCGCTCGTCCTGCTCCGGGGCCGGCGGCTGGCGCTGCCCGCGCGAGGTGACGTCCCGCTCGTGCTCGCGCTCGGCCTGACCGGGATCGCCGGGTACCAGGCCTTCTTCCTGATCGGCCTCGTTCGGACGCCCGCGAGCGACGGTGCGATCCTCGTTCCCGGGTTGATCCCCGTGTTCACGACACTGCTCGCGTGGCGGATCTTCGGCGAGCGCCCGACCCGCCGCGTCGTGCTCGGATTCGCGGTCGCCATCGTCGGGCTCGTGATCGTCGTCGACCCGGCGGGTGCCGTGAGCTCGAGCCGTCTCACCGGAGACCTGATCCTCGTCGGCGCGGCGGTGTGCTGGGCCGTCTACACGATCCTCGGACGTGCCGCGACGACACGCTTCGATCCGCTCCTCGCCACCACCTATGCCTCCGCCGCCGGCGCGTTGATGCTCGCGCCGTTCTCCGTCACCGGCTGGGGGACGCTCGTCCACGCCGGCGCGGCGGCCTGGCTCGCGATCCTCTACCTCGCGCCACTCGGGACGGTGCTCGCCTTCGTCCTGTACTACGACAGCGTGCGGAGACTCGGCGCGTCGAGGGCCGCTGCGTTCACGCTCCTCGTTCCCGTCTTCGGCGTGTCGTCGTCGATCCTCGTGCTCGGCGAGCCGCTCCGCGCAGGGATCGCCGTCGGCGGTGCGATCGTGCTGGGAGGGCTCTGGCTCGTCCAGCGCCGCCCGGCGCGTCAGGTGCCGGCGGCCGTCGCCCCGACCCCCGCCTGCCACGAGGCCCACAGCCGCGCATAGCGCTCTCCGCGGCCGACGAGCTCGTCGTGCGAAGCGACCTCGATGAGTCGGCCGCCGTCGAGTACCGCCACGCGATCGGCGCGTTGCGCCGTCGAGAGCCGATGGGCGATCGTGATCATCGTCCGATCCTCCGCCACCGCGGCGAGCGCCTGCTCGACGGCCGCCTCCGTCTGCGGATCGAGCGCCGACGTGGCCTCGTCGAGGACGATCACCGCCGGGTCTGCGAGCGCGACGCGGGCGATCGAGACGAGCTGCCGCTCGCCTGCCGACAGGCGGACGCCGCGCGAACGGACGTCGGTGTCGAGCCCGCCGGGCAAGCGCTCGAACCGTTCGAGCGCGCCGATCGCCGCCAGCGCCTCGCGCACCTCGTGATCGGCGGCGTCCGGCCGCCCGAGGCGGACGTTGTCGGCGATCGACCCGGAGAACAGATGGCCCTCCTGCGGCACGAACACGATGCGTCGCCGGAGCTCGTCGTGGCCCACCGTGCGCAGGTCGACCTCGCCGAAGGTGACGGCTCCCTGCTGTGGGTCGTAGAAGCGGACGAGCAGCTTCGCGAGAGTCGACTTTCCGGCGCCTGTCGCGCCGACGAGCGCGACGTGCTCACCGGCGCCGACCGTCAGCGAGATGTCGGCTGCCGCCGGCACGCCGCCGTCGTAGGCGAACGTCGTACCGCATGCGCTGAGGGCTCCGCGCGCGGGCAGCGCTGCCGTGCCGCCCTCGACCGTCACGGGCTCGGCCAGCAGCCCTGCGATCTTCTGGAGCGCCGCGCGGCCCGACTGGAACTCCGTGTACCAGTCGCCGAGCCTCGCGATCGGGTCGAACAGCGAGATCAGGTAGAGCGCGAAGGCGACGATCGTGCCGACGGTCACGCGTCCGTGCTGCTCGAGATACCCGCCGACGACGAGCACCGAAGCGAGCGCGAGCGACTGAGCGAACGCGATCATCGGGAAGAAACCGATGTTGACGAAGGAGATGCGCCGCCAGGCCGCGACCTGCGCACGGGAGCGGACACGGTACGACGCGTAGCGATCGGTCTCGCGGCGGGAGGACTGCAGGACGCGCACGCCCGCCAGTCCTTCCTGGAGCGACGACATCGTGTCCGCGACGCGGTCGCGCAACGCGAGGAACGCAGGTCGCGAGTTCTTGCCGTACCGAAGCGACGACCACACGAGCATCGGCACCGAGATGAGCATCACCAGCGAGAGCAGGGGCGAGAGCCAGACGAGGATGACGAGCGTGACGACGAAGAGCAGCACCGAGCCGACGACCTCGACCAGCACCATGCGCGTAAAGGTCGTCAACGTTTGCACGTCGTTCGTCAGCCGGGAAACGAGCACGCCCGCACGCGTCTCCTCGAAGAACGGCATCGAGAGCGCCTGCAGCTTGTCGAACGCGGCAACCCGCAGATCGCCGAGGAAACACTCGCCGGCACGCGCGCTGCAGAGCACGATCACGCGCTCGAGCGCGGGCCGCACGACGATGAGCACGAGGAACACCCCGGCGGCGACGTTGATCGCGCGGGCGTTCCCCTGAGAGATCCCGTGGTCGATCGCGTACTTCGTGAGCAGGGGGGCCGCGAGCGAGATCGCAGTCGCCCCGATCATCGCCACGCCGGCGACGCTGATCGTCCGGCGGTACGGGCGCAGGATCGGGCCGATCTGCTCGCGGATCACGCCGCCTCCGATGCTGCGACGGCGAGCAGTGAGCGATAGCGCGACGAGCGCGCGAGCAGCTCCTGATGCGTGCCCTGCTCGGCGACCCTCCCGGCGTCGACGAGCGCGACCCGGTCCGCGAGGGCGATGGTGGCCGGGCGGTGGGCGATCACGAGCGTCGTCCTGCCGCGCATCACCTCGGCGAGCGCAGCGCGGATCTCGTGCTCCTTGGTGGCGTCCACCGCCGAGGTGGCGTCGTCGAGGATCAGCACCCTCGGATCGGCGAGGATCGCGCGCGCGATCGCGATCCGCTGTCGCTGGCCGCCCGAGAGCGAGTAGCCGCGCTCGCCGAGCATCGTCTCGTAGCCCTCCGGCAGTCGCTCCACGAACTCGTCGGCGCCGGCGAGCTGCGTCGCGCGCTCGACCGCCTCATCGCCGGCGTTCGGCGCGGCGAGGCTGACGTTTCCGCGGACGGTGTCGCCGAACAGGAACACGTCCTCGAACACGATCCCGACCCGATGACGAAGCTCGTCGATCCGCAGATCGCGCACGTCGACGTCGCCGATCGTCACTCGCCCCGCATCGGGATCGTAGAAGCGGGCGAGCAGGGCGGCGGCCGTCGACTTCCCCGATCCGGTGGCGCCCACGAGCGCCAGCGATGTCCCCGCCGGGATCTCGAGGTCGAACCCGTCGAGGACGGGACGTTCGTCGCCGTACGAGAACCGCACGGCGTCGAACCGGATCGCAGCCTGCTCCGGGAAGGCGCGCGGCGTCGGCGACTCGACGACGACGGGCTCGGCGTGCAGCACGTCGGTCACCCGCAGCGCCGCCGCGACCGCCCGCTGCAGCGTCCCGACGCGCTGGCCGATCGTCCGCAGCGGGTTGACGAGCAGCGCGAGGTAGAACCCGAAGGCGGCGAACGTGCCGATCGTGATCACGCCGTCGAGCGCCTGGTGGCCGCCGTACCAGAGGACGACGAGCATCCCGATCAGCGGAATCGACTCGAGCGCGGGCAGGAACACGGCATCGACGCCGGCGACGTCGAGCGCCGTGCGGACGACCTCGTCCGAGCGCTCCCGGAACCGCGCCGACACGGCCGCCTCGGCGCCGAGGCCCTTCACGACGCGTACGCCGGCGATCGACTCCTCGACCAGCGACGTCGCATCGGCCAGGCGTTCCTGGTTGATCTTGGTGCGCTCCGCGTAACGCTCGGAATAGCGGCCGAATCCGATGCTGAGGAGCGGCAGCGGCAACAGAACGGCGAGGCCGAGCCGCCAGTCGAGCACGAAGAGGACGACGGCCGTGCCGACGATCGTGAACACGTAGCCGATCGTGTGGCCGATCGAGTCGAATGCCCGCGCCACCAGCTCCGCGTCGTTCGAGGCCCGCGAGATCAGCTCGCCCGCGCCGACACGGTCGTGGTAGTGCGCGTCGAGCTCGAGCGCCCGGCGGAAGATCGCGTCCCGCACCTCCGCGTCCGCGCGTGCTCGGTTGCGGATTGCGAACACATGCCGGAGCGCGCCCGAGACGGCCTCGATCGCCCCGAGCACGACGAGGCCGGCGCACGACCAGAGGAGCGCGGTGCGGCTGCCGTCGACGACGCCGTCGTCGACAGCCCGCCTGATCAGGAGCGGCGCCGCGATCGCAGCGCCCTGCCAGGCGAGCCCGGACGCCACGGCGCCGACGATCGACCAGCGCAGCCTCCTCGCGAGCACCCCCAGGTAGCGCCAACCACTGTCCACCCGCGAAAGTATGCGGAGGTGTCAACCAGGCCCCCGATCGAGCAGCGGTTCCGACGGCCCTCCGTGATGGGCGTGATCAACGTCACGCCCGACTCGTTCTCCGACGGCGGAGTCCACCTGCAGGTCGAGGCGGCGGTGACGTCGGCGTGGGGGATGTTCGAGGCCGGCGCGGCGATCGTGGACGTCGGCGGCGAGTCGACGCGGCCGGGTGCGCGGGGCGTGAGTGCCGAGGAGGAGCTCGCCCGGATCGAGCCGGTGATCGCCGACCTGACCGGCGCGCCGGTCTCCGTCGACACGTCCAAGGCAGTCGTCGCGAGAAGAGCGCTCGAGCTCGGCGTCGAGCTCGTCAACGACGTGACCGCGCTCCGCGGCGATCCCGACCTCGCCGGCGTCGTCGCCGATGCCGGCTGCTACCTCTGCCTCATGCACATGCAAGGCGAGCCGCGCACGATGCAGGACAATCCGGTCTACGACGACGTCGTCTCGGACGTCAAGCGGTTCCTGACCGAGCGGCTCGAGTTCGCGGTTGCCCAGGGTGTGCCCGAGCAGCTCGTCTGCCTCGACCCGGGCATCGGCTTCGGCAAGACGGTCGCCCACAACTTCGAGCTCCTGCGGCGCCTCGACGAGCTCGCGGCGATCGGCCGCCCGTTGCTCGTAGGCGTCTCGCGCAAGAGCTCGCTGGGGAAGATCATGGGCGACCCGGCCGCGCGCACCGGGACGAGAGCTGCCTCGGTCGGCGCGGCCGTGTCGGCGTACGAGCGCGGCGCTGCGATCCTGCGCGTGCACGACGTTCGCGAGCACGTCGAGGCGCTGGCTGCTGCGAGCGCGGTCGCGGGATGATCGTCGAGCTGAGAGGGCTCGAAGTGTTCGGATACCACGGCGCGTACGAGGACGAGCAGGTCGCCGGGCAGCCGTTCTGGTTCGACGTCGAGCTCGAGGTCGGCGAGCGCGGAGCGCAGGACGACCTGGGCGATGCCGTCGACTACACCGAGGTGGCAGCTGCGATCGCCGACGTGAGCGGCCGGCGCTTCGACCTCCTCGAGGCGCTGGCCGGCGCCGTCGCCGACGAGCTTCAGCGTCGCTTCGCCGTGGAGCGCGTGATCGTCAAGGTCCGAAAGCGGCCGGCCGGCCTGCCCGTGGAGTGGGCGGCGGTCACCGTGAGCCGGCCGTGACGCTCGCGTACGTGGGGCTCGGCGCGAACGTCGGAGACCGCGAGGCGCAGATACGTGAGGCGGCGTCCCTGATCGGCGCGGCGAGGCTCTCGAGCCTGATCGAGACCGAGCCCTGGGGCCTCGTCGATCAGCCCCGTTTCCTGAATGCGGCGGCCGAGGTCGAGACCGGCCTGTCCGCCAGGGCCCTCCTCGAGCATCTGCTCGCCGTCGAGCGCCGCCTCGGCCGCCTGCGGACGGGCAAGCACTGGGGGCCGCGCACGATCGACCTCGACCTGCTCCTCTTCGGCGACGAGACGATCGACGAGGACGGTCTCACCGTGCCGCATCCGTTCCTGCTCGAGCGCGCCTTCGCCCTCGAGCCGCTGTGCGAGCTCGCGCCGGGCCTCGAAATCCCCGGAAACGGCACGGTCCGAGAGGCGCTCGCAGGGTTACAATCTGCTTCGTGAGTCACCTCGACGAGCTCGACGAGTTCGAAGCCGAGGCCGAGCTTCGGCTGAAGAAGGAGTACGGCGCCGTCTTCGGCCTGTTCCGCTACTGCGTCCTGACCCAGGATGCGACCTACCTCTGCAACAAGCTCGATCTGCAGTACGTGCCGCAGCCCAGCTACCCGTTCTTCCACGTCCGGATGGAAGACGTCTGGGTCTGGGACAAGAACCGCCCGACGAGGATGATCCCGCGGGCCGAGGTCTACACCTCCAGCGACGTGACGATCGAGGAGCTTCGCGGCGAGGGAGACGAGCCGGTCCTCACGGCCGAGGCGCTGGCCAAGCGCATCGGCGAGGGCCGCAGCGAGATCGAAGACCTTTAATCGGGAAGAGAACCTACGGTTCCCTTCCCGAGGCCCATCCCTCCCTTTCGCGTGCCATCCCGTTTCGCACATCGCCTCCCGGCCGGCCAAGCCGGCCTTCGGCGGCGATCCGCGTGTCTTTCGACCACCGGAACACAGCAACACGTGCGTTAACGTCGCCCCGTGCTGTTGGCAATCGACGTCGGGAACACACAGACCGTCTTCGGGCTGTTCGACGGCGACCGCCTGACCGAGCAGTTCCGCGTCGGGACCGACCGCGGGCACACGGGCGACGAGCTGGCCGTGATGCTGCGGGCGTTCGTCGAGCTCGAGTCGCTGGAAGGGATCGTGCTCAGCTCCTCCGTCCCGCAGCTCGTCGCCGAATATCAGGCATTCGCCGACCGCTGGGCGGGTGCCGACCTGCTCGTGCTGGGGCCCGGGGTGTCGACGGGCGTCCCGATTCGCTACGACGACCCGCGCGAGGTGGGGCCCGACCGGATCGCGAACGCGGTCGCGGCCCGCGAGCGGCACGGCGCGCCCGCCGTGGTGGTCGACTTCGGCACCTCGACGAACTTCGACGTCGTCTCCGCCGCGGGCGAGTTCGCCGGCGGCGTGCTGGCGCCCGGCATCGAGGTCTCGATGGACGCGCTGTTCGCACGTGCCGCGCGGCTGCCGAAGGTGCCCTTCGCCGCTCCCGAACGCGTGATCAGCCAGACCACGACCGCGGCGCTCCAGTCCGGGCTCGTCTACGGCTTCGCCGGCCAGGTCGATGCGATCGTCGACCGCATCCGGGACGAGCTCGGCGCGCCGGACGCGCCGGTGATCGCAACGGGCGGCCTCGCCGACCTGATCGCTCCGCACACGCGCACGATCACGGCCGTCGATCCCGAGTTGACCCTGCAGGGCCTGCGCCTCGTCTGGGCGCGCAACCGGCCGTAGACCAGGTGCCTGGCACCTAGGTGCCAGGCACCGGCTGGTCGCCTACCCGCCGCCGTAGATCGAGATCGGGAGCGAGTCGAGGAGCACCTCGTCGGCGGGGTCGGGGAGGTCGCGGACGAGCCGCTCGAGCACGAGCCGCGCGCCCGGCGCGGCCGCGAACAGGCGCCGTTCGACCTCCTCGAGCGACGGCAGCATCACCAGCTCCTGTTTGAACGGGCGCGGGAAGCGGCCGTGGCCGAGGTACCAGCCGTAGAACTTCTTCAGGAAGCCGAAGGCCCGCTGCTCGCCCAGCTCGCGCACCGTCTCGCGCATGAACAGCACCAGCTCCGCGACGACGTCTTCGCGCGACGGCTCGGCGCCGTCGCCCATGATCTCCGCCAGCACCCACGGGTTGCCCTGTGCGGCGCGACCGACCATCACCGCCGCTGCTCCCGTCGTCGCGAGCACCGCCTGGGCCCGCGCGCGCGAGGTGATGTCGCCGGATGCGATCACGGGAACGTCGACGAGCGAGACGAGCTCGGCGGTGAGCGAGTGGTCCGCGGTGCCCGTGTACATCTGCCGGGCCGAACGTGGATGGAGCGTCAGCGAGTCTGCGCCGGCCGCGACCAGCCGCGGGCCGACCTCGAGACACGTCCGCGTGCCGTTCGCGACCCCGCGGCGCATCTTGACGGACACGGGCAGCGAGACCGCGCCGGCGACCGCCTCGATCAGCCGGCACGCGTGGTCGGGATCGTCGAGGAGCGACGCGCCGGCCCCCGTCTTGGTCACCTTCTTGACCGGGCAGCCGAAGTTGACATCGACGATGTCCGCCCCGGCGGCCTCGACCATCCGGGCGGCCTCGGCCATCGCGCCGGCGTCCGAGCCGAAGATCTGGATCGCCAGCGGCCGCTCGTCCCGGCCGACGCGCAGGTAGCCGAGTGTCCGCTCGTTGCGGTGGCGGATGCCCGCCACGGAGACCATCTCCGAGCAGACGAGGCCGGCCCCGAACCGGCGGCCCTGGCGGCGAAAGGCCTGCACGCTGACCCCTGCCATGGGCGCGAGCACCAGCCGTCCCGGGATCTCGACGCCGCCGATCCACCAGTGCTCGCGGAGGTCGATATTCACGGTTCGTGAATGGTAGCCGGGTGAAGTTGCGCCTCTCCCGGCCGCATCGCTACCATTCGCGCCCGTTTTCGCGACGGGTCAGGAGGCCACTTGAAGGAAGTCATCCTTACGCCCGAGGGCTACGAGAAGCTCAAGGGAGAGATCGACTATCTGCGCGGCGACCGGCGCCGTGAGGTCGCGGAGCGCATCCGCGTCGCCCGCGAGTTCGGCGACATCGCCGAGAACGCGGAGTACGACGATGCGAAGAACGAGCAGGCGATGCTCGAGCACAAGATCGCCCAGCTCGAGGACCGGCTGCTGACGGCGCGTGTGATCACGAAGAAGGAGATCTCGAAGGACGCCGTTTCGGTGGGCTCGAAGGTGCGCCTGCGCGACATGCAGGCGAACAAGACGTTCGAGTACCACATCGTGGGCTCGACGGAGGCCAACCCGGCCGAGAACAAGCTCTCGAACGAATCCCCGGTCGGGAAGGCGATCATCGGCCACAAGAAGGGCGACGTCGTCGAGGTCTCGGCGCCGCGGGGCGCGCTCAAGTTCAAGATCCTCGAGATCAAGGCCGCCTGACTATCCACTAGGGTCGCCGGTCGTGGAGATCGTGCGGCTCGGGCCGGAGGGTTATCCCGCGGCGAGCGCCGTGCTCGCGCGCGCGTTCTTCGACGACCCAGCGTGGGTCTGGCTGATTCCCGACCCCGACCGCCGGCGGCGGCTCCTCGAGCCGCTCTTTCGAGCCGGCTTCGACGTCACGGCCGCGGACGTCTGGGCGACCGCCGGGGAGCTCCGCGGCGCCGCGCGCTGGCTGCCGCCCGGCCGGCCTGCGGTGCGTGTGGCAGCGACGCTGAGAGCCCTCGTGACGACACCTGCGCGTCTCGGTCGCACGACCGGGCCGTTCCTCGCATATGGCCGCGCCGTCGAGCTGATGCGCTCCGAGGTGGCGGGCGGCGCCCACTGGTACCTGGCGGGGATCGGGGTCGACCCGGACGCGCAGCGCCAGGGGATCGGCGGCGCCCTGCTCGAGCCCGGTCTCGTCGGTGCGGCGAGCCAGCACGTGCCGGCCGTGCTGCTGACGAACAACGAGGCGAACCTGTCCTTCTACCGAGGGCACGGCTTCGAGGTCGTCCGCGAGGGGCGGACGCCGGCAGGCGGCCCGCGCGCCTGGGCTATGGTCAAGCGCCCATGACGCCGTTGCCGAAGCGCTTCGCGGACCGGGACGAGATCGCGTCGGTTCGTGTCGAGGCGGACGGCCTGGAGCCCGGCGAGGAGGCGCCCGAGTCGCGTCGGCTCGCGGGCCGCGTGCTCGCGCGCCGCGACATGGGCAAGCTGGTCTTCCTCGACCTGGTCGATCGTTCGGGGCGGATCCAGTTGATGTGCCCGCTCGCGCGCACCGGCGAGGTCGACGTCCATCTCGGCGACGTCGTCGGTGTCACCGGCCATCCGACGAAGAGCCGCCGCGGCGAGTCGTCGCTGATCGTGGACGAGCTGGTCCTGTTGAGCCGGATCCGCGCGCCGCTCCCGGACACCTTCCACGGCCTCACCGACGTGGAGCAGCGCTACCGTCGCCGGTACCTCGATCTGTTGATGAACGAGGACGTGCGCGCCGACTTCACGCTGCGAGCGCGCATCGTCACCGCCGTTCGGCGCTTCCTCGACGCAGAGGGCTTCGTCGAGGTCGAGACACCCGTCCTGCAGCCGCGCTACGGCGGCGGCTTCGCCGAGCCGTTCGTGACCCACTCCAATGTGCTCGAGCAGGATCTCTACCTGCGGATCGCGACCGAGCTCTACCTGAAGCGCCTGATCGTCGGCGGCCTCGAGAAGGTCTACGAGCTCGGCAAGGATTTCCGCAACGAAGGCGTGAGCTACAAGCACAACCCCGAGTTCACGCAGCTCGAGTGGTACGAGGCGTTCGCCGACTACCGGGACACGATGAACCGGATGGAGCGGCTGGTCGAGTTCGTCGCGCTCGAGACACTCGGCACGACGCGCGTCACGTTCAAGGGACACGACGTCGATCTGAAGGCGCCGTGGAAGCGCGTCCGGTTGGTCGACGAGCTCGAGACGGCGGGCCTCTGGACGCGCGACTTCGACGACCTGAGGGCGCGCCTTGCCTCACGTGGCATCGAGGTGTCGCAGGATCGCACGTGGGCCCAACTGGTCGACAAGGCGATCACCGCGTATGTCGAGCCGCGGCTGATCGAACCGACCATCCTCCACGACTATCCGATCGAGTTGTCGCCGTTTGCGCGGGCGACCGACGACGACCCCACGATCACCGAGCGCTTCGAGTTCTACGTCGGCGGGATGGAGCTCGGCAACGCCTTCTCGGAGCTCAACGACGCCGAGGAGCAGGCCGAGCGCTTCGCGATGCAGGCCGAGGAAGGCGCCGGCGGGAACGTCGAGGCGGAGCAGGGCGATCCCGACTACGTGGAGGCGCTCTCCTACGGCATGCCGCCCACAGGCGGGCTCGGCCTGGGGATCGACCGGCTCGTGATGGTGCTCGCCGGCAAGGAATCGATCCGCGACGTGATCCTCTTTCCCGCGCAGCGCGAGCGCCATTAGCGACCTGACGCAAACGGGCCTAATTCGACCGCACACCCGGAGGGGCGAGTACGATGAGGCCCTCGGAAAGCCCACGATCCTGAAAGCGCGCCGCTCGAGCGGCGGAAGAGAGGAATCTGAGTGTTCGAACGGTTCACCGAGCGTGCCCGCCAGGTCGTCGTACTCGCGCAGGACGAGGCGCGCGCGCTCAAGCACAACTACATCGGTACCGAGCACATCCTGCTCGGTCTGCTGCGCGAGGAAGAGGGTCTCGCGGCACGTGTGCTCGAGTCGCTCGACATCACGGTGGAAGAGGTTCGCGCCCAGGTCGCCCGCATCGTGGGCCAGGGCGACGAGGTCACCACCGGTCAGATCCCGTTCACGCCGCGGGCCAAGAAGGTCCTCGAGCTCGCGCTGCGCGAGGCGCTCTCGCTCGGGCACAACTACATCGGCACCGAGCACATCCTGCTCGGGCTGGTGCGCGAGAACGAGGGCGTCGCGGCTCGCATCCTGCTCGATTTCGACGCCGACGCCGAGAAGATCCGCAACGAGATCATCCGCATGCTGTCCGGCCCCGGCCGGCGCCAGGGCGGAACGTCGGGCGCGACGAGCGAGAAGGGCAAGAGCTCGAAGCTGCTCGACCAGTTCGGCCGCAACCTGACCAAGCAGGCCTCCGAGGGCAAGCTCGACCCGGTCGTCGGACGCCAGACGGAGATCGAGCGCGTGATGCAGATCCTGTCGCGCCGGACCAAGAACAACCCGGTGCTGATCGGCGAGCCGGGCGTCGGCAAGACCGCCGTCGTCGAAGGCCTCGCGTCCCGCATCTCCTCCGGCCAGGTGCCGGACCTGCTGAAGAACAAGCAGATCTACACGCTCGACCTGGCCGCGCTCGTGGCCGGCTCGAAGTACCGCGGCGAGTTCGAGGAGCGCCTGAAGAAGGTGATGAAGGAGATCACCCAGCGCGGCGACATCATCCTGTTCATCGACGAGCTCCACAATCTCGTCGGCGCGGGTGCCGCGGAGGGCGCGATCGACGCCGCCTCGATCCTCAAGCCGGCGCTCGCACGCGGCGAGCTGCAGACGATCGGCGCGACGACACTCGACGAGTACCGCAAGTACCTCGAGCGTGACGCAGCGCTCGAGCGGCGCTTCCAGCAGATCCGCGTCGACGAGCCGTCGACCGACGACACCGTGCAGATCCTGCGCGGGCTACGCGACCGCTACGAGGCGCACCATCGGTGCAAGATCACCGACGAGGCACTGGAGGCGGCAGCGACGCTGGCGAGCCGCTACATCCAGGACCGCCACTTGCCGGACAAGGCGATCGACCTGATCGACGAGGCCGCGTCGCGGATGCGCATCAAGACGATGACCGCGCCGCCGCGCTACCGCGAGCTCGAGGAGGAGATCGAGAAGGTCCGCAAGGACAAGGAAGACTCGATCGAGAACCAGGAGTTCGAGAAGGCGGCGTCGCTGCGCGACAAGGAGCGCAAGCTCACGCAGAAGAAGCGCGAGCTCGAGGACCAGTGGCGCGACTCGGAGCAGACCGAGCAGCCGTCGATCGGCGAGGACGAGATCGCCGACATCGTCTCGATGTGGACGGGGATCCCCGTGTTCAAGCTGACCGAGGCGGAGTCGCAGCGGCTCGTCCGCATGGAGGAGGAGCTGCACAAGCGCGTGATCGGACAGGACGCCGCGATCATCGCCGTGTCCAAGTCGATCCGTCGTGCCCGCGCCGGGATCAAGGACCCGAAGCGGCCGACCGGCTCGTTCATCTTCCTCGGCCCGTCAGGCGTCGGGAAGACCGAGCTCGCGCGCACGCTCGCCGAGTTCCTGTTCGGCGACGAGGACGCGATGATCCAGATCGACATGTCGGAGTACATGGAGAAGCACGCCGTGTCCCGGCTCGTCGGCTCCCCGCCGGGCTACATCGGCTACGACGAGGGCGGCCAGCTGACGGAGGCGGTCCGCCGCAAGCCGTACTCGGTCGTGCTCTTCGACGAGATCGAGAAGGCGCACCCGGACGTGTTCAACATCCTCCTGCAGATCCTGGAGGACGGGAAGCTGACGGACTCGCAGGGCCGCAAGGTCGACTTCCGGAACGTGATCGTGATCATGACGTCGAACATCGGCTCGGCGTCGATCTCGAAGAACGTCTCGCTCGGTTTCACGATCTCGAGCGAGGAAGGCATCTCCTACGACGACATGAAGACGCGCGTGATGGGTGATCTCAAGAAGGTCTTCCGGCCCGAGCTGCTGAACCGGATCGACGAGATCATCGTCTTCCCGAAGCTGACGAAGCCGGAGATCCTCCAGATCGTCGACCTGCTGATGAACCGCCTGCGCGTGCAGATGGCGGAGCACGAGGCGACGATCGAGCTGACCGAGGAGGCGAAGGACCTGCTCGTCGACAAGGGTTGGGACCCGACGATGGGCGCCCGTCCGCTTCGGCGCGCGATCCAGCGCTACATCGAGGACCCGCTCGCCGACTTCGTGCTCGGACGCCAGCTCGAGCCCGGTTCGACGATCCTCGTCGCCCGCAAGAACGACGAGGAGGTCGACATCACCGTGCTCCCGCCGTCCCCGCCCGAGGTGATCGGCGTCAGCGCGGCGCCCGACGCCCCGCCGGAAGACGTCACCGCGGAGTAACTAGAAGTGCTCGGTGCCTGGCACCTTGGTGCCAGGCACCGGCTCTAAGCAGAGAGCCGCTCGAGGTAGGCGCAGGGCCGGCCGTCGAACGGCAGGGGCGAGCGCCCGAGCCTCGAGACGCGCAGCATGGCGTCCTCGAAGCCCTCGATGTCGACGATCTGGCCGAGGTACGGCGGCGCGCCCTCGCACTCGACGAGGCGATAGGCGTCCCCGGCGGGGACGAACGCGACGTAGGAGGTTGCCTCCTCGTTCGCCTCGGCGGCCACGCCTGTCCGCAGGTGCCAGTCCGCGTCCGTGATCGCGAGCCCGAGGCCGTCGATCGAGCGTCGCAGCGAGCGCCCGCTCTCGAAGTACGCCTGCTCGGACGCCGTGAGGCGGCGTGCGAGGTCGGCGAGCCCGTCGCGGATCGCCTGGCCGGTGGCCTCGGCGGCAGCGTCGTCCTGGCCCTGCCGCTCGAGCTGCTCGCTGACCTCCTCTTCGAGGCGCGCCCGGAGCGCGTCCAGCTCGGCCCGGCCGGCGCTCGTCGCGGCGACCTGCTCGATGCGCTGGAAGATGTCCGCGCGAAGCGCCTCGAGCTCGGCATGGCGCTCGGCGTCGTGGTCGGCCGCGTGCTCGGCGAGGGACGACTCGAGCCCGCCGAGCCGGTGTCCGAGCGCGTCCAGCGCCTCGCCGCGTGCCGAGGCGTCGGCGGAGAGCTCGCGCCGGAGGGCGTCGAGCGCCTCATCGTGCGACGAGGCGCCCTCGGCCATGCTGCGGTGAAGTTCCTCGCGCAGAGCGTCGAGGCCGGCACGGCTCTCGGAGGACTGCGCGGAGGCGAGCTCGGAGAGGCGGCGGTCGAGATCGGAGAGGTGTGCCTGCAGCGGCTCGAGAGCTGCCCCGACGGCGGAGGTGTCGGCGAGCGATGCCTCGACGGCGTCCAGACGTTCACGCACGTTGGCCTTGTCGGCGCGCCGCTTCTCCGCGATCTCCTGCATCCGTCCGGCCTGCGCCGACAGCTCCTCGCGGATCGAGTCGAGGGCGGCTCCGTGCGCGGAGGCCGTCTCGGCGGTCGTGTCGGCGAGCTCGTCGACCCGATGGAGAGGCGCAAGCTCGTCGAGCCGCCGTGCGATCGAGTCGAGCCTTCCGCTGCTCTGCTCGAGCTCGTGCGTCAGCCCGTCGACCCGATTCGAGACGGCGTCGACGCCTTCTGTCGAAGCTGCGCCGGCGACGTCGTGCTCGAGCCGTTCGACGCGGTTGCGCAGACGGGCGGACAGCGAGCCGAGCTCGGCTCGCAACTCTTCGGCCGGGGCGGCGACCTCATCGAGGCGGACGGCGAGCGCGGCCACAGCGTCCCGCCACTCCTCGGTCGAACGCGCCGAGTCGATCTGGACGGCGAGCGCCGCGACCGCCTCACGCCACTCGTCGCTGGGCGGCGGGATCGCGTCGAAGTCGCCCGCGGAGGTCGTCCAGGTCGCGGCGAAGCGCATCCGTGTGCTCGTACCTCGCCGCACCTGCGACGGAGTCGGCGAGCTCGTGGAAGCGGGTGGCGAGCTCCTCGGAGGCAGTCGCCAGCATGTCGACACGCTCGTCGCGCCACCGACCGGTGTCGTCCGCTGCGTCGAGGCGCGCCGAGAGGTGCTCGGACGCGGAGCGAACCTCTGTCGACGCCGAGGCGATCTCGTCGAGGCGACCGGACAGAGCGCCGAGCCCGTCCCGCCACTCGTCCGTCGGGAGGGGAAGCGATTCGATCGTGGCGCGCAGCGCGTCGAGGTCGTGGCGGAGCGCGTCGGCCTCGTCGCGCGCGGCTGCGCCGGCAAGACGCTCGCCGAGCTGCTGGAGTCGCGCCGAGAAGCTGTCGGAAAGGTGCTCGACGCGGCGGGTGAGCGTCTCGACCTCGTCGGTGGGAGCGGGCAGCGCGTCGAGGGCTGCGCGGACGTCGTCGAGCTCGCGGCGCAGGCGCTCGGCCTGGTCGCGGGTGGCGGCCCCGGACAGCGCTTCCTGGATGTGCTGAACGGCCTCGTCGCGTCCTACGGCAGCGGCGACGGTCTCGCCGATCTGCTGGAGGCGCACGGAGAAGCTCTCCGAGAGCTGCTCGACGCGCCGGCCGAGGGCAGCGACGTCGTCGGTCTGGGCCGGAAGCGCATCGAGCGTCGCGCGCAGGTCGTCGAGCTCGCGGCGCAGCCGCTCGGCCTGATCGCGGGTGGCCGTGGCGGCGAGATTGTCGGTGAGGTGCTGGAGCCGGGACCTGAGCTCCTCGTCGAGCGCCGTGAGGCGCCGGGTGAGTGCGTCGACATCGTCGGTTGTGGTGGGGAGGGCGGCGAGGGCGGCGCGAAGCTGGTCGAGGTCGTGCCGAAGCGCGTCGGCCTGCTCGCGGCCGGCGGCGGCGGAGACGGTGTCGCTGACCTCCTGGAGACGCCCCGAGAAGCCCGCGGCGAGCTCTTCGACACGCCGTGCGAGCGCTTCGACCTGCGCGTCGAGCTCTTGCCCGGCGCCGCGCTCCTTTTCGCGCTGCTCCGCGAGCTGCTCTGCGAGCCGCTGCAGGGTCGCCTCGGACTCCGTGGAGCCGTCGACGAGCTCGTTCACACGCATGCCAAGCTGGGTGACGGCGTCGCGCCAATCCTCGGAGGGCTGATGGGCGTCGAGCCGCGCGGCGAGAGCCTCGATCTCCTCGCGCAGCCCACTCACGTCGGCACCGGCAGGGGCGGCTGCCTGCTCGACCTCCACGGGGCGAACCTGGTGCTCGGGGCGAACCGGCTCGTACGCCGGCGGCTGCCAGGTCTCGACGGTCGGCTCGGGGGCCCGCGGTGTGGCGTCGCTTGCGATCGCATCGGACGCGACGCGCAGCCCGGGTAGCTCGTTGCCTCCGGGCGGCTTCGTCGGCTCGAAGTCCGACGCCTGGTCCTCGAGAGCGTCCCAGAGGCGGAGCCTCGACAACTTTCCCTGCGAGACGAGGATCTCGCCCAGCTTCCGTCCGCTGAGCTTCTGCTCCTCGAGGGCGTCCTCGAGCTGTCCGCTCGTGATGAACCCCTTCTCGACGAAGATCTCGCCGATCGGTCGCTTGGGGAGGGTTTCGCTGCGGCCCCACTCGTCGAGCATGCGCGCGAGCTCGCGAACGGCGGCGTTCGCCTCGCTGTCCTCGTCTGCCCCGATCGACTGGTTCTCTGCGCGCTGCGCGACCAGGGCCGTCTCGAGGGCGGAGCGCGTGACTCCGAACTGGGCCGTCAGGATCTCGCCCAGCAGGGCGCCGGTCTTCTGCTGCTCTTCGAGCGCGAACTCGAGCTGGGCCTCGGTGATCAGGCCGTTCTCGACGATAAGCGCCCCGATCAGCCGGGACGAGAGTGCCGACCTGTCCACAGGGCCGATATCGGCAATCCCTCGACCGAGCTATAGCCCTCTCAGTCGGGCAGTTTCCAGACGTTCTCGCGCAGGAGCGGCACCGACGCACCACTCCGGGTGAGGGCGTCGACGGCCACCTCGGGGCCGCCGATCATGAAGTCGGTGTGCACCGAGGAGACGTTCACGCCCTCGATGCGCCCGCCTTCGACCGCCTCCGCGTACGCGTCGCCGTAGGCGACATGGCAGGTCGCGTTCTCGTCGAAGAGCGTGTCGAAGAACGTGATCCCGGTCCGGCCGATGCGCGACGTCCCGTCGACGAGCGCGACCTCGCCGAGCGCCGCCGCATGCTCGTCGGTCGCGAGCTGGCCGCGAATGACGTCGGCGCCCTCGTCGGCGTCGACCTCGACGATCCGCCCACCGCTGAAACGCATACGCAGGCCTTTGACGATCGTCCCGTAGACGGACAGCGGCATCGTCGCCGCGACGACGCCCTCCGTCCTTCGTGCATCGGGGGTCGTGTACACCTCCTCGGTCGGCATGTTGGCGACGAAGCTGATCCCGTCGACAGTCTCGGACTCGACGCCCATCCAGCGAGACTCCGGCAGCAGGCCGACGGTCAGGTCGGTGCCGGGGCCCTGGAAGTGGAGCGCGTCGACCTGGAGCGCATCGAGTGCCTGCGCACGGCGCTCGAGCTTGCGGATGTGTGCCTGCCAGGCGGCCACGGGGTCGGGCTCGTCGAGCCGGACGCAGTGCTCGACGAGGCGCCAGAGCCGCTCGACGTCCGGCTCTCCGAAGACCTGCGTCGCCCAGCCGGCGTTCGGGGCGCCGACCACGGTCCAGTTGCACAGCAGCTCCGTCGTCTGACGCGACGACTCCCTGGCCAGCTCGACCATCCGGGCCTTGCCCACGCGCTCGCCCGGAAGATCGGCGAGCAGTTCCGGCTCGGCATCGCCGGTCAGTGCGACGACCGCAGCATGCTCGTCGCCGAAAGCGCGCTCGCGCGAGAGGAGCCACGGCGGCGTCCACGACAGGACGTCGGCGCCGGCGTTCGACTCGATCAGCGCACGGCGAATGTGTGGGTCGACGTAGCGCACGTCCACGTAGCGCGCACCGGCGCGGTAGGCAGCACGGGCGACCTCGCGCACGATCGCGGAGTGCTCGAGGCCCGCGAGCACGTCGACGAGCTGTCCGGGCCGGATGTTCGCACCGACCTGGACGACGAGCTCGGCGTACCGCTCCTCCCGGGAGGTCGTCATTCGGGCAGCTGCCAGACGTCGTCTCGGAGCAGCGGCACCACGCGGCCGTCGCGTGTCACGCCGTCCACGTCGATCTCCGGGCCGCCGATCATGAAGTCCGTGTGGACGGTCGACACGTTGATGCCGTCGTCGGGCTCGTCGCCGTCGTGCCCGGGCGATACCGCCGTGCCGTAGGCGATGTGGCACGTCGCGTTCTCGTCGTAGAGCGTGTCGAAATAGACGAGGCCGGAGCGCCCGACCCGGGAGGTCCCGTCGACGAGCGCCACCTCGCCGAGACGCGGCGCATTCTCGTCGGCCTCGAGCTGGGCCCGGATCAGGTCGCCGCCGCGCTTCGCCTTCACGTCGACGATCTTGCCGCGCTCGAAGGTCACCCGCAGGTCCTCGACGACGTCTCCGGCCAGCGCGAGCGGCTTGGTCTGCGCGACGACGCCCTCGGTGCGTCGGGCGTCGGGCGTCGCGAACACCTCCTCGGTCGGGATGTTCGCGACGTAGGGAATGCCGCCGGCCGTGCGGAAGAGCGCGGAGCCGAAGCGCGACCGCTCGAGCAGGCCGATCTCGAGGTCGGTGCCCGGGCCGTGGTACGTCAACCGGTCGAGCCCGAGTGCGTTCAGCGAGCGCCCGCGGCGATCGAGACGGTCCATGTGCAAGCGCCACGCCTCGACCGGGTCGTCCTCGTCGAGGCGGGTGCAGAACGCGACGGCTTCCCACAATCGCTCGACGTCGGGCTCTCCGAACACCTGCCGGGCCCAGCCCGCGTTGGGGAACGCAACGCCCGTCCAGTTGCAGGCGTTCGCCGTGAGCAGGCGCACGTGCGCCTTGCGCAGCTCGATCGGCTGCGCGCGTCCGACGCGCGTTCCGTCGAGATCGGCGAGCAGGCGAGGCTCGGGATCGCCGGTGGTGACGATCATCGCGTTGCCGGCCATCGCTTCGACCCGCTCGATCTGCCAGCCCGGCGAGTGATCGAGCGTCTCGTCCGGCCCGAGCTCGATCATCGCCCGCCTGACGTGGGGGTCGACGTACTGGACGTCGACGAAGCGCGCGCCGGCCGCGTAGGCCTGGCGTGTCAGCGCACGGGCGAGCGGTGCGTGCTCGACCTGTGTTCCGATGAAGACGTTCTGGCTTGCCGCGACGTTCGCGCCGATGCGCACGGCAACCGACGCGTATCGGTCGAGGCGGTCTAGCTCGTCAGCTGCCAGTTGTCCTCCCGCAGAATCGGCACGGTGCGGCCGTCACGGGTGACGCCGTCGACGTCGACCTCGGGACCGCCGATCATGAAATCGGTGTGGATGTTCGAGACGTTCGCGCCACGGGCGCGAAGCTCGTCGGGCTCGAGCCCATCGAGCTCCTCGGCGCCGAACAGCACGGCGGTGCCGTACGCGATGTGGCACGCGGCGTTCTCGTCGAAGAGGGTGTTGAAGAACGTCAGGCCGGTGCGGCCGACACGGGACGTCCCGTCGACGAGGGCGACCTCGCCGAGCCGGTTTCCGAACTCGTCGGTCGACATCTGACTGCGCACCGCCTCGGCGCCTGCGCTCGCGCGCACGTCGACGGCTTCGCCGTTCGCGAACGTCATCTCGAGGTCGCGGACGACGGTCCCGCCGAGATCGAGAGGCCGTGTCGACCGGACGGTTCCCTCGGTCCGCCGCCAGTCCGGCGCGGTGAAGACCTCCTCCGTCGGCATGTTCGGCACGGTGTCGACGCCGGCCGCGGTCGTCGTCCCGCCGCCGGTCCACTTGACCCCGGGGAGCATCCCGACCTGGAGGTCGGTCCCCGGCCCACGGAACCGCAGCAGGTCGAGGTCGAGTGCGTCGAGCTGACGCGAGCGTTCGCGGAGCCGCGCGGTGTGCGCGCGCCAGGCGGCGACAGGGTCGGGCTCGTCGAGCCGGACGGAGTCGGCGATCGCCTCCCAGAGTCGTTCCACGTCGGGCTCGCCGAACATCTGCTTCGCCCAGCCCTCGTTCGGGCACGCGGCGATCGTCCACGCGACCGTCCGTTCGGTCTGCGCCTCGCGGAGCGCCTCCAGGTAGGCGCGCGGCAGCGTCCGGCCGACGCGGGCCTGATCGAGATCCTGGAGCAGCCCGGGATCGGGATCGCCCGCGATCATCACGAGCGCGGCGCCGTCCCCCATCGCCTCGGCCTGGACGAGCAGCCACGCGGGCGTCTCGATCAGCACGTCGTCGTCGGCGTGCTCGATCATTGCTCGCCGCACGTGCTGGTCGCCGTAGCGGACGTCGACGTAGCGGGCTCCAGCCTCGTACCCGGCGCGCGCGAGCGCCCGGGCGAGCTCGGCATGCTCGACCTGGCCGTTGACGAAGAGTGTCTGTCCCGGCTGGACGTTTGCGCCGACGCGGACGATCAGATCGGCGTAGCGCCCGAGGCGATCCATCGCGACCACAGTAGAGAATCCACTATCAAGTGTCGAGCGGCACGTCGTCCCAGGTCTCGCCGAGCCCGCAGAGCCAGTTCAGGGCATGGTGGCGCTCGGCCGCGATCGCGTGCGCCTCGGCGAGCTGCTCGGCCGAAAGGTGGCGATAGACCTTCCCGTACGCGGGGAAGTCGCCGCGCATCGGCGCCGGCAGCAGCTCCTGCTCGAAGCCGCGCATCGCGGTCGCCGCGATCAGCTGGTCGAAGGTCGCGTACCGCGGCGGAAGCTCGACGTCGCCGTCGGCCTGCAGCCTCGTCGTACGCGCCCGCCAGTGCCAGAGGCGCGCCGACTGGCGCTCGAGGTCGATGTCCTGCGGCTCGCGCATCCGCGCCCCATCGAGCGGGGTGCGGGTCACGGTGGCCGTGTCGAACGGACGGTCGTACGGAGGCAGCTCGACGAGCTCGAGCGACCAGAGCAGCGTCCCGAGTGCCTCGCCGCGCCACACGGCCGCTGCGGCCGCCGGATCCGAGGACCCGCTCGCCACGTGCTGCAGTCCCGCCTGCAGCCTCACGTTGGAGCGCGCGGCAGCGGTCGACCACCTCGTTCTGCGAGCGGAGCCTCTGGCGCGACACGCCCCTGAATCTACTCGGCTACGCGGCAACGATCGTTTCGATCTCGGCGAGCATCAGACCTCGCGATCGCTCGGGCGAGCTTCCGCCGGCGCATGGGGAGAGATCGTTTCAGAGTCGGCACGGGTGCCGTCGGGCCGCCCCGCTACCGTCACGCCGTGGCGAAGGCGGCGGCCGTCCAGCACGCGTGCACCGAGTGTGGCACGGCCTCGAGCCGCTGGCTCGGGCGCTGCCCGGGCTGCGGCGAGTTCGGCACGATGGTGGCCGAGACGCTTTCTGCGCGTGGACAGCGGGGGCGTGCCCACGCCTCCGATCCCGCTCGGCGGCCGCCCCTTCGCCTCGTCGACGTGGTGGCCGAGGAGAGCGAGCGCATCCCGACCGGCGTGGCCGAGCTCGACCGGGTGCTCGGCGGCGGCCTCGTGCCGGCGTCGCTCGTGCTCGTGGGCGGCGAGCCGGGCGTCGGCAAGTCGACGCTGCTCCTGAGCGCGCTCGGCTCGATGGCGGCCGGACGTCGCGCGCTCCTCGTCACGGGAGAGGAGTCGGTCGCGCAGGTCAAGCTGCGCGCCGCCCGGCTGGGGGGGTGCGACGACGTGGAGATCCTCGCCGAGACCGAGCTCGAGCTCGTCTGCGACACGCTCGAGCGCGAGCGGCCCGGTGTGTGCGTCGTCGACTCGGTGCAGACCCTCTGGTCGCACGAGGTGGGCTCGGCCCCCGGATCGGTCTCACAGGTGCGCGAGGCGGCCGCGCGGCTGCTGCGGGTCGCGAAGGAGAGCGGCGTTGCGATCTTCCTCGTCGGCCACGTCACGAAGGACGGTGCCGTGGCGGGGCCGCGCGTGCTCGAGCACCTGGTCGACTGCGTCCTCCAGTTCGAAGGCGATCGCTACCGGGCGCATCGCGTGCTTCGGGCGGTCAAGAACCGGTTCGGCTCGACGAACGAGATCGGCGTCTTCGAGATGACCGGGGCCGGCCTCGTCGGGCGTGCCCGAGCCGTCGGAGCTCTTCGGCCGCTCCGAGCCGGGCGAGGTGGGTGCCGCGGTCACGTGCACGCTCGAGGGGACGCGCCCGCTCCTGCTCGAGGTCCAGGCGCTCGTCGCGCCCACCGACCTCGCAATGCCGAGGCGCGTGGGCACCGGCGTCGACCCCAAGCGGCTCGCGATGATCGTCGCGGTGCTAGCCCGCCACGCCGGACTGCCGCTGGGTGGCGCGGACGTCTTCGTCAACGTCGCCGGCGGCGTTCGCATCGACGAACCGGGCGGCGATCTCGGGATCGCGCTCGCGATCGCATCGGCCGCGAAGGGGTCGCCGCTGCGCGACGGCGTCGGTTCGTTCGGCGAAATCGGCCTGACCGGGCGCCTGCGCGCGGCCACACAGGCCGACCGGAGGGCTGCGGAATGCCGCAAGTTCGGGCTCGCATCGGTGCTCGCACCGGCCGGTACTCCGGGAGCGGCGCTCGAGGCCGACACCCTGCGGCACGCGCTCGCCGCCGGGCTGGCCCAGAACCCCGCCTGAGCAGGGATTTTTCGACAAAACCCCTGCAAACGTGGCAGTTTTCAGCGAAACGTGCTACCCTGTCATTCCCGCCGGTGGAGCCGTCAAGGCCACCGGCACTTTCGCGACTACAGACGGAAAGAGGAGCGAGTTTGTACAAGGTCGGCGACAAGGTGGTGTATCCCCACCACGGTGCAGGCACGGTCGTGAAGCGCGAGAAGAAGGATGTTCTCGGCGAGAAACGCGAATACCTCACCATCAAGATCCTTCATAACGACATGACCGTGAACGTCCCGGCCGACAATGCTGAGCGCGTCGGGCTTCGCAAGGTGATCGACGAAGAGGCGGTCAAGAAGGTCGTCAAGTACCTGACGTCCGGCGGCACGGAGATGCCGAAGAACTGGAACCGCCGCTTCAAGCACAACCGCGACAAGATGAAGACCGGCGACATCTACGAGCTCGCCGAGGTCGTCCGCAATCTCGCGCTGCGAGACGGCGAGAAGGGGCTCTCGACCGGCGAGAAGCAGATGTACGTGAAGGCGAAGAAGATTCTCGCTTCCGAGCTGATGTACGCGAAGAACATGACCGAGGACGAGGCGCTCGAGTGGCTCGAGGAGACCTTGACCGAGGGTGCGAAGCCCAAGGCGACGACTGCACGGCCCGCCGTCGCGGCGAAGACCGCCGCGAAGCCGGCCGCGAAGAAGACGCCGGCGAAGAAGACTCCCGCCGCCGCCGCGTAGGCGCGCCAGGGGAATGAGCGTCTGGGCCGTTCTCGTCGCCGCGGGGCGGGGAGAACGGCTCGGAGGCGACCGCCCGAAGGCATTCGTCCGCCTGGGCGAGCTGCCGCTGCTCGCCGAGCCGTTGCGGCGTCTCGACGACTGCGCGTCGATCGATGCGATCGTCGTCGTCGTCCCGGAGGGGTGGGAGGAGCCGGCGATCCTGCTCGCCGAGGAGCTCGGCACGGGGAAGGTGACCGCCTGCGTGACCGGAGGGGAGACGCGCGCGGAGTCCGTTCGCGCCGGCGTCGCCGAGGTGCCGGACGACGCGGCGGTGATCCTCGTCCACGATGCGGCTCGTCCGCTCGTCCCGGCTGGGATCGTCAGCCGGCTGCTCGAGCCGTTGCAGGAAGGCTTCGACGGATCGGTTCCCGCGCTGGCGGTCACCGACACGGTCAAGCGCACGAGCGGCGGCGTCGTCGCGGAGACGCTCGAGCGCAGCGAGCTCGTCTCGGTGCAGACGCCGCAGGCGTTTCGCGCGACGGCGCTCCGAGGGGCGCTCGGCCGAGCAAGTGACGGCTTGTTACAAGCGCCCGACTGCGCGTCGCTGGTCGAGGCGGCCGGCGGGCGGATCCGGGTCGTCGACGGTGACGAGCGCCTGCTCAAGGTGACCACGCCCGCCGACCTCGCGCGGGTCTCGTCGTGGCTCACCGAGACGGAGGCACGCGCTTGAGCTTCCGGGTCGGCATCGGCGTCGACGCGCATGCGCTCGCCGAGGGTGTCCCGCTCGTGCTCGGCGGCGTCGCCTTCGATCATCCGCGCGGGCCTCGCAGGGCACTCGGACGGCGACGTGCTCGCGCACGCGTTGATCGACGCAGTGCTCGGCGCCGCCGGGCTCGGCGACATCGGATCGTTGTTCCCGTCGGGTGACGAGCGCTACCGAGGTGCCTCCTCGCTCGACCTGCTCGCCGAGGCCTACGCGCAGGTACGCGCGGCCGGGTGGACGCTCGTGAACGCCGACTGTGTGCTCGTCGGCGAGGAGCCCCGGATCGCAGAGCATCGCGACGAGATGCGAAAACGCCTCTCGGCGGCCGTCGGAGGTGGCGAGGTGAACGTGCGCGCGACCACGACCGACCGGCTCGGGTTCACCGGGCGCGGCGAAGGGCTTGCAGCGCAGGCCGTCGCGCTGCTCGAATCCGCGCCGCCGTCCACCGACCCGTAACCACCGCTCAACCCGGCTGCGACCCACTTCGGTCGGTCCCGACGGCAACGTGTCGGCGATGGAGTTCGAGATCCAGGCCCATCGCGCGAACGACGCCCTCGTGTTGCAGCGCCTCCTCGCTGCGCGGCCGTCATCGGTCGAGGCGGACGTCGGGCTTTCGCCGGCCGGGGTCGTCGTCGCGCACGAGACCGACCTGAGCGACGCGTCGGGACTGACCGTCCAGGAGCTGCTCGCCGCCGCGGGCGACACCGCGGTGGTGCTCGAGGCAAAGTGCTTTCCCGGCGAGACGCCGGGGCCTTCGGCATTCGTTCGCGGCGCTGTTGCCGTTCCTCGACACCGCGTCTGTCGCCTCGTTCGACGAACGCGTCGTCGCGGAGGTCATGCGCCTTCGGCCGTCGACGCCGACGACCTTCCTCTTCGAGCATCCGCTGCGCAGCACAAGCGTCGCGCGCACGTTGGGGCCGCGCCAGGATCTCGTGACGCGCGACCTGATCGAGAGCGCGCACGGCGCCGGCGCGAGGGTCGTTCCCTGGACGGTGAACGACGTCCAGACGATGGCGGAGCTGGTCGACCTCGGGGTCGACGGCCTCGTCACCGACCTGCCGGCGCTCGCCCAGGCGGTCGTCGCGTCGCGGTCCGAGGGTCTACGCCGGGAGCGACGCCGCGCCGTCGCGTAGGACCACCAGCCCGTCACGGGCCAGCGCTGCGATCGCCTCGTCGTCGGCCGGCCGCTCACCCGCCGCGATCGCGCGTAGCGCGAGCGCGCGTCGCTGGCGGAACGATCCCTCGAACCGGCCCTGCTTGCGGAGCGGTTCGTAGCGCGAGCCGCGCGATGGGCAGTGCTCGGCGAGCGGGCACGCTTCGCACCGCGGGATGCGCGCCAGGCACACGGTCGCGCCGAGATCGAAGAGCGCCTGCGCGCAGGTCGCGTCGAACTGCTCGCCCGTCCGTTCCTGCACGCGGCGCACGTTCGTGTCGACAGGCAGCACGTCGCGTCCGAAGGCGAAGTTGCCGACGGCTGCCGCGGTGTACGGGCCGACGCCCGGGAGCTCCGTCAGGTCGTCGGGCCACCCGCTGGTCGCAACGTGCACGGCCGCGCGATGCAGGTTGAGCGCGCGCCGGTTGTAGCCGAGCCCCTGCCATTCGACGATCGCGTCGGCGGCGGGCGCGCGGGCAAGGGCTTCGACCGTCGGCCAGTGCGCGAGCCAGCGCCGGTAGCGCGGGATCACGCGCTCGACCTGAGTCTGCTGCAGCATCACCTCGGAGACGAGGATCGCGTACGGATCGCGGGTCTCCCGCCATGGGAGCGCTCGCCCGTTCTCGCCGTACCACCGGAGCAAGAGCTCCCTCACCCGGCCGAGACTAGATGTTCAGGGCACGTAATCTGAGCGCTCGATGCAGATCGCGCTCCTCCCGTTCCTCGCCATCTCGATCCTGCTGATCGCCATCCCGGGGCCGGACACCGCCGTCGTGACGAAGAACGCGTTGCTCGGCGGCCGCCGCGGCGGTGTGCTCTCGGCGCTCGGAGTTTCGACCGGGCTGACCGTCTGGACGCTCGCTGCAGCACTGGGCATCGCGACGCTGCTCAGGGCCTCGGAGGCCGCGTTCCTGGCGCTGAAGATCGCGGGTGCCCTCTATCTGATCTGGATCGGCATCCAGATGCTCCGTGCGCGCGACCCGTTGGCCGAGTCGACGGGCCTTCGCACGACATCGGGCGCGAAGGCGCTGCGGCAGGGTCTATTGAGCGATCTCGGCAATCCGAAGATCGCCGTGTTCTTCACGAGCTTCCTGCCGCAGTTCGTCCACGGCGGCGCCGTGTTCCTGCCGCTGCTCGTGCTCGGCGGGCTCTTCGCGGTGCTGACGCTCGCGTGGCTCGCCGCCTACGCGCTGCTGATCGGCCGTTCATCGGCGCTGCTGCGCCGTCCTGGCGTGCGCAAGGTGGTCGACCGGGTCACGGGCGTCGTCCTGATCGCCTTCGGCGTGCGGCTCGCGCTCGAGCACCGTTAGATGATTGATGCCACGTGATCGCGTGTCCGGCTGCGCGGCCTGGCCGCACTGGGCCGCTCCCGGCCTGACCGCGCCGGCGTAGCCGCCGCAGTCAAGCCGTCCGCTTCACGACGTCGCACCGGCACCGATGGCTCTACCATCGCCGCCGGCACGCCGCCGCGCCCCAGCACCCCCAGTCCACGCCCCGGTACAGACGATCCCGTGGCATCAACCATCTAGCGCTCAGACGGGCGGCTCGGGGTCGTACTGGATGTAGCGGCGCACCTCGCGGGCGCGTTCGACCGAGTGCAGTCGCGCCACCAGGTGCAGCGCCATGTCGATGCCGGCCGACACGCCTGCCGCCGTGATGACAGCTCCGGTGTCGACGAAGCGCTCGTCCCGCACGTCGATTCCGAGGTCGCGCAGCCGGTCCATCGATCCCCAGTGCGTCGTCGCCGGCTTTCCCTCGAGCGCACCGGCCGCCTGGAGGACGAACGCGCCCGTGCAGACGCTCGTGAGCAGGCCACCGCGGGCTCCGATCGCACGCAGGCGCTCGTGCAGCGCGGTATCGGCGCTCGGACCCCGTTCATCGCCGCCCGGCACGACGATCACGTCGAGCGCGGGCGCCGTCTCCCACGTGTAGTCGCCGAGCACGCGCAGGCCCTTCGCGCAGCGGACCGGGTCGTCCGAGTCGGTGATCGTGAAGGCAGTCACGCCGTCGTCTGGCCACTTGAGAGCCCAGGCCGAGAGCACCTCCCACGGTCCGGCCCAGTCGAGCTCCTCCGACAGCTCGTAGACGTAGACGCCGATGTTCACCGGGCCAACGCTACTCGGGCGGCGTCGGCTCTCGGCGGCCGGACCTCCACGTCACGACGCCGATGCCGAACAGCACGACCTCGACGATGGTGATCGCCAGCCGGTTGAGGAGCGTCGCGCCGAGCGCCGGCCCCGGGGTCGTGATCGCAAGCAGCAGGCCGTACATCGACGCCTCGCGGGCGCCGAGACCGGAAGGCACGAAGATCGCGAGCACCGAGACGATCGCGCCCACCGCCGAGACGCCGCCGAGGAACGGAACCGTGGCGAGACCGGGATTGGTGCCGAGCGAGAGGAGCATGAAGTAGACGGCGAAGCCGGCGATCAGCCACGTGCCGCAGTAGAAGAGCAACAGGCCCATCATCAGCGGGAACGGCAGCGGGTCGATCGCGCCGGCGCCGAACGGGCGCAGGAGTTTGTCGCCGATCGGCCGGAAGATGCGCGGATGGAGCAGCGACGCGCACAGGATCGCGAACAAGACGAGCGGCAGGAGCGGCGCGTTGACGCCGCGCACCCACGCAAGGCTGACGACGAACACGATCACGCCGGAGATGGCTGAGAGCGCAGCCTCAACGAGGATCGATGCGAGCACTGTCGGCGTCTCGGTCACGCCCGCCGACTTGCGCAACGCCACCGTGCGGGCCGCCGGCGTCCACACGCCGCCGGGGAGGTACTTCGCGAGCATCGAGACCATCTCGGCCTGCAGCGCAGGCCGGTACGGCGTGTGGATGCCCCACGCCCCGAGCATCTTGATCCAACCCAGGATGAAGACGAGGTAGTAGACGGCGACCGTCGCGAACGCCAGGGCGACGTAGCCGAGGCGTGCGTGCTCGAGCAGCGGTGCGGCTTTCGACCATTCGTCTCGCACCGCCCAGACGCAGAAGGCGACCGTGGCCACGACGACGACGATCTGCAGGGCGACCGACACGCGACGGTGCGTACGCAGGAAGGTGACGACGGCGCGCGCGCGGCCGACGATCCCGGCATAGGTGACCCCCGTCATCCGCGGGAGTCTGCCCGTCGAAGCGTCAGTCGGAGAGCCGAAGGCCGAGCCAGAGGCCGGCCACGCCGCCGACGGCTGCGAACAGAACGCCCTGGACGCCGAGCCCGTTGTTGCCCCACAGAACGGGGACGAACCCACCGACGAAGGTTCCGAACACTGCAGTGAGAGTGACTACCGAGCGACCCATGGACTCCTATTTCGGCCCGCGCCGGCCCTTGGTTGACACCCGATCGGGGCGAACGGACTCGAGCCGCAACGCAAGCATCGGGCACTCGGCGACGGCTCGGTCCGCGAGGCGTTCGAGCGACCGGGGCAGGGGCGTACCGTCGACGATCGGAAAGCCCCATTCGTCGAGCGTGATGCGCTCGGGAAACAGCTCGGCGCAGAGGCCGCGCCCGTCGCAGGCGATCGGGTTCACGCGGAGCGCCTTCACCTGCTGGGCCGGGCGGGAAGCGGGAGCACGGAGACGTTCTTCCGGCCGCAGCGGCCGCTCTTGGCGTGTTGCCCGAACTCCTCCGCGAACACTTCGAGTGCACTGCGCAGGAAGCTCGCCGCGCCGTCGGGGTGCCGGCAGGCGCCCCGACGGGTCACCAGGCCGGCGAGCTCTTCGAGCCGCCCACGGCGGAAGCCGCTGCCGGTCGAAGAGAGCTCATCGGCGATCGCACGCAGGCCGTGAACGCAGGGGCCGCACTGGCCGGCGCTCTCGTCCGCGAGGTAGGTGAGCACCCGTGCGCATTCCGACACAGCGCAGACGTCCGCCGGCAGCACGGCGATGGCGCCCGCTCCGAGCACCTCCGGAGTGAGTCTCAGCTCGCGTGCATCGGTCGGGGTCACCCAGCGGCCGAAATAGCCGCCGACGAGGATCGCCTGCGCGGGTCTCGTCGCCCCTCCGGCACGGTCGACGACGTCGTCGAGGCACGCGCCGAGCTCGATCTCGTACACGCCCGGTCGCGCGACCGCTCCGCCGAGCGTGACCAGCGCGGTGCCGGGCGCGTCGTCGGTGCCGGCGCCGCGAAACCAGCTCGGACCGAACCGCGCGATCAGCGCGATGTGCGCGAGCGTCTCGGCGTTCGCGACGAGCGTCGGTGCGCCGTCGAGCCCTTGCTCGGACGGGAACGGCGGCTTGAGCGTCGGCTTCGCCTCGCCGCCGGAGAGCGCGTTCACCAGCGCCGTCTCTTCGCCGGCGACGAAGCCGGCCGGAACCGCCGCTGTACGAAGCTGTGTCCGGCCGTCTCGAGCGAGCCGCTGCCCGATCGCCGTCTCGACGATCGCGCGCTCGCGGGCCGACTCGTGGGAGATCGCGACGACGGCGTCGCGGGCGCCGACGGCGTGGCACGCGGCGACGGCGCCGTCGAGCACGAGGTGCGGAGCGACCCGGAGCAGCGCCCGGTCCTTTCCGCTCGCCGGCTCACCCTCGACCGCGTTTGCGACGACGATCGGCTGCCTTCCCTCGTCGGCCACGGCTCGGAGCTTCGTCGCGGTCGGGAAGGCGCCCCCGCCGCGACCGGCCAGGCCTGCCCGTTCGATCGCGAGGATCAGATCGTCATGCGGTTCGAGCGGACCGAAGAGCGCGAGGTGGTTGTCGAGCGACGGCGCGAGGCCCGCTGAGACTCCGGCCAGCAGGCGCGACGCGCTCAATCGCGCGCCTGCCCGGTCGGTACGAAGCCCGAAATCTCTCCGCGAACGGCATTCGTCCCGCTGTCGATGGCGAGTGCGAGCGTCAGCTGGAGACGATCGCCCGTCGCGTCCACCACGTCCGCGGCGACTGCATTGCCGTTGAGACCGATCACGCGCCCTTCGTAGACGACGCCCGTCGTCGCCGGCACGAACGAGACGCCGCTCGCCGTCAACGAGACACCGTTCGCCGCGGGGAGCCCTCGGAGGTCGATGCGCAACGCGCCGCGAGGCGCGTTCTTCAGGTGCAGATCGAGGCGTACGGTGACCTCGCCGCCCGGGTCGCCGTGCTGCGACACCGTGCCGCTGATCGGAGATCGGAAGGTCCGCGGCGCGCGCGGCTTCGTGACCGCCGCGATCGGCACCGTCGCGTGTGCGAGCAGCGACGAAGGTGTCCCGGCGCGATGTGCCCACCCTTTCCTGAGCGGCCCGTTCTGGTACCAGCCGAGGAGGAGCAACGGTAGGACGACCAGCGTCGCAAACCCGGCCAGCCGGGTTTTCCGCGGCACGGCGCCGAGGCTGAGCCTGGTGGCGACCGCGAGCACGACGACGACGAGCGCTGCGATGCCGACCGTCGCGAGCCAGCCTGTCCGCGGGTCGCTTCCCGTGCCCAGGGCGTGCACCAGCGCGACCGGCCACGAGACGTACGCCAGCCAGTGAACCGAGCGCCACACGCGCACGCCGATCCGAACGCGAAGGAGGCTCGTCACGACGATCGCGATCAGGAGGTCGAACGCGACCGCGCCGAGCCCGAGCCAGATCGGCCGGTAGGCCGAGATGAACGGGACGATCGTGTCGATCAACCGGATCGGCGCATAACCGTCCGCGATGGTCGTCACGACGTGCACGACCACGAACGCGATCGCCAGCAGCGTCAGGTTGCGGTGCATTCCGGCGACGGCGAAACGCGGCCAGCGGCGGAGTCGCAGGCCGAGCGTCGTCGAAACGCCGAGCACGACCGAGGCCGTCAGGAGCAGCAGCGCCACGACGCCGGTGCCTCGAGTCAGATACCAGAGCTCCCTGGCGCTGCCCGCCGCTGCGATCAAGCGGCCTCCGCGGAGCGCGGCCAGTCGCCGACGTATCGGACCGCCCCCGCCCGGGTGACCAGCCGGGCGTGGACCGACCGGGAGCTCAGCCAATCGGGTGCCGCGTCGCCGAGAACGACGGCGGCCGTCGCGGCGATGTTCGCCGCGAGGCACGACGACGCGGCGACGCTCACGGTTCGCCACGGCGTCTCGGCCGGTCGACCGGTTCTCGGGTCGATCAAGTGGTGTGCCTCGCCCGTGCTGGTCGGCCAGCGTCGGACGGTCGTCCCGGACGTCGCCAGGCCGCCCGTCTGCAGCGACACGAGCGGGCCGCCGACGTCGTGCGGTGCGGCATGGTCGTCCGCGATGCGGACGCACCAGCCGGCCCCCGGCCAAGCGCCCGCGACGGCGATGTCCCCTCCCAGGGAGACGAGCACACCTGTTCGAAAGACGGTCGCCAGCTCGTGAGCTGCGTCGTCTGCCTCCTGCGCTTTCGCGGTCGCCCCGAGGTCGAGCTCGACGCCGTGCGGAATCTCCAGCGCTTGCTGCTCGTTGTCGACGACCACGCCGAGCCGAGCTTGCGGAGGTTGGGCTGGGCGGATCGTCCAGCCGCCGCGCCTGCGCACGAGCGCGAAGGTGCGGTCGTAGCCCGCGTCGCGCAGCGCGCGGCCGATCGTCGGGTCGACGAGCCCGTCCGTCTCGTTCGCCGCTGCCAGCGCGACCTCGACCGCGGCGCGCAGCTCCGGCGTCGCCTTCTGCGCGCGGCCGGTGCGCGCGTTCGCGCGCGAGAGCTCCGAATCCTCGCGGAAGCGGCTGCACAGGCGGTCGAGCCGGTCGAGCCGTGCGGCGAGCAGCGCACGCGCCTCTGGCAGATGCTCGCTTCGCGCCACCGCAACCGTGGCCGTCGTGCCGAGGGCCGCGAACGTGTCCGCCCCGAGGAGCGGCGGACCGTTCACGAGCCCCCGGAGACGGCCACGGGAGGGGTGGCGGGCGGTGCCGCCGACGGGGCGGCCGCGGGCGGCTGCGCCGGCACGACCGCGGTTTGCGAAACCGCGACGAGCGGCGGCGTGGGCGCGACCACCGGCCCTCGAGCGCGGTGGCTCGAACGGGGCGGACGCGAAGCCGGCGTACGGTGCGGGTGCGTCGAGGCCGACGCGAGCGCGGCGAAGGCGGCGCCGAGCGCGACGCAGCCTGCGGCTACCACCGCAGTCGTCGTGCGGACACGATTCACCGCTGCGTCACGTGCGGCGATTGCGCCGCGGAGCTGAGCGGGCCCCGGCGACATGCTCGCATGCTCGCGAACGGGTATGAGACGCTCGTGAGCGGGTGCGCTCGCGCACGTTACGCCGCGGGGATCACGATGCACACGTCGACTCCCCCGCCCGGCGCAGGCCCGACGCGTGCATTGCCTCCGTGGGCACGCGCGATCAGGTCGACGATGGCAAGGCCAAGCCCGGCGCCCCCGCCTTCGCGGGCATCGTCAGGGCGGCTGAACCGGTCGAATGCCCGCTCGGCGAAGCCGGCCGGGAGGCCGGGCCCGCCGTCCGTGACGTGAAGCTCGACGACGCCGTTCGTCCTGGATGCGCTGAGCGCGACGTCGCCGCGCGCGTGGGTGAACGCGTTGTCGACGAGGTTTCCGAGCGCCTGCTCGAGACGAACGGGGTCTGCATCGAACACGACGTCGGCGCCGTCGACCACGGTCAGCGGTCGTTCGAGCTCGGCGGCCCGGGCAGCAAACCGGTCGCGGACGCGGTCGAGCAGCTCTCGGCCGTGCAGCTCCTCGCGGCGGATCGGCAGCCGGCCTTCGTCGACGCGCGCGATCAGCAGCAGATCTTCGGCGAGCCGCGACAGTCTTTCCGTCTCCTCGGAGGCCGACCGGATCGCCGCGACATACTCGGCTCTGCTCCGCGGACGACGAAGGGCGAGCTCGAGCTCGGCACGGAGCAGCGCGAGTGGTGTCCGCAGCTCATGGCTCGCGTCGGCGACGAATCGCCGCTCGTGCTCGAACGCAGCCTCGAGCCGGTCGAGCATGTCGTTGAGCGTGACGGCCAGCGCGGCGATCTCGTCGCGCGCCGGCGGCACCGGAAGCCGGCGTCCGGGGCTGTCTGCCGTCACCGAAGCGGCGCGACGCCGCATCGCCTCGACCGGCCGCAGCGCCGCCGCCGCCAGACCGTAGCCGGCAAGGATCGCCAGCAGGAGCGCTGCAGGGGCGGCCAGAAGAAACTCGCGGCGCAGACGGTCGAGCGTCTCCTCTCGCGCTCCGAGCGATCGCGCGATCACGAGGACGGCGATCCCGCCGCGCACGTGCACGGGAGCCGCGATCGTGCGCCAGTCTCCGCGGAGCCCGGTGAGGCCGGTCGTGGTGCGGACACGCCGGCCGGCGAGGGCAGCCGCGCGGAGTGACGCGGGGACGATCGGACGCAATCCATCCGGCGACGACTGGACGACGGTGCCGTTCCCAAGCTGCACCTGCGCGACCGTCGGGCCGTCGCTGACGTCCCGGTCGAGCAGCTCGTGGCGTCCTTCTGTCGCGTGTGAGTTCGCCTCGGCGAGCTGTGCATCGAGGTTCTGATCGACGTTCGCGAGCAGCGCGCTTCCGACGCGGAGGTAGAGCACGATCCCCATCGCTGCGAGCACCGCGGCCATGACGACGGCGAACGGCAGCGTCAGTCGAATTCGGATCGGCAGCCGGCTCACGCTGCCGCTCCACCGTCCTCGCGGAGGCGGTAGCCGACGCCGCGAACAGTCTCGATCGACGCGCGGGCGAACGGTCGGTCGATCTTCTCGCGGAGGTAGCGGACGTAGACGTCGACGATGTTCGAGCGGCTCTCGAACGCCATGTCCCAGGCTCCCTCGAGCAGCTGCACCCGGGTCAGCGCCTGGCCGGCCCGCCGCATGAACAGCTCGAGGATCGCGAACTCGCGCGCGGTGAGGCTCAGCTCGACCTCTCCCCGCCAGGCGCGTCGCCCGGCCGGGTCGAGCTTCAGGTCGCCGACCTCGACGATCGTCGGGCGCTCGACGGGGCCGCGGCGGGCGATCGCGCGGATGCGGGCGAGCAGCTCGTCGAACGAGAACGGCTTGGTGAGGTAGTCGTCCGCGCCGGCATCGAGGCCGTCGACGCGGTCTCTGATCCCGTCGCGGGCCGTGAGCATCAGCACCGGCGTCCACACGTCGGCTGCCCGTAGCCGGCGCAGGATCTCGAAACCGTCGATGCCGGGAAGCATCACGTCGAGCACGATCGCGTCGTACGGCGCCGCCTGCGCCATCCACAGCGCGTCGTTGCCGTGCGCGGCGACGTCGGCGGCGTGGCCCTCCTCGCGGAGCGCACGCGCGACCAGCGCCGAAAGCTTGGGCTCGTCGTCGACCACCAACACACGCATGTCGCCCATTGTTCCTCGCCGCTGGTGCGGCGCGAGCGCCGCTCTCACGCGGCTCTCACGGTGGTCAGGATCCGTCACCGTTACGCTCCCACAGCATGACGCGCGTTCGCTTCGCGCCGAGCCCCACCGGGACCCTGCACGTCGGCAACGCGCTCAGCGCCGTCGCGAACCGGGAGTTCGGCGACTGGATGCTCCTCCGCATCGACGACACCGACCCGGCCCGGAACGTGGCGGGCGGCGAGGAGGCCATTCTCGCCGACCTCGGGTGGCTCGGCATCGTGTGGGACGAAGGGCCGGTCCGGCAGAGCGAGCGGCTCGAGCGGTACCTCGAGGCTGCGCGGGACGCCGGGGTCGGTCAACGCTTCGACGGCGTGATGCTGTGGCGTGACGACGGCTCACCGACCTTCCACCTCGCGAGCGTCGTCGACGATCACGACTTCGCGATCACGCACGTGATCCGCGGCTCCGACCACCGTGGGAACGAGGAGCTGCACGCGGCATTGCATCGCGCGCTCGGGTTCGAGCCGCCGATCGTGATCCACCACGGTCTCGTCGTCGGAGACGATGGCCGCAAGCTCGCCAAGCGCGCGGACGGCGCCACCGTCGCATCGCTGCGCGAGGCCGGGTACCCCGCCGAGGCGGTGCGCGACTACCTGGACGAGCTCGGGTTGCCGCGGCACGACGTGCACCTCGATCTCGACCGGATCCGCTCGCTGTCGGTCGACGTGCTCGACGGGCTCACCGACGAGGAGCTGGCCGCGCGCGTGGGCGTCCCGGTCGAGGCGGTCGCCGCTCGTCCGCGGCGCGCACGACCTCGTCGAGGCGCGCGCTCTCGCGGCCGGCGTGCTGGAGCCCCCGGTCGCAAGCGAGGGCCCGTCAGGTGCGCGCAGTGCCGAGACGGTGGAACGGTTCGTCGAGCTCCGCTCGCCGCTTCCGGACGTGCTCGACAAGGACGCTGCGAAGCTCGTGCTGCGAGAGCTCAAGGCGGTCGGCGGCGACCTGCGCTCCCTCCGCGTCGCCCTCACGGGACGGGACCGCGGCCCCGAGCTCTGGGCGGTGCTCCGGGCGCTGCCGCGCGACGAGGCGATTCGCCGTGCCCGTTTAACCTAGGTTCGGTGCGCCTCTACGACACGATGACGCGCTCGCTCGTCGAGCTGCCCCCGGCACCCGGCCCGGTGCGCATGTACTTCTGCGGCCCGACCGTCTACGCGCGTGCGCACGTCGGGAACGCGCGTCCCTTCCTCGTCGGCATGTGGCTGCGCTCGTGGCTGCGCGAGACCGGCTACGACGTCACGCTGGTCCACAACATCACCGACATCAACGACAAGATCTACGACGCCGCCCCGGGCGCGAGCGCGGCGCTCGCCGCACAGGCGACCGAGTGGTACCTCGAAGACACCGGCGACCTCGGCATCGGGCAGCCCGACCATCTTCCGCGGGCGACCGACACGGTCCCGCAGATCGTCGCGTTCATCCAGGCGCTGATCGACACCGGGCACGCGTACGCAGTGGGCGGCGACGTGTACTTCCGCGTCTCGAGCTTCCCCGAGTACGGACGGCTGTCCGGGCAACGGCCCGATCAGGTCGAGGAGCAGGAGCCGAACCCGCTCAAGGAGGACGGCCGCGACTTCGCGCTCTGGAAGGCCAACAAGCCGGTGACGGAGGACACGTGGTGGGACTCGCCGTGGGGGCGCGGACGGCCCGGTTGGCACATCGAGTGCTCGGCGATGGCGGAGGAGATCTTCGGCCCGGCGTTCGAGATCCACGGCGGCGGGCTCGATCTCGTGTTCCCGCACCACGAGAACGAGGTGGCCCAGTCGCGCTCGCTCGGGCACCCGTTCGCGGAGATCTGGACGCACAACGGGATGCTCCGGTTCACCGGCGAGAAGATGTCGAAGTCGCTCGGCAACGTGACCACGCTGCGCGAGGCACTCGACGAGTGGGGGCGAGAGGCGTTGCTCGTGTTCTTCCTCTCCGGGCACTGGCGCAAGCCGATCGACTTCTCCGAGGAGACGATGGCGCAGGCGGCGGCGCGCGCCGAGACCCTGCGGAACGCCTTCACGCAGGAGCCCGCGTCCGGGCCCGAGGACGACGGTTGGCAACCGTTCCGCGAGGCGCTGGAGGACGACTTCGACACGCCCCGCGCGCTCGCGGTGCTCCACGGCTTCGCATCGACACGGCGCCTCGACCTGCTGCGCCGCGGCCTCGAGGTCTTCGGCCTCGGCTCGCTCGGCGAGTCTGAGCCCGTCCCGGCGGAGGTGCTCGAGCTCGCACGGCGCCGTGAGGAGGCGCGGGCCGCCCGCGATTTCGAGGCCGCCGACCGTCTGCGCGACGAGCTGACCCGGGCCGGCTGGGAGACGCGCGACGAGCCCGGCGGCGGGTTCACGATCGTGCGCAGCCGGTGACGCCGGATCTCGTCTACGGACGCCGAGCCGTTCGGGAGGCGCTGCGCGGCAACCGCGAGGTGATCGACGTCTGGGCGAGCGAGCGCGCGCTCGCCTCCGAGCCGTGGCTGGCCGAGGCGAAGCCGAAGGAGAAGCCCGACCGGGAGCTCACCGAGCGGGCCGGCACGCGCGACCACCAGGGCGTGGTCGCGCTCGTCGAGCCGTTCCGCTATGCGGATGCCTACGAGCTCGCCCGTGCCGACTCACCGCTCCTCGCCGTGCTCGACCGCGTCACCGACCCCCACAACCTCGGCGCCGTTTGCCGCAGCGCCGACGGTGCCGGTGCGACCGGCGTGGTCGTCCCGGCCCACGGTTCGGCGGTCGTGACCCCGGCGGTGGCGCGGGCCTCGGCCGGAGCGGTCGAGCACCTGCCCGTCGCGGTCGTCACCAACCTCGCGCGCTACCTCGACGAGGTCAAGAGCGGCGATCTGTGGGTCTACGGCGCGGCCGGCGACGAGGGTGCGACCCCGATGTGGGAGGCCGACCTCTCGGGTGGTCTGGCGCTCGTGCTGGGAGCCGAAGGCAGAGGCCTGCGGCCGCTCGTCCGGCGCACGTGCGACGGGCTGGTCTCGATTCCGCTCGCCGGACGCGTCGAGTCGCTGAACGTCAGCGTCGCGGCGGCGGTCCTCCTGTACGAGGCGAAGCGACAGCGTGGCTGACGCCACGCTGTATCTGTTCGACGGCTACAACCTGCTTCACGCCGGGCCCTTCGACGCTCCGCGGGAGCTCGCCGACGCACTGGCGTCGTTCGTCGCCGAGCGTGGCGCCCGCGGCATCGTCGTGTTCGACGGAGTCGGAGACGAGACGGCACACGGGCCGCTCGAGGTGCGGTTCGCAGCCCACGCCGACACGCTCCTCGAGCGGCTCGCCGTCGAGCACCGGCGGCGAGCGCAGGTCGTCCTGGTCACGAGCGACGGCACGGTGGCGGCCGCCGCGGGCATCGACGTCCAGCACGTCACCTCGCAGACTTTCGTCCGGGAGCTCCGGCCCTCGGCGGCTCCCTCGGAGCCGCCGCGCGGGCTCGCGGGGAAGCTCGACCGCGAGACCCGGGCCCGGCTCGAGCGGCTCCGCCGCGGCGAGTAAAGCGGGTCCACTGCAAATGGGGCTTGTGCTCCTTGCGGGTCCCTGCTAGATTCACCTCAAGTTCAGGGTGAGACTTCAGGCAGGCTGGGTCGAAGGCTCACGTCCAAAAAGCCGTCGAAATCCGGGGGTAAGCGCCGTGGCCGTCCGTACCGCAACCGCGCAGAAATCACCGCAGAAGGCTCAACGAGAGCTTGAGGATCTCCAGCTCGTGCTCAAGGCCGCCAACGGCAGCTCGGTGGCGATGGACCAGCTGATCCGCCGCTACACGTCGTTCGTGCGGCTCAAGGCGAGCTCGTACTTCCTCGCCGGCGGCGACTCCGACGACCTGATCCAGGAGGGTCTCGTCGGCCTCTACAAGGCGGTGCGCGACTTCCGGCCCGACAAGGAGACGTCGTTCCGGTCGTTCGCCGAGCTCTGCGTCACCCGGCAGATCATCACGGCGATCAAGACGGCGACGCGGCTCAAGCACGCCCCTCTCAACACCTATGTCTCGTTCAGCCACACGCCCGCCGGCCAGGAGTCGGAGAGCGAGTGCTCGCTGGGCGATGCGCTGCCGGCGTCGCACGTCCACGAGCCTGCCGTCAAGGTCGTCTCGACCGAGGAGCTGCAGGCGCTGGTCGGCTGCCTGTCGTCGTCGCTCTCGCCGCTCGAGGCGGACGCGCTGCGGTTGTACCTGGAGGGGTCCTCCTACGACCAGATGGCCGACGAGCTCGGCTGCGACACGAAGACGATCGACAACGCGCTGCAACGGGTGAAGCGGAAGATCATCACGCATCAGCAGGGCCGCCAGGTTCTGGCGTAGCGCTCAGTAGACGTCGACTCGCGCGATCTCGTAGTCGGCCGCGAGTCGAATTCGCCGCACTTGTCGATTGCGCGGTGCGTCGATCCTCAGTTGGGCCGCGTAGCGGTTCGGGATGTCGTCGATAGGCACCACATAGACCGTTCCCAGTTCCGGGCAGAAAACGGCGAATTCATCGATCTCGCCGTGATACGGCCGACTGTGAATCTTGGGGTTCGGATGGTGCGCATAGGTGCTTGACGTACGGAAGCGAACGCTTCCGTCGATGAGGCGGCCCGTCTTGCACTGGACTCTCGACAGCTCGACCGTGATAGTCGGCGATGAGGTCGCACCGCGTGTTCTCGCCGAAGGGAAGGTAGGTCGCACATCCCTGGGTCTGAAGCGCGAGGATGACCGCGAGCGTCGACCGGTCGCCGATGTCTTTGGGGTGAAGCACACTGCCATGGTGCAGAGGGCGTCGGACGACTCGTCGTCAATACTGACAACAGAGGACAAGCCTAGAATGATCCTGCTGCCGGAGTAGCTCAGCTGGTAGAGCACCTCACTTGTAATGAGGAGTGCGTGGGTTCGAGTCCCTCCTCCGGCTTCGTCTCCCCGCGTCAGTTGGGAGCGTGCTCGAGCGCCTGCTCCAGGTCGGCCCAGAGCACGTCGACGTCTTCGAGGCCGACCGACAGGCGCAGCAGCCCGACCGGTATCCGATCGCCCTCCCAGCGGTGGCGGCTCTCCATCGAGGAGTTCACTCCCCCGAGGCTCGTCTGGTTCGAGATCACCCGCGTGGCGGTCTCGACCGGAAGCGGATCGCCCTCGACGTCGAACGAGATCAGGCCGCTGAATCCCGGATAGCGCACGAGCTGGACCGCCGGATGCCGCTCGAGGCGTGCGGCGAGCTCGCGGGCGGTCTCCGTGTGGCGCCGCATGCGCACCTCGAGCGTCTGGAGGCCTCGGAGCAGCGAGGCGGCCGAGTCGGGCGACGCGCTCAGCCCGGTCCGGCTGCGAACCTCGCGGAGGCGAGCGGAAATCGCGTCGTCACGTGTCACGGTCGCGCCGAGCATGGCGTCGTGGTGGCCCGTCAGGAACTTGGTCGCCGAGTGGACGACGACGTCGGCACCCTCGTCGAGGGCACGCAGATACACCGGGGTCGAGACGGTGGCGTCGCAGACCGTGACGCCGGGATGTGCGCGAATCGCCTCCCAGTCCGGCACCGACAGCACGGGGTTTGCGGGCGACTCGACCCAGACGATGTCGGCGTCCTGGGGCGGCGGACGTGTCTGGTCGAAGTCCACCACCTCGAGCCCCCAGAGCGCGAACTCGGAGAACGCCACCGAGGTGCCGAAATACGCCCCCTGCGCGATCGCGAGCTTCGCGCCCGGCCTCGCCAGTGCGAACACGCACGCGGTGACGGCAGCCGTTCCGGTCGCGAAGAGCAGCGCCTCGCCGCCCTCGAGCGCGCCGAGCTCCGCCTCCGCCGCGGCGCCCGTCGGATGCGCGTAGCGCTGGTAGACGAACTCACGCGGCCGGCCTTGCTCGTCGTACGGCCAGACGGTGGCGCGGTCGATCGAGTGCACGGGCCCGACTCTACGCGAGGGCTGCGACTCGCTCGACGAGCCGATCGAGCTCCTCGTCGGTGTTGAAGTAGTGAACCGACGCGCGGACGAGGTCGACGATCCCGCGTGGATCGAGATCGAGCCGCGCAGCCGACGCCTCGGTCACGGACACGTTGATGCGATCGGCCGCGAGCGCGTCGCGGACGGCGGCGGCCGAACGTCCGTGCACCGAGAACGTGACGATCGCGCCGAGCACCGCACCGCGGTCGGCGACCGTGACACCGGGGAGCTCGCCGAGCCCGTTTCGAAGTCTCCCGGCCAGCGTCCGCACACGCTCCCAGATCGAGTCGACTCCCACGCGCGACCGCGTAGCCGGTCGCAACTCCGAGACCGACCTTCCCAGCGACGTAGGTCTCCCAGTTCTCGAATCTCCGCGCGTCGTCTCTGATCGTGTAGCTCCCGTCCCGCTGCCACTCGGCCGCGTGCATGTCCAGGAACGGTGGTTCGAGCTGCTCGATCAGGTCGCGGCGGACGTACAGGAACCCCGTGCCGCGTGGGCCGCGCAGGAACTTGCGCCCGGTCGCCGACAGGATGTCGCAGCCGATCGCTTGCACGTCAACGGGCATCTGGCCGACCGACTGGCACGCGTCGAGCAGGAACGGGATCCCGGCTGCACGCGTCACGCGGCCGACTTCAGCGGCCGGGTTGACGAGCCCGCTCTGCGTCGGGACGTGCACGAGCGACACGAGCTTCACGCGATCGTCGATGAGCCGGGCGAGCGCGCCGGTGTCGAACTGCCCGTGCTCGTCGTCGGGGACGATCTCGATCGAGGCTCCGGTGCGGTCCGCGACCTGACGAAGCGCGATCCAGTTCGAGGCGTACTCCGCGCGCCCGGTGAGGATGCGGTCGCCCGGTGCGAAGCGGAACGCGTAGAACGCCATGTCCCAGGCCCGGGTTGCGTTCTCGATCACCGCGATCTCGGTGCGATCGGCGCCGATGAGACCGGCGAGTGCGTCGTAGCAGCCCTCGAGCCGGTCGATGCGCTCGGCGGCAGCCTCGTAACCGCCGATCTCCGCCTCGCGCCGAAGATGGTCGACGACCGCCTCGACGACCGCGTTCGGCGACAGCGACGAGCCGGCGTTGTTGAGGTGGGTGACGGTGGCGCAGCCCGGCGTCTCGGCGCGCAAGCGGACGATGTCGAGCGGCACCGGCACGTTTCGACTCTAGAGGTCTTGATGTGCATAGGCTCCGCGGATGGCGGAGCCCGTGAATCCCGGTGTGCACTCGACGACGCGCGAGAAGCTGCGAGTGGATGCGTGAGTTGCGGGATGAGTCGATGCATGCGGGGACGGAGCGGTCGGTGGAGCGGCAGCGTGAGTCGGGGAAGCTGTTGGCGCGGGAGCGGGTGGAGCGGTTGTGCGATCCGGGGTCGTTCGTGGAGCTCGACCGGTATGTGCGGCACCGCGAGTCGAACTTCGGGATGCTGGAGCGGCGGCCGTACGGGGACGCGGTGGTGACCGGGTACGGGACGGTGTTCGGCCGCCGCGTGTTCGTGTTCAGCCAGGACTTCACGGTGTTCGGCGGGTCGTTGTCGGAGGTGTTCGCGGAGAAGATCTGCAAGGTGATGGATCTTGCGGCGAAGTACGGCTGCCCGCTGATCGGGATCAACGATTCGGGTGGGGCCCGGATCCAGGAGGGGGTCGTGTCGCTCGCGGGCTACGCGGAGATCTTCTGGCGCAACGTTCAGGTGTCGGGTGTGATCCCGCAGATCTCGCTGATCATGGGGCCGTGTGCGGGCGGGGCGGTCTATTCGCCGGCGATGACGGATTTCGTGTTGATGGTGGAGGGGAGCTCGTACATGTTCATCACCGGTCCCGATGTCGTGAAGACGGTGACGGGTGAGGAGGTGACGTTCGAGGAGCTCGGCGGGGCGGCCGCGCACGCGTCGAAGTCGGGGGTGGCGCATCTGACGTCTGCCGACGAGGAGTCGGCGCTCGAGGATGCGCGTTATCTGCTCAGTTTCCTGCCCCAGTCGAACGCGCATCCGACGCCGTTCGATCCGCCGGCGGATCCGGTCGACCGTGAGGCGCCCGAGCTCGACGAGCTGATCCCGGACGAGCCCACGAAGCCGTACGACATGAAGGACGTGGTCGCGGCGGTCGTCGACGACGGCGAGTTCCTGGAGCTGCAGCCGGCCTATGCGCCGAACATCGTGTGCGGGTTCGCGCGGCTCGGCGGCTACAGCGTCGGGATCGTCGGCAACCAGCCGAAGGCGCTGGCCGGGGTGCTGGACATCGCCTCGTCCGAGAAGGCAGCGCGGTTCGTGCGCACCTGTGACGCGTTCAACATTCCGCTCGTCACCTTCGTCGACGTGCCGGGCTTCCTGCCCGGGACGGCGCAGGAGTGGGGCGGCATCATCCGGCACGGCGCGAAGCTGCTCTACGCGTACTGCGAGGCGACGGTGCCGAAGCTGACCGTGATCACGCGCAAGGCGTACGGCGGCGCGTACGACGTGATGAGCTCGAAGCACGTTCGGGCCGACTTCAACTTCGCCTGGCCGACCGCGGAGGTCGCGGTGATGGGCCCCGACGGCGCCGTCAACATCATCTTCCGCAGCGAGCTCGCCACCGCGGACGATCCGGAGGCGCGCCGTGGCGAGCTGATCGCGGAGTACAGGGAGCGCTTCGCCAACCCGTACACGGCTGCGGAGCGCGGCTACGTCGACGACGTGATCGAGCCGCGCCGCACCCGCCCCGTGCTGATCGACGCGCTACAGACCGCGATCACCAAGCGCGAACGCAGACCGCCGCGCAAGCACGGCAACATCCCGCTCTAGGCGGGAGCAGCCACGAGCGGAGCGGGGCGGACGGTCGCGATGAAGGCGTCCACGACCTCGGGATCGAACTGCGTGCCGGCGCACCGCTCGAGCTCGCGGACGGCGTCCTCACGGCGCAGAGCCGGGCGGTACGGGCGGGTGGACGTCATCGCGTCGAACGCGTCGGCGACGAAGACGATCCGAGATCCCAGCGGGATCGACTCCTGCAGCAGGCCCTCGGGATAACCGGTGCCGTCCCAGCGCTCGCTCTGATGGAGGATCCAGTCGGCGATCGGCTCGACGCCGAGGCTCGCGAGCATGCGGTAGCCGATCTGCGGATGCCGCTGCATCAGCCGGCGCTCCTCGCGGCTCAGCGGAGCCGGCTTGCGCAGCAGCTCCTCCGGGATCGCCAGCTTGCCGAGATCGTGGAGGCTCCCGGCAAGACGCGTCAGCTCGACCTGGTCCTCGGGAAGGCCGAGCTGCTCGGCGATGCGACCGGCGAACAGCGCCACGCGTTCGGAGTGTTTGCCCGAGTCCGCGTGGCGGGCGTCGACGACGCGCGCGAGCGAGCCGGCGGCGCGGATGCGCGCGGTCTGATCGCCGACGCCGTGGAGTGCGGAGAGATTTGCGACGTCGCGCGCCGGACGGACCTGATTCTTGCCCTGCTCCTTCGCCCAGTAGAGCGCGCCGTCGGCCATCCTGATGAGCGCGTCGCGTTCGTGACCGTGCTGCGGGAAGGTCGCGACGCCCGCGCTCACGGTGAGCCCGCCACCAGGGCTGATGTCGGCCGCGCCGAGCCGCGAGACGATCGACTGTGCGGTCGCCAGCGCGATGGGCTCGCCGAGCTCGGGCAGCAGCAGCGCGAACTCGTCGCCGCCGAGGCGGAACGCCTCGCCGTCGGAACGGAGCCGCGCCGCAACCTTCGAGAGCACGCCGTCGCCCGCCGGGTGCCCGTACTGGTCGTTGACGGCCTTGAAGTCGTCGAGGTCGAGCAGGCAGAGCGAGAGGGTCGTCGCGTGCTCGCGCGCATACGCGATCGCCTGCTCGAACCGTTCGTGGAAGTGCCGGTGGTTCCCGAGCCCGGTCAGCGGGTCGGTGAGCGACAGGCGCACGGCGCTCAGGGCCCGGTGGGTCGAGCGCTGATAGAGCGAGATGGCGGCGAGCGGCCCGGCGAGCGCAGCAAAGAGATACGGCGTGCGCTGCCAGAGCACGACGAGCATGAGAGCGGTCGACGCCATCAGCGCGAACGGGAGGATCGTCCAGCGCACGTTCGAGCGGATCAGGCGCGCGTAGCCGAGATCCGATCCCGACGCCGAGATCGCAGCGGTGACGAGCAGCATGTTCGCCGTGTAGAGCACGGTTGCCGTGAGGGCGACCTCGAATAGGACCGTCGCCGGGCCGTCGCCGTTCACGAGGTGCAGCATCGAGCCGGCGAGCGTCCCGACGATCCCGAACACGCCGGCGTTGTAGACCGTCCGAATCAGAGGCTTGCGATCGAGCAGCGCAGTGACGGTGGGGGCGGTGACGTAGATGAACGTCGCGGCGGCCCAGCCGAAGAGGACGAGCGCGGCGACGGCGAACACGAAGCCGAGCGAGACGCCGTTCGCGTCGGCACCCTCGACGGGAACCGGGAAACGCTCGGCGAGCATCGAGGCGGCGAGGAACGCGGCCACGCCGACGAGCGTCGTGGCCGACGGGTCCGCGTGCACGAACCACGCGGTCGCCGCGAGGTACAGCCCGATCCCGACGACGGAGACCGGCACCACGACCGCGAGCAGCCTCGCCGGATAGTGGGCCGCCCGGCTCACGCGGCGTGAGGGCCGGTTACCAGGTGAAGTTGAGAGGGTCGCACGATGCGATGCCGAGGACGGCGGCGAGCACGATCAGCACGACCACCACGACGACGAGCTTGGCATTCCACTGGAGCATCAAGGGATTCCTTCCTGGCAGTTGCCGCATCGGGATCGATCTTGCCGTCTCCGCCCCCGAGCGGACATCACCCGGACGGGGGAACGGGCCTCCAGCGGCCCCTGAATCCCTCGAACGGGTGATCGACCTTCTAGGCTGAGCTCGTGGAGCTCGAGCTGGATCCGCCGCAGCCGCCCGAGGTCGTGCAGGCCCTCGCCGGGCTGCTCCGGTCCGGGTCGGGCGGGCCCGATCCGTGGTGGCAGGCGGGTATCGACGACCTGCTCGACCCTCCCGGCGCCGAGCAGTAGGGCTCAGCCGGAGGCAGCGGCTCGCTGGCGGAAGAGCCGCGGCGCCGACCGCGCGTAGTCGAGCCCGGACACCCAGGTCAGGACGAGTGCGATCAGGAGGGCCCACCAGGCGACGTCGTGCCTCCACAGTCCTGCCGCCGCGAGCCCGCCGACGGCGGCCGCCACCGCCTGCGCCCAGGTCTTGAGCTTCCCCAGGTCGCGGGCGGCGATCACGATGCCACGCTCGACGGCGGCCTGGCGAAGTCCCGTGATCAAGCAGCTCGCGCGCGACGATCGCAGCGACCATCCAGGCGGGGAACACATGCTGGCCGAGGAGGACGATCAGCGTCGAGAGCACGAGCAGCTTGTCTGCCACCGGGTCGAGGAGCGACCCGAACGGAGACGTGCGACCCGACCGGCGCGCGATCCTTCCGTCGAACCAGTCGGTCGCCATCGCCGCGCAGAACACGGCCGTCCCCCAGTAGTCGTGCCCGGTGAACGGGATCGCGAACAGCGCGACGACGACCGGCACTGCGAGCGCACGCGCGACGGTCAGCTGATCGGCGAAGCTCATCCGCAGGGGAGAATACGGCCGTGTTCACGAAAGTGCTCGTGGCCAACCGGGGTGAGATCGCCATCCGAGTGTTCCGCACGCTCCGGGACATGGGGATCGCCTCGGTTGCGGTGTATTCCGACGTCGATCGGACGGCGCTCCACCCACGCCTGGCCGACGAGGCCTACGCCCTCGGCGGGCAGTCGTCCGCAGAGTCCTACCTGGTCGTCGAGAAGCTGCTCGACGTCGCCCGCCGCTCCGGAGCAGAGGCCGTCCATCCGGGATACGGCTTCCTGGCGGAGAACGCGGGGTTCGCGCGGGCGGTCGAGGAGGCGGGGCTGGCGTGGATCGGCCCCCCGCCGGCGGCGATCGAGTTGATGGGATCGAAGACGAGCGCGCGCAGCGCGATGCAGGCGGCCGGTGTGCCGATCATCCCCGGCGCGACCGAGCCGGTCGAGACGGCCGCCGAGGTCGCGGGGCTCGGCGCCGAGCTCGGGTACCCGCTGCTGATCAAGGCCGCAGCGGGCGGCGGCGGCAAAGGCATGAAGGTCGTGCGGAGCGCCGACGAGATCGGTCAGGCGCTCGAGTCGGCGCAGCGCGAGGGTCGCGCGTACTTCGCGGATGCCTCGGTCTACGTCGAGCGCTATCTCGAGGATCCGCGGCACGTCGAGGTGCAGGTGCTCGCAGACGCGTACGGCAACGTCGTGCACCTCGGAGAACGGGACTGCACGATCCAGCGGCGTCATCAGAAGCTCGTCGAAGAGACCCCGTCGCCGGCCGTCGGCGAGGAGCTTCGCGCGCGCATCGGCACGATCGCCGTCGACGCGGCGCGCGCGGCCGGCTACCGGTCGGCAGGAACGATCGAAGGACTGCTGACGAGCGAGGGCTCCTACTACTTCATGGAGATGAACACGCGGATCCAGGTGGAGCACACGGTCACCGAGCTCGTCTCCGGTGTCGACCTCGTACGGGCCCAGGTGCAGATCGCAGCCGGAGAGGAGCTCGAGCTCACCCAGGACGACGTCCGCCTGCGGGGCCACGCGATCGAGTGCCGCATCAACGCCGAGGATCCGACGCAGGGGTTTCTGCCCTCGCCCGGGCGGATCACGGCCTACCGCGAGCCGTCGGGGCCTGGTGTGCGCGTCGACTCCGGGGTCGAGGCGGGCTCGGAGGTCTCGCCGCTGTACGACCCGATGATCGCCAAGGTGATCGTGCTGGGTGCGAATCGCGACGACGCGATCGGACGGATGCAGCGCGCTCTCGGCGAGTTTCGGATCGACGGCGTGAAGACATTGATCGGCTTCCATCGGGCGCTGCTCTCGAGCCCGTGCTTTCGCGCAGGCGAGACCTGCGCGAACATCGTCGAGTCGGAGGAGCTTGCGAAGCAGGCCGAGCGGTTGTCTCATCTGACAACGAGCGTAGCGCCCCCGTCGGACGGAGCGTCGGCGACGCTCGAGACGGAGGCCGAGGTCGACGGCCGGCGTGTGCGCGTCAGCGTGCTCGCGCCCGAGCCCGCCTATCGCGCGCTCGCCAGGCGCCGGCGCGAACGGGCGGGGGCAGGCGCGTCGCTGGACGGTTCGGGGACGGTGCGCAGCCCGATGCAGGGGACCGTGATCGACGTCAAGGTTGCAGTGGGCGACAGCGTCGCTTCGGGCAGCGTCGTCTGCATCGTCGAGGCGATGAAGATGGAGAACGAGGTCACGGCCCATCGCGCCGGCACGGTGTCCGGCGTCTCGGTCTCCGTGGGCATGCCGGTGACGATCGGCCAGGCGATCTGCGCGATCGACGCCGACGGATCGCTGGGCTAGAGCGACCTCTGGTAGGCGCGGAACGTCGAGGTCGCCCAGGCGGCGGTCACGGTGGTCAGTGCGAGCAAAAGCAAGAGATGCCACCAGACGCTGGTCCAGTCGGTGTTGGGGAGCACGACCTCCCGCGCTGCGCGCACGCCCCAGTCGACCGGGTTGAAGCTCGCCGCTGTCTGGTAGCGACGGTCGCGGCTCGACCGCCGGTAGAGTGCCGCGCGGCCGATGGACCTCTACGAGTACCAGGGCAAGCAGCTCTTCAAGCGCTTCGGCATCCCCGTCTCCGACGGTCGGCTCGTGACCACACCGGAGGAGGCCCGGGCCGCGGCGGAGGAGATCGGCGGTCAGGTCGTCGTCAAGGCGCAGGTGCTGACCGGCGGTCGCGGCAAGGCAGGCGGCGTCAAGCTGGCCGAGGATCCGTCCGACGCCGAGCAGAAGACGAGGGACATCCTCGGTCTCGACATCCGCGGCCACGTCGTCGAGAAGATCTGGATCGAGCGCGCCTCCGAGATCGCGAAGGAGTACTACCTCTCGGTCACCTTCGATCGCGGTGCGAAGCAGCCGCTCTTCATGTTCACCAAGCAAGGCGGCGTCGAGATCGAGGAGGTCGCGGCCAACGATCCCGACGCACTGGTCCGCCTGCACATCGATCCGCTCGAAGGGTTCCAGCCCTGGGTTGCCCGCAGGCTCGTCTACGGCGCAGGCATCGAGGACCCCGGCGAGCAGAAGCAACTCGCCGCGATCGTCGGCCAGCTGTATCGCTGCTTCGTCGAGAGCGACGCGATGCTGTGCGAGATCAACCCGCTGATCGTCACCCCCGAGGGCGAGGTGAAGGCGCTCGACTCGAAGTTCACGGTCGACGACAGCGCGCTCTACCGCCATCCCGACATCGCCGAGCTGCGCGACACGAGCGCCGCCGACCCGCTCGAGGCGCTCGCACGCGAGAAGGGGGTCACCTACGTGAAGCTCGACGGCAGCGTCGGGATCCTTGGGAACGGCGCAGGTCTCTCGATGTCGACGGTCGACGTCGTGGTGACGGCAGGCGGCAAGCCTGCGAACTTCTGCGACCTCGGCGGGGGCGGCGACGCCGAAGGCGTGGTCGACGCGCTCGAGGTGATCACGCGGGATCCGCAGGTGAGGTCGATCTTCTTCAACATCTTCGGCGGCATCACGCGCGGCGACGAGGTCGCGCGCGGCATCCTCGAGGCGCTCGACCGCATCGACATCGCGGTGCCGATCGTCGTGCGTCTCGACGGCACGAACGCGGAGGAGGGTCTGAAGATCCTCGCCGACGCGGCTCCGCCGAACCTGCACGTCGCGCCGACGATGCTCGAGGCGGCGAAGCTCGCCGTGGAGCTCGCCGCACAATGAGTGGCGGCGTAGGCTCGACGGAGCCGCCCAAGAGCGAAGGCGCCGGCTTGGCCGGCGCCGGAGCGGAAGACGCCTGGAGCGAGCGCGCCGAGGCCTATCGGACGAGCCCGATCCATTCGGCCGGTGAAGATCTGGACCTCGTCGTCGAATGGTGCGAGCCCGGGCCTGGTGTGACAGTGCTCGACGTCGCGACCGGAGGCGGTCACGTCGCCCGCCGTCTCCGCGAGCTCGGGACGACCGTGGTGACGGTCGACCCGGCGCCGGGGATGCGGGCCGACACGACAGCTCCCGCCGAGGCGCTTCCGTTCGCCGACGGCAGCTTCGACGCGGTCGCCTGCAGGCTCGCTGCACATCACTTCGCCGACGTGCAGACGGCCGTGGCGGAGATGGCGCGCGTCGCCAAGGGTCGCGTCGTGTTCTGCGACAACACCTTCGTCAGCGTGCAGTCCGAGGAGGCTGACCGTCTGCGCGACCCGAGTCACGTCCGCAACTACGCCGTGCCGGAATGGCATTCGTTCTTCGAGCTCGCGGGGCTCGAGGTCACCGGCGAGCGCTTCATGGAGCGGCCGCTCGAGATCGGCCCGTGGCTCGAACGCGTCGGCTGTACCGGCTACGAGGCGGCCCGCGTCTGCGACCTGCTCGAGGACCGGATCGCCGACGGCTGGATGATGCTTCCGACACTCGTGCTCCGAGGCGAGAGAGCGAGCGGCTGATGGCGATCATCGTCGACACCGCCACGCGTCTCGTCGTGCAGGGCCTGACCGGGTCGGAAGGGCGTTTCCACGGGCTGCGGAACCGCGACTACGGCACGAAGGTGGTCGCGGGGGTGACGCCGGGCAAGGGCGGCCAGGACGTCGAAGGGATCCCGATCTTCGACACGGTCTCCAGCGCCGTCGCCGAGGCGGGCGCGAACACGGCGATGATCTTCGTGCCCGCGCGGTTCGCTCCGGACGCGATCTACGAGGCAGTCGACGCCGGGATCGCGACCGTGATCTGCATCACCGAGCACATTCCGGCGCACGAGATGCTGCGCGTGTACACGTACATCCGGCCGAAGGGCGTCACGCTGATCGGCCCGAACTGTCCGGGCGTCCTGTCGCCGGGGAAGGCGAACGTCGGGATCATTCCGGCGCAGGTGTTCCGCGAGGGAAACATCGGGCTCGTCTCGCGCTCGGGGACGCTGACGTACCAGATCGGTCACGAGGTCGCGCAGCGCGGACTCGGCAACTCGAGCATCGTCGGGATCGGCGGCGATCCGGTCGTCGGCTCGGGCTTCGTCGACATCCTCGCCAAGTTCGAGGCCGATCCGGAGACGGAGTACGTCGTGCTCGTCGGCGAGATCGGAGGCGACGAGGAGGAGAAGGCGGCCCGCTGGGCCGCCGTTCACATGTCCAAGCCGGTGTTCTCCTACATCGCCGGCTTCTCGGCACCTCCCGGCAAGACGATGGGCCATGCGGGCGCGATCATCTCGGGCTCATCGGGCACGGCCCAGGCGAAGAAGGACGCGCTGGAGGCGGTCGGGATCAAGGTGGGGACGACGCCCACCGAGGTCGCCGAGCTCGTCGTCGCGACCGCTCGCGCGTAGCACCGCGGACGGCCGCGATCGGGCGGCGGTGGTGCGGTTGTC
>CAVZER010000012.1:0-264608 GCA_963774355.1 uncultured Thermoleophilia bacterium | reverse complement strand
GCTCCCATGTAGCCGGAAAATCTCCACAAAAATATACGAACTTACTGGATTTGTATAAAATCTCGCCTCGCCGGGTCATGCCATCCGACTCGCCTGTTAGGACCCTTGACCTCTCATGGACAAGACCCGGGCTCGGCGATTGACTTGGATGTTGCGAGCTGTCCAAACGAGCCTTGGAGAGGACAGGCTTGAGGGAGAAGGGCGCGAGCTCGAAGAGTTGGGTTCGCGCTTGCTAGTAGCCACTGACGCCGAGCAGGTGCGGGACGTACTCAGGACCGAATTGCCTGTCGGGGTGTCAATGGACGCGGCGTCAGTTTGGCATGCCAGGCGCCGCGCGGGAGCGGACGAAGTAACTGCGGCGCGGGCACTCGCGGTGGTCTTGCTGCGTTGGGCGGAGGAGCGTCGACAACTGAATCACCGAGCCCATGTCGCGTTCAGCCGCCGTGTTCTAAGGCTCGACCCCTGTCCGCGCATGCAGGGCCAGCGTCGGACTCGCGGCGTCACTCGCGCGGCGAGAAGTCGTCGCCCGAGCGGAAAACGCTCTCCAAGTTCCTGCCGGCGCGCGAGAAGCCGAGAACATAAGTACGCGGGCGATCGCGCCCGCAGACGCCAAAGCCCACGCCTGGGCGGAACGTTGGAGGCCACGTGAGCCCCGGCGGAGGGTCATTTAGTGACCCGGACGGCACGAGAGGTCGCGCTCCGCGTCGGTCGCTGTGGAACCCGTTTTTCGATCGCGTACTCGCGGAGGACCCTCCTCTCGGCGCCGAAGAGCTCCGGATGATCATCGCGCTGGCTCGGCTGGTCTTTGGCTTCAACGAGGTCGAGCGGCGGCTCGGCATCGACCATGTCCTTCGAACGGCAGGTCTACATGGCCGTTCCCTCCACCGCGTTGTCGGCAGGCTCGTTGCGCGTGGTCTGGTCGAAGTCGAATGGGGCTCGCCGGGCCGTGGAACCCCGACCCTGTGGAGGCTTCTGCGCGAGGCTCCGTATGCGTCGGAGGAGGAGACCTCCTTCGAAAACTCCGCCGCAGCCTCCGCAGAAGAGCCCGCAGAAAACAGCGCCAAAACCTCCGCGCACGAGCGGCCACTGATAGGTGAAGAGAAAGAACTTACGACGACGTATCCGGGCGTCGAGGAACTCGAACATCTCGGACTAACCCCCCGGCAGCGTGACGAGGTGCTCAAGGCCGATCCAGACCTCGTGAGCGGCTGGCTCGCCGCGGCGCAGGCCATCGGGGTTCGGAACCGAGCCGCCTTGTTCTGGGCGGGCATCCGCAGCGGAGAGCCCCCCTCCCGCGGAGACTCGCGACATGAGCTTGCTCGAGCGTACGTCGGTCAGGGTGGCTGGCCTACCGGCAGCCGGTGGGTTCGCGGGACACATGGGGGGACGTACGTCCAGGATCCGCTGGGCCGCGATGAGCCGTCCTATTCGGTGCCGTGGGGCCGACCGACCCTTGACCAGATTCAGGCCGCGTGTGAGAGCCCTGCAGACGCGATGCGAGCGTGAAGGTGTCGGACGATCGCGTCCCCCACGATCGTGCCGGGGAAGCGGCTGGCGAAGCCGGGGCCGCGTTCGCGGCGATTCTCGAGCCACTCCTGGTGCGTGTCGAGGAACTCGAGCGCAGGATGGCCGAGCGCGAGGGGCCGATCTGGCTGACGATCGACGAGGCCGCGGAGCACCTTCGGGCGACCCCAAACGCCCTTCGGGCCCGCGCTCGACGAGGGCAGCTCATCGGAGCCGTGCGTATTGGCGCTCGCTGGCTGATCGATCGTCGAGCTCTCGATGCGGCACTCATCGCTGGTACCGTCGCGGCCGACAACACAAGTGGGCGAGCGCCGCGCCAACGGCCCCGCCCCTGGCACAGGAGGTACGAGCTCCCATGCGTGAGAGATCTTCCCACGGCGCCCGCTCGCGCGAGCGCATCGCACCGAACGTCTACGTCGTCGCACCACGGCCGGCGCCGAGGTCTTCGAGGTCACGTTCCGAGACGTCGACGGCCGGCAGCGAACGCGTCGACTCGACGCACGCACCGAGCGGGCCGCGCTGCGCGAGGCGCGCGCGATCCTCGCCGGCCGCGACAAGGGCGACCGCGTCGTCGCCGCCGAGCTGACGATCGACGAGCTCGCCGAGCGCGACTACTTCCCGATGCTCGAGTCGCTCGCCGCCGCCGGTCGTCGCTCCGAGCGCGGCGTCGACGACGACCGCGACCGCTATCGGCTGCACGTCAAGCCGCGCCTCGGCGAGCATGCGGCTCGGCGACGTCGAGTCTCGGCACATCGGCGAGCTGATCGCGGCGATGCGTGCACGTCGGCCGAAGCCCTACGCCGAGGCGACGATCGACAACGTGGTCGACGTCATCCGCGGCGCTCTACCGGCGTCGCTCGCTCGCGCGGCTACGTCGCACGCTCGCCCGTCGACGGGCTCGACCCGGCGGAGCTGCCAAAGCCGCGCGTCGGCGGCGCGGGTCGCGTGCTCGACGAGCTCGAGCTCGCCGCGCTCGTCCGCGCCGCCGCCGACCTGCCGCCGCCTACCGCGCCGGCGTCACGCTGCTCGCCTACTCGGGGCTGCGGCTGTCGCGAGGCGCTCGGGCTGCGCTGGGGCGACGTCGACCTCGTCGAGAACGAGCTCCACGTCCGCGGCCAGCTGCAGCCGCGCCGCGGCGACCGCGACGTCCGCTGGATCCCCCGGCTCAAGTCGGAGGCCGGCGCGCGCACCGTCGTGATCTTCCCCGCCGTCGAGCGCGAGCTCGTCCGGCTGCTCGAACTCGAGCTCGCCGAGGGCCGAGGCCGCGACGGCGACCCGGTGCTCTGCTCGCGTCGCGGCACGCCGCTGAACCACCGCAACCTCGCCGTGCGCGGCGTCGAGGCCGCGGCGAACGGCGGCCGGGCTCGGCAAGGTGACGCCGAAGGACCTGCGCGCATCGTTCTGCTCGCTCGCCGGCCGACGGCGCGTCGACCCGGTCGAGGCCGCGCAGCTCACCGGGCACTCGCTCAACGTCTGGACGCGCTACTACGCGCGCTCGTTCGGCAAGGAGCAGCGCGACGAGGCGCGCGCCCGGATGCTCGAGCACGGCTTCGGCGCGCCGACGACGCCGACGACACGGCCGCCGCTGACACGGCGAAGATCAGCTGAGGCGAGCGGTAGCTCTACTTGACTTCCGGGTCGGGCGCCTTGCCTTTCGGCGTCTCGATGCGTGAGGTGTCTGTGGCGCCGCCGCTCGCCAACAGCTCTCCCTGGCGTGTTCGGTCACGCCGGAAGGCCCGGTGGGGTTCCCGCCCGCTTTGTAGAGACCCCGTTCGAGCTGGTACTGGCGCCGACTCTCGCGCCATCTTCCCCACACATCCCGGAGCTTCCCGAGCACTCTCTAGATGCTACGCCGACGACAGTGGTTCGCAAAACGCGATGCGCTGCCCGTCCGCTGACACGGCGCTGACATTTCGAGGGTTCCCGCCGCTTGAGCTCGAGCCGGGCGGCGGGAAATCCCTGGAAAGAAGCGACGGGAGCGACGGGACTCGAACCCGCGACCTCCGGCGTGACAGGCCGGCGTTCTGACCAACTGAACTACGCCCCCGGTTCGCGCCGGAGTGTAGCGTCGGCAGGGAAGAGCCGGTGCCCAGCTAAACCGTCAACGTGAACCGCGTCGACTGGATCGCACTCGGCGTGATCGCGATCGCGGCCCTCTCCGGCCTCAAGCGAGGGCTCATCGCGACGGCGCTCTCGCTCGCCGCGCTCGCGCTGGGAGCGGTCGTGGGCTCGCGCGTCGCGCCGCACGTGCTGCACGAGGGGTCGAGGTCGCCGTACACGCCGCTGGTCGCGCTCGTCGGAGCGCTCGTCGGCGCGATGCTGTTCCAGGCCGGCGCCTCGCTCGCCGGCTCGTTCGCGCGCGGCGGACTGTCCGTGATCCCGCCGCTCCGCATGCTCGACTCGATCGGCGGCCTCGTCGCGGGCGCCGCGCTCGGGCTCGGCGCGGTCTGGGTCGTCGGCGCGGTCCTCCTGCAGTTGCCCGGGCAGGCGGCGTTGCGCCGGGACGTGCAGCGGTCGACGATCCTCCAGCACGCGAACGAGATCGCCTCGCCCAGCCAGCTTCTGCGGGCGTTCGCGCGGTTCGATCCGTTCGAGCAGCTCCTCGGCCCGGCGCCGCCGACGCTTCCACCGGACCGGCGTGTCCTGCAGTCCGCCGGCGTGCTGCGGGCCCGTCCGAGCGTCGTCCGGATCACGGCGACCGCGTGTGGGCTCGACGTCGAGGGCTCGGGTTGGGTCGCGCGACCGCACGAGGTGGTGACGGCCGCGCATGTCGTCGCTGGCGCGCAGGACATCGTCGTCGCAGGGGCTCCCGCGCAGGCGCTCGTCGTCGACCGGCACGAGGACATCGCCGTCCTCTCGGTTCCGGGCCTGTCGGCTCCGCCGCTCTCACTCGCGGTTCCGAAGCAGGGCAGTCCGGTCGCGATCCTCGGCTATCCAGAGGACGGGCCGTTCGATGCGCGTGCGGGGCGAGTCGGCACCACGGCCGATGTCGTGCTGAACGGCTCGTTACGCGAGGTGACCGCGCTGAGCGGACTGATCCGGCACGGCAACTCCGGCGGACCTGCCGTCGACGCAGCAGGGCAGGTCGTCGCCACGGTGTTCGCCTCGCGTGTGGGAGGAGGCGGCGGTTACGGCGTCCCCGATCCGCCGGTTCGCGAAGCGCTCGGCCGCGCGCGGGCCCCGGTCTCGACCGGCAGCTGCTGATGCTTCGCCCCGTTGCGCCGCTAGAACAGCTCGAGCGCGGCCTCGGGGCGCCTGAACGGCGGGATCACGTAGACGCCGGCGGCCAGGGAGCGCGAGCCCGCGATCAGCTCCTTGGCGAGCTCGCGCCCCACCGCGGGCGCGTCCTTGCCGGCAAGGCGCAGACGCGCCTGCACGGGCTCCGGCACGACGATTCCCGGCACCTCGTTGTGCAGCCGTAGCGCCAGCTGGTGGCTGCGGACGTAGAAGACGCCGACGAGCAACGGGATCGGGCTCCGCCCGCCGAGCCGCTCGAGCATCCGCTCGAGGTACGACAGATCGAAGAGCGCCTGCGTCATCGCGAACCGGGCGCCGGCATCGATCTTTTCCGCGAACCGTCCCAGCTCGGCGTCGAGGTCCTCGGCCGCCGGGTTCACGGCGACGCCGGTGAAGAACGAGGTCGCCGCATCGATCTCGCGTCCATTCGCGTCCGTGCCGTCGTTGAGATGCGCGATCACGCGGGCAAGCCCGATCGAGTCGACCTCGTAGACGCCGCTGGCTCCGGGGTAGTCGCCGACCTCGGGCGGGTCGCCGGTCACTGCGAGCACGTTGCGGACGCCCTCGGCGTGAGCGCCGAGCAGCGCCGACTGCAGGCCCATGACACTGGTGTCCCGCGGCGTGACGTGCGGGATCGTCTCGATGCCGCACTCGCGCTCGATCGCGACCGCCGCCATCAGCGAATTCATCCGCGCGCGCGCCATCGGATTGTCGTTGATGTCGATGACGTGAACCTCGCCGGAAGCCGCGAGCAGGCGCGCGACGTCGAGCATGCCGGCGGCGTTTCCGCCACGCGGCGGGTCGAGCTCCACCGAGACGACGAACTCCTGCGCGCGCAGCATCCGCTCGAGTCTCGTCTCCGCCGACTGGAACGCCGGCGCCGTCCGCTCCTCCCGCGGGCGTACCACGATCGGTGCGCTCGGCTCGCGATGCTGGACGATCGCGTCGCGGATCGCCGAGATCTCCGCCGGTGTCGTCCCGCAGCAGCCGCCGATCAGCCGGGCGCCGAGCCGAGCTGCGTGGGCGGCGAAGTCGGCGAAGTACTCGGGCGTCGCGTGCGGGTAGACGACGCGACCGGCGGACAACGACGCCAGGCCGACGTTCGGCAACGCCGCGAGCGGGGTGTCGCCTGTGCCCATCGCCTCGAGCGCGCGGAGGGCTGCCTGCAGGCCGGCGCCGTGATTCGCGCCGATCGCGGCGAGATCGAGCGGACGCAGCCGTGCCGCCGCGTCGGCGGCCCTGACGCCGCCGATCGTCTCCCCGTCCTGGTCGAAGGAGAGCAACGCCACGATCGGGAGCGACGAGACCGACCTGACCGCGTCGATCGCGATCAGCAGCTCGTCCAGGTCGTAGAACGTCTCGACCATGAACAGATCGACCCCGCGTCCCTCGAGCAACTCGGCCTGCTCGGCGAACACGGCAGCCCGGTCATCGTCGTGGGCGGCGTCGCCGAGCGGGCCGATCGATCCGCCGATGTAGACGTCGCGCCCTGAGATCTCGCGGGCCTCCCGGGCGAGCTTCACGGCCGCGCGGTTGATCGCGGCGACCTCGTTCTCGAGGAAGTGCGTGCGGAGCTTGCGCCGGTTCGCCCCGAACGTGTTCGTCTCGATCAGGTCGGCGCCGGCGCGGATGAAGCCCAGGTGCAGCGAGATCACGCTCTCCGGGGCACGGAGATTCGCCTCCTCGGGCACCCGGAGGCCCGGCACCGCGGCGGACAGGAGCACGCCGGTGCCGCCGTCTGCGATCAGCGGCGGCCCGTCGCCGAGGCGTTCTGAGAGCCCGGAAGGCACCGCGACGAGCGTAGTCAAGTACGGCGGTCAACTACGAAACGGGTGATGGATCAACCGTCTCAGCCGGACCAGAGTGCGACCGTCATCCGAGGGCCCGATGCGGCGGGGCCCCCGGAGGACGAATTCCCCTCAAGTCGGCGGCTCCATCTGCCGATAGGACGATCAGAGCGCCCCGGGGGCTGACGGCAATCACCCTTGCGGCGAGACGCGGGAACGGCCGGCCAAGTGCCGGCCGTTTCGTCTTCTGGTGATGCGACGCGCTAGCGCAGGGCGACGCGACAGACGTAGATCACCCAGCCGTGCGAGGTCGCTGCGCGAAGCGACAGCCCGCCGGCACTGGTGGCGCGCCAGCTGACCACGTGCCCGCGTGTCGTGGCCGCGACCCGGTGGCCCACCATGACGACGTTGACCTTCGTCGGCGTGAAGCCGAGCTCGGCGCGGATCGTCGAGCCGCGCCGCACGACGGCGACCTTCGTCGACGACGCGATCGGTGCACCGCACCTGAGCCCCCAGCACCACGACGAGATCGCGAGCGGAACCCGTCCGGAGCCGGTCGCGAGGTACGCCCCGGGTGGCCGTGAGAGGCCGAGGGCGAGAGCGAGCAGCACGGCCATCGACTCGACCCTACTGCGCGTGGTGGCGGTCGGTGATCAACCTGACGAAATTCGATCCCGATCCGGTGAATCCTTGTGTAGAGTCAGGCGCGTCAGAGGGTGAGCCGGGGCGTGGAAGCGCGTGCCGGCTCAAGCGTTGGTTGTTCCCCGTCAACCGCGTCAAGGCCGGAGGTCGTGCTCAGGTGCTCACTGTCGACATTGCTCTTCCCGATGTAGAGGAACTTCAGAAGCTCGTCGAGTCAGGCAAGGAGAAAGGGTTCCTCACCTACGACGAGATCGTCAAGGGGCTCGACGAGGTCGAGCTCACGAAGGAGCAAGTCGAAGACTTCACCACCTACCTGATCGACCACGGTGTCGAGCTGGTCGAGGGCGAGGAGCACAAGCGGCTCCCCCACGAGCAGCCGCTCGTCGAGGAAGAGCCGAAGAACGCACCGAAGCTCGACCTCACCGTCGAGCCGTCTCTCGATTCGCTGCGGCTCTATCTGCGCGAGATCGGCAAGGTCCCGCTGCTGACCGCCGACCAGGAGGTCTATCTGGCCAAGCGGATCGAACGCGGCGACATGCTCGCGAAGACGCAGATGATCGAGGCCAACCTGCGCCTGGTCGTCTCGATCGCCAAGGGCTACCTCGGTCGCGGGCTCTCATTTCTGGACTTGATCCAGGAAGGCTCGCTGGGCCTGATCCGCGCGGTCGAGAAGTTCGACTACCGCAAGGGCTACAAGTTCTCGACCTACGCCACCTGGTGGATCCGGCAGGCGGTCACACGTGCGATCGCCGACAAGGCGCGCACGATCCGCATCCCGGTGCACATGGTCGAGAAGCTGAACAAGGTCGTCCACATCGAGCGTCAGCTCGTCCAGCGCCTCGGTCGTGAGCCTCGCCCCGAGGAGATCGCCGAGGAGCTCGAGATCACCACCGACGAGGTGCGCGAGATCCTGCGCATGGCGCAGCACCCGGTTTCGCTCGAGAAGCCGATCGGCGAGGAGGAGGACTCCGAGCTCGGCGACTTCGTCGAGGACGAGAACACGGAGACGCCCGACGAGGCCGCGTCACTCACGCTCCGCCGCTCCGACATCGAGCATGCGCTGAACGCGCTGCCCGAGCGCGAGCGGCAGGTGATCGAGCTTCGCTTCGGTCTCACCGGCGGCCAGCCGTGCACGCTCGAGGAGGTCGGCAAGGCGTTCGGCGTGACGCGCGAGCGGATCCGCCAGATCGAGAACAACACGCTCAAGAAGCTCGAAGGCCTCCCCGAGGCGCAGGCGCTCCGCGACTGCGTCTGAGCTTGGAGGTCAGGTGTCGGTGCGCTCTGCCGGCACGAACAAGCGGCAGTGCGGACACTTGAAGCCGCGATAGCGTGCTGCCGCGCCTTCGATCAGCTCGCCGCTGAACCGCTTCTTGCAATGCGGGCAGGTGACCGTGACGGACTCCTGCCCCTGTTGCGTGCGCATCATCCGCCCTCCGTGAGGGAGACGGACTCGATCGACACCTCGTCGTGCGGCCGGTCGCGCGCGTCCTTGTCGAGCTGTGAGATCGAGTCGACGACGTCCATCCCGGATGTGACCCGACCGAAGACGGTGTGCTTGCCGTCGAGCCACGGGCACGCGTCAGCGGTGACGATGAAGAACTGCGACCCGTTCGTGTTCGGGCCGGAATTCGCCATCGCGAGCGCGCCGCGCTCGACGCGGCGGTCGTTGAACTCGTCTTCGAACTGGTAGCCCGGGCCACCAGAGCCGGTGCCGGTCGGGTCACCGCCCTGGATCATGAAGTCGGGGATCACACGGTGGAAGATGACGCCGTCGTAGAAGCCGTCGCGCGACAGCTTGACGAAGTTTTCGACGGTCTTCGGCGCGTCTCCCTCGAAGAGCTCGATCTCGATCGTGCCGTGACTCGTCTGCATGGTTGCGTTGGTCATCCCGACACCCTACGTATGCGACGATCACCGGGTGCAGCCGAGGCTCGCCCGCCCGGCGGAGGCGGCCGCTGCCGTCGTGGTGGCGATCGCGCTCTCCGGCTGCGGGGGCCCGGCCCGGCCGGCACAGGTCGCCGCCGGAGCGGGCGACCGGGAGTGGGTCGCGAACGCCACCGGTGTGATCGACCAGCTTCAGACCGACGTCGCATCGGCGATGCCCGCCGGATCCGGGCTCGCCGGAGCGAGGCGTTCGCTCCACGACCTGTCGGATCTCTACGGCCTGCTCGTCGCCTACACCGACTTCGGCGGCTGCACCCGGATGATCGGAGGAATCGGGACAGCCCCGCCCCGGTATGCGCTCGTCGTTACGCGGCTCGAGCGAGCCTGTCGCGGCTTCGAACACGCCGCCGTTCTCTTCACGCGTGCCACGTCGGGCGACGACGCGCATGCGCTGCTCGCGGCGTCGCGGGAGGTCAAGGCCGCCGCGTTGCTGCTCTACCGGGCGAACCTGGCGTTCGTCGCCGCGCGCTCAGCGTCGAGCTGAGATCGCGAGCACCGATGTATGCGTCGCGAAGAGATCGGGCTCGCACACCGTCAGCGCGTCGATCACGGCCGGGTCGAAGTGCGTCCCGGCACAATCCTGCAGCTCGTCGACCGCCTTGTCCCACGCCATCTTGTCGCGATAGGGGCGGTCGTTCGTCATCGCATCGAGGGCGTCTGCGACGGCGAAGATGCGTGCGCCGAGCGGGATCGCTTCCTCGGCGAGCCCGTCCGGGTAGCCGGTGCCGTCCCAGCGCTCGTGGTGCGAGCGGACGACGCCGAGCCCCTCTCCGTGCAAGAGCGGGACGTGCGCGAGCAGCGATTCGCCGATCGTCGTGTGCTCCTCCATCTGGCTGCGTTCCGCCTCGTCGAGCGGCCCGCGCTTGAGCAGGATCCGATCGGGCACTCCGATCTTGCCGACGTCGTGGAGCAGGAAGCCCCATTCCAGGCTGGTGTCGTCGATCAGTGCCGGGAACAGCTCGACGGTCAGGCGGGTGGCGTAAGAGGTGACGCGCTGCGAGTGCGCGCTGGTGCCGAAGTCGCGTGATTCGAGGGCGGCCGCGAGTGCTTCGACGGTCTGGCGGTACGAGACCTCGAGCAGCTCGTGCTGGCGCTGGCCGATCGCGAGCAGGCGCTGGAGATCGCCGAGCACGGCGGGCTCGCCGGAGCTCGTCTGCGTGACGTGGCGCAGCGGATCGATCCCGAGCAGTCGCTCCAGCAGGCCGAGCAGCTGCAGCGGGTCGAACGGCTTGGCGAAGAAGCCCTGGGCGCCCACGGTGAGAGCGGAGACACCGGCCTCGCGCGAGCCGCTGATCACGACGATCGGCACGGTGCGCGTGCGCGGGCTCTCGCGCAGCCGCTCGCAGTAGAAGAGCCCGTCGACGCCCGGTAGCCCGACGTCGAGCACGATCGCGTCTGGCAGCTCCGCTGCGATGATCTTCTCGGCTTCGATCACGTGCCCCGCTTCCCGCATGTCGATGCCTTCGAGCTCGAAGGTCGCGCGGAGCAGTTCGCAGAGCAGTGGATCGTCGTCGACGACCAGTACGGTCGGCTTCCCCATGACGGGGGATACATCGGCGCGGACGGCGAGGACCGTTAGCCCCAATGAGCAGGTTCCCCCTTTTGGGGGACGCGTCAGCGCGGCGTTCGCTGCGAGACCGACATCCGCGGCGGATCGGTCAGCGTCTGCAGGACGACGCAGTAGCGCTGCGTGAGGCGGAGCAGCGTCTCGAGCTGCTCCTCACTCGCGTCGCTCTCGAGCTCGAACCAGAGCCGAATCGCGGTGAACCCGACCGGAGCCTCCCGGTCGACTGCGAGCGTGCCGCGAAAGTCGAGGTCGCCCTCGGCATGCACCGACCCCGTGACCGGGATCTCGAGCGACGTCGCCACGGCCCGCAGCGTCACGCCCGCACAGGCGACGAGGGCCTGCAGCAGCATGTCGCCGGAGCAGACGAGCGTCCCGTCGCCGCCGCTCGCAGGATGCAGCCCTGCCTCGGCGAGGGCGCGCCCGGTCTGGACGGAGCAGGCGACTCCCGCGTCGAGCTCGCCCGACGCTGCCAGCGTGACCAGCGCCGACTCGGGGTCGTCGCGGTAACGCTGCTTCAGCGGCTCCTGCAGCGCGCGTAGCTCGTCGCGCTCCGTCACGCGTCCAGATACCCGTCGCGAACAGTGCCGAGCAGCGTTCCACCGTGGACGCGACCACCGTGCTCGGCCATCACGTCGACCTCGAACCCCGGGTAGGTCGCCTGGAACCGGCGCCGCTTCCAGTCCTTCACGTTGCTGCGGTTCTTCATCGCACGACCGAAGGGGTATGCAGGCAGGTGCTCGCGGTCGCCGCGCACGTCTCGTCCGTCGAGGTGCCTGATCACCACCTTGAATCCTTCCACACGGAAGATCTTCCGCTCGACCGCCTGGACCGTGGCCATCGCATGATCGTATTACGCGGGTAACCGGGCGACGGCGACGACTCTGCCCGCGCCGATCGGAACGAGCGCGAGCAGGGCGAGGAGCGCAGCGACCGCGAACGGACGCTTGAAGGACATCGAGATCGCGTTCTGCTGGACGCGATCGAGCGACTGTTGCAGCGCATCGAGCTTCGGGACGGCGCCTGTGTCGTTGCGCCGTGCCTTCTCGAAGGCACTCGTGAAGTCCGGCAGCTTGCCGTGCCCCGACGCGCGCAGCGCCCGGTAGAGGTCGATCGTGAGCGGGATCTTGTCGAGCAGCGGCACGGGAGCCTTGAGGACGAGGACGATCCCCTTCGTCTTCGCCGAGTCGGCGTTGTGCGACAGGTCGTCGTTGAGCATCGGTGCGAGCAGCAACAGCCCGAGCACGATGCCGGCGTGCCGCGACGCCACGCCCGAGATTCCGGCGTCTTCGCTCGTCGGCGGCAGGCAGGCGCCGAGCCCGGCGCCGCATGCGACGAGCGCGGCGACGTTGACCGCGATCGAGCCCGGCGCGACCGAGAACAGGGCGAGCCCGCCGGCGAGCATGACCACGCCCGCGGCGACCGATGTGGACGGGAACCGCCGCCGCACGACGAGCGCCGCGACGGGCAGGATCGAGACCATGCCCGCCGCCGCGAGCGGCGAGAAGCCGTGCCCCTCCACGAGCAGGACGACCGCGAGGAAGAGCGCGCCGACGAGCGCGCCCGAGATCAGCGCGACCGCGGCCGTCGCGTCGGCTCGACCGATACCGCGTGTGCGCAGGGGGACGTCGTCGGCCTTGACGGCCGCGACGATCGCTGCAAGCGCGACCGGCGCCTGCGCCACGAAGATCGCCCGCCAGTCGAAGACCTGGGTGAGCGTCCCGCCGAGCGCCGGGCCGGCCGCCGCGCCGATCGCCGCCGCGGCGGCCCACACCGCCGGACCGAGCTCGACGAACGCTCCGGCGAGCACGAGCGCGCCGCCGACGCCCTGCACGGCGCGCAAGGTGACGAGCATCGACAGCGAGGTCGCGACGGCGCAGCCGATCGTCGCGGCCGCGAACACGACGAGACCCGTCACGAGCAGCCTGCGTGTGCGAAGGCGGCCGGCGGTCACGACGACGACGGCACCGGCGATCGCCGCGGCGAGGTTGTAGGCGGTGACGACCCAGGCGGTGCTCGGAATCGACCGGCCGAAATGCGCAAGCAGCTGCGGAACGGCGAGCACGACGATCGCGGAGTCGGCGGCCGCGAGCGCGACCGCGACGATCAACGTGGTGCGTAGAAGACGCGACACGCCGCGCCGCTTCAGCCCTTACTCCGGGCTGCAGCGCGGGTCGTGGTAGATCGCGAGCGAGAGCAGCGCGTCGTAGAGCGCCTCGCGGCTCGCCGGGTCGAGCGGAGCGAAGAACTCGTTCTCGACCCGTCGGATGACGTCGCGCAGCTTGACGAGCTGGCGTCGGCCGTCGGCCGTGAGGCTGACCACGTGACGGCGGCGGTCCTGCGGATCGCGCCGGCGCTCGACGAGGCCCTTTGCCTCGAGGTCGTCGAGGATGCCGACGAGCTGGCTGCGGTCGACGCCGAGGACGTCCGCGATCGTCGCCTGGGTCTCGCGGTCGCCCTCTCCGAGCAGGGCCAGGAGGCTGTACTGGTGGGCCTCGAAGCCCACCTCCTCGAACGCCCCGAGCGCCTTCGTCTTCAGCATCAGGCCGAGCTTGGCGAACAGGAAGCCTCCGCTCGCGAGCAACTCGCTCGGCACGCGGGGCGGCAGCTGGACCTTCGGTTCGGGGGCGATCGATGACACCGGGAATAAGTGTAGCGCTCCAGCGTTGGCTGTTGCTATCGTTGAATCAGCAAACGATCGGGGGATGGAACGAATGACTACTCAGATTCTCGCAGAGCCGGCGGCCGCCGACCAGGCCGCACGCAGGAAGTGGCTCGTGCTCGCGGTGATCGTCGCCGCCCAGTTCATGGTCGTCCTCGACGTCGCGATCGTCAACGTCGCGCTGCCGTCGATCCGGACCGACCTCAACTTTTCCCAGGAAGGCCTGCAGTGGGTGATCACCGCCTACGCGATCTTCTTCGGCGGCATCCTGCTCTTGGGGGGACGGCTCGCCGACCTGCTCGGGCGCCGGCGGCTGTTCATGGCCGGCCTGGTGATCTTCACCGTGAGCTCGCTGCTCGACGGGCTCGCATGGTCGGAGGGATCGTTGATCGCGTTCCGGTCGCTGCAGGGGATCGGAGCGGCGCTGCTCTCACCGGCTGCGCTCTCGATCCTCACCACCACCTTCCGCGAAGGCCGTGAACGCAACCTCGCGCTCGGTGTCTGGGGCGCAGCGTCGGGAAGCGGTGGCGCTGCCGGCGTGCTGCTCGGCGGCGCGTTGACGAGTGCGCTCGGCTGGTCGTGGATCTTCTTCATCAACGTTCCGGTCGGAGTGCTCGTGTTCGCCGTCAGCCCGTTCCTGCTCCGTGAGAGCCGTGCCGAGCTCGACCACCGCAACTTCGACCTCGCGGGCGCTGCAACGATCACCAGCGGGCTGATGCTGCTCGTGTATGCGATGACGCGTGCGACACAGCACGGCTGGGGAACGACGGAGACGATTGGCCTCCTGGCTGCGTCGGCGGCGCTCATCGGCGCGTTCTTCATCGTCGAGCTCCGCTCCAAGGCGCCGCTCCTGCCGCTCCGGATCTTCCGGCTGCGGACACTGACGGCGTCCAACGTGAGCGGCCTGCTGATGGGCGGCGCGATCTTCTCGCAGTTCTTCCTGCTGACCCTGTACATGCAGGAGGTCCTTCACTACTCCGCGATCAGGACCGGCGTCGCGTACATCGGGTTGACACTGACGATCATCGCGTTCTCCGCCGCGTCGCAGGCGCTCGTCACCCGGCTCGGCGTCCGGTGGGTGCTGCCGGCCGGGCTCGCGCTCTCGGCCGTCGCGCTCGTGCTGTTCGCACGACTGCCGGTTGACGGCCACTACTGGCCCGACCTGTTCCCGGCGTTCATCATCAGCGGCGTTGGCCTGGCGCTCGCGTTCGTGCCGATGTCGATCGGTGCACTGACGGGCGTCCAACAGGCCGATGCCGGCATCGCGTCCGGGCTGATCAACACCACTCAGCAGATCGGTGGCGCAGTCGGCGTTGCGCTTGCGACCACGATTGCGACCACCTTCACGGCTCACTACGTGAGCGATCACTCCGGTTCGACCGCGTTCGGCGCATCTGCGCTGACGCACGGATTCGGTATCGCGTTCTACGTGCTCGCGGGTCTCGCCGCGGTTGGTGCAGTGCTCTCCGCCGTGATGCTCGAGTCGAAGCCCGTGGCGCCCGAGGCTGCGTTCGACACCGCGGCGCTCGAGTTGGAGGCAGCATGAGCGGTTTTGAACGGAAGCGGAATGAGCTTCGTCTCCAGCTGACGGGTCTCGTCCATGTTCGTGCACTCCTCGATCTCCGCGGCGCATCGTCCGCGGAGATCGAGGCGCACGCCGTCGAGATCGAACGGCTGCGTGCCAGGCTCAACGAGCTCGAGCTCGCAGCGGCGTAAGAAGTTCTCGCAGCAGTGTGCCGCCCAGGGTGGGCGGCACACTGCTCATTCTGTCGAGAGCCTCTTGACGCCAAACCGATCGCGGTACGTCGTCGTACACCACGCACACGGACCAACGAACCGAAGGAGTACGACATGGGGACACGCATCCTGAGGCGGGTGGTGCCGCTGGCATTGCTCGCCGCGATCGGCGCCGGTGTCGCCGTCGCGGCGACCGCGCAACACCCGGGCACGGTGAACACCGGCGCGACCAAGTACGGGACGGTGGTCGTGAGCTCGACCGGCCGGACGCTGTACCACCTGACCGTGGAGAAGCGCGGCAAGATCGCCTGCACCGGCACGTGTGCAAAGGCTTGGCCGCCGCTGACGATCAAGACGGGCTCGAAGCCGACCGCAGGGACCGGCATCAAGCAGTCGAAGCTCGGGACGATCAAGCGCCCCGACGGGACGATGCAGGTCACCTACAACGGGTTCGCCCTGTATCGCTACGGCGACGACGCGAAGAAGGGTGAGGCGGAGGGCCAGGGCGAGAGCCACGTGTGGTTCACGATCTCGCCCGCCGGCACGGTCGTGAAGACGGCTGGGCAGCAGCCCGCGACGACGACGACGGCGACGACGACGTCGGACGCCGGCGGCACGACCACGACGCCGCCCACGACGACGACGCGCTACTGATCCCGCGCCGCGCCCGGCGCCCACGAGAGCGAGCCGCGGTTTCTGCGACGATCGTGGGCGTTGGGTGCGCCGCTGGATCCTGAGGAGCTCGAGGCGGCGGCCGGTGCCGTCGCCACCGAGCTCTCGCCGTCGACGACCGTCGGTGCAGTTCATCTGACCGTCTCGGATCTCGAGCGGTCGCTCGAGTACTACGGTTCGGCGATCGGGCTCGAACTGCTCGACCGGACCGCCGGCCGTGCGTCGCTCGGAGCCGGCGGGCGCGAGCTCGTCGTGGTCGTCGAGGAGCCGGAGGCCCGTCCTGCGTTCGGCCGGACCGGCCTCTACCACTTCGCGCTCCTCGTTCCCGAGCGGGCCGATCTGGCGCGGTGGCTCGCGCACGCAGGTCGCGATCGAGTGCCGCTCGTCGGGCTCTCGGATCACTTCGTGAGCGAGGCGCTCTACCTGAGCGACCCCGACCAGCACGGGATCGAGATCTACTGCGACCGTCCGCGCGACTTGTGGGAGGGCCAGGTCGCCGCGCGGCTCACGACGCTGCCGCTCGACGTCGCAGATCTCTTCAGCGTGCTCGAGGATCCTGCGACGGAGCCCTTCGACGGCCTCGCCGCCGGGACGAGAATGGGTCACGTACATCTGAAGGTGGCGTCGATCCCTGACACGGTCGCGTTCTACCGCGACGTCATCGGCTTCGGCCTGATGGCGCAACTCGGCGGGCAGGCGGCGTTCCTCTCGGCCGGCGGCTATCACCACCACCTCGGCGCGAACACCTGGGAGAGCGCGGGCGGCGCTCCGCCGCCGGCGGGGTCGGCTGCGCTTCGCCACGCCACGATCGTGCTCCCCGACACGGGGGAGCGGGATCGGTTGCTGGGGCGGATCGAGCACGCAGGTGTCGAGGTCCGCGATCTGGACGAAAGGCCGTCGGTCGTCGATCCGTCGGGGAACGAGCTTGTGCTTGACCTCACGCAGTAGCGTAAGATCGCGGCTCGAGACGTTCGCTCTTTCGACTGTTAGGGGTTGGCCGTGGCCCAGGTGACGTTCGATCGCGTGAGCAAGATCTATCCGGACGGCACGCGCGCCGTGAACGAGATCACGCTCGACGTCAGGGACGGCGAGTTCATGGTGCTCGTCGGGCCGTCGGGGTGCGGCAAGACGACCGCCCTGCGGATGGTCGCCGGCCTCGAGGACATCTCGGAGGGCGTGCTGCGGATCGGCGAGCGGATTGTCAACCACGTCCCGTCGCGCGATCGCGACATCGCCATGGTGTTCCAGAGCTACGCGCTCTATCCGCACCTGAGCGTGTACGAGAACATCGCGTTCGGCCTCCGACTCCGCAAGGGAATGTCGAAGGACGAGATCAACAAGCGGGTGCAGCGGGCGGCCGAGGTGCTCGGTCTCGAAGAGCTGCTCAAGCGCAAGCCGCGGGCGCTCTCGGGCGGTCAGCGCCAGCGCGTCGCCATGGGACGGGCGATCGTGCGCGAGCCGCAGGCCTTCCTGATGGACGAGCCGCTGTCGAACCTCGATGCCAAGCTGCGTGTGCAGACGCGCGCCGAGATCGCGAAGCTCCAGAGCGATCTCGGGGTCACGACGATCTACGTGACCCACGACCAGATCGAGGCGATGACCATGGGCAGCCGTGTCGCCGTGATGCGCAAGGGCGAGCTGCAGCAGGTCGACGATCCGCAGACGCTGTACGACCGTCCCGTCAACCTGTTCGTCGGCGGGTTCATCGGCAGTCCTGCGATGAACATGCTCGACGCGACGATCGTGAAGAACGGATCGTTCGAGGCCGTGATCGGCGACCAGCGGATCGCGCTCGGCGATGAGACGATGTCGCAGCGTCCCGATCTGCAGCGCTTCGCCGGGAAGGAAGTGATCATCGGGATCCGTCCAGAGGATCTGGAGGACTCGGCGCTTGCGCCGGACACCCCGGCCGATCACATCTTGAGCGGCCGGCTCGAGCTGCGCGAGGCGCTGGGCTCGGAGATCATGGCGCACTTCGCGATCATCGGGAGTCATGCGAAGACGGACGAGACGCGCGAACTGGCGGACGACGCCGGATCCGGCGACGACGAGACCGTGCTGGGTGTCGCCGAGCACGAGGCCGTGATCGTCGGCCGGTTCGGTGCGCGCTCGCGCGTGCGCAAGGGCGATGAGATCCGCGCGGCCGTCGATACGCGCGCGCTCCACTTCTTCGATCCTGAAACAGGCCTTGGAATCTATGAAGAACCCCCCGGGAAAGGAGCTCAAGCGTGAAGGCACATCGATTCGCGCTCACCACGTTCGGAGTCGCTGCGATTGCCGCTCTGGCTGTTCTGGTCGGCACGAGCACGGCGTTCGGCAAGCAGAGCGCTCGACCGGCATCGCCGCAGGCGGTGTCCGGAAGCGTCACGTTCGATGGGATCTGGACCGGCGCCGAGGCGACCAATTTCGCCAACGTGATCAAGGTCTTCAACAAGACGTACCCGAACGTGAAGGTGCAGTACAAGCCGGTCGGCGACAACCTGCCGACGGTGCTCGCGACCGCTATCGCCGGCGGCCGCCCACCGGATATGGCGGACGTCGCCCAACCGGGCCTGATCCAGCAATTCGTCAACAAGGGCTCGGTCAAGCCGATCCCGTACGCGAAGGCAACGTTGTCCAAGAACTTCGCGCCGGCGTGGCTGAAGCTCGGTACCTACAACGGCAAGTTGTACGCGGTTGTCTTCAAGGCGAGCAACAAGTCACTCGTCTGGTACAACGTCCACGCCTTCAAGACGGCCGGAGTCGGCCCGGCGAAGACGTGGCCGCAGTTCATGAAGGATGCATCGACGGTGAAGGCGTCGGGCACGCCGCCGTTCTCGATCGGCGGCTCGGACGGCTGGACGCTCACCGACCTGTTCGAGAACATCTACCTGCGTCAGGCCGGGCTCGCGAAGTACGAGTCGTTGTCCGCCCACAAGACGAAGTGGACCGACCCGACGGTCGCCGCGGCGCTCAAGACCATGGCGCAGGTGCTCCAGTCGGCGAACATGGCCGGCGGGACGTCGGGTGCCGTGCAGACGGACTTCCCGACCTCCGTCAACAACGTCTTCCAGGAGCCGCCGAAGGCGGCGATGGTGATGGAAGGTGACTTCGTCCCCGGATCGGCGACCGTGAAGGCGAAGGCCGGGACCGACTACAACGTGTTCCCGTTCCCGTCGATCAAGGGCTCCGGGCCGGCGGTCGAGGTCGCGGGCGACTCGATCGTCACGTTCCGCACCAACCCTGCGATCCAGGCGTTCGAGACGTTCCTGGCGACGCCGCAGGCTGCCGAGGCGTGGGCGAAGGCCGGTGGTTTCGCAACCGGGAACCACAACGTTCCGGCCAGCGTCTATCCGGACAAGATCTCCCGGTCGAACGCCGCGGCCGTGTCGTCGGCGACGAGCATCGTCTTCGACATGTCCGACGAGCAGCCGGGCTCGTTCGGTGCCACCGTCGGCCAGGGCGAGTGGGGGCTGTTCCAGAACTTCCTCCGCAACCCGTCCAACGTCAGTGGCATCCAGAAGCAGCTCGAGTCGGCCGCCACGGCGGCGTACAAGAAGGGCAAGTAGGAGTAGGACCGCTTTGACTTCAGGCAGCATCACGGTGGAGCCGCCCGTTCGGGCGGCTCCACCGGAGGAGGCAGGGCCGGGAGCGCGCCGTTACCTCACGGGCACGCTGTTCCTGCTGCCTGCATTGGTGCTGCTCGGGGTCTGGATGGTCTACCCGACCGTCTACACGATCATCCGCAGCTTCTACGGGCTGTCGGGGTTCAACAACTTCGTCGGGATCGACAACTACAAGTCGCTGTTCGTCCCGTTCAACCTCAGCAACGTCCTGCTGAACTCGATCAAGAACAACCTGATCTGGGTCGCGGTCGTGCCGGCGTTCGTGACCGCGGTCGGCTTGATCTTCGCCGTGTTGACCGAACGCGTCAGCTGGTCGGTCGCGTTCAAGACCGTCGTCTTCCTGCCGATGGCGATCTCCGCGTTCGCGACCGGGGTCACCTGGCGGATCATGTACATCCAGGATCCGAACCTGGGCGCGGTGAATGCGCTCGGGCGGGTGGCCGTCGATGCGTTCAATCCTCCCGGTGTGCTCTCGAACGCGTTGCCGTCGACGCCGACTCTGGTGGGCTCCGCGACGACCGGCATGAGGTTGACGACCCCGCTTCACCCGGGCGGGGTGGCGCTCCTCGGCCTGACCGGCATCGCCCCGCAGGACGTTCCCACCGACGCGAAGCAGGCGGTGACGCCGGCCGCGAAGCCGGGTGAGATCGTCGGCACGGTGTGGCGCGACTTCAAGCCCGGCGGCGGGAAGCCGGGCGTGGTCGAGAAGGGAGAGCTCGGATTGCCGGGCGTGACCGTGCAGCTGATCAACAGCGACGGGCACGTGATCCAGACGGCGCCGTCGGCCACCGACGGGAGCATCGTGTTCAAGGGCGTTCCGCCGGGGACGTACCACACGGGGATCTCGGCAGGCACGTTCGCGAAACCGTGGGCCGGCTTCGCCTGGCTCGGCACGAAGCTGATCACGCCTGCGCTGATGATCGCCTACATCTGGATCTGGGCCGGGTTCGCGATGGTCGTGATCGCAGCCGGGTTGTCGGCAATGCCTCGAGACGTCCTCGAGGCGGCGCGCACCGACGGTGCCAGCGAATGGCAGGTCTTCCGGCGGGTCACCGTGCCGCTGCTCGCGCCCGTGCTCTCGGTCGTGTTCATCACGATGATCATCAACGTCCTCAAGATCTTCGACCTCGTGATCACGCTGGCGCCCGGGTCGTCGCAGAACGCGGCGAGCGTGATCGCGCTCGCGATGTGGCGCACGTCGTTCGGTGGCGTCAACGACTTCGGCACCGGCTCCGCGATCGCAGTCGTCCTGTTCGTCCTCGTCCTCCCGGTCCTGCTCCTGAACATCAAGCGTTTCCGGAGAGAGGTTTAGGCCGCTAATGGCAGCCGACGTCGCCATTTCGCAGCCGGCGAAGCTGTCCGAGCGCGACAGCTTCGCGGCGAAGCTCGTGCGCTTCACGGCGAAGGTGCCGGTCCAGATCGGGCTGGTGGTGCTCGGGCTGCTCTGGCTGATCCCGACGCTCGGGCTCTTCCTGACCTCGATCCTGCCGGCCCAGGCGTTCACGGTGAAGGGCTGGTGGCAGATCTTCTCGAAGCCGAGCCTCGCGACCTGGCACAACTACCACGAGGTCCTGCGCAACCACTCGATCACGCACGCTCTCTGGACGACGGTCGAGATCGCCGTCGGCAACACCGTGCTGGTGGTCGTGATCGGCGCACTCGCCGGCTACGCGTTCGCGTGGCTCGAGTTCCCGGGGCGCGACTGGATCTTCGTCGGCGTGATCGCCCTCCTCGTCGTCCCGCTGCAGATGGCGCTGATCCCGATGTTCACGCTCTACAACCATCTCAGCCTGTACGACACGGTGCTCGGGATCATCCTCTTCCACACCGCGTTCGGGCTGCCGTTCGCGATCTTCCTGTTGCGCAACTTCTTCATCGCGATCCCGCGCGACATCTTCGAGTCGGCGCGCATCGACGGTGCGTCCGAGCTGCGAATCTTCGTGCGCCTCGTGCTGCCGCTCGGCCTCCCGGCGATCGCGTCGCTGGCGATCTTCCAGTTCCTCTGGACGTGGAACGACCTGATCGTCGCGCTCACCTTCGGCCAGACGGTGCAGCCGATCACGGTTGCGATCTTCAGCAACCTCCGCCAGTTCGGGGCCAACATCGATCTGATCGCCCCGGCGTCGTTCATCTCGCTGGTCGTTCCGCTGGCAGTGTTCTTCGCATTCCAGCGGTACTTCGTCCAGGGCCTGCTCGCCGGCTCGGTCAAATGAGCCGGGCGGGGCCGGCCCCGTCCACCACGGCTGAGCGGGCCGCGATCGTCGGCAGCGGTCTGGCGGCGCTCGCCGCGTTCGCGACGCTTCGGCGCGGTGGCATCGCTCCGGAGGAGATCGTCGTCTTCGGGACACATGCCGATCCGACCGAGCAGTGGCGGCAGCAGGCAGCCGCGATCCGGCAGCAGCACATGCGCTCGGAATCCGACGGCCATCTTGCGCCGGCCGACTTTCCGGGGCTCGCGCTTCGCGCCGCCTGGCGCCGGCGGTCGGTGCGCCCGCTGCTTCAGACCGTGTCCCGCGGCTACCACCCGCGCGTCGACGATTTTCTGGTGCACGCCGCCGAGGTGCGCGAACGGAGCGGTTTCGATGCCAGTTTCCGTCAACGACGGATCACGAGGGTCGAGGCCGTCGACGGCGGCTTCGAGCTCGACGGCGAAGGGCCTTTCGCGCACGTGTTCCTTGCCACCGGCCATCCGGGACTGGCGGTGCCGGGGGCGCTCGCCGGGGATCCGCGGGTCGTGCACGCCTACGAGCCGCACGAGTACTCGACGTACGTCGCGATCGTCGGAGCCGGGATGGCCGCCGCGACCGAGTGGCGAAACGCCCTCGCTGCGGGCTCGGAGGTCGTCTCGGTCCGCCGCCGCGAGCCGGTGCGGCAGCCGCTCAACGTCCCGCGTCCGCTGTTCACGAGGCGCGGGCTCGCCGCGTACCATGGCGCTCCCCGCGAGGAGCGTGCCGCCACGCTGCGCCGGCTGTCGACGCCGTCCTTCCCTCCGGATCCGGAGTTCGACGCCGTGATCGCCGCGGCGGCCGCGGAGGGACGCTACCGCGTCGCCGCCGAGCTGAACGGCGCCGAGCAGGTGATCGCGGCAACGGGGTTCCGCCGCGGCTTCCAACACGACGAGCTCCTCGCAGGCCTCGTCGAGCGGCACGAGCTCGAGGTGCACGACGGATGGCTCGTCCTCGAAGGCGACTCGACCGTCCCGGCGCTCACCGACGAGCGGCGCACGCTCTCGATCGGCGGGATCGCCGGTCAGTGGGCGTTCCCGGCGGCCGACACGATCGCGGGAGCGAAGTACGCGGCCCGCCGTTTCCTGGAGCGCGTGTGTCGTTCACGCTGAAAGGACGCGTCGAGTCGCGGCTCGTCGCCACGCTGCCGGCGCTGTTGGTCGCGTTCGCGATCCATCGCTGGTGGGCTGTCTACCTCGTCGCGCTCATGCTCGTGGTCGGCGTCACGCTCGACGCGCTCGTCTACGACCGGCTGATCCCGTATCAGCCCGCGGTGCTGGCGGTGCCGCTCGGCCTGCTCGAGCTCGCGCTCCTCTACGGGCTGATGGACGCGATCCCGATTCGTGCGCCGCACGCGGCCGCGCTCGCGCTCTTCGGGCTCGCCTGGCTGTCGGCCCAGCTGTTCGTGCTCGGCGCGCTGCCGCGTCTCCAGCTCACCTACGCCGAGACCGGCGGCGAGCTCGGGCGCTCGGGCGCGCTGGTCGCGCTCGCGGTGCCGGTGCTCGTCTTCATCGGTGTCGGTGCCGCCTACGCGACGAGAGCCCCGACGGTGCATCTGCACGGCGTCGTCCGGGGGCCGATCGTGGTGAATCGCGCAGAGACGCTGGTCGGGGGCACCGTCCGGGGCGGGATCATCATCCGCTCGAGCCACGTGACCCTGCGCCATGTGACGACCATCGGCGGCGTGAACGGGATCGACGTCGAGAGCGCGACGCACGTGATGCTCGATCACGTGCGCGTCCTGCGCGTCACGTCGGACGGGATCCACGTGCGCAACTCGGGCGTGATGATCGACGGCTGCATGGTCTCCGATCCGGCGGGGCCGTGGGTGCAGGGCGTCGACATCTCGTACTCGATGGGACGTCCGATGAGCATGGTCTCCGGCTGCACGATCGCGGGGGTGCGCGAGGGAATCGTCACGCACTCGGCCGCGGTCGGCGTCATGGACAACCACGTGCTCGACACGACGCTGCGCGGGATCGTCCTCGGCGAGATGTCGATGGACATGGCGAGCGGCAACGACGTCGAGAGCGCGCAGGGCGTCGGCATCCTCTGCCTCGATCATTCGATGTGCGAGATCAAGCACAACGTCGTCGCCGGCACGCGTGTCGACCCGGAAGGCGATCCGGCGCGGGCGGGGGTGGCGATCGAGGCGCAGTACTACGCGCAGGCCACCGTCGCACACAACTCGGTGATCGCGAGCCCCGGCGGGACGCGAATGTTCGACAACTCCACGATCACGCGCTGAACACGTGACCGGAGCGGTTCTCGCGCGCCGGCTCGGCACGACGGATGCCGTGATCATCGGGCTCGGCTCGATGATCGGCGCCGGTGTGTTCTCGGCGTTCGGGCCGGCGGCGAAGGCGGCCGGCGCCGGGCTGCTGATCGGCCTCGCGATCGCCGCCGGAGTGGCGTTCTGCAACGCCGTCGCGTCGGCGCAGCTGGCTGCGCAGTACCCGACGTCGGGTGGAACGTACGTCTACGGCCGCGAGCGGCTCTCGGAATGGTGGGGCTTCACGGCCGGCTTCGGCTTCGTGGTCGGCAAGACCGCGTCGTGCGCGGCGATGGCGCTCACGTTCGCCGCGTACGCGGTGCCCGGGCCGGCGTGGGTGCAACGACTCGCGGCCGCGGCCGCGGTGGTCGCGCTGACGACGGCGAACTACCACGGGATCTCGAGGACCGCGGGGCTCGCACGCGTGCTCGTCGCAGGCTCGATCGTCGCGCTGCTCGTCGTGGTCGGCGCGATCCTGGCGAGCGGCGAGGCCGACTCGGGCCGGATCGGCAGCCTGTCGTCGCTCGGCGGGCACGGCCTCTACGGGCTCCTCCAGGCTTCCGGCCTGCTGTTCTTCGCGTTCGCGGGCTATGCGCGGATCGCGACACTCGGCGAAGAGGTTCGCGAGCCGGAGCGGACGATCCCGCGCGCGATCCCGCTCGCACTGGCGATCGTCGTCGCCCTCTACCTGCTCGTGGGCGTGGCGGCGCTCGCCGCCGCAGGGCCCGATGCGCTCGCGGCGAGCACCGCGCCGCTCGCGACCGCGGTGGATGCGGTCGGTGCGTCCTGGGCGCTCCCCGTCGTCCGAGCGGGCGCCGCGATCGCGAGCCTCGGCGCGCTGCTGGCGCTGATCGCTGGCATCGGCCGCACCGCTCTCGCGATGGCCAGGAACCGCGACCTGCCGCGGTGGCTCGACTCGGTTCACGAGCGCAATCACATTCCCGATCACGCGGAGCTCGCGGTCGCGGCGGTGGTCACCGTCCTCGTGCTGACGACCGATCTGCGCGGTGCGATCGGCTTTTCGTCGTTCGGCGTGCTCGTCTACTACGCGGTGGCGAATGCAGCGGCATACACGCAGGACGCGCGGCATCGCCGCTGGCCGCGTCCGCTGAACGTCGTCGGGCTGGTCGCCTGCCTGGTGCTCGTCGCCGCGTTACCGGTGCGGGCGGTGGTCGCCGGTCTCGTCGTGCTCGCCGTCGGTCTGGTCGGCCGCGCTCTCACCCGCCGCACGCTTCGCTCTGCTCGTGCGAATCCGGGCGATGCCGACCGGGCAGATCGCGATCGTGCCGAGAGCGGCGATCAGGATCGCGGCCGCCTGCGATGACGTGAGCGTGTGATGCTCGAGGCCGAGCGTGACGACGGCGGCGGGTAACCCGAGCTGCGCGGTGGCGGCGAGGCCGGCGCCCGTCGATTGACGCGTTCCCAGCGCTCCGAGCACATGCACGAGGACGTTCGCGGCGAGCAGGAGCGCGCTGAGCTCGAGCAGCGACGGATGCTCGACCACTGCCCGCAGGTCGATCTTGGCGCCGAGGACGACGAAGAACAGTGGGACGAAGAAGCCTGCCGCGATCCCCGTGACCTGCGTCGAGAGGCGCTTGGGCCCGCCCGTGGCTGCGACGAGCAGCCCGACGGCAAAGCCGGCGATCAGGATGCTCGTGCCGGCCCGCACCGCGATCCACGCCAGCGTGAAGAGGATCAGCAGCGAGATGCGGAGGTCGAGCGCCCAGGCGCGCGCGTGTGACTCGTGACGCAGCCGGTGCACGAGCCGTGCGTGGCGGATCGCCCGTGCGATCAGGAACGCTCCGATCACTCCTGCGATCACGACCAGCCCGCCGAACGCCGCGTGCAGCGCCTTGCTCGGCTGGATGACGAGCGGCAGTGCCACGATCGCGGCGACGTCGGCGATCCCGACCTGCGCCATCACCACGAGGGCCCGCGGATCGGTCATCAGGCCCTGCTCTTCGAGTGCGGGCAAGAGGATGGCGGCCGATCCGCTTGCGAGTAGGAGCGCGTAGACGGCGCTGTGCCCGTCGGGCGTGACGGCCGCGACGGCGATCCCGGCGGGCACCGCGAGCGCCGCCACGACGATCGCGGCCAGCAGGCCGCGACGCACGCCCCGTGAGATCCCCGGCTGGCGAACCGGCACGTGCATCCCTGCGCCGAACATGAGCATCGCGAAGCCGACGTCGGCGAAGAACGCGAGCCCGGGAGTTGCGGGGTCGAGCCAGCGGAACCCCGTCTCGCCGATCACGACGCCGGCCGCGAGCTCGCCGACGACGACCGGGACGAAACTGGCCCGGCCGGCAGAGAGCAGCGGCCCTCCGAGCCCGGCGGCGACGACCAGCGCGAGCACGCCGAAGGTCACCGCGGGGAGGCTAGATGGTCTTCCGGCGCTCAAAGGGACCCGTTCGTCGGCCGCTATCCCAGGCGTCAGCTGACTGTCGCCCTGACGGCCCGTGCGATGACGACGTCCTCTCGCGCGGGCACGACGCAGACGCGCACGGCGGAGTCCGGTCGTAGAGACCGTCGCCTCTCCGGCGACGGTCTCGTTCGCGGGGTTGTCGAGCTCGACTCCGAGGAACGCGAGTCGGCCGCAGACCGCGGCACGGATACGCGCGGAGTGCTCGCCGACGCCGCCCGTGAAGGCCAGCGCGTCGAGGCCGGTGAGCGCGCTCGCCATCGCGGCGACGGCCTGGGCGACGCGATAGGCATAGATGTCGAGCGCGAGCGTTGCAGGCACGGAACCGTCGTTCTCGAGCTGCGCGACGTCTCCGGTGCCCGCGAGGCCCGTGAGCCCGGCCTCGTGCTCGAGTGCGTGCTCGAGGTCCGAAGGCGTTACGCCGGTCCGGAGCAGGTAGAGCAAAGCGCCCGGGTCGACGGAGCCGGCCCGCGTCGCCATCGGCACGCCCTCGAGCGGCGTGAAGCCCATCGTCGTGTCGACGGACCGGCCGTCGAGAACGGCTGTCACCGACGAGCCGCCGCCGAGATGGCATACGACGAGCCGTGGCGCCGGCACGCGCTCGACGGCCCACTGCACGGACAGACCGTGAAACCCGAACCGGCGGATGCCGCGCTCACGGAACCGAGCGGGCAGCAGGTACGTCCGCGCAACCTCAGGCAACGTGTGGTGGAACGCAGTGTCGAAGACGGCGATGTGAGGGACGCCGGGAAGCTTTTGCAGCGCCGATCGGATCGCGTCGACGGCGGGTGCATTGTGCAACGGGGCGAGTGCGACGAGCCGCTCAAGCTCGGCAACCACGGCGTCGTCGATTCGGGTCGGCGCGACGAGCCGCTCTCCGCCGTGCACGATGCGGTGGCCGACCGCGTCGACCGGGGGAGCTGCGTCGAGCGACGCGACCGTCGCCGACTCGTCGCGCTCTCGAACGACGCTCAGCTTCAGGCTGGTCGAGCCGGCGTTGACGACGAGAACTGCGCCGAACATCGCCGGCCGACTCTACGGCCTTTCGAGCTGCGTACATCGCCGCACCCTCTTTCAGTGGGTCGACCGATGCTCGCCGTGATTCGGTCGGGCAGCGTGGGGACATGTCCGAGGACCTGCTCACGGAGCGCGAGCGGGCGACCGCAGTCCTGATCGCCTACGGTCACACGAACCGCGATGTCGCGGGCGCGCTACAGGTCTCGGTCCGGACGGCCGAGGCCGAACGCGCGCGCTTGATGCGCAAACTCGGGCTCGCCCGCCGCACCGAGCTCGTTCGCTGGGCGCTCGAACGTGGCCTGCTTCGCTGAGGCCGGTGCGGGAAACCCGAAGCGGGTTCCGTGTCGCCCACGATGGCCACGCGTTCGCGCGCGTCCACAGTGCTGAAAACGAACAACAGGTCGATCGCGCGGAGACGAGCCTCGGCCCTCACGGAAGGAGAAGGAGATGCGCAAGTTCTTCGAAATCGGTGGACTCGTCGCCGCAGCCGTCCTGATCGTGTTCGGCGTCGTCGCCATCGTGATGGGCTTCAACGGCCGCTCGACCGTCAACAACAGCCTCAAGCAGGAGCAGATCGTCGGCACGCCCGACATGACCCCAGCGGCGATCACAGCCGAAGCGACGAAGGCGAAGCTGAACGTGAGCAACATTCCGATCCCGACCTGCACCGTCGCCAACAAGCCGGTCACCGACGGCGCGTCGGCACGCTGCTTCGCGCAGTACATGCGGATCCACACGCTCGACGCGACGGGCGGCTACGTCTACTCGCAGATGGGCATCTACACGGCGGCGCCAAACGCGCCGAAGTCGCAGCTGATGCCCGGTGGCGGCACCGACAACGCGAAGTACGCGCAGATCGACTCCGTGACCAAGCAGCCGGTGTCGAATGGATCCCGGAACATCTGGGTCACCTACACGGCACTGACGACCGCTCTGAACAGCTCCTACATGGCGAGCCAGCTCGCGCTGTTCGGGATCGTGGTCGGGTTCGCGCTGCTCCTCACCGGGATCGGCTTCGCGATCCTCGCGATCGGCGGTGCGCTGCGGAACCCCGAAACCGCGCTCACCTGGTTCAAGAAGGACCAGCCGAGCGCTGTCAAGCCGGTACCGACCACGTAAGAGACGATTCATACGAGACATCGTGAGGGCCGCCGAAGCGGCCCTCACTCGTTGCGATGTGGTGACCGATGACTTCGGCCGGCTCGGGACGTCTAGGGTGTCAGAGATGAGCGAACAGGGAACGGTCGACCCCGTGGACGAGCACGTCCTCGAGCGAGAGGAGCGGATCGCGCACAGCGGTGGGCTCGCAGCCCTCGCCGGCGCCTGCGCGCGCCATCCCGGACGCGTGATCGTGAGCTGGATCTCGGTGTTCGTCGTGCTGATCGGGCTCAACGCCGCGTTCCACGGGAAGCTGATCAACGACTTCAAGATCCCGGGCTCGGACACGCAGAAGGCGACCGACCTGATCAACGCGAAGTTCGGTGGCCAGAAAGGAGCTGCCCTGCGGGTCGTGCTCGCAGCGCCGCACGGCGAGCGGCTCGACACCGCGGAGCGCAGCAACGCGATCGAGAAGATGCTTGTCGCGTCAAAAGGCTCGCAGCGCACGCTCGCGGTGGATCCGAAGGACGTGGCAGCGATCACGAGCCCGATCGGGGCAAAGGGCGCGAAACAGCTCTCCGACAGCGGCCAGATCGCCTACTTCGACGTGCAGTACGACCGGACGGGCTTCGAGTTGCCCCGCTCCGGCATCGTCGCGATCGAGAACCAGTTACGCGCGATCGGCCAGCCCGCTGGGATCCAGGTCGAGTTCACGGGTGATGCCGAGAACGCGCCGCCGACCCAGGGAATCAGCGACCTCATCGGGCTCCTCGCTGCGTTCGTGATCCTGATGGTGCTGTTCCGGGCGCTCGTGCCGACGGTGATTCCACTTCTCTTCGCGATCGTTGCCGTGGTCGGCGCGTTCCTGTTGCTCTTCCTGGCCGCCCGGCTCACGCACTTCAACACGATCACCGAGATCCTCGTGCCGATGATCGGCCTCGGCGTCGGCATCGACTACACGCTCTTCATCGTCACGCGGTTCAGACAGTTCCTGCACGACGGGCTTTCGCCGCCGGACGCCGCCGCGGCCGCCGGTGCGACCGCGGGCCGCGCCGTGATCTTCGCGGGAGTCACGGTGGCGATCTCGATCACAGGGCTCGCGCTGATCGGGCTCGACTTCATCACCAAGCTCGGCATCGGCAGCGCGCTCGGCGTTCTCACCGCCGTGCTCCTCGCCAACTCGCTGCTGCCTGCCGTCCTGTCTCTGCTCGGGCGGCGCATCGACAGCGGGCGGCTCGGGATGCGTCCGGTCGACGAGTCACGCGAGGGGCAGGCGCGTACTCCGATCGCAGCGTGGGGTCGCTTCGTCTCGCGCAATGCGAAGGTCGTTCTTCCCGTCGTGATCGTCGTCCTGCTGCTGCTGGCCTCGCCCGTGCTCGCCGTCCGCCTCGGGCTTGCCGACGCAGGCACAGCCCCGAAGGCCCAGACGTCGCGCAAGGCCTACGACCTGCTCACGACGGGGTTCGGGCCGGGGTTCACCGAGCCGATTCCGATCGTGGTCGACATGCGGTCGGATCACACTGCGGCGAAGCAACTCGAGACGGCGCTGCGGAAGGTGCCCGGTATCACGCAGGTCAACGCGCCGATCTACAACGCGAAGACGCCCGAGAAAGCATCGGTCGCGATCGTGAACACCTACGGCAGGTACAAGCCGCAGGATTCGAGGACCGACGACCTCGTCTCGACGTTGCGCCACACGGTCATCCCACGGACGCTCGCCGGTTCGACGGCACACGCGTACGTGTCGGGATCGAATGCAGCGTTCACCGACATCGGCAACCGCATCTTCTCCCGCGCGCCGTGGTTCCTGCTCTACATCATCGGCATCACGTTCCTGGTACTCGCGATGGCCTTCCGGTCGGCCGTGGTCGCTGTCAAGGCCGCGTTGACGACGTTGCTGTCGGCACTCGTCGGGTTCGGTGTCCTGACGCTCGTCGTGCAGCGCGGCCACGGGATGGGATTCATCGGGCTCGATCGCACCGGCCCGATCGAGAGCTTCGTGCCGCCGATTGCCTTCGCGATTCTCTTCGGCCTGTCGATGGACTATGAGGTGTTCCTGATGAGCCGGATCCGCGAGGAACACGTGAAGGGAAGCCCCACCGTCGAGGCGGTGAAGGACGGAGTGGCGGGCGTGGGGCGGGTGATTGCGGCCGCAGCGCTGATCATGTCGTCCGTGTTCTTCTCGTTCTTGCTCGCCCCGGACCGTGTATCGAAAGAGTTCGGCCTGCTGCTCGGCGTCGCGATCCTCACCGACGCGTTCCTGATGCGGCTGACGCTGGTGCCGGCGCTGTTGACGCTCCTCCGCGAGCGGACGTGGTGGATTCCGCGCTGGCTCGACAAGGCACTGCCCAACATCACGATCGAGCCGCCCGCGGAGCGAGACGAGGCACCGCGCCTGCCTCAGATCCCGGCCGACGCTGCCGCGCGGCCCTGACGAGAAGGAGGAGCTCCATGAGCGGGATCACTCCGTGCCTGTGGTTCGACACCGACGGTGAGGAAGCCGCGCGCTTCTATACGTCGGTCTTCCCGAACTCGAAAATCGTGAACGTCAGCCGCTACGGAGACGCAGGCCCACGGGAGGCCGGCAGCGTCATGACCGTAGAGTTCGAGCTCGACGGCCGCCCGTTCACGGCGCTGAACGGCGGGCCCGAGTTCACGTTCAGCGAGGCGATCTCGTTCCAGGTGAGCTGTCGTGACCAGGAGGAGGTCGACGCGTACTGGAGCAAGCTCTCGGAGGGTGGCGAAGAGGGCCCGTGCGGTTGGCTGAAGGACCGCTTCGGCGTGTCGTGGCAGATCGTGCCGACCGCGCTGCCCGAGCTGCTCGGCAGCCCCGACGCAGAGACGTCGCAGCGGGTCATGCGGGCGATGCTGCAGATGAAGAAGATCGAGATCGGCGAGCTCGAGCGCGCAGCTGCATCCGTGTAGCGAGGCCTTGCTCCGGTCACTCCTCCACGACGCGCACCTCGAGCGCGCCGTCGGCACGACGCTCGAGGCGCAGGGGCCAGACGTGGCCTGCGGGTGAGCTGACGGCGAGCTCGATGGGTGCGTCCTTGACCTCGATCGACCGCCCGAGCGCACGTCGAGCCTCGAGCAGCTCGCCGTGCCGGACCAGCGCCGCGCGGATCGCCGGGATCAGGTCGGACGCGCGGAACGGCTTGGAGAGATAGGAGAAGGCACCGGCCGCCAGCGCGCGCTCGACCAGCGCGCGATCGGAATGCGCCGTCACCATCACGATCGGCATGGGCCGCTCGGCGAGGATGCGGCGTGCGCACTCGATACCGTCGACCTCCGGCATCCTCACGTCCAGGAGGGCGAGGTCCGGTTCCAGCTCACGCGCGAGTGCGATCGCCTCGTTCCCGTCTCGTGCTTCGCCGCAGACGACGAAGCCGTGCTCCTCGAGCATCTGACGCAGATCGAGCCGGATGATCGTCTCGTCCTCGGCGATGAGGACGCGGGTCGGCATGGCGTCGTCGTCGTGGTCGTGAGCGTCGAGCATGTGCCCCTCCTTGGACCAAACAAAAAGCCTCCAGGTGCCGGAGCGGCAACTGAAGGCGCCTTTGCCCACACGACCGCAACGTTGCGGACGCGAACGGAGCATAGCGAACGCATCGGCGCGCTTCAAAGAATGAAGTCTTGGTCTTGACGCAGCCGCCCCCGTCTGTATGGTTACGCGCACGTTCGTGGCGATGACGTCGCGCGCGGAGGCAATGACGCCTCAGGACTCCGACGAGTCCTGGGGCTTTTTTTGTTGGGCGAAAACAAGGAGAGAGGTCGATGCTGTATCCCCAGTGGTTGAACCCGGGCGACAACGCCTGGCAGCTGACGGCGGCGACGCTGGTCGGCTTGATGAGCGTGCCCGGCCTGGTCGTGCTGTACGGCGGTGTCATGCAGAAGCGCTGGTCGGTGAACAGCATGATGCTGGCGTTCATCGCCTTCGCGCTCGTGCTCGTGGTGTGGGTGCTCTACGGCTTCAAGATGGGCTTCGGAACGCCGTTCCACATCGGTTCGAAGGGCGGCTTCTTCAGCAACTTCCTGGGCAAGCCGGGAAGCGTGCTCAGTGCGCACGCAGAGCAGGGTCAGGCGAAGATCCCCAACCTGGGCGCGTCGGGTGTCCTCGACTTTCCGCAATCGTCGCTCGTCTACTTCCAGTTCGTCTTCGCGGCGATCACGCCGATCCTCATGCTCGGCTCCGTGCTCGGGCGTGTGAACTTCAAGGCGTGGATCCCGTTCGTCGTGCTCTGGACGACGTTCGTGTACACGGTCAACGCCTTCCTGATCTGGGGCGGCGGCTGGTTCGCGCAGCACGGCGCGGTCGACTTCAGCGGCGGCTACGTGATCCATCTCTCCGCCGGCGTCTCGGGGTTCGTCGCGGCCTGGGTGATCGGCCCACGCCTCGCGCGCGATCGCGAGATCGACGCGCCGAACAACCTCGCGATGGTCGCGGTCGGCGCCGGCCTGCTGTGGCTCGGCTGGAACGGCTTCAACGGCGGCGACCCGTACAACGCGGGCGCAGACGCAGCCGCCGCGGTCCTGAACACGAACCTCGCGACCGCTGTTGCGTTCCTCGTCTGGGTCGGGTGGGACTACGCGACCGGCCGCAAGCCGTCACTGCTCGGAAGCGTCAACGGCATGATCGTGGGTCTCGTCGCGATCACTCCCGCCGCCGGCTTCGTGAACGGCTGGGGCGCGATGCTGATCGGCGTGGTCGCCTCGTCGATCGTGTACATCGCGTACAACTACCTGGCGCTGCTGCGTCCCTTCCGGGGCGTCGACGACACGCTGGGCGTCGTCTACACCCACGGCTTCGCCGGCCTCATCGGTGGGCTCCTGACGGGGATCCTGGCCGACTCGGCGATGCAGGTCGTTCCCGGCTTCTCGGTCACCGGGAGCCTCCATCTGCTCAAGTGGCAAGGGTTAACCGCGCTCTGGGTGATCGTGTTCTCCGGCGTGGGGACGTTCATCCTGCTCAAGCTCGTCGGGCTCGTCGTGCCCCTCCGCATGAGCGAAGCGGACATGGAGATGGGCGACATCGCGGTGCACGGCCACGAGGTCTACCCGTCCGACATCCCCTCGCTCGGATTCCCGTCGGGGATCCCGGCCGGGGCAACCGCGGCCGCAGCTGAAACGCCGGCGTGAGCACGAAGCTCATCGTCTCGTACGACGGAACGGGCTCGGATCGCGATGCGCTGTCCTTCGGTCGTCTCCTTGCCGGAGCCGGCGCATCGCTCGAGCTCGCCTACGTGCGACACGCGCAGGAGAGCGAGAGCACGCGCGAGCAGCTCGCCGAGAGCGAGGCTCACGCGTTGCTTGCGGCGGGCGCCGCGGAGATCGGTCAGCCAGATCTTCCGGCGCACGTCGTGCTCAGTGGCTCGACGGCTACGGGTCTTCGCGACCTCGCGCTTCGACTCGACGCCGACATGATCGTGTTCGGCTCCGAGTATCGCACCGCTCGTGGACACATCGACCCGCAGGCCTCGGCCCGCCGACTGCTCGACGGCGGGCCGATCGCAGTCGGGCTCGCGACGGCCGGCTTCCACGACGTGTCCGACCGCGCGGTCCGCGCGGTCGGCGCGATCGGCGAGGACGGCGACCCGTGCGTGCTCGAGACGGCCGAGACGCTCGCGTCGCGTCTCGGCGCGGAGGTCGCACCACGCGCGACGGCAAACGTGGATCTGATCGTCGTCGGGTCGAAGCCCGGAGCCGTGACCGGACGGGTGACGATCAGCGCTGCGGCCGAGTATCTGATCGAGCTCGCACGCTGTCCGGTGGTCGTCCTTCCGCGTGGCGTCGCGCTCGAGTTCGACTAGGCGAAAGGAGGGACTCGTCGGTGCCAGCAGAGGCGGCGCGGTTGAAGAGGCAAGTCGGTCGGCGTGACCGTCGCTTCTTCGCCGCGCTCGCCTGTGCGGCGGTCGTCGCCACGCCGGCGATCATCCTGGCCGGCCGCCACGAAACCACGCCGTCGTCTCGCGAGGGCGCGGCCTGCATCGAGGTGGCGCATGCGGGCGTGCTCGGCGGCGGGACGTACCACTACTGCGGCAGCGAGGCGGTCGAGTTCTGCCGCCGCTTCGCGGGAGACGCCGCCGTCACCGCTCAGTGCGCGGCATTCGGTCGGGCCTCGGGCTCGGCGACCACCTTCTTCGCGCCGATTCGTAGTAGACAGGTCGAAGTAGGCGGGTGCCCGTCAGTCGACGCCGTCGGTCGCGCGTTGCCGCCGGTCCCAGAGCGTGGCGTTCAGGAACGCTGCGGAGACGACCAGCCGCGCGACGATGTAGAGCCAGAGCAGAACGACCGTGGCGCCGCCGAGCGCTCCGTAGACCTGTGGCTGGCGTTCCAGCCTGGGCGCCAGGTAGACGGAGACGAAGGCCTGCACGAGGATCATCCCGACCCCGGCGAGCACTGCTCCGGGAAGCAGCGCCACGCGGGGGGCCGTACGGTGAGGGAGCAGCGACATCGCCCACACCGCAACGACGGCATAGACGGCGAACATGCCGAGCAGCGAGAGCAGGCCCAGCCAGCTGTCGCTGTTGTGCCGAATCCACTGCGACCCGGCGCCGAGGAGCGAGACGACCACCACTGTCGTCGTGAAGAGGACGCTCGCCCCTACTGGATTGCGAAGCTTCCCGCCTCGGTCGGCCCAGGCGATCTGATGGGTCACGCGCAGCGCTCGAACGGCGCCGATCCCGAACCATTCCAGGAAGACGATTCCGATCGCGAGCAGGTACCAGCGGCTGTGGGCTCCGTCGGTGAAGGCGGCTCGCGCGCTTCGGGCAGCGGCGCCGCTGATTCCGAACTTCCGCGCCGTACTGACGACGCTGCGGCTGTCCGACTCGGTCCAGAAGCTGCCGATCGCGGCGAGGACGAGCCCGAACGGAACGAGCCAGAGGAAGAGGCGGTACGCGAGCCCGCCGGCGAGCAGCGACGAGCCCGCGGCGTGTTCGCGCTCGAGCGACTCGAAGATCGCCGGGCCACCCGGAAAGCGCGTGCGCGCCGTCTCCGCTGCCTGCAGCCCGACCGCGCGCAGCTCCTCGCCCTTCGTGCGCGCGTCGGCGAATCTCATCGGCGCCTCGCGGTTACGCCCGCGGCCGCCTCACGCGGTCAGCGCGTGGGCCTGTCTCGCCATCGCCACAGCCTCGAGACGCGAATGGGCGCCGAGCGCGCGCAGCAGATGGCGGACGTGGTTGCGGACGGTCTCGAGGCTGAGATGGAGCTCCTCGGCGATCTGCCGCGTCGACCGGCCGTGCTCGAGCAGCCGCAGGATCTCGGCCTGCCGCGGCGTGAGGTGAGGGTGTGGCTGCGTCTCGGGCTCTCCCTCGTTACGCACCTGCCCGAACACGCCCACGACGCGCCCGCCGCGGTAAAGCGGCACCGAGCAGATGTCGACCTGCACGCGGTCACCGTCCTCGTCGATGAGGATGACGTCGTGGTGATCCGTCGACCGTGCATTGCCGGTCACCTTGCGTGCGAACGTCTCGCGCGCGCGCAGCACCTCCTCCGGGGCGACGACCGAGGTGAACTGCCGCCCGACGACGTCGCCGACGATTCGCTGTGCCGATGGGTTCGTCCAGCGGATGATGCCGGTGTCGTCGATCACGTAGCTCGGGACGTTGATGTTCTCGAGCGCATGCTCGACGTCGGCGTCCATCGCATCGAGAGAGGCCATGGGACCGAGTCTAGCCTCTAGGGTTCCTGCGCACGTGGCGCGCGTCACCTACATCGGGCACGCGACCGTTCTCGTCGAGCTCGACGGCGTCCGCCTCCTCACCGACCCCGTGCTCCGCCGTCGCGTGCTCCACTCTGCGACGCGACGCGGCCGTGTCGGCAGGATCCCTGGGCGATCTCGATGCCGTGTTGATCTCGCATGCGCACTGGGATCACCTCGACGTCCCGTCGCTCACGCAGCTCGGGCGCGGCCTGCAAGTCGTCGTGCCGCGCGGTGCGGGCCGCATCCTCCGGCGGCGCCGGTTTGCGGACGTCGTGGAGGTCGACGTCGGGGAGACGGTCGACATCGGTGGCGTCGCAGTGACGGCGACGTACGCGCAGCACGACGCCGGTCGCGGCCCCCTCGGGATCGACGCCCCCGCGCTCGGCTACCGCGTGACCGGGTCGAGGCGCATCTACTTCGCCGGCGACACCGACCTGTTCCCGGCCATGGCCGAGCTTGCCCCGCTCGACCTGGCGCTGCTCCCGGTCGCGGGCTGGGGACCGCGCCTTCCACCCGGCCACCTCGACGCGCGCCGGGCCGCCGAGGCACTGCGCCTGCTCGAGCCGCGCATCGCGGTGCCGATCCATTGGGGGACATACTCGCTGCTCACGAAACGGCGACCGGAACCCGGCGACCGCCCGCGCGCCGGCCGACGAGTTCCGGCGCCTCGCCGCCGAGCTCGCACCGGCGGTCGACGTGCGGGTCCTGGCGCTCGGCGAGACCCTCGACCTCGCCTGAGACGCGACACGAGCGGTTCGCCTGTTCTAACGTTGCCGCCGGTGGGCGAAACCGCGATTCCGCAGTACGGCGAGCGGCCGGCGTGGGCGCCGGAGCGCCCGCCGATCCGGCCATTCCGCCTCGTGCTCACGTGGTTCGTCTCGGCGGTTGGGTTGTTCGTCGCCGCGTCGATCGTCCCGCACACCCACGTCAACGGGCTCGCCGGCGCAATCGTCGCCGCTCTCCTGATCGCGATCCTGAATGCGCTGCTCCCGCCGCTCGTCGCCGCATTGCGGCTTCCGTTCGCGTTGATCACGGGCTTTCTGCTCGTTCTCGTGCTGGACGCGCTCATGCTCAAGATCACGTCCGACATCGCGCCGAGCGCGATCCAGGTCGACTCGTTCGGATGGGCGCTGGTCACCGCATTGATCGCCTCGGCCGTGACCGTGGTGATCGACGTCCTCTTCGGGACGAACGACGACGACACCTACATGTTCCGGGTCGTGCAACGCATTGCGCGCCGGTCGAAGGATCAGATCCGAACCGACGTCCCCGGGATCGTGTTCCTCGAGATCGACGGCCTCGGCCTCCCGATCCTGCGCCGGGCGATGCGTGACGGCAACGCGCCCGTGATGGCGAAATGGGTCGAGCGGGGCTCGCATCGCCTCGCTGAGTGGGAGACCGACCTCTCGTCGCAGACGGGAGCCAGCCAGGCGGGCATCCTGCTCGGCTCGAACGAGAACATCCCGGCCTTCCGCTGGGTCGAGAAGGAGACCGGCACGATGATCGCCTGCTCGGCGCCGAACGACTGCGCCGAGATCGAGCGGCGCCACGCGAGCGGAGTCGGGCTGCTGACGAACGGCGGGGCCAGTCGCGGGAACCTGCTCTCCGGCGAGGCAGACCATGTGATCCTCACCGTCAGCCGCATCGACGAGGAGAAGGGCGCGAACCCCGGCTACCGGACATTTCTCGCCAACGGCTTCAACGTCACGCGCGTGCTCGTGCTCTTCGGTTGGGAGGTGATCCTCGAGTGGCTGGCAGCACTTCGCGCGATCCGCCGCGACGTCAACCCACGCGGTCACCGGGGCGGCGTGTATCCGTTCCTGCGCGCGACGATGTGCGTCTTCGTCCGCGATCTGATCGTGCACGGCGTGATCACGGACATGATGAAAGGGCGCCCCGCCGTCTACGCGACGTTCTCGAGCTACGACGAGGTGGCGCATCACTCGGGCCTCGAGCGCGCCGACACGCTGGAGGCGCTCCGGAAGCTCGATGAGCAGTTCGGTCGCATCGAGCGCGGGCTTCGCTACGCCGCGCGGCCCTACGAGCTCGTCGTGCTCTCCGATCACGGGCAAACCCAGGGCGCGACCTTCAAGCAGCGAAACGGCTTCGGGCTCGGAGATCTCGTCGAGCGCTCGCTCGCGCAGGGCCGCGTGACCGAGGTCGCGAACGGCGACGAGCAGTCGAAGATGGTCGGCAACGCGCTCGGCGAGGCCACCGGCCGCAAGACCAAGCGGGCGAAGAACGACGTGTCGGACCGGCAGGTCGTCGTCCTCGGCTCCGGCAACCTCGGGCTCGTGTACCTGATGGAGGAGAAACGGCGCCTGACGCTCGAGGAGATCGACGATCGGCACCCGAAGCTCCTGCCGGCGCTTCGGGAGCATCCGCATGTCGGCTTCCTGCTCGTCCGCTCGTCGGAGCACGGCCCGGTCGTGCTCGGCGCGAGAGGGACGCGCTACCTCGCCGACGACCGCGTGGTCGGCGACGACCCGCTCGTCGGATTCTCGCCGAACGCCGCGTCACACCTTCTGCGGACCGACGGCTTCGAGCACGTGGCCGACATCATGGTCAACAGCTTCTACGACCCACAGCTCGAAGAGGGCTGTGCGTTCGAAGAGCTGATCTCGTTCCACGGCGGGATGGGGGGCCCGCAGACGCGCCCCTTCATCCTGCACCCGGTCGGTCTGCCGGTGCCCGCAGACCCCGTGATCGGTGCGGCGGCCGTCCACGGGCTCCTTTCCGGCTGGCGCCGGCTGCTTCAAGGCGACGGGGACGCCGAGCCGGCGGGTGTTGCGAGCGAGGCCCGTGCAGGAGATGCGGGCCTCCTCGGTGAACCTCGCTAGCACCATACGCACGACTGCCAAGGCATTTCTTCGATGAAACTGAGGTTCTGGAGCCCGCGAGGGTCCGAGCCGGCTCCCGACGCGTCGCCGCCGGTCGAGCAGGTCGTGGTGCAGCTCGACGCCGACCAGCTGAAGGAGCTCTCGACCGTCTTCTCGGCTCCGCGCTGGCTGCGCGACCTCGGGCTCGCGTCGTGGTTCCTCGTCGGCGTCGCCGCGCTGGCCGTCGGGCTGACGTGGGTGCTCGGGATCACGTCGACGATCGTCGAGCCGGTGGTCACGGGCGGGATCGTGGCGATCGTGGCGTCGCCGATCGTGAGCTGGCTCAACCAGCACCGTGTCCCGCGGGCGCTCGGCGCGCTCATCGTCCTGCTCGGCCTCGCCGCCCTCGGTGTGGTGATCCTCCTGCTCGTGCTCGGAGGCATCGTGGGCGAGAGCGGCAAGATCTCCGCGGAGATGAGCGCCGCCGCCGACAAGATCCAGAGCTGGATGCAGGACCTGGGCGTCGACTCGTCCGCTGCGTCGAGCGCGAACGCCAACGTCTCGTCCTCGGTGCCGTCGATCATCTCGACGTTCGTCCACGGTGTTGCGACCGGAATCCGCGGAATCGCGTCGCTCGCCTTCGGCATCTCGTTCACGCTCTTCGCCATCTTCTTCCTGCTCAAGGACGGCCCGGCCTTCCGAGCGTGGGTGAACCGGCACCTCGGCGTCCCGCATGCGGTCGCCAACACCATCACCGGTGGCGTCGTCACCGCGATGCGCCGCTACTTCCTCGGCGTGACGATCGTCGCATCGTTCAACGCGATCGTCGTCGGCGTCGGGGCGGTCGTGCTCGGACGTTCCGCTCGCCGGCACGATCGCGGTGGTGACCTTCGTCACCGCCTACATCCCGTTCATCGGAGCGGTCGTCGCAGGCGCATTCGCGGTGCTCCTCGCGCTGGGAACGCAGGGAACGACGACCGCCGTGATCATGCTCGTGATCGTCATCCTCGCCAACGGAGCGCTCCAGAACATCGTCCAACCGATCGCGATGGGCGCCACGCTGCGCATGAACCCGCTGCTGATCCTCGTCGTCACCATCTCGGCGGGCGCGTTCTTCGGCACCGTCGGCATGATCGTCGCCGCGCCCTTGACCTCGGCGGCGATTCACGTCTCGGCCGACCTGGGCCAGGTACGGAGGGTCGCCCGGCGGACGCAGAGCTCCGACGCGGCGGGCATCCCCGCCGAGCAGCCGGCCTGACGGCGCGCGTCTTGACGACGGGCCGTTTAAGGTCCCCCCGATGAGCGAGCAGGCGGCGGTCGTTCCCGGGGGCGGGCTGGGCGGGAAGTCGCGCGCCCGACGGTTCGCCGAGATCGGGGCCTGGCTGCTCGGGATCGCCGTCGTCATCGGCATTCTCGACCTGCTCGGCGTCGACGTCACCGGGTGGTTCAAGGACCTGTGGGATCAGATCAAGGCGATCCCGGTTCAGTACGTCGTCGCCGGGGTCATCGCGCAGAGCGCGCAGACGGTGTTCGCCGGTCTCTCGTACTACGGCATCCTCGCCGCCGCGTATCCAGGCGAAGTGACCGTCGCGCCCATCGTCACCGCATACGCCGTGGGCGTCGCGGGGAACAGCTTCCTGCCGGCGAACATCGGCACGTTCGTGACGCTCGTCATGTTCGTGGCGATCATCCCGAGTGCGACGCTCCCCGGGTCGATCGCCGCCTACCTCGTGCAGAAGATCTTCTTCACGGTCGCAGGCACGTTCGTCTACCTCTACCTCTTCCTCTCCGTCCCGGGCTCGTTCGCCGCCAACCTCGGCAACATCTCCGCGCATCCGGGCGCGAGCGTCCTCATCGCGGTGGGCGGCGGCTTCCTGATCGTGATCCTCGTCCGCGCGTTCTGGAGGCAGGTGAAGAAGCTCTGGGCTCAGGCGAAGCAGGGCGGCGTGATCCTGTCTCAGCCGAGGCGCTACTTCACGCGTGTGTTCTTCCCGTCGTTCCTCTCATACGTGGCGAAGTACTGCGTGGTGGGAATCTTCCTCGCCGCCTTCGCGATCCCGGTCACCTTCGAGTCGATCACGTGGGTGGTCGGGTCGGGCTCGCTCGCCAACGTGGCGTCCTTCACACCGGGCGCGGTCGGCGTGACGCAGGCGACCAACGCGCTCGCGCTCAAGACGTGCTGCCACGTCCCCAACAACACGGCCATCGCCTACTCGACGGCGCAGCAGCTGATCACGTCGGCCTGGAACGTCCTCTTCGCGATCGTGCTCGTCGTGATCGTCTTCGGCTGGACGGGCGGCAAGCTGCTCGTGTCGACGTCGTACACCGGCGCGAAGGAGGAGGTCGCCGAGCGGCGCGAGGAGAGCAAGCGCAAGCGCGCGGAGAAGAAGGCCGCGAAGAAGGCCCGCACGGATTGAGGCGCGATGGGGCGCCCTCGGTCGTCTCGCCGAGCTCGAGCTAGACGGCGAGGACGACGGCGCCCTCGATCGTTCCCGCGCGCAGTGCATCGAGTGCGGCGTTCGCATCTGCGAGGTCGAAGGCGTTGACTTCGGTGCGGACCGGGACCCGCGGCGCCAGAGCCATGAATTCCTCGCCGTCACGCCGCGTGAGGTTGGCCACCGAGCGCAGCGCGCGCTCCTCCCAGAGCAGCTCGTACGGGAAGGCTGGAATCTCGCTCATGTGGATCCCCGCACAGACCACGGTGCCGCCCCGGTCGACGGCCGCGAGCGCTGCCGGCACGAGTGCTCCGACCGGCGCAAAGATGATTGCCGCGTCGAGCGGCTCCGGCGGCCGATCGGATGACCCGCCTGCCCATTCCGCGCCGAGCGACCCCGCGAACGCCTGCGTCTCGAGGTCGCCGGGGCGGGTGAACGCGAACACGCGCCGGCCCTGCGAACGGGCGACCTGGCAGACGATGTGCGCCGCGGCGCCGAAGCCGTAGAGCCCGACGCGCTCGGCGTCACCGGTCATCACGAGCGCGCGATACCCGATCAGCCCGGCGCACAGCAGCGGCGCCGCCTGCAGATCCGGGTAGCCGTCCGGGATCGGGAAGCAATAACGCGCGTCTGCGACAGCCCGTTCCGCGTACCCGCCGTCGACTGTGTAGCCGGTGAAGCGGGCGCGGGCGCAGAGGTTCTCGCGCCCCTTGCGACAGTAGGTGCACTCACCGCACGTCCAGCCGAGCCAGGGCACGCCGACCCGTTCGCCGATCACGAAGCGATCGACGCCGGGGCCGAGCTCGGACACCGTTCCGACGATCTGGTGGCCGAGCACCAGCGGAAGCTTCGGCTCGGCGAGTTCGCCGTCGACGACATGCAGGTCGGTTCGGCAGACGCCGCATGCCCGCACCTCCAGACGAACCTGTCCCGAGGCGAGCGGCGGGTCGGCCAACTCCCTCTCCGCGAGCGGCCCGCCGACGCCGGTGAAGACCATCGCTCTCACGATCGGCCACAGCCTGACACGAAGCCGGGATCGCGGGATTTCCGCAGTCGCGATCTGGGTGAACCCTCACGACGGATCCGCCGGCGTGCGCGATCGTGATGGCATGTCCGCCGCTTCGTATCCGGTGACCTGGCAGGAGAGTGGCTCGCCGCAGGCCTCGGGCCGCCTGCGAGTCGAGCCGCAGGCAGTCGCATTCGACGGTCGTGACGAACGGCGGCGGAGGGTAGCGCGGTCGATCGGCTACGACGAGCTCCGCGCCGTCCGGCTCGTACAGCAGGGAAGCGAAGCGGGGGCAGACCGTACGCTCCTCGTCGAGACCACGTCGGGCGACGTGCTGATCCACAGCGCAGCCCTGGACTCCGGGCTTCTGCAGGACCTCGCAGGCCGGATCGCAGAGTTGAAGCTCGGCACACGGAGGCGTGCAGTCGTGGTCGTCCCGCTCCGGCCCGGCGCCGAGGCCGATGCGCGCGAGCTGGCCGCGGCCGGGCCGCCGTTCGTCCCCGACGATCTTCCGCTCGAGTCGCACGAGGTGTTCGTCAGCTCGAGCGAGGCCATCTTCGTCTTCGAGTCGACGGGCGGTGCTGCGCTCGAGTCGATTCTCCGGGCGCTCGACGTCTGGGCCGCCGCGACGGCGTGGCGGGATCTCGTCGCCGGTTCACCTCGAGTGGCGTCGGTCGCCTACTCGTGGCATCGAGACCCGACCTTCGAAGGCATCGGACTTGGACTGTGACACTCGACCTGCGAGAACAAAGGAGGCATGAGATGAAGAGGATCCTGATCGCCACCGACGGTTCGGCGAGCGCGGACGAGGCGGTCGAGCTGGGGCTCGAGCTTGCCTCCGAGGACGATGCAACGGTGTTCATCGTCCACGTGATCCCGGCTGTCGACGTCGCGCCGTGGGCCGCATTCGGCACGAGCGCCGGCTGGCCGCACGTCCCATCGGCCGAGGATCGAGCGCCGCTCGACGAGGCAGTCGCACGCGCCGAGGCGCGCGGCATCCCGGTCACCGGGGAGCTGCTGACCGGCGTCGCGATCGACGAGATCGTCGCGGCCGCGGACTCGCACGATGTCGACCTCATCGTGATCGGCTCGCGTGGGCACGGAGCGGTCGCGCGGGCGCTGCTCGGAAGTGTCTCGCTCGGCGTCCTGCGCGAGACGCGCCGACCCGTGCTGATCGTGCAGGCCTCGCGCGTGCCCGTCGAGTCGGCCTCCGTGTGAGCCGGAGCCGCTACTCGTCGAGCAGCTTCTGGTCGAGCGCGTAGCGCACGAGCTCGGCCCGGCTCTGCAGCCGAAGCTTCTGCATGATGTGCGCACGGTGCGTCTCCGCCGTGCGCACCGAGATGAAGAGCTGTTGCGCGATCTCCTGGTTCGTGTGCCCGAGCGCGAGCAGCCGAAGGACCTCACGCTCGCGGTCGGAGAGCGGGTCCTCACCGGCGCGCTTCTCGGCCTCGGCGTCGGCGGCGAGCAATCGCGCGCCGAGCTCGGGGCTCACGTAGCGGCCGCCCTTCGCGACCTCGCGGATGGCCGCGACGACCTCGGTGTCGGCGGCCTCCTTGAGCACGTACCCGGTCGCCCCGGCGGAGAACGCCTCGCGAACGTAGCGCGGGTCGTCCTGCATCGAGAGCAGGAGCACCTTCACGTCGGGGTTCTCGTGGATGAGCGTCGGCAGGGCCTCGAGCCCGGTCTGGTCCGGCATCACGACATCCATCAGCACCACGTCCGGCTCGAGCGCGCGGGCCTGGAAGATCGCCTCGCGCCCGGTTCCCGCCTCGCCGACCGGCTCGATGTCGGGCTCCCGGCCGAGCAGGAGCCGGATCCCGGTGCGCACGACGGCGTGGTCATCGACGATCAGGACGCGGATCGGGTCTGCCATTCGCGGGACGTTAGCGAGGGACGGGGACGCCGAGATCAGTGGAAAGCCGCAGGCGTCCTGCGGCAGCCGGCGGACGCGGTGAATCAGGAGAGCCGCACTACGGTGCGGCGATGGAGGTCGAGCGGCAAGAGGAAGGAGCCAGCTGCGCGCAGGTACGCGGTGCTCTGGAGCGGGTACGGGTGCGACGGATCGGGCACGGCTCGAGGTGCTCGCCGATCGCTTCGAGCTGCACGGCAAGACCACGCTCCTGACCGTGCCGTTCGAGCGGGTGACCCGGGCGGCGATCGCGCGAGGGGACGACGACCGGCTTCGGGGACTGCCGGTGCTGTCGCTCGACTGCGGAGACGCGGGCAACCTGCGGATCGCGAGCCTCGAGGGCACCGGCGCTCTTTACGAGATCGCCCGCTTCGTCGACGGTGCGTCACGTGCCGTCGTCGGGACGAGCGGGACGTAAGCGGCGAGCGTCGTTCCGGCGCCGGGTGCGGACTCCACCTCGAGCGTCCCGCCGACGAGGGCCACCCGCTCGCGCATGCCGACGACGCCCAGCGCGTCGTCCCGAACGTCGTCGGCCGCGAAACCGCGGCCGTCGTCCTCGACGATCGACCCGAACGGCGCCGTCGCGTTGTGTCAGCACGATGCTCACGCGTTCGGCTCCGGCGTGCTTGATGACGTTCGTCAAGGCCTCCTGGACGATGCGGTAGAGCACGGTCTCGGTCTCCGATGGGCAGCCGTTCGTCCGGAAGGTTCGCCTCGAGCGCCGTCTGCGATGCCCGTGCGCTCCTCGAAGGTCTCGCCAGGCGCTCGACGGCCGCTGCCAGGCCGAAGTCGTCGAGCGCGGTCGGGCGGAGCTCGACCGCGAGCCGACGCACGTCCTGCAGCGCCTGCACGATCAGCCCGCGCAGGTCGGCCTCGGCCTTGTCGGCGTCGGCCTCGTTCCGGGCAGAGCGAATCGACTTCAATCCGAGCAGGATCGAGGTCAGCGCCTGCCCGGTCTCGTCGTGGAGCTCGCGCGCGAGCCGGCCGCGTTCCAGTTCCTGCGCCTCCACCACGCGGCGCACCGTGTCGCGCAGCAACACGCTCGGACAGATCGACTGCGACCGCCGCGCGAGCCGCGAAGATCTCGGTCAACCTCAGGTCGGCGTCGGTGAAACGTGGATCGCGGCCGAGCTTGTCGTTGACCGTGATCACGCCGATCGGCCGGCCGCGAGCGATCAGCGGGACGTACAGAGCCGGACGCGGATGCCGAACCGTCGTGCCTGGTCCTGATCGACCTCGGTGTCCTCGAGGATCGAGTCGACCCGAGCGCTGTGCCCGCGCTGGAAGACTCTGCCCGCCTTGTCTCGTCCGAGCGCCTCGCGGTGTCCGATGAGCCCGGCTGCGAGCTCGCCTTCGGCGTCCACGGAGGCGATGCGCAGCTCGTCATCGCCCTCGGGTAGCGCGATCTGCACGATCCTGGCGTCGAGCAGCTCGCGCAGCCGACTGCAGATCAGCTCGAGCATCACATCGAGGTCGGACTCCTCGACGAGCGATCTCACGACCTCGTGCAGCGACTCGAGTTGACGCGACCAACTCGTGGCGGCCTCGTACAGTCGTGCGTTCTCGATCGCGACGGCTGCCTGCGATGCGAGCAGCGTTACAAGTTCTTCGTCCTCGGATGTGAACTCCGTGCCCTCCTGCCTTCTCCGTGAGGTACAGGTTCCCGAAGGCAACCCCTCGAAGCAGGATCGGCACGCCGAGAAAGGAGTGCATCGGTGGGTGATGAGGAGGGAACCCGACGGCACGCGAATCCTCGTTCAGATCCCGGAGTCGCAGCGGCTTGGCCTCGCGGATCAGGACGCCGAGGATGCCCCGTCCGCGGGGGAGTTCGCCGATCGAGCGCCTGGGTCTCCGCATCGATCCCGTGTGTCACGAACCGCTCGAGCTCGTTCCCGTTCGCGTCGATCACCCCGAGGGCGGAATACCTGGCGCCCGTCAGGGCTGCCGCGGCATCGGCCACGTGCTGAAGCACGCTGTCGAGCGAAAGCTCCGACGTGAGAGCGATGCCCGCGTCGAGCAACGAGCGCAGGCGCCCCTCTTCGGTGCCGGCGGCCACTCTCGCGAGCCTAGCGCAGCGGCCGACGACGTGGAAAAGCCGCAGTCGGCTCCGCGTCGGCTCCGATGGCCGTCGGGTCGTCGCTGCGGAGACTACGGGCGGTCCCACAGGGAGGTAAGCGATGTTCAAGACCGTGATCTGGGCGACAGACGGATCGGAGACCGCCGACGCGTCGCTCGCCTACGCGAGGGCTCTCGTCGCCCTCGGAAAAGGGAAGCTGCTCGTCGTCCACGCCGAGGAACACTTCTACGGCGGAAGAGCCTCGGGTGCAACGGTGCTCGCGGATGAGGATGAGCTGCAGGCGAAGATCCGCGTGCAAGTCGAAGGGCTCCGGGCGGAGGGCATTGCCGCGACCCTGGAGATCATTCCCGAGCATTCCGGCAAGGCGGCGCATGCAATCGCGGAGGTTGCTCGCGGCCACGACGCCGACGTGATCGTCGTCGGGACGCGCGGTCACGCCCCGGTCGCCGGCCTGCTGGTCGGAAGCGTGACGCAGAGGTTGCTGCATACTGCGCCGTGCCCGGTTCTCGCCGTTCCGGCGTCGCGAGCTCGGAAGGAAGTCGAGCATGAGCACGAAGCGGTCGGGGCCGCCCGGTCGTGAGCGTGGCGGCCGCGGACGAAGTCGTCGACGTCGTTCTCAAGGACGGCGGGACACTTCGTCTGCGGCCCGCTCGCCCAGCCGACAAGGATGCGCTTGTCGACTTCTTCGCTCGGCTTTCGGACCGGAGCCGCTACCTCCGCTTTCACGGCATCCGGCGTGTCGACGGTGAGCTCGTCGATCCGTTCCTCGCAGACGGATCTCAGGTCGGCACGCTCGTCGGAACTCTCGAAGGACGAATCGTCGCACTCGCGAGTTTCGCGCGCCTCGAAGGATGGCGACACGGCCGAGATGGCCTTCGCCGTCGCCGACGAGGAACAGGGACGGGGGATCGGGACCCGGTTGCTCGAGCAGCTCGCGACCAGGGCGCGCCGGATCGGAATCCACCGGTTCGTCGCCGACGTGATGGCCGAAAACCGCCAGGCCCTCGCGGTATTCGCGGATGCCGGGTTCGAGGTGACGCAGCTCTTCGAGCGCGGCGAGGTCGAGCTCCGCTTCCCGATCGAGGCGACCGAGGCGCTCCGCACAGAAGTCGAGAAGCGCGACCACGACGCCGTCGTCGCCTCGCTGCGTCCGTTCTTCGCTCCGCAGATAGTGGCCGTGGTGGGTGCGTCGTCTCGTCGTGGGTCGATCGGGGGCGAACTCTTCCGGAACGTCCTCGATGCGGGGTTCGCCGGAGTCGTCCATCCGGTCAACCGTGGCGGGAATCCTGTCGCCGGGGTGCGCGGCTACCGGTCGGTCGAGGACATCCCGGACCGGGTCGAGCTCGCAGTGATCTGCGTGCCGGCGCTGCAGGTGCTCGACGCAGCGGAAGACGCACTGGCGGCCGGCGTTCGTGCGCTGTGCGTGATCTCGTCGGGATTCGCCGAGGTCGGCGCCGAAGGGGGCGACCGCCAGGAGGCGCTGCTCTCGCTCGTCCGGGCGCATGGTGCCCGTCTCGTCGGGCCGAACTGCCTCGGCATCTCGTCCGCCGCCGTCGGCCTGAACGCGACGTTCGCTCCGAACGCCCTGCCGCCGGGCAGGATCGGCTTCTCGTCGCAGAGCGGCGCGCTCGGGCTCGCGCTGCTCGAGCAGGCCGCAGAGCGGCAGCTCGGCTTCTCGTCTTTCGTGTCGGTCGGCAACAAGGCCGATGTCTCGTCGAACGATCTCCTCGAATGGTGGGAGGACGACGAGGGGACGGACGCGATCCTGCTCTATCTCGAGTCGTTCGGCAATCCACGCAAGTTCGGGAGGATCGCGCGGCGTGTCGCTCGCCGCAAGCCGATCATCGCGTCTGAAGGCCGGCGCGACGGCTGCGGGTGCGCACGCTGCCAGCTCGCATACGGCGGCGCTCGCCGGGTCGGACGCTGCGGCCGATGCGCTCTTCCGGCAGGCGGGCGTGATCCGCGCCAGGACGCTCGAGGAGCTCGTAGACGTCGCCGCGCTGCTCTCGACTCAACCGCTGCCGCGCGGTCGCCGGGTCGCTGTCGTGACAAACGCGGGAGGCCTGGGGATCCTGTGCGCGGATGCGTGCGCATCTGCCGGGCTGCTTCTGCCCGGGCTCGCCGACGCGACACGCAATAGCGCTGGCCGAGGCACTGCCGGCCGAGGCGAGCACGGCGAACCCGGTCGACCTGCTCGGCTCCGCGACAGAGGTGACCTATGAAGCGGCGCTCCCGCCGCTGCTCGCCGATCCAGGCATCGACGCGCTGATCGTCCTTTTCGTTCCGCCGGTTGTCGCCGGTGCAGAAGAGGTCGCGTGCAGCGATCCGGAGGATCGTCGAGTCGGTGAAGCCGGAGAAGCCGGTTCTCGCCTGCGTGATCAGCCGCGACGGGACGCCGGCCGCGTTCCGTGCACGGCCCGGAGCGGTCGCGACCTTCGCCTACCCCGAGTCTGCGGCGCGAGCCCTCGGGGTCGCAGCCGAGCGCGCCGAGTGGCTGCGCCGACCGCCCGTAGCGGCGATCGAGCCGGTCGCCGTCGGCACTGCGCGTGCGAGAAGCGTGATCGACGAAGCGCTGGCCGGTAACGACGACGCCTGGCTCGATGCGGCCGGCACACGCTCGCTGCTCGAGGCCTACGAGATCCCGCTCGTCGCCGAGCGCGAAGCCGAGACGGTCGAGGCCGCCGTCGCAGCGGCAGTCGAGCTCCGGTTTCCCGGTCGTGGTGAAGACGGCCGAGCCGGGCGCGCACAAGACGGAACGAGGCGGCGTCGCGCTCGACCTTGGCGACGAGCAGAGCGTCAGGGCGGCCGTCGAGGCGATCGGCCTTCCGGTTCTCGTCCAGCCGTTCGTCCGAACGGGGACCGAGCTGCTTGCGGGCATCGTCCAGGATCCCGTGTTCGGACCACTCGTCGCCTTCGGTCCGGGCGGCGTCCTGGCGGAGCTGATCGGCGACGCCGGGTTGCGGCTCGCGCCGGTGACGCGTGCCGAGGCGGAGGAGCTCGTCTACGAAGGGAAGGCCGGCCGGCTCGTTCGCGGCTTCCGTGGCGCCCCCGCAGCGGACGCCGGCCTCCTCACGGATCTGCTCGTTCGCCTCTCGCGGCTCGCAGACGACTTTCCCGAGATCGCCGAGCTCGATCTGAACCCGGTGCTCGCGCGGCCCGACGGCTGCTTCGCCGTCGACGCGCGGATTCGCGTGAGGGTCCCGCCGCCGAGTCACTCGACCAAGGGCTGGTGACGGTGCGCGACAGTAGACTCGGTCGCGCCGTGGACGGAGGGGACACACCCGACACGTCGATGGGCGCCGCGCTCGCCGCGGCGCATCCGTTCGACATCGAGGCGGTCAAGGATCGGCTTGCCGCGGGCAGCGGCGGCTACGAGATCGTCCACGCCTCGCCCGGCCTCGAGGTCGGCGTCTACGTGCTCGTGGCGCCCGAGCCCGATCGCCAGCAGCCGCACGCGGACGACGAGATCTACGTCGTGCTCGAGGGGATGGGGACGCTCGAGGTCGAGGGCAAGTCCGTCGAGCTGCGCGAGGGCCACGCGGTCTTCGTCCCGGCGGGTGCCGATCACCGCTTCGTCGGGTACGAGCGCCTGAGCGTTCTCGTGATCTTCGAACGACGAGCGAAGTGAAGCCGGACGAGCTCGCGCTGGTCGACGCCTACTGGCGTGCCGCGAACTACCTCTCCGTCGGCCAGATCTACCTCCTCGACAATCCGCTGCTGCGCGAGCCGCTCGGCAGCGAGCACGTCAAGCCGCGCCTGCTCGGGCACTTCGGCACGACGCCGGGGCTGAACCTCGTCTACGCGCACCTGAACCGGGCGATCCGGGCCCGCGACCTGAGCGCGATCTACATCGCCGGCCCGGGGCACGGCGGGCCTGGGCTGGTCGCCAACGCGTACCTCGAGGGGACCTACAGCGAGGTGTACCCGCACATCGGCCGCGACCTGGCCGGCTTGAAGGAGCTGTTCCGGCAGTTCTCGTTTCCCGGCGGGATCCCGAGTCACGTCGCCCCCGAGACGCCCGGATCGATTCACGAGGGCGGCGAGCTCGGGTACGCGCTCTCCCACGCCTTCGGCGCTGCATTCGACAATCCCGATCTCCTCGTGTGCTGCGTCGTCGGTGACGGCGAGGCCGAGACGGGCGCGCTCGCGACGGGCTGGCACGGGACGAAGTTCCTGAGCGCCCGCGGCGACGGCGCGGTGCTGCCGGTCCTCCACCTGAACGGCTACAAGATCGCCAACCCCACCGTGCTTGCGCGGATCCCGGAGGACGAGCTCCGCTCGCTGCTCGAGGGGTACGGCTGGCGTCCCCTGTTCGTGAGCGGCGACGTTCCCGAGCAGGTTCACGCCGCGCTGGCCGCCGCCCTCGACGAGGCGCTCGACGACATCGACGGCTTCCAGCGGGCTGCCAGGAGCGGCGGCGCGGCGGGCCGTCCCGACTGGCCGATGATCGTGCTGCGCACTCCGAAGGGCTGGACCGGCCCGAAGTACGTCGACGGCCTGCCGGTCGAAGGCACCTGGCGCTCGCATCAGGTCCCGATCCCGGCGGTTCGCGACAACCCCGAGCACGTGGCGCAGCTCGAGCAGTGGTTGCAGAGCTATCGGCCGGAGGAGCTCTTCGACGATCGCGGCGCGCTGATCGAGGAGCTCGCTGCTCTGCCACCAAGTGGCGAGCGGCGTATGAGCGCGAACCCGCACGCGAACGGCGGCATCCTGCTGCGCGACCTCGTCCTGCCCGACTTTCGCGACTACGCCGTCGGCGTCGCGCAACCCGGAACGACGACCAGCGAGGCGACGCGCGTGCTCGGAGGGTTCCTGCGCGACGTCATTCGCGGCAATCGCGACAACTTCCGGATCTTCGGGCCCGACGAGACCGAGTCGAACCGCCTCGGTGAGGTGTTCGAAGCGACCTCGCGAGCGTGGGACGCCGAGACGCTGCCGACCGACGATCCGCTGACGCCGGACGGCCGCGTGATGGAGGTGCTCTCCGAGCACCAGTGCCAGGGCTGGCTCGAGGGGTACCTCCTCACGGGTCGTCACGGGCTCTTCAACTGCTACGAGGCTTTCATCCACATCATCGACTCGATGTTCAACCAGCACGCGAAGTGGCTGAAGACGACGAAGCGGATCCCGTGGCGGCGCCCCGTCGCGTCGCTCAACTACCTCCTGAGCTCGCATGTCTGGCGGCAAGACCACAACGGCTTCTCGCATCAGGACCCGGGCTTCATCGATCATGTCGTCAACAAGAAGGCCGAGATCATCCGCGTGTACCTGCCCCCCGACGCGAACTGCCTGCTCTCGGTCGCCGACCACTGCCTTCGCAGCAAGCACTACGTCAACGTGATCGTCGCGGGCAAGCAACCCGCGCTCGACTATCTGGCGATCGACGACGCGATCGCGCACTGCTCGCGCGGTCTCGGCATCTGGGACTGGGCATCGAACGAGGGCGACGAGGAGCCGGACGTGGTGCTCGGCTGCTGCGGCGACGTGCCGACGCTGGAGACGCTTGCTGCGACCGCCGTGCTTCGCGAGCGGCTTCCGAACCTCAAGGTGCGCGTCGTCAACGTCGTCGACCTGATGCGCCTGCAGCCGGCGAGCGAGCACCCGCACGGACTGTCGGACGCGGAGTTCGACGCCCTCTTCACCACGTCGAAGCCGGTGATCTTCGCGTACCACGGTTATCCGTGGTTGATCCACCGACTGACGTACCGGCGCACGAATCACGCGAACCTCCACGTGCGCGGCTACAAGGAAGAGGGAACGACCACCACGCCCTTCGACATGGTGATGCTCAACGATCTCGATCGCTTTCACCTCGTGCTCGACGTGATCGACCGCGTGCCTGGCCTTGCCGACTCGGCGGGGCGGCTGCGGCAGGAGATGGTCGACGAGCGTCTGCACGCACGCCTCTACACCCGTCAGCACGGCGAGGACGATCCCGCGATCAGCGGCTGGACCTGGACGGTCTGAGCACCTCTCGTTCGCGCTGATGACCGCGATCCGCACCGACGGTCTCACCAAGCGCTACGGATCGACGGTTGCGCTCGATGTGCTCGACCTCGCCATCGAGCCTGGTCAAGCGTCGCTCGTGCGACGTGACGTGATCGGCAGCTGATCGTAGCGCGCTCCGTCGCGGGGAAACCATAAGGAGTGCCGGCTCGGATGCCGACGAGGGCCGCCGGCTGCGTACTTGGACGCAGTGCAATCGGGGACTTTGCGGATGCCTCGGAGCAGGCCGGGTGCGAGCGTGGCGTCGGTCAGACAAAGGAGGTGCGAGATGTCGACGATTTCACACCCGCCGACTGGAGTGGTCCCGGAGAGACAGCACTGGTCAGCGCAACTCCTTGTAGCCGAGATGTGGGCGTCGCTGGCGATCACCGCGATGTGGGTCGCTGTGGCGGTCACGGCAGTCTGGGGTCCGGATTTGGTCTCCAACAGCGCTCCGGGGGGAAGCAGTACGACTCTTCCGTCGGGGATTGCAGTGGCGCTATTCGCGTGCATCGGCTCGTGGGCGGTCGCGAAGCACGGCTTCGCCCGCCGCGAGAAGAACACCGAATGAGCACCGCGTCACCAAGTCGCCGTGACGGGCGCGACGATCGAGGTTCAAGCAAGGAGGCGCATCGATGACGACAATCAAGGATGCCGCGGCTGAATTTTTGAGCCAGAGGCGCGTGGCGGTGACGGGCGTCTCACGCGAAGCGAAAGGCCATGGCAGCAACGTGGTCTACAAGCGGCTACGCGAGCACGGCTACCAGGTTTTCGCCGTCAACCCGAACGCGGACGAGGTGGAAGGCGATCTCGCCTACCACGATCTCCATTCCATCCCTGGTGGTGTCGATGCGGTTGTCGTCGGCACAAGCACCGAGATCGCAGACGAGACGATGCGCGAGTGTGCCGAGGTCGGGATCAAGTACGTCTGGATGCACCGCGGTCCCGGTGCCGGCAGTGTCTCGGAGAGCGCCGCTCGATACGGCCGCGAACACGGCGTCAGAGTGATCGACGGCGGCTGTCCGTGCATGTTCGCCCCCACTGCCGATCGCGGCCACAAGGTGATGCGCTTCATGTTGACGCTGACGGGAAACGTTCCGAGGGAAGTCTGAGATGTGATGGCAGAGACCAGGCATGCGAAGAGCTTCGGCGGCCTCCGTGTTCTCGTGGCCGGCGGTGGCGTGGCCGGTCTGGAGGCCTTGCTCGCGCTCCGCGCGCTCGCCGGCGAGTTGGTCGACCTGGAGCTGCTCGCGCCAGAGCCCCGGTTCTGGTATCGGCCGTTGGCCGTAGTCGAGCCGTTCGAGCCGGGAGGCGCCCACAACCTGGAGCTGGCGGCCGTCGCCAACGCCACCGCAGCCGGCTTGACGCTCGACCGGCTGGCGTCGGTGGACGCCGATACGAAGACGGCCCGCACCGGTCTCGGAGCGACGATCCACTACGACGAGCTCGTGATCGCGTGCGGCACCCTGCCGCGCCGCACGCTCAAAGGGGCGCTCACGTTCCGCGGGCCTGCTGACCGGGAGGCGTTCGGAGCCTTGCTGGGCGAGCTCGAGCAGGGCCTCGTCCGCACGGTTGCGTTTGTCGTTTCGGGAACCGCCGTCTGGCCGTTACCGATCTACGAGCTAGCGCTGCTGACGGCGACCCGCCTGAAACAGTGCGACGTCGACGTCGACGTCGTGATCGTCACCCCCGAGCCGGCGCCCCTGGCCGTCTTCGGGGTGCGCGTGAGCGAGGCCGTCGGCGCCGTGCTCGCCGACCGCGGCATCAGCCTCCACACGGGTTGCTACGCGAGCCGTTACGACAGTGACCGGCTCGAGCTCGTCCCCGGGCCGACCCTGCGCACCGAGCGTGTCGTTGCGCTCCCTCACCTCGAAGCCCCGCAGATCCTCGGCATCCCACAGGACAACGACGGCTTCATCGCCACGGACTCGAGCGGTCGCGTCCACGGCCTCTCCCAGGTCTACGCCGCCGGCGACATCACACAATTCCCGATCAAGCAGGGTGGGATCGCCGCACAGCAGGCCGACGCGCTCGCAGAGCTGATCGCCGCACGTGCCGGCGCCCCCGTCAAACCCGAGCCATTCACCCCCGTCCTGCGCGCACTGCTCCTCACCGGCGGCGCACCGCTCTACCTTCGCAGCGAGCCGACCGGAGGCCATGGAGACACCAGCGCCGTCTCGACCGAGCCTCTCTGGTGGCCGCCCGCCAAGATCGCAGGCCGCTACCTCGCACCATTCCTCGCCGGCTCGTTCGACCAGTTCGCTCCGACCTGATTGCCCAGGCGGCCAACGTCAGGAGCGCTGCTCGACCTATGGGGAAACGACGAATTTGCGGTACACCGTGCGCACGCTGACCCGCTCAAACCCGCCAGTACTCACCGTCGTGGGGGAGCTACCTCTGAGTCGTGGTCCTCGATGGCACGTGGCCAACTCGAATAAGATCGCAAGCGATCCGACCAGGGAGGGAGTCGAAAAGTGGCGGTCGCATACGTTCAGGAGTTTGAGATCAAGGATGGCGACACGAGCACCACCAATTACGACGCCGTCAACGCCGCGCTCAACCTTCAAGGCGCCCCCGAAGGGCTCCTGATTCACACGGCCGGTTTCGACCTCGACGCCGGTGTCTTCCGCATCTTCGACGTCTGGGAGACGCGCGAGCACGGCGAGAAGTTCATCACTGAACGACTCGGTCCGATCATCGAGCCGATGGTCGCCGCGGCCGCCGAGAATCCCGATGCCGACCTCGAGCCGCCGAGCCGTGAAGCCTGGTACGAACTGCACGACTCGCTCAGCGGCTGACGGCGTAAACCCGCTCCCAGCCAGTACGCCCTAGTCTCGCCTCGAGCGTATGGCGTTGGGCTGATTTGAGCCATCGGGGTTCGTCATGGTTGAGCCAAGCTGATCATGCGATTTGTGCCGCTTGAGCGACCGCGGGCTCGCCGGTGCCGGACCGCGATCCGCTCGTGGCACGCAGCGGGTTCGACGGATGCCTGAGCGCGCACACAGCGGCGACGAAGTCCGGACGGGGGCGCCGCGCGGTGTCGGACCGACCTCCATTTTGTCGAACTGCGCCCGTCCTCTCTGTGGGTGACCGCGTGGTGTGCGCGGGGGCCGGGCGGCGATCCGACGCCGGCTTCGCCGACTAGATCCGTCGATCGACGACAACCTATCCTCGCGGTGACGTCGGCCGTCCCATTCATCTGCGACTCATCGCGGGCGTGCAGGTTCGACTCGCTGATCGTGGTTCTCGCACTCCACACCATCCCGATCGCCGGTTGCGCGGGACGCGCTGGAGCCTGAGCGATCCTGTCTGGCCGCCGCGCCATACTGCCGGCTTGATCGAGCACCGCGTCGCACGTCGGCGTCGGGCCGCGTCCAGTCGTCGGCGACGTCGTCTCGTCGCGCGGCTCGCGGTCACGGCCGCTGTCGGGCTCGTCGTCGCCTTCCTGTTGTCAGGCGTTTCGGCGCCCGGTCTCAAGGTGCGCGCCGACAGGACCGGCGTGAGCCTATTGGCGGCGCACACGGTTCTGCACCCCCCGGCACCGATCCCGGGCTACCTCCTGATCGCCGACCGGGGCAACAACCGGATGCTCCTTGTCGACGGCGCTCACCGGATCCTCTGGCGGTATCCGGCGGGCTCGTCGACCGCGATGCCGTTTCAGTTCGATGACGACACGTTCTTCGGCCCGCATCACGATCGGATCGTCTCCAACCAAGAGGATCAGGACACAATCCAGGTCATCTCGTTCCCGGGCCGGCGGGTGTTGTGGCGTTACGGTCACGTCAACGTGAAGGGCGGGGCGCCCGGGTACCTGAACACACCTGACGACGCCTACCTGCTGCGCGACGGTCTGGTCAGCGTCGCGGATGCCTACAACTGCCGCGTCGTCTGGATCTCCCGCGCGCATACGATCGTGCGGCAGATCGGGACGACGGGCGTCTGCCGTCACGATCCGCCGCGCTACCTGGGGTCGGTCAACGGGGCGACGCCGTTGCCGGACGGCGGAGTGCTGGTGAGTGAGATCACCGGGTCGTGGATCGATGACTTCGGCCCGGAAGGAAGACTCCGTTGGGCTTTTCGCGCGCCGGTCTCGTACCCGTCCGACCCGCAGCTGATCGGCCGGAACAGAATCCTGCTCGCGGACTATTCGCACCCGGGAGCTGCGATGATCGTCACGCGGACGGGCCGCGTCCTCTGGAAGTACGCGCCGCAGTCGGGCCCCGGCGAGCTCGACCATCCTTCTCTCGCGATGCGGCTGGCGCCGGGGCTGATCGCGATCAACGACGACTACCGCGACCGGGTCGTGGTCGTCAGCATCCGGGAACACCGAATCATCTGGCAGTACGGGCGAACCGACCGGCCGGGAACAGCTCCTGGGTACCTGAACACACCCGATGGGACGGACTTGTTGTCGACACGTGACGCCGGCGGCTCCCAGCGACTCGTGCGACTCCTTGGCCAGCATCCCGCGAGCCGTCACCGGGCCCAGACGGCACCGACCCGACTCTCGATCTCCACGCCGTACCGCCTGCCGGCGCCGGTCGAACGAGAGGTCGCGGCTCCGTATCGCGGCGCCGTCTTGCTCGCTGGCGGCCTCGCCGCAGACAGCTCCTCCACGAGCGGCGTGTTTCGGCTCGATCCCGGGACGGGTTCGGTGACTCAGCTTGGATCGCTGCCGCGGTCGTTCCACGACGCTGCCGGCGCGATCCTCGGGCGCACGCTGTTCGTCTTCGGCGGCGGCGCAGCGGTCGGCACCTCGACGGTGCAGGCCTTCGACCTGTCGACCCGCCGAGGACGGGTGGTCGGCAGCCTCCCGACTCCGCTCTCCGATCTCGTCTCCACGACGGTCGGGAAGGGTGTCTATCTCGTCGGCGGTTTCGACGGTCGGGCTCCGCGGCGCGAGATCTATCGGACGCTCGACGGTCGCGGGTTCACCGTCGCCGGCCGTCTCCCGATCGGCCTGCGCTATCCGGCCGTCGCGTCGGTCGGCGGCAAGATCGTGATTGCAGGCGGGGTGAGCGCGCGCGGAACGAGCGCCGCGGTGTACGTCTTCGACCCGTCCAACCATCGGATGACATTGCTCGGCGATCTTCCGATGCCCGTTGCCCACGCCGCCGCGTTCAGCTCGGGCGGCGACGTGTTCGTGCTCGGCGGGGTCGATTCGGCTGGCGCCGTCCTGGGCTCGATCACGGAAATCGACCCGCGGACCCGCCGCATTCTCCGTGTTCGAGGCGAGCTCGTCGTACGAGACGCGGGCGTCGTTCAGCTTCCATCTGCTGCACTCGTCATCGGCGGCGCGACCCGTTCGGGGACGACGGCCGCCGTCCGTCGGGTGGTACGTGGATGAACATCGCGCCGACCGGGCTGACGAACCGTCGAATGTCGAACATGTACGTGTTCGTGTCGTCGGGCCCTGGGTAGTTGTACTCCGCGACGTCGATCGTTCGGCTGCGTTCGACGCGAATGACGTAGGCGACGTGGCCGAATGGCCGAGCCAGCGACGGCCAAACAACGACAGTCCCGGGCCCGGGGACGGTATCGACTTGCAGCGATGCTCGGCGCGCAACATTTGGCCAGTTCCAGGCGTTCATCGCTCCCGGGACGAACCAGTCGATGCGCTGGTGGTTGGCGACCAACGCCCACGCGACGTACGACGTGCAGTTGCACGCGTACATCCCCCAGCGGTCCACGGTGTCCGCGAAGCCCGCGGCCGGACACCGAGTCGCGTACGGATACCCGTAGACGATCCGCGAGCGCGACTGCGCCCGAAGCTGCGTCGAGGTTGCCGGTTTCGGCGCCGACGCCGCCAGCGCGCCCGCCATCAAGGTCACGATCGCAACCGACAGGGCAGGCTGACCCATCGACGGAGTATCGTCGCTTCGGCGTTTGGTTTCATCGCGGCCTCATCGCGGTCGTCCACGCTTTCGCCGTAGATGAGCCGATCGAAGCGTGCTCGCGCCAAGGAGCGGAAGCACGGGTCGGTGCGGCCGCTTGACGGGCCCGAGCCCTCCCAGCCAGATCCCGGTCCCGAAGCGTCTCGAATCGGAGAGGCGCGTCGTCGGGCTGCGGCCGCGAAGCTCGGGATCGGCGGGGTTGCGCTCGTCACCGTCGGTTCGTCCATGGCGCTCGCGCGGGTGACCTACGCGGGCCACTCCAAACATCCAGCCAGTCCCTTGTCGATCCCCCAGCCGCTCTATCGCGTCGTTCGGCAGAACCTGTTGCAGGGAGGGATCCTGGCGCCCGCAACTGCGCCGCCTGATGCCACGACGAGCACGTCCTGAGCTCGATGCGCGAGCAGCACTGGTTCAGAGCGATGGGATGCGACATCGTCGTGTCGGGTGGGTCGAGAGCGGCGCGAGGAGCGATCGAGGATCTCTTTCACGAACGCGATTCAATCTTCAGTCGCTTCGACCCCGACAGCGAGCTCAATCGCGTAAATGCCGGCGGCGGAGAGGCGGTGCACGTGTCGGGGGAGTTCGCCGACATGCTCGCGGTTGCATTCGCGGTCGCACGCGAGACGGGGGGACTGGTCGATCCGACATTGGGCACCGAGCTCGTGGCCGCCGGGTACGACGCCGACTTCGCCGAGCTTCCACCGTGCGGAAGAAGCGACACGCTGGCCGTCCTGCCTCGGACGCACGAGCCGGTTCGTGTGCGCGCGAGGCGCGTCATCGTTCCCCCGGGCGTGCTCCTCGATCTGAATGGCGTGGTCAAAGGGAAAACGGTCGACGACGCACTGGCACTGCTGGAGGGCAACGGTTTCGTCTCCGCGGGAGGTGACCTCGCGGTCCGTGGAACGCTGGTCGCGAGCCTTCCGAGCGGCGGAACGGTGACGCTGGTCCGTGGCGCCCTCGCGACGAGCGGCACTGACAGGCGCAGGTGGGTGAGGGGCGGCGAGGTCCAACACCATCTGATCGACCCCAGGTCGGGCATCCCCGCACTATCGCCATGGGCCCAGGTCACCGTCTGCGGTCACACATGCCTTGGCGCCGACGTCGCCGCGAAGGCGGCCTTTCTGCTGGGCGTGCACGGTCCCGGCTGGCTGGACGCACGCGGCATGCCGGCGCGCTTCGTGACCGAAGCAGGCGAGATCGTCCTGAACCTCGCCTGGCAGCGGAGTCTCGACGGAGCCGCGACGTGCATCTGACCTCGAGCCCGATCGACTGGTACGCGGCGCGCGCCGCGGGAATCACTGCATACCTTCTGCTCAGCGGAGTCGTGCTGCTCGGCCTGACGATGGCTGCGAAGAAGCCGCTCGGTCGTTGGCCACGTTTTGCGTTGGAGGATGTCCACCGCTTTGGCGGGCTCCTCGTCGGAGCGTTCGTCGCGATTCATGTCGTGACGATCGCGATCGACTCGTGGCTCCCGTTCACCCTCGCGTCGCTCGTCGTTCCGTTCATCTCGCGTTATCGACCGCTGTGGGTAGGGATTGGTGTGGCCGCAGCCGAGCTCCTGCTCGCACTCGCCGTCACGAACCACTACCGGCGGCGGTTGCCGTACAGGTTCTGGCGCCGAGCGCACTACCTCAACTTCGCGGTTTGGAGCGCCGCGACGGTGCACGGCATCGCCAGCGGCACCGATCGAAGCGCTCCGTGGATGCTCGGGCTGTATGCGGCGGCCGTCGCGGTTATCGCGGCCGCGACCGTCTGGCGATTCAGCCGCGCCCGCGCTGGGGGATTGGCTGCGCCAGCCGCGGCCGCGGCGGCACTAGCGGCAGCCCTCTTGATCATCGGCGTCGGTACGGGACCACTTCGGTTCAAGCCCAGGCCCTGGAACGCCGCGGCCTTCCACGAGCAACTGACCGGTCAGGTGACGCAGTTGAACGGGTTCAGCCGCGGCATCGTCTCTATGGTCGGCCAGGGAACAGGGAGCCAGAACGTCCTGGTTCGGGCAGACCTTCTCATCGCTCCGCGGCGACTCCTGAAGACGTCCTTCCAGATGGAGTATTTGCCGAGCGGCGAGTTGTGCATCGGCAGAGTGACGAGCGTCCACGCCACGGCGTTCGTCGCGACGTGCCGCCTCCGGACCGGTGAGAGACGTCGCGTACACGCCCAATGGCAGCCGAGCGGTACCCCTCAGATCGCCGGCGGCACGATCCTAGCGACCCAGCTCTGAGAAGTCCCAACCCGCTCTTGTCCGTGGATTTACGTCAACCCTGGTAGATGAACAGCGCGACGAACACGCCGACTGGCAGGCAAACGACGACCGTGAGGATCCAGTTCCGGAGCGGATTCCTGATTTCGAGCAAGTAGGCAAGTCCGACGACGATGAACACCAGCAACGCCGCAAAGGCGAGGAACTGAATGGCAGACATCGCGGATCTCCGATGGGCCTCGAGAGCTATGAGAACTTGACGAAGCTCAGCTTGCCGGGTCGAGATGAAGGCGTCCTTAACTCGTCGTGGCAGCAGAAGCCGGGCCTTGGCCTGATCCTCGTGGGATCTTGTCCCGCCGTTTGCCTTCGGCGCGATATCCCTCAGTCATGTCCTCTGCCAAGACCATCTCCCGCCGCAGTGCCGTTGCGCTGGCGACGGCACTCACGGCGACGTTTCTGACCGGAGTCGTCGGGCTTGGCGGCCTCGCGCGCTGGAACGCCGCGCCGCCGACCGGCGGCCACGCCACGATCGTGCAGACTGCGCCGTCGGCGACTGCGGCGTCGGTGGTGGACGACTGATGCGGCGCGTCTGGGCCGCCGTCATCACCGTCTGGGCCACGCTCGCAGTGGTCGCGGCCCTCGCCTGGTCACACCAGCCGGTGGCGGGTGCGCCGCAGGCGACCCCGGTCACAATCCTCGTCCCGGGCACGAACGGAGGAAGGCCTCACCTGGTTCGTGTCCTCGTACTTCCGACGGGCTCCGCCGCGCACTCTGCGACGCATTCCTCGCAGAGTGCCGGCGGCAGCGCCGGCTCAGGCACGGCGTTCGTCGCCAACTCCTCCGTCGCGCCGCACGCGGCCACGGGGTCGTCGTGAGCACGCTCGCGGCGGTCCCCATAGCCTGGCTTGTCGCGCGAGCAGCCGGGCTCGTCGCTCTCGCCCTCCTGACGGTCTCGGTGTGGCTCGGCCTCGGCATGAGCACGCGCGTGCTCGGCCCGCGGAGGCAGAAGGCCCTGTTCGGCTGGCACCGGACGCTCGTCTGGGCGGGCCTGTCGATGATCGCACTCCACGCGATTGCGTTGCTCTTCGACCCGACCATCCACTTCGGGCTCGCCGCGGTGCTCTTGCCGCTCGCCGCGCCCTGGCATCCGGCAGCAGTCGCGGCCGGCGTCGTCGCCGCCTGGCTCGCCCTGATGCTCGCCGTCTCCTTCCGGATGCGGAAGTGGATCGGGCAGCGCGGCTGGCGCCGGTTGCACTATGCGAGCTTCCTTGCATTCGTCCTCTCGGTCGGGCATGCCCTGGTCGTCGGGACGGATCTGCACGGCGTTGGTGGTCCGATCCTGGCGGCAATCGTCCTCGGGCCGACGCTGTGGCTCGTCCTGATGCGCGTGCTCGCCCCCTCGCCCAAGCCGCAGCTCCGCCCAGCCGCGGCCCTGGCGTCTACGCCGTCCGGTAGCTGACCACCGCGTCGACGCCGCCCGAGGCGGCGGGCCGCAGCTCGATGTGCCCGCCGTCCCGCTCGACCAGGCGCTTCGCGATCGCCAGCCCAAGCCCGGATCCGGGCTTGTCGCTCGCCCGCCAGAACCGGTCGAAGGCGCGGGCGCGCTGGTCGGGCGTGAGCCCGGGCCCGTCGTCGACGACGTGAAGCTCGCCGTTCGCCGCCAGGATCTGGACATGCGAGTCGGCGGGCGCCGCGTCGATGGCGTTCGCGAGCAGGTTGTCGAGAACCTCTTGAACGCGTCCTGCGGCCGCACGCACGGTCACGTCGTCCGTCGCCGAGTCCAGGCGCACGCCGCGCTCGTCGGCGAGCGGCTTCCACGCGTCGACACGGAGCTTCACCAGCCGGGCGATGTCGACCGGCTCCGCCGGGCCCGCAGCGGCATCGGCCCGCGCGAGCGCGAGCAGCTCCCCGACGAGCTGGGCCAGACGATCGACCTCGGCGAGCGCGCCGGTGCTGTCGCCGGTCTCGAGCCGAAGGCGCAACGCGGTCAACGGTGTGCGGAGCTCGTGCGAGGCGTCGGAGACGAACTGCTCCTGGGCGCCGATCAGCGCCGACAGACGGCCAGTCGACTCGTTCATCTGCGCCGCGAGGGTGCGGATCTCGGGTGGCCCGACGTCCTCCGGCGCCCGCGCCGCGAGGTCGCCGTCGGCGACGCGTTCCGCGGTCTGCTGGAGTCGTCTCAGCGGTTGAACGATCGACTGCGCGAGCACGAGCCCGATCGCCGACGCCGCAGCGAGCACTACTGCCGCCACTGCAAGCAGTGCGAACCGATAGCGGCGGATGCGGGAGTCGAGTGCGGCCGTCGGGTAGGTGATTCGGACGGCGCCGTGCACAACGCCGCCCGACGCGACCGGGACGGCAACGTAAAGCAGACGTGCATGGAGCGTCTCGGATGCCCGGATCCCGGAGACCGTCCGCCCGCGAAGCGCAGCGGCGATCTCAGGCCGGGTGGCGAAGTTGCGTTCGGCGGGTGTCGTCGGCTGCGAATCGGCTACCGCGAGCCCGCGCCGGTTCACGATCACCAGGCGGCCGCCTGTCGCGAGCCTGTAGTTGTCGGCGACGCGCTGGAGCTGGGCGCTGCGACCGATGCCCTGAAGCACGTCTTCGGACAGCGATGCTGCTGCGAACGCGTCGCGCGCGATCTTCGCCGTCAGGTCCTTCCGTTGGTTCTGCGCGTCCACGATGGCGAGCGGCACCTCGAGGCCGATCAGGACGGCGACTGTGAGAGCCAGGTAGCTCGCGAGCAGCCGGAGGCTCACGACGCCCGCAGGCGCAGGCCGACACCCCGGACGGTCTGGATCCAGTCGGCGTCGCCGAGCTTGCGCCGGAGCGAGGCGACGTGGACATCGATCGTCTTGGACGATCCGTACCAGGTCGTTTGCCACACGTCACGCAGAATCTGTTCGCGGGAGACGACCACACCCGGCTCGGCGGCGAGCAGTTTCAGCAGGTCGAACTCCTTGGGCGTCAGCTCGAGCTCGGCGCCCGCGAGCGTCGCGCGGTGCGCGCGCAGGTCGACCCGAAGCGGCCCGACCGCCAGAGAGCCGTCCGGGTCGCGCCGGGTTGCCGAGCGGCGGGACACGGCGCGGATCCGCGCGACGAGCTCGCGCAGCCCGAACGGCTTGACGATGTAGTCGTCGGCGCCGAGCTCGAGGCCGACGACGCGATCGACCTCCTCCCCCTTGGCGGTCACGAAGATGATCGGGATGTCGGAGCGCGCGCGGAGCTCTCGGCATACGGCGTAGCCGTCGATGTCCGGGAGGCGGAGGTCGAGCAGTACGAGATCGGGCGTCTCAGCGGCGAGCGCGTCCGTTCCGGTGGCGACGCGTTCGACGTCGAAGCCCTCCCGGCGGAGGCCTTCAGCAAGCGGGACTGCGATCGAGTCCTCGTCTTCGACGATCAAGACACGCATCGCCCATATCGTCGCCGTGCCGCCGTCGCCTGTCATCGCGGCTTTACCGAATCCTGGTGCAGTCTTTCCGCAGTCCCAACCCGACCTTGGCGGGCGTGCTCGTACGGTGGCGAACATGAAACCGACACACGTTCTGGTCATCGCCGCCGCCGTGGCAATCGCAGCCGTCGCCGGCACGTATGCGGCGATGCGGACGACACATCTTTCCGTCGCCTCTGCCCAACCGGCCCGCGTGAGCGCGGTCGCGATCGTGAGGCAGAATCGCGCACTCGACCGCACTCAGGTTGCGCTGCTCGCCGAGCTGAAGCGGAAGCCGCCCGCACTACCGCCGGTCCCCGCACCCGCCCCCGTTTCGGCGCCGGCCGTACGGACGGCGGCGCCGGTCCCGGCAGCGGCCGCGCCGGTCGTCTACGTCCGCCCGAAGCCGATCGTCCACGTGATCCACCGCCACGGCGAGGGAGAGCACGAGCACGACAGCGGAGACAGCGCCGCCGGAGGGAACTTCGATGACTAGTCATGTCGTTCGTCTTTATGCCCTCGTCGTCGGCGTGCTCGCGTTCTTCCTCGTGTGGGCGCTCGTGGCGGCCCACCCGTGGTCGGCGAGCTCGCGCCGGGCGGTCCGTGATCCGCGGCTGACCGCGCTTGTCGCCCGACGGAAGTCGATCGAACGCGAGAGCGCGCACGTCCGGGCGGTGGTCGCGCGGCGCTGGGTCGTCTATCGCAGGGCTCTTCGCGCACGGAACGCTGAGATTGCGCGGGTGCAGCGACAGCGCACAGTTGCTGCCGAGCAGCTCGCAGTCGCGGCTGCGCCCGTGTCGGCGCCTGCGGCCGCCGCACCTGCACGGATCGTCACGCTCCCCCCGCTCGTGATCACACGGACCTCCTGATGGAACGTCGCACCTTTTACGCGATGGGAACAGAGATCGAGCTGCTCGTCGAGTCCGAGGAGGCCGGCGACGCGTTCGACGCCGTCGAGGCCGAATTCGAGCGCCTCGAGCAGGTGATGTCGCGCTTCCGTTCCGATTCCGAGCTCTCGAAGCTGAACCGCGACGGCTGGATCGACGCATCACCCGACCTGGCGCAAGTCGTGTGGCTCGCCGTGGATGCGCGCGAACGCACCGGTGGGCGCTTCGACCCGACCGTCCACGACGCGCTCGTCGATGCCGGGTATGACAGAACGTTCGACGACATCCCGCCGGACGGCGACGAGACGTCGACCGCATCGCAATGTGGCGGCCGCGTCGCCGTCGAGGGGCAACGGATCGAGCTCGAGCGCGGATACCGGATCGACCTCGGCGGGATCGGCAAGGGATACGCAGCCGAGCGCGGCGCCGAGCTCCTGGCGCTCACGGGGCCGTGCCTCGTGAGCGCCGGCGGCGACGTCGCCGTGCGCGGGCTGCCGCCGACCGGGGTCTGGTCGGTCGCCGTCGACGAGTCGATCACGCTCGGCCTGGCCGAGGGCGGTGTCGCCACGTCCGGTCGCGACCGGCGCCGGTGGCGCCGCGGCGGCAAGGAGCTGCACCATCTCATCGATCCCCGGACCGGTGCGCCCGCGGAGACCGATCTCCTCAGGGTCACGGCCGTCGGCGACGACGCGGTCGCCGCGGAGGTTCTCGCGAAGTCGCTATTCCTGGCGGGCGAGCAAGAGGCCGCAGAGTCGACGGTTCCGGCGGTCCTCGTCACCGCCGACGGCCGCACGCGCTTCAGTCGAGGGCTACAGCAGTGAGCCACCACGACCCGACCTTTTGGCTGCTCGCCAGGTCAGCAGGTCTGACCGCGTATGTGCTGCTGACGTTGTCCGTGCTCGCCGGCCTGACCCTGCGGTCGCGGCCGTCGGCCCGACTGCGTGCGCCGCTCGTGGCCGAGCTCCACAAGACGCTCGCGGTCTCCGGCCTCGCGGCGCTCGCGCTCCACGGCGTGGCGCTCGTCCTCGACTCGACGGTCAAGGTGACGCCCGCCGCCCTCGTCGTCCCGGGCCTCGTCTCCTACCGGCCGGCCGCCGTCGCGGTCGGCGTGATCGGCGGCTGGCTCTTCGTCACCGTCGTCGCATCGTTCTGGCTCCGGCGTCAGATCGGCGTCAAGACGTGGCGCCGGCTCCACTGGCTCACCTACGCCCTGTTCGCCGCCGCGACCTACCACGGCCTGGCCTCCGGCTCCGATGCGCGACGGACGTGGGCGGTCGCCCTCTACCTCGGCGCGGTCGGCGCCGTCGCCGCAGCCACGACCTGGCGTGCCTTTGTTCCACCACCTTCCCGCAGGACACTCACGAAAGGAGAACCAGCATGACCACCTATCGAGTCACCGTCGACCGCAACCTCTGCAGCGGCTTCGCCACGTGCGTGGAGCTCGCGCCGCATCTCTTTCGGCTCGAATCCGACGGTCTCGCGTCCACGGTCGTCGCCGAGACCGGCGACGCGGCCGGCAGTCGATGCGATGGCGCAATGCCCGATGGCCGCCATCAACGTTGTCGAGGTCACCGCCGCCGAACGGGAGGCAGCATGACAGTGCTCATCGCGGGCGCCGGCCTGGCCGGCGCCCGCTGTGCCGAGACACTCCGGTCGCTCGGCTGGCCCGGCCGGATCGTGCTCGCCGGCGACGAGCACCACGAGCCGTACGAGCGGCCAGCGCTCTCCAAGGAGCTGCTCGCCGGCTCCCGCACCGAGATCGCGCTTCGGCCTGCGGGATTCTGGGCAGAGCACGACATCGAGCTGCGCACCGGGCGTCGCGTCCACTCGCTCGATACGGGCCGCCGCACCGCGCGTCTCGACGACGAGGAGCTCGAGTGGGACGCGTTCGTGATCGCCACAGGGGCGCGGGCACGACGGCTTGACGGTCCGGCGGGCGTCCATCACCTCCGAACACTCGACGACGCACACTCGCTCGCGACGACGTCGGCCCCGATGCGCGGCTGGTCGTGGTCGGCGCCGGCTTCATCGGCGCCGAGGTCGCCTCGACGCTGCAACCTTTCGTCGGTTCGGTGACGATGATCGAGCCGCTGGCCGCACCGCTCCAACGCATCCTTGGCGACGAGGTCGGGCATCGCTGCTCGCCGATCGCTACCGCGCCCAGGGTGTCGACCTCCGGCTGGGTGTCGGCGTGGAGGGGTTCATCGGGGCCGACCGGGTGCATGCCGTGCGGCTGAAGGGCGGCGAGATGGTCCGGGCCGACGTCGTGGTCGTCGGGATCGGCACGACGCCGGCTGGTCTCGACGGGGAGGCCGTAGAGACCGACTCGGTCGGTCGGACGACCCAGCCCGGCGTGTATGCCTGCGGCGACGTAGCGGCCTGGGACCGTCCCAGTCTCGGCCGCGTGCGAATCGAGCACTGGACGAGCGCAGCCGGACAGGGCCGAGCGGTCGCCCATGCGATCGCCGGGGATCCGTCGCCCTTCGACGAGACCCCGTACTTCTGGTCCGACCAGTTCGGGCTCAGGCTGCAACACGTCGGCCACGCGGACGGATGGCATGCCGTGGAGCTCGACGGCGACGACGACTCCTTCACGGCGCGCTACGTCGACGAGCACGGCCGCCTCCTCGCGGCGCTTGCTGCGAACCGGCCGGCGGAGACTGCATCGTTGCGGAGGGAGCTGGCGGCGGCATGAGCCGCGTCTTCGTCGCTATCGCGATCGCCGTCGCCGCGGCGGGCATCGCGCTCCTCCTGAACGTCTTGCTGCTGACGCGTGCCACACCGAGTCACGATCCGGTCGGCCGACTCAGCCCGAGCTCGGCACTCGTCCGCATTCGCCCGGCAACGCCGACCCGTGTCGCCCCACATGTGACCGGGGAACTCCCGGACGACTGACGTCGCTCGAACTGACCGGCGCGCCGCCTGGCTGTCGTCCGGCGGGGAAGTCGCCGGCGCTCGGATCGTCTTCACGGCGTCCGCGCTACAACTAGCGCTCGGACTCGGCCTCGGCCTCCATGCGCGCAAGCCGCGTGTAGTAGTCCGGAAACTCGTTCAGATGCGCGAGCGCAATTTTCCCGGTGACGACCGGATCGCTGTCGGTGACGTTCGTCATCAGGTTGTGCAGCCCGTGCTCGAGCTCGACGTCCATCCCCGTCCGGAACTGCTCGACGTCGAACGGAACCGACGCCCAGTCGATGCCGATCGTCTCGCCTACCTGCCGTGCCTCCTCTACGGTGAAGCTCGTTCGCTGATCCATGATCTCGGCCTCCGCCCCGACGTCGCTCGCCGTTAATTGTCAGCGCGAACGTAGTGCCCCGCGACGCGAAGAGCAACTTCGTCACAGGTGTCCCATCGAACAGCAACGAGGGCGGCGCGCGTCTCCCGTACCATCGAGTTGAATCCAGTCGAATTCGATCGGATGGCGGCTTGCAGCCTCTTTCCGCCGCTGCCGCCGTTCGTCGCACCTGGTTTGTTACTTCAACGTGTCCAGGTAGGCGGCGAGCGCTTGTAGTCGGTCGTTCGGGATGATGCCGCCCCAGTGCGGCATGCTGACGATCGGCGCCTGGCCGATCACGCTTCCGGCGCGAATGACCGCGATGATCTTCGCCTCGGTGTTGAACTGGTTGCGGAAGGCTGTGCCGGAGAGCGGCGGGATCGTTCGGTCCGGGGACTGTGGGTTGGGGACGCCGCCGAGCCCGTTCGGCCCGTGGCAGTTGATGCAGCCGTAGTTGACGTACAACGTCTGGCCCTCGACCGCATCCCCCTGCCCTTGAGGAACCGGTAGCGGACTGGCAGTCTGGACGGTCGGCAAGCCGGCGTGGATGTAGGAGACGAGGTCGGAGACCTGGCGGTCCGAGATCACCGCCCCCCAGACGGGCATGTAGGGCTTGGTCGGGTTCTTCGATTCGCCGAGCCCGTGGTTGATGATCGTCCGCAGCTCCTCGGCGGTGAGCCCGGTCGCGTTCTTGAGCACGGGCACCACCGGCGAGACGCCGCCCTTGCCTTGCGGCCCGTGACACTGGACGCAGCCGAACTGGACGTACAGGTGCGCGCCGGCTGCGACATGCGGATCAACGGCCACCGTCGCGGCGCTCGTGGCCGCCGCCGCGGCGCCGCCATGCCTCGTGTGGCGACCCAGGAAGAAGCCGAGCAGACCGGCCGCGACGGCAAAACCGATCGTGACCAGGATGAGGATGCCGGCGACGGTTTCTTCCGAGAGCTCACGCTTGGCCATCGGGACGAGCCTAAACCGCGGCTCGACTGCATTCCACAGCGGAGATGCTAATGGCCCCGCGCGCACCAGCGGCTCGAATCCAGATGTTCACTTCTGGTCGCCGGTCTGCCGACTGGCGGCGACCCACTCCCCAAGGCGGGAGAGCATCATCGGACATGGAGCGTGAATGGTGCGGTCACGACTGTTCCGTCCGGTCTGCAGATGAGAAACAGTCGCCAGACGCCGGAGACGGGCACGAGCACGCCGACCCTCAAATGTCCGGGGCTCGACGATGTGCCTGCCACCCTTGCTCCTCCGAGTCGTGCCGTGCAGTTGGTCGCACCGGGCGGGCAGACGTGCGTGTGGAAGTAGTCGAGCGAGTGTTGACGGATGAAGATCGCGTGTGCAAGCGCTCCGCGCAACGGCGTGAAGACTGCGGGCCGGCCCTGCGGGTCGCTGACGGTGAAAGTGAGAAACGCTGGCTGGATCGCGTGCAGCACGGACCGGCCGGTGAGCGTGAAGCGGTAGCCGTCCACCGTTGCGCTTTGTGTCGGTGGCGGCAACGGTTCGAGATGCGCCCGTCCGGCGACGGTCACCGTCTTGAAGAGTTGCAAGTTGTTTGGCGAGGTCGGTCCGCGCGGTTGGGGATAGGCGTCGATCACGACGCGGTAGCGGCCGGGGGCCGGGAAGACGACTGGCTGCGTGACCCTGCCCCCGGCGTGAATGTCGGTGTCCTCGTAGAGGAGGTGGCTGTCGTCGTTCCGGACGATGACCAAGTCGACACCGTTGTGCGGGCCGCTGCCATTCCGGTAGCGAGTCAGCGGGTTGGCGTCGGGCTGAACGATCGTGAACGAGATCAGCGTCGACTTCCCGACCTTGATACCCGCCGTTGGGCTGAAACCTGTGAGGTGATACGTGCGCGCCGCCTGCACGGTGATCGCCGACGAGGACGAGCCGGAGCCGCAGCCGGCCGCGATCCAGGTCAGCGTGACGAAGGCGAGGACGACCACGCGCATGGACTCGGTTCCACCTGGAAGGCGTCGGTGGTTCGGCGCGATCACCGCGGCGCGCTCGTCGCCGCAGTCCCGGGATGTGGCGGCCAGCAGTAGACGAGTTCATGTCTCGTTGTGGTGCGGTCGGCTGGGCTGCTGATGCGAGGCGGGCCGGCGATGCACTTGCGCCACGCAACGCCCGCCTTCCAGAGGCTGGGCTTGGCGAGCGCGCGCTCAAGGGTTTCGCGGATCTGCGGACCCTCGAAGGCGAAGATGACCTCGTCGGGGCCGAGCAGCACCTGGTGCCGTCGGAGGTTGAGCGCTGCGGGATCGAAGGGAGGTCCTTGGGCGATCAGTTCGCGCACCCGTTGCGGTGCGTCGGGTCGGATCGGCACGACCAGGTCGAGTTCGTCGGCGACGTCGATCGGTTCGGCGGCAAGCGCGGCGAGGAGGTCGGCGATTTCGTGGAGGAGAACGCTCCCGAATGGCGCGACAAGCACGGGAGCTTCGTTGCGGCGCACGAGCACGATGGTTGCGTAGCCGTTCAGGCGCTCGTCGGCGGCACGGCCGATCCGCACCTCGCTCAGCTCCGCGGAGGGGAAATCGAGCTCGACCAACTCTCCGCGACTGCGGCCTGTCAGGAGAACACGACCGTCAACAACCTCGAGCGCGCCGGTCACGCGCGCCTGATCGGCGTCCTGGAAGACAACCGGATAACGGACGCCAAACGAACCGGTTGTCTCTGCCATCTGCCGAGTTTCATATTGCGGGACATGGTTGTCGTCGGCAGAAACTCCCCGGCCACTTCGGGAAACTACGCGCGCGACAAGCCCGACGTCGGTCGCGGCCCCAGCCTGGAGAGTGTGGAAGAGCGCGAACCGCAACGCCTGCTGAAGCTCCGTGTCTCCCTCGAGCTCCACATCGGCGCGGTCCCAGAAATCGTCGAGATAGACTCGCTGGCCGGCGACGAGCCCGTCCCAGCCGGCGTGGCGCGCCTCCGCGAGCGCAGCCACGACCTCGTCACGGAGCGCCGGCTGGGAGCGCGTACTCGACCAGGAATAAGCAAGGAACTTGATGATGCTCAGGCGCTCGCCCGCCTCGAGGTCGCCTGCGACCGTCACCCGGCCAAGGTCCCCACGGCTCTCCGTAACGCTGTCGGTCCCTGGCGGACCGTCGATCAGGTGGTCCATCCCTGCGGCCATACCGAGCTTGCTGGCGCGGGTCGAGTGCACGAGCACCACGCGCAAAGCGTGATCGAAGAACTCCTCGGAGACGAGTGGCGACTCCAGCGCCGCGGCAGTACGCGGGTCGGCAGAGCGCGGGGGTGCCGGCTCGTTGGCGACGAGCTCAGACTGGACGACGACGCGCACCGGCCGCTCGAGCGCTTCGACTTCGTACGAGATCGCGACGGCGGCACGCTGCACAAAAGAGACAAGCCGCGTTGATCGGACGCGTACAGCCGTACCCGCAGGTGAGCGCCAATGCACGTGGCGACGCAACACGCCCGCGCGCAAGTCGAGATCGCGCTCGTGGGCGAGCAGCTGTCCATAACGGACATCGAAAGGCTCGTCGTCGACGAGCAGGCGAATGATCTTCCCGTTCGTTACGTTCACGATTGTCTGACTGGACTCCGGGGAGCCATAACTAGCCTCCGTGTACGGGAGGGGACGCAGCTCGTAGAACGAGCTCAGATACGTGCCCGGCAGGCCGAACGGCTCGCCTTCGTCGAGGTTCGCCCGCAATCCGATGTGCCCGTTCGAGAGAGCGAAGACGGACTCGGTCTGCGCGAGGATCTCCAGATCGAGTGCGGTTTCTCGTAGCGACCACGGCTCGATCGCGAAGTTGGGATGTGTGATCACGCCGGCCTGACCAGCTCGGCGAGATCGGAGACGACGACATCGGCGCCGTGCACCCGGAGGGCGGCCGCTTGGCCGACCCGGTCAACCCCGACGACGAGGCCAAACCGGCCGGATCGTCCGGCGGCGACGCCAGCGAGCGCGTCCTCGAACACTGCCGCCTCTGCCGGCCGCACCCTGAGACGTTCCGCCGCGGCGAGGAACATATCCGCGGCGGGTTTTCCGCGTAGGTGATCTCTCTCTGCGACGATCCCGTCGACCAGTATCTCGAAGAGCGGCGCGATGTCGGCGGCCGCCAGCACCTCGCGGCAGTTGGCGCTCGCAGAAACCACTGCGCGATGCAACCCTGCGTCGCGAGCCGCGAGGACGAATCGCATCGAGCCCTTATAGACCCGCACGCCGCGGCTGTGGATCATGGAGAGGACTAGCTCGTTCTTACGATTGCCGAGGCCCCCGATCGTGCCGGCTCCGGACGGATCGTCCCGTGTGCCCTCGAGAAGCTCGATGCCGCGCGAGGAGAGGAACGACCGGACGCCGTCAAAGCGCTGCTTCCCGTCGATGAACTCCTCGTAGTCCGATACGACGTCGAACGGCACGAACGGCACACCCTTGCGCGTCGCTTGCACCCGGAGGAACTCGTCGAACATCGACTTCCACGCCTCGGCGTGCATCGTCGCAGTGTCCGTGAGTACCCCGTCGAGGTCGAAAAGACATGCCCGAATCCCGCTCGGCAGAAGTAAGACGGACGAGCTCATCGACGTCGTACCGCAGAACGTACTGCGAATGCATTGAACGATCGTCGCCGACCGAACCGCGGAGTGCCTGCACGTGCCGGCATCCGAGTCGGCGCGGCGCGAGGCGTCAGCCTCATACGTCGTGGTGCGGAGCGGTTTCCAATGTGGTTTGTGTCGGGGCACAGAGGTTCCGCTACCTCTTCTCCGGCTCGGGAGGGCGCTCATCATGCGTGTTGGCTCGTCGGCGCGCTGAGGCCGGGCCGCGGCGCGCGTGGGACGCCGCCGCGCCGCCAGAGACTCCAGCGCGAGGCCGTACGCATGATGCGGCGTTCGCGGCGTCCGATCGCCCGTGCGAGTGCGCGGCCACCCTGCGGTTTGAAGAAGAGCGCGACCCCGACCTGGGCGAGAGCGAGGTAGGTCACGGTCATGGCGGCGAGGACGGCGAGGAACGAGAGCGGTAGGGCGCGGAAGCCGAACAGGTGTGCGAGCGGTGCGATGTACGGGATCGCGACGCCGAGTCCGGCGCAGCCGAGCGTGGCGAAGAGCAGGGGCCGACTAGGGCGGCTCTTGAAGAACGGCACTCGGCGGGTGCGGATCACGAAGATCACGAGCGTCTGCGTGACGAGGGACTCGACGAACCAGCCGGAGCGGAAGAGCACCGGCCCTGCGTGGAAGACACGGAGCATGACGGCGAAGGTGATGAAGTCGTAGACGCTCGAGATCGGGCCGAAGAAGGCCATGAACCGGCGGATCAGCCGGATGTCCCATTGAGACGGGCGCTCGAGCAGCTCTTCGTCGACGTTGTCGGTCGGGATCGTCATCTCGCTGACGTCGTAGAGGAGGTTGTTGAGCAGGATCTGCGTCGGCAGCATCGGCAGGAACGACAGGAACAGCGAGGCGCCGGCGGCCGAGAACATGTTGCCGAAGTTCGACGAGGTTCCCATCAGGACGTACTTGATCGTGTTCGCGAAGATCCGCCGGCCTTCGACAACCCCGTCGGCGATGATCCCGAGATCCTTGTCGAGCAGAACGACGTCCGCGGCGTCCTTGGCGACGTCGGCGGCGGAGTCGACCGAGATGCCGACGTCGGCGTCGTGCAGGGCGATCGCGTCGTTGACGCCGTCGCCGAGGAAGCCCACGTCGACGCCGAGGCTGCGCTCGGCGAGGATGATTCGCGACTTCTGCTCCGGTGTGACGCGGGCGAAGACGGTGGTCTCCGGCAGGCGCGCCAACAGTGCCGCGTCGTCCATCGTCGCGAGCTCGGTTCCGGTGATGACGGTTCCGGGGTCGAGGCCGACCTCGTGGCAGAGGTGAGCTGCGACCTGGCCGTTGTCGCCGGTGACGATCTTGACGGTGACGCCGAGGCGGTCGAGGCGGGCGAGTGACTGCTGGACGTCGGGCTTGGCCGGGTCGGAGAAGCAGAGGAAGCCGTCGAGGGAGAGGTCTCGTTCGTCGTCGCGGCTGAGGCTTTCGACCGTGACGGCCCGGCTCGCAACGGCGACGACCCGCGCGCCGGACGAGAAGAGGCCGTCGAGCGTCGCCTGCGACGCAGCGGGCACCGTGGTGCAGCGCGCGAGGATGGCTTCGGGGGCTCCCTTCGCGATCAGTTGCCGCCCGGTCGGCGTGTCGACCAGGACCGAGGCGAGCTGCCGCTCGTGGTCAAACGGCAGGCCGTCGAGGATGGGCCACCCGTGACCGTGCTCGGCAGATCCGGCGGCGTCGGCCCAGAGCGCACGATCGAGTTCGTTGCCGGTCTCGTCGCTGCAGGCGAGCCCGAGGCTGTGGACGCGTTCGTCGGGCTCGCCGAGACAGTCGAGCGCCTGTTTGAAAGCGATCCGGCCTTCGGTGAGGGTGCCCGTCTTGTCGGTGAAGAGCACCTGGACGTTGCCGAGGTCCTCGATACACACCAGGCGTTTCACGATCACCCGTCGCCGGGCCAGCCGCCGGGCGCCCGTGGCCAGGCTGACCGTCACGATCGCCGGCAACAGCTGCGGCGTCAGCCCGACCGCGATCGCGAGCGCGAACAGCGCCGACTGGAGAACCGAGCGGCCGAGCGCGACGTTGATCACGAAGATCGAGCCCGCCAGCACCGCGGTGACCGTCGCCAGCAGCCGCGAGAACGCCTGCAGCCCCTGCTGGAACGCGGTCTGTCCCTGACGCTCGCCCAGACGCAGCGCGATCGCACCGAACGCCGTCTGCGCACCCGTGCAAACGACGAGACCACGCCCGTCGCCGCCGCGAACCAACGTTCCCATGAACGCGCAGGAAGGAAGATCGAGCGGCGACTCGCCGGAGGCCTGCGCTCCGAGTGTCTTGACGGACGCCCGAGACTCGCCCGTCAGCACGGACTCGTCACACTCGAGCTCGCGCGCCTCCAGCACCCTCAGATCCGCCGGCACGACGTCACCGACGCGCAGATGCACGACGTCCCCGGAACGAGCGTCGTGACATCGACCTCTGCGGCCTTGCCGTCGCGCTCGACGAAAGCGAGATGCTGGATCTGAGAATGCAGCGCCTCGACCGCCCGCTCGGAGCGGTACTCGTTCATGAAGCTCAGGCCGACGCTCATCGCCATGATCCCGCCGATGATCAACGCCTCGGTGACGTCACCGACCACAGCCGAGACGACCGCAGCGACCAGCAGCAGACCGAGGAGATAACTGCGCACCTGGCGAACGAGCACCGACAAGGCACTGACGCCGCGCGACCGCAAGACGTTCGGCCCGTACACCTCGAGACGCCGGCTCGCCTCGACGCTCGTGAGACCCCGCTCCGAGGAATCGAAAGCGGCGAGCACATCCGCCGACCGCAACGTCGCTGCTCCCGCAAGGTCGAGCAGGTTCATTCGGGGCTCCTTCGTTCGCTTGTGCGCAGGTACCGCTCTCAGGCTGCAAGAGCGAGCGCGCTGCGACTTCGTGCGATCCACGCAGCCTGCCTACGGAAACCCCGCAGATCCCCCCCGCGTGGTTGCGGTGTCTTCAGGTGAGCAGTGCCGCCGTGTGGTCGGGCACGTAGCGGAACAGGCTTCGCGGCGGCCGCTGGTAGTCGGCTTCGGGTGGCCGGGGTGGCAGCTCGAGTGGAGCCTCGCAACACGTCGTGATACGCCACGATCGAGAGCAGGTGTGCGATGCAGTTGAGGCGGGCGCGGCGCTTGTCGTCGCCCTCGACGACGTACCACGGCGCTTCCGGGATGTCCGTGTGCACGAACATCTCGTCCTTCGCGCGGGAGTGCGCGACCCAGCGTGCACGCGACTCGAGATCAAGCGGTGACAGCTTCCAGCGCCGGAGCGGATCTTCGAAACGCGAGCGGAAGCGACGCTCCTGCTCTTCGTCGCTGACCGAGAACCAGTACTTGATCAGACGGATGCCGTCGTCGACGACCAGGCGCTCGAAGATCGGGCACTGCTGGAGGAAGTGCCGGTATTCGGCGGGCGTGCAGAAGCCCATCACGTGCTCGACGCCCGCGCGGTTGTACCAGCTCCGGTCGAAGATGGCGATTTCACCTGCGGTCGGCAGGTGAGCGACGTAGCGCTGGAAGTACCACTGACCGTGCTCGCGCTCAGTCGGTGCAGGGAGGGCCACGATGCGCGCGACGCGCGGGTTCAAGTACTCCGTCACCCGCTTTGATAGCGCCGCCCTTGCCGGCTGCGTCGCGACCCTCGAACAGGATGACGACCCGTTCGCCCGACGTCCGCACCCACTCCTTCAGCTTCACCAGTTCGCCCTGCAGGAGCAGCAGTTCCTGCTCGTAGAGCTTGCGCGGAACCTTCGTTGCGCGATCGTGCGGCATCCGGTCGTTCTCCCGAGTCAACAGTATGCGAGTCGAATGAGCCCGTCCAGGGCCTTTCCGACAGGAGGCTGGTGATGGACACGATCGTGGTGGGTGTGGACGGATCGGAGCACGCGCGCGCCGCGCTCGAGTTCGCAGTTGACGAAGCGGCGTTGCGCGGTGCCCGGCTTCGGATCGTGGCCGCGTGGGATCTCGCACCCGCGGTCTACTCGGGCGGATTCGCACCAGGGTTCGATCAGGAAACGGTTGACGCTCTCCGTGACACGGCCGAAACAGTCGTGCGGGGAGGCGCTCGCCGAAGCGAAGCGGCTCCAGCCCGCCATCGAAGCGGAGGGGCATACGCGCGAAGGACAGGCCGCCGAGGTGCTGTTGGACGAAGCGCGCGACGCATTGCTCCTCGTGGTCGGCAACCGCGGTCGCGGAGGCTTCGCCAGCTTGCTGCTGGGCTCGGTTAGCCAACAGCTCGTCCACCATTCGCCGTGCCCCGTCGTCGTCGTCCGTGAGTCAGAAGACGAGTAACGGCCCCCGAGGCGTCGGTTCGGCCGCCATCAGCTCAAACGCGGAAGGCCCCGATCGGGGCCTTCCGGAACGACCTCGGTCAAGTCGTCTGCTCAGAGGGTGGACTTGCTCTGCGGTCGTTGCGAAGGAACTCTCGCCGACGAGTTCGTGTCTGTAATCCGTAGTGCATACGGATCGTGAACCGGCTTTACGCTCCGCCCGCAGGTCCGCGGCAAACCCGAAGCAACGTTCAGCGTCCGGACGGACGTCCACGTCGCCCAGGCACGCGACGCTGGTGGCATGAACCTTCTCTCTGCAGATCCGGCGACTCTCCAGGTTGCAGCTCTCGCCGCGAGCTTCTTGATGGTGCTCGCGGGCGTGCACAAGAAGCGTCTCCAGTGGCGCGACGTCGAGTGTTCCGTCTGCCATCATCCGCGTAGCTCGTGCACGTGCCGATGGCTCTGAACGAGTTCCTCTGCGATTACCAGGCCGAGATCCTCGAGGCGGCTTCGGCCTCGCTCGCGCGCGCCGGCACCCCTCACTACGACGGGATCGGCGCCGCTGAGCGGCGGAACCGGCTCGAAGCGCTGTTCGCCGCTCTTCGTGCCGCCGCCGAGATCCGCGACAGTAGGCGCGATTCGCTCGTACGCAAAGGAACTGGCCGAGGAACGCTATTGCGCCGGCTTCGACCTCTCCGAAGTCCAGACAGCCTTCAACGCGCTCGAAGAAGCGGTCTGGCGCTGCGTGTTTGCGCACCTGAGGCCTGACGAGTACATCGAGTCGCTGGGACTCGTCAGCTCGATTCTCGGTGCCGGCAAGGATGAGCTCGCGCGTGAGTACGTCTCGCTCGCCACCCAGGCGCACGTTCCCTCGCTTGACCTGGACGCGCTGATCGTCGGAACGACTCGCCCGTAGCACCGCCAACCGACGGGGCATGCGGAAAAGCCGCACACCGATACAGGCGCTCCCCGATTCCAGTGGAGCCCCGGACGTCGACGCTGAGCGTGATGGAGGGCGGCGCGAAAGGAGCGGACCATGAAGACGATCGTGCTCGGGACCGACGGCTCACGCGGCGCGAAGCGCGCGACGCGTGAGGCGCTCGCGCTCGCGCTCGGTACAGGCTGGCCGCTCCGGATCGTAAGCGTATGGTCGGTGCCCGCGCTCGAGCTCTCGGCTGCTCCGATGATGGCCGGCGAGCTCGCGGAGGTCTCGCGCGACAATGCGCAAGGGGCGCTCGACACGGCCGCCGAGGAGGCGGCGCGAGCAGGAGTCGGCACGATCACCTACCTCCGTCACGGCGAAGCCGCGAAGGAGATCCTGGGAGTTGCCGAGGCGATCGGAGACACCCTGATCGTGGTCGGCTCCGACGGCCGGGGTGCGATCGGCCGAGCGCTCCTCGGGAGTGTCTCGACGCGCCTCGTTCATACCGCGTCGTGTCCGGTCCTGGTCGTCCGGCCCGCGGCGCCCGCAGACGCCGGACGCAAATCATCCGACCGTGAACCGGTCGCGAAGCACGTATGAGGAGGTGCGGTCAATGGCCGCCACGACGACAGCAACGCGCTACATCTACGACTTCGAGGACGTCGCGCCCCAGCGGCGTGACCAGCTCGGCGGCAAGGGAATCGGACTTGCCGAGATGACACAGATGGGATTGCCGGTGCCGTCCGGTTTCACGGTGACGACCGACGCCTGCCGGGACTTCTCGAGTCACGGCGATCGGGTGCCACCGGGATTGGACGAGCAACTCGAGCTTGCTGTCGCGCGGCTGGAGCACAAGACGGGGAAGCGCTTCGGATCGGTCGACGATCCGTTGCTCGTCTCGGTCCGCTCGGGTGCGGCGATCTCGATGCCGGGGATGATGGACAGCATCCTCGATCTCGGCCTGTCCGACGCCGTGGCGGAAGGACTCGCCCGTGCCTCCGGCAACGCACACTTCGCATACGACTCCTACCGGCGCCTGATCCAGATGTACGGCGAGGTCGTCGACGGGATCGACGTGCACCTGTTCGAAGATGCGCTGAGCGATCGCAAAGCGAAGCTTGGTGTCGAGGTCGACACCGACCTTACGGCCGACGACCTGAAGGCTCTGGTCGAGACGTACAAGAGCATCTACGCCGAAGCAATCGGCCGACCGTTTCCGCAGGATGCGCGAGATCAGCTTCGCGCGGCGGTCGAGGCCGTCTTCCGTTCCTGGCAGAACCCGCGCGCTCAGGTTTACCGCCGGCTCAACGACATTCCCGACACGATCGGGACCGCCGTCAACGTCGTCCAGATGGTGTTCGGCAACTCCGGCCCACGTTCGGCGACCGGTGTGGCGTTCTCGCGCGACCCGGCGACCGGTGAGCGGGTTGCACGCGGCGAGTTCCTCGTCGACGCGCAGGGGGAGGATGTCGTTGCAGGCATCCGGGCGCCCCGGCCGCTCGAGCAGCTCGAATCGGTGCTGCCCGACGCGTACGCAGAGTTCGGCGACGCGATGGAGACGCTCGAGCGGCACTACCGCGACATCCAGGATGTCGAGTTCACGATCGACCGGGGGCGCCTCTACATCCTCCAGACGCGCTCGGCCAAACGCACGGCCGCAGCTGCGCTTCGCGCTGCCGCTGAGATGGAGCGCGAAGGCCTGATCTCCCGGGAGGAGGCGGTCCTGCGCATTGCTCCCGACTCGCTCGACCAGCTTCTGCATCCGACCGTCGACCTGACGGCGGATGTCCAGGTCGCCGCGACCGGCATCCCCGCCTCGCCCGGCGCGGCCGTCGGCGCCGTCGTCTTCGACGCGGATGTCGCCGCCGAGCGTGGCGCGAACGAGCCGGTGATCCTCGTCCGCTTCGACACGACGCCGGACGACATCCACGGCCTCGCGGCTGCCAGAGGCATCCTGACCGCACACGGCGGCATGGCCTCGCACGCAGCCGTCGTCGCCCGCGGCATGGGCAAGCCCTGCGTCGCGGGCTGCGCCGCGCTCGAGATCGACGAGCATGCTCATCGTTGCACGATCGGCGAGATCGAGGTTCGCGAGGGTGACACGATCACGGTCGACGGGTCGAACGGCCGGGTGATCATCGGCGCTGCGACGCTCGTCCAGCCGGAGTCGAATTCCGATCTCGAGACGATTCTCGCGTGGGCGGATTCCTTCCGCCTGCTCGGAGTGCGCGCAAACGCCGACACCCCGGCCGACGCCGCGCGGGCACGTCGCTTCGGTGCTGAGGGTATCGGCCTGTGCCGGACCGAGCACATGTTCTTCGGCGAGGAGCGCCTGCCCGTCGTCCAGGAGATGATCCTGGCTGACGACGAGCCGTCCCGTCGCGAGGCACTCGATCGCCTGCTGCCGTTCCAACAGTCGGACTTCGAGTCGATCTTCGAGGCCATGAAGGGCCTCCCGGTCACGATCCGCTTGCTCGACCCGCCGCTCCACGAGTTCCTGCCGAGCGAAGCGGAGGCGACGGACGAGCGCATGCGCGAGCGGATCCGCTCGCTGCGCGAGGTCAACCCGATGCTCGGAACCCGGGGTTGCCGGCTCGGGTTGCAATGGCCCGAGATCTACGAGATGCAGGTCCGCGCAATCGCGCGCGCGAGCGTCGCGGTGGCCGAGCGCACCGGCGAGGCGCCGGTGGTGGAGATCATGCATCCGCTCGTCGCCTACGCCGAGGAGCTGCATCGGCTGCGCGAGCTCACCGCCCGCGTCGTCGCCGAGGAAGCCCCCGGTCTCGCCTATCGGTGCGGGACGATGATCGAGCTTCCCCGGGCCGCGCTCCGTGCCGGCGACATCGCCCGGTACGCCGACTTCTTCTCCTTCGGGACGAACGACCTCACTCAGACGGCGCTCGGCCTGTCGCGGGACGACGCAGAAGGCAAGTTCCTGACGGGGTACCTCGAGCAGGGCGTGATCGAGCACAACCCGTTCGAAACCCTCGACCAGGACGGCGTCGGCGAGCTGGTCGAGATCGGCGTCACGCGCGGACGCGCCGCGAAACCCGGCCTCAAGATCGGGATCTGCGGCGAGCACGGCGGTGACCCGGCGTCGATCGGCTTCTGCCATCGCACGGGCCTCGACTACGTCTCCTGCTCGCCGTTCCGCGTCCCGCTTGCTCGGCTGGCGGCGGCACAGGCGGCGCTCGCCGAGCTGGGCGCGACCTACGACGTCGCCGGCGGCTGACGCTTCGGGAAGTCCGCAGGGTCAGTCCGCGCATCCGCCGATGCCGCACCGGTCGCGCCGGATCGAGACTGAGGACGACCAAAGGAGGTGGGATATGAAAGCCCTCGTCTACCACGGGCCGGGTCAGCGCTCCTGGGACCTGGTTCCGGACCCGACGATCATCGAGCCGACGGACGCGATCGTCCGCATCGACGCCTCGACGATCTGCGGCACCGATCTGCACATCCTCAAAGGGGACGTGCCCGAGACGACACCGGGGACGATCCTCGGCCATGAGGCGGTCGGGACGATCGTCGAGGTCGGCTCGGCGGTGACGACCGTGAAGGCCGGAGACCGAGTGCTGGTCTCCTGCATCAGCTCGTGCGGACGCTGCCGCTTCTGCAAGGAGGGTCACTACGGCCTCTGCACCGGCGGCGGTGGTTGGATCTTCGGCCACCTGATCGACGGCTTGCAGGCCGAGTACGCACGCGTGCCGTTCGTCGACACGTCCGTCTACAAGGTCCCGGACGCACTCTCCGACGAGCAGGTGCTCTTCCTCGCCGACATCCTGCCGACGGCGTACGAGGTCGGCGTGCTGAACGGGCGCGTCGAGCCGGGCGACACGGTCGCGGTCGTCGGCGCCGGCCCGATCGGCCTCGCTGCGATCATGACCGCGCAGCTGCACTCGCCGGGGCGGATCGTCGCGATCGATCTCGCCGACGCCAGGCTGGAGAAGGCGCGCGAGTTCGGAGCCGACGTCGTCATCAACAATGGACGCGAGGACGCGGTCGCGAAGGTGATGGACCTGACCGGCGGCCTCGGAGCAGACACGGCGATCGAAGCGGTCGGTGTGCCCGAGACGTTCGAGCTCTGCACGGAGCTCATCCGTCCCGGCGGTCGGGTGGCCAACGTCGGTGTCCACGGCCATCCGGCGACGCTGCATCTGGAGAAGCTGTGGATCCGCGACGTCCTGATCACGACCGGCCTGGTCGACACGTCGACGACGCCGAAGCTGCTTCGGCTGATCGAGGGAGGCCGGCTCGATCCGACGCCGTTCGCGACGCATCACTTCGCGCTCGGTGAGACCGAGAAGGCCTACGACGTGTTCGGCGCAGCGGCGGAGACACATGCGCTCAAGGTCGTGCTCAGTGCAGTGGCTCCGGATCACGAGCTGGTCGCCCGTGAAGACCAGCTGATCGGCAGCGCCGTCTGAATCTAGACGGTCGGGGCCCACTGGTCGTGCTGCGGAAATACCGCAACCCGATCAGTGGGCCGCGCCGATGGCTGTCGCGACGCAATCCGCCATCGTTAGGAGGATGGAGGCCTCGACACGCTCAGCACCCAGTGGCGCAGCGCCCTCGACGCGGCCGAGGACGCTCTCGGCGCCGTAGGTGACAACCGTCAGGCGCTCGGGTTCGAGCCGGCCGAGATGCAGTTGCGCGTCCGCAATCTCGTGCACGAGCGCACCGAGGCCGAGGACGCGCTCGAGCGTCTCGCGCGGACTGACGCACGCCGGCCTCCACAGGCGCTTGACCGGTCCCCGCGCGAGCGGAGACCTGCTCGGACTCGACCGGTCGGTGCGTCGCCTGCGTCTTCGACCTGGACGGCGTTCTGACCGCGAGCGCAGTCGCTCCACGCGGCCGCGTGGCAGGAGACGTTCGACGAGCTGCTGGCGCGGCACCACGAGAGCGCGGGGGATCGGTACGGGCCGTGGAGACCGTTCGATGCCCAGCACGACTACGACCTCTACATCCATGGCCGCCCGCGGATCGAAGGAGTGCACGCCTTCCTCGCGAGCCGAGGAATCCGGTCTGCCGGAGGGAACGCCCGACGACCCAGCCGGACGCCGAGACCGCGTACGGGGTGTCGAATCGGAAGAACGAAGCGCTCCGCCGACGGCTCGGCCTCGACGGCGTGCGCGCGTTCGACGGGTCGCTGCGCTTTCTCGAGGCCGCACACGAGGCCGGCCTGCGCTGCGCGGTCGTCTCGCCGAGCGAGAACACGGCCGCGATCCTGGGCCGCTCCGGACTCATCGCGCTGGTCGACGAGGTGATCGACGGCGACGTGATCCAGGCAGCGAAGCTGCAGAGCAAGCCTGCGCCCGACTGGGTGCTCGAGGCCTGCCGCCGTCTCGACGTCGCCCCGGCGTCCGTGGCCACGTTCGAGACGACGATCGCAGGGGTCGCCGCCGGTCGCGCTGCCGGTGTCCACCGCGTGATCGGCGTCGACCGGTCGGGGCGTGGGGCGACGCTCGTCGCACACGGTGCCGACCGGACGGTCTCCGATCTGGCCGAGCTGATCGACCCGAGGCTCTCGGTCGTTTAGGCTCGTTGCGGGCTTCTACGGAGCCGTGATGGGCGGTGCACCCGATGCCGGCCGTGGCGGTCGGGAGCAAGGTGGGGCCAGGAGATCGAAAGGAGGTGCGGGAGATGGTCGTCGTGGGTGTCGACGGATCGGGATCGTCACGCGACGCGATTCGCTTTGCGGTCGACGAAGCGCGGCTTCGCCAGACCACGGTGAAAGCCGTCTACGCCTGGCAGTCGCCCCTCGTGATGGGGTTCCAGTACATCCCCCCGGATCTGATCGATCCTGAAGCGCTCGATCGTCATGCCCGCGAAATCGTGGAGGCAGCGGTCGTCGAAGCGGGTGCCCCGCCCGATGACGTCGAGATCGATGCCTGCGCGGTCGAGGGGCCGCCGGCCTCGGTGCTGATCGATGCCTCGCGGGACGCCGATCTGCTCGTCCTCGGCTCACGCGGTCGCGGCGGATTCTCAGGCCTCCTGCTCGGCTCTGTGGGCCAGCAGTGCGTTCACCATGCCGTGTGCCCGGTCGTGATCGTTCGTCCGGCCGGCGACGGCGCGATCGAAGGGAGCTCGTCATGAGCGTTCGTGTTGCGATCAACGGCTTCGGGCGCACGGGCCGTGCCATGTTCCGTGCCGCCCATGAGCGTGAGGCCGACATCGAATGGGTGGCGATCAACGACGTCGCCGATCCAGAGATGCTGGCCCACCTTCTCACGCCACGACACCGTCTACGGCCCGTTTCCCGGTGAGGTCGAAGCGGTGGACGGAGCGCTTCTCGTCGACGGCCGGCGCATCGAGACCCCGAGCGTCTCGGATCCGGCGGCTCTGCCCTGGGCCGAGCTGGGAGTCGATGTCGTCGTCGAGTCGACCGGTCGCTTCCGCGCACGTGCCGATGCAGAGAAGCATCTGGACGCCGGTGCGGCCAAGGTGATCATCTCGGCTCCCGCAAAGGATCCGGACGTGACCGTCGCGCTGGGCGTGAATTTCGACGAGGCCTACGATCCCGAGTCGCACCGGATCGTGTCCAACGCCTCGTGCACGACGAATTGCCTCGCACCGGTGGCCAAGGTGCTTCATGAAGCGCTCGGTATCCGACACGGACTGATGACGACCGTTCACGCGTACACCGGCGACCAGCGGCTGCTCGATGCTCCGCACAAGGACTACCGTCGGGCCCGCGCGGCGGCGTGCAATCTCGTGCCGACGACGACCGGCGCTGCCAAGGCACTCGGCCTCGTGGTGCCGGCCCTGGCCGGGCGTCTACACGGTTACGCGGTTCGCGTCCCCGTTCCCACCGGATCGCTCATCGATCTCACACTGGAAGTCGAGCGGCCAACAACGGTCGAGGAGGTCAACGCGATCGTCCACGACCGTGCAGATCACGGGGAGCTCACCGGCATCCTCGCGTACAGCGAAGAGCCGCTCGTCTCGTCCGATATCGTCAAGTCGCCGTATTCGTCGATCTTCGACGCAGGCCTGACCGCGATGATTGACGGAACCCAGGTCAAGGTCGTGGCGTGGTACGACAACGAGTGGGGCTACTCGAACCGTCTCGTCGAGCTCGCGCAGCGGGTGCTCGTGCCGGTGGCGGTCTGACCGCGTACGTCGCAGTCAGGATGGGTCGTAGATGCCGCGGTTCGCGTCGCGCAGGGCGCTGACGTAGCCGGCGCGCTCGAACGCGGCTCCGTCGGCGTCGGGTGCGACCGCGAGCAGGCCGCGCAGGTCGTCGACTGCTGCGAAACCCTTCTGCGCCATCCAATCCGAGAGGCCGTCGAGCAGCACGGCCGCGTGACCGGGCCCATGGCGCAGCAGGGCCGAGGCGGTCATCACGACGTCGGCGCCGGCGAGCAGGTACTTCGCCACGTCGGCAGAGCTCTCGACGCCCGTTGTCGCCGCCAACGAGGCGCGCACGCGTCCGTGCAGGAGTGCGATCCAGGTGCGCGGCAGCCGCCCTTCCGCGGGGCTCGAAAGGGGGACCAGCCGTTCGACCGCGAGCGTGTCGGGATCGATGTCAGGTTGCAGAAAGCGGTTGAAGAGCACCAGACCGTCGGCGCCCGCCTCGTCGAGGCGCAGCGCGATCTCGCCCGTCGAGCTGAAGAACGGGCTCAGCTTGACGGCCACTGGGATGCTGACAGTCTCCTTGACCCGCTCGAGAACGTCGATGTGCCGCTGTTCGACCTCACGCCCCGAGATGTGTGGATCGCCGGGCAGGTAGTAGACGTTCAGCTCGATAGCCGCGGCACCGACATCCTGCATCGCCCGGGCGTAGTCCGACCAGCCACTGGGCGTGATGCCGTTCAAGCTTCCGATCACCGGAACCTCGACCGCGGCGGCCGCGCGCGCGAGGAGGCTCAGATAGCGCCGCCCGCCCGCTTCGTCCGCGACGTCGTCGGGGAAGTACGAGAGCGACTCGGCGAAGCTCTCCGTCCCGGCGTCGACGAGGCGCGCGTTTTCCTCCGCCTCGCGGCGTAGCTGCTCCTCGAAGAGCGAGTAGAGGACGACCGCCCCGACACCACCGTCGGAGAGGCGACGGACATCGTCGACCGTTCGCGAAAGAGGCGAAGCCGACGCCACGAGCGGGTTGCGCAGCGGGAGGCCCAGATAGGTGGTCGAGAGGTCCATCAGCCGTCGCGGCGCCCATCGGCCGCAAAGTCGTGTGCGCCGAACGTTGCCATCTCCTCGTACACGCTCCAACGTTGGTCGACCGCGTGCTCGGCCAACCCGTGCAGGCGCTCGGCCTCGGCCGGATTGGTGTTCGCGAGCGAGCGGTAGCGAAGCTCGCGATCGGTGTAGGCGGCCAGCGGGAGGCGCGGCCGCGGCGAGTCGAGCAGGAAGGGATTGCCGCCGTTCGCGCGCACCACCGGGTCGTACCGGATCAGCGGCCAGTTGCCACTAGCGACGGCGCGGTACTGCTGGTCGAGGCCCTTCTCCATGTCGATGCCGTGCGCGATGCAGTGGCTGTAGGCGAGCACCAGAGAAGGTCCGTCGTAGGCTTCCGCCTCGCGCAGCGCAGTCAGCGTCTGCTGTGGATCCGCTCCCATCGCGACACGCGCCACGTAGACGTTGCCGTACGCGATCGCCTGCAGCGCGAGGTCCTTCTTGGGCACCGTCTTGCCGGCGGCGGCGAACTTGGCAACCGCGCCGAGCGGCGTCGACTTGGACATCTGGCCGCCGGTGTTGGAGTACACCTCGGTGTCGAGCACGAGCACGTTGACATCACGCCCGCTGGCGAGGACGTGATCGAGGCCGCCGGAGCCGATGTCGTAGGCCCAGCCGTCGCCTCCGACGATCCAGACGCTACGCCGGACGAGGTGATCGACGACGCTCTTCAGGTCGTCGACCGCCGGCCCGTCCAGCCCACCAAGACGCTGCTTCAGCTCCGTCACCCGATCGCGTTGCGCGCGGAGCTCCGACTCGCGCAGCTGCGGCGCCGTGAGGATGGCGTCGGCGAGATCGGCCCCGACGGCGTCGCGGAGCTCGGCGAGTCGCCGGCGGGCCAGGTCGGTGTGCCGGTCGGCGGCCAATCGGAAGCCGAGCCCGAACTCGGCGTTGTCCTCGAAGAGCGAGTTCGACCAGGCCGGTCCGCGCCCCTCGGCGTTCGTCGTCCACGGCGTGGTCGGAAGGTTGCCGCCGTAGATCGACGAGCAGCCGGTTGCGTTCGCGACCATCAGCCTGTCGCCGAAGAGCTGCGAGATGAGCTTGATGTAGGGCGTCTCGCCGCAGCCTGCACAGGCGCCGGAGAACTCGAACAAGGGCTCGAGGAACTGCGTGCCTCGCACCGTGCCGAAGTCGACACGGGAGCGGTCGGTTGCGGGAAGCGTCTCGAAGAACCCGATCCGCTCGCGCTCGGCGGCGACCAGCGGCTCGCGCTCCGCAAGGTTGATCGCCTTGCGGACCGGGTCTCCGGGCGCGACGACCGGGCACGCCTCGACGCACAGCGAGCAGCCGGTGCAGTCCTCGACGTAGACCTGGAGCGTGTAGAGCGTGTCGGGCAGCCCGACCGCGTCCAGCGGCGCCGAGCGGAACCCGTCCGGCGCTCCGTCGAGGTGGGAGCGGTCGTAGTAGCGCGAGCGGATCACGCTGTGCGGGCAGACGAAGCTGCAGTTGCCGCACTGGATGCAGAGGTCGGAGTCCCAGACCGCGACCACGTCCGAGATGTTGCGCTTCTCGTAGGCTGCGGTGCCGCTCGGATACGTGCCGTCGACCGGCAGCGCGCTGACGGGGAGGTCGTCGCCGCGGCCTGACAGCATCGCAGCGGTGACCGTGCGGACGAACTCGGGCGCGTCCGGCGAGACGATCGGCGGCAGCCCGCGGCGGAGGTCTGCCTGCTCGGGAACCTCGATCCGGTTCAGGCCTTCGACGGCTCGGTCGACCGCCGCCTGGTTGCGCTGCACCACCTCGGCGCCGCGGCGGCCGTAGGTCTTTGCGATTGCCGCCTTGATCCGGTCGATCGCCTGCTCGGTCGGCAGCACACCGGAGACGGCGAAGAAGCAGGTCTGCAGGATCACGTTTGTCCGGCCGGCGAGGCCGACGTCGCGTGCGATCCGGCCGGCGTCGATCGCGTAGACCGCGAGATGCTTGTCGATGATCTGCTCCTGAACCGGGCGGGACAACGCGTCCCACACCTCCTCCGCCGGGCGCGCGCAGTTGAGCAGCAGCGTCGCCCCGTCCGCCGCCCGGCCGAGCACGTCGACCTTCTCGAGCAGGCCGAACTGGTGGCAGCCGACAAAGCTCGCCTGTTGGACGAGATACGGCGCACGGATCGCCTCTGGCCCGAACCTGAGGTGCGAGACCGTCTGGGAGCCCGACTTCTTCGAGTCGTAGACGAAGTACCCCTGTGCGTTCAAGCCCTTCGTCACCGAGAATCTTGATCGTGTTCTTGTTCGCTCCGACCGTCCCGTCGGAGCCGAGGCCGAAGAAGATGGCGCGCACCGTGTCCGGCGGCTCGATGTCGAGGTCCGCGTCGTAGCTCAGGCTCGTGCCGGACACGTCGTCGGTGATCCCGATCGTGAACCGGCGCCTCGGCCGCTCGCTCGCCAGTTCCTCGAAGATGCCCGCGACCATCCCGGGCGTGAACTCCTTCGACGAGAGCCCGTAGCGGCCGCCGGTGATTCGCGGCATCACCTCGCGCTCCCCGTCGGCGAACGACTCGGTCAGTGCCGCGACCGTGTCCAGGAACAGCGGTTCCCCGTGCGAGCCCGGCTCTTTCGTCCGGTCGAGCACGGCGATGCGGCGAACGCTGGCAGGCAGCGACTCGACGAGTGCCTGCGCCGGGAACGGCCGGTATAGGCGCACCTGGACGACGCCGACACGTTCTCCGCGAGCGTTCAGCCAGGCGACGGTCTCGCGGATCGTCTCGCCGCCCGACCCCATGACGACGAGCACACGATCGGCCTCGGGGTCGCCGCTGTAGTCGACGATGTGGAGCCGGCGCCCGGTGCGTTCGCCGACGCGGGCCATCGCGTCGTCGACGATCGCAGGCACGCGGGCGTAGAAGGGATTCACCGTCTCGCGCGCCTGGAAGTAGACGTCCGGGTTCTGGGCGGTGCCTCGGATGAAGGGCCGCTCCGGCGAGAGTGCTCGGTCGCGATGGGCTCGGACGAGCTCCTCGGGCACGAGTGCGCGGAGGTCGTCGTCGGACAGCAGCTCGATCGTGTTCAGCTCGTGCGACGTGCGGAAGCCGTCGAAGAAGTGCACGAACGGAACTCGAGTCTGAAGCGTTGCGGCCTGAGCGACCAGTGCCAGGTCGTGTGCCTCCTGAACGGACGCCGACGCGAGGAGAGCGAAGCCCGTCTGGCGGACCGCCATCACGTCCGAGTGGTCTCCGAAGATCGACAGCCCCTGCGCTGCGAGCGAGCGGGCGGCGACATGAAGCACCGCCGGCGTCAGCTCGCCGGCGATCTTGTACATGTTCGGGATCATCAGCAGCAGACCCTGCGAGGCGGTGAAGGTGGTCGCGAGGGCGCCGCTCTGCAGCGCGCCGTGAAGGGCGCCGGCGGCACCGCCCTCGCTCTGCATCTCGACCACGGCAGGCACGCGTGCCGAAGACGTTCGGCCGTCCCTGGCTCGCCCATTCGTCGGCGAGCTCGGCCATCGGCGACGAGGGCGTGATCGGGTAGATGCAGCAGATCTCGTTCAGCCGGTAGGCGACCGACGCTGCGGCTTCGTTTCCGTCGACCGTCGCGCGCATCTCAGCCCGGCTCGGCGATCATGTCGATGGCGTGCACCGGGCACTGCTCGAAGCACGCCCCGCAGCCGGTGCACCGGTCGTAGTCGAACCGGTAGCGCGCGCCGACGCCCAACTTGATCACGGCCTCCTCAGGGCAGGCGCCGAGGCAGCCGTCGCATTCGAAGCAGTTGCCGCACGACAGGCACCGGCCCGCCTCGTAGACGGCCTCCTCGGCCGAAAGGCCTCCGACCACCTCGCCGAAGTCCGCGACGCGCTCCTGCGGTGGCAGCTCGGGCTGCTGTCGCCGGGCGTTGTCGCCGAAGTACCAAAGGTTGAGTTTGTCGAAGCTCGCTGGCTCGTGCTTGGGTGAGCTCACCGCTGCCGCACCGCGCAGCCAGGAGTCGATGTGGCGCGCCGCCCGCTTGCCGTGGCCGACTCCCACCGTCACCGTCTGCTCGCTCGGCACCATGTCGCCGCCGGCGAACACGCCGTGGCTGCCAGTCTCGAGCGACGAGGACACCCGGACCGACCCGTCGCGCTCGAACTCGACTCCCGGCACCCGCCGCAGGAAGGCGGTGTCGGACTCCTGCCCGAGCGCCAGGATCACGGTGTCAGCGGCGAGCGTCTCGAACCGCCCGGTCGGCTGCGGGTAGCCGGACTCGTCGAGCTCCATCAACTCGACCTGGAGCTCGGGGCCGTCGAAGGCAGTGATCGTTCGCAGCCAGTGGATCCGCACGCCTTCGCGCTCGGCGTCCTCGGCTTCGTCGAGATGAGCCGGCATCTGCTCCCGCGTCCGCCGGTAGACGATGAGCGCCTCGTCCGCACCCATCCGGCGGGCGACCCGGGCGGCATCCATCGCCGTGTTGCCGCCGCCGTAGACCGCCACGCGCCGGCCGATCACGGGCCGCTCGCCTGAGGCCACGCTGCGCAGGAACGAGACCGCGTCGACGATCCGGCCGGCATCACGGGCCGGTATGTCCACCCGCTTGGAGAGGTGTGCCCCGATCGCGACGAAGACCGCGTCGAACGCCGCCCTCCGCGCGCTCGGCGGCCAGGTCCTCTACCTTGTGGCCGCAGGTCACCTCGACGCCCATCGCGGCGATCCGGTCGAGCTCGCCGGCGAGCACGTCGCGGGGCAGACGGTAGGCCGGAATGCCGTACCGCATCATCCCGCCCGTCTGCTCGCCGGAGTCCCGGATCTCCACCTCGTGGCCGAGCCGGCGCAGGTGGTAGGCGGCCGAAAGCCCGCATGGCCCGGCCCCGACGACGAGCACCCGCCTGTGGCTGCGGAGCGCCGGTGCATCGAACTGCCAGCCCTGGTCAAGCGCCAGGTCGCCGAGGAACCGCTCGACCGAGTGGATCGAAACTGCGCTATCGAGCTCGGCTCGGTTGCAGACGCTTTCGCACGGGTGGTAGCAGACCCGTCCGTGGATCGCGGGCATCGGGTTGTCCTTGACGAGCTCGCGCCAGGCCTCTTCGTGCCGGCCTGCCTTGGTGTGGGCGAGCCAGGCCTGGATGTTCTCGCCCGCCGGGCAGCCCGCGTTGCACGGCGGCAGCAGGTCGACGTAGACGGGACGGCGTTCGCGGATCGGGCCCGTGTGTGAGTGCCCGTGCAGCAGGTCCGGAAGCGGCGTGATGTCCCGGGCCGAATCGCTCACTGTCGGTGTCGCGTCTCGGTCAGGTGATGGCGTTCGATCGGCATCGCGCGGAGTCGCCGTCTTCGCTGCTCGCGGTGGCTCAGCGAGCGCTCGCGGATGGCTTGCGACCACCGTGTCTTCCGAGGGTCAGGGCTCCGGCCAAGGAGGTCGTGTCCTCCGCGCATCTCGGCCTCAAACTTACCCGGGACCATAGGGTGCGCCGCATCAGGGAATTCCCGCTTGGTTCCGTCGGCGAAAACCCCGACACGGCCCCGTGCGGCTTTGTGCTCAGCCGCCGAAGAAACGCTGCGGATTGGCGACGAGCATCGTGTCGATCTGCTCCTGGGTCACTCCGTTTTCGAGCAGCGCCGGGATGATCGTGTTCGAGATGTGGAGGTAGTCGGGCCGCTCGTGTGCGAACGGAGGGTTCTCGACCATGAAGTCGTAGAAGCAGGCCGCGTCGTGTCCGAGGTGAATGCGGTCGGTGTATCCCTCCGCGACGAGAGCGGTCAGCGTCTCGATCCTGCGCTCGTCGGGATTGAAGTGCTCGATGTTGAAACGGTCGCAGCCGAGGCTGGCGCCGGATGCAGCCAGCTCGCGCAAGTAGTCGAGGTCGTTGCTGTCACCGGCGTGCGCGATCACGATTCGCTTCGGGTCGACACCGGCTTTCGTGAGCGAGTCGAGAGCAAGCAGTCCGGTGCGGAAGGCCGCGTTCGTGTGCACCATCACGGGGACGCCGGTCTCCACGGCCGTCGCCGCGATCAGTCGGAGAATCCTCGGGATGTCGCCGACGAGACCGTGCTCCTCGACGGCGCACTTGAGGAACGCCGCCTTCACGCCGGTGTCGTCGATCCCGTCGCGGATCTCGCGCACGAACAGCTCCACCAGCTGATCGTCGGTGCGGTATCCGAGGAAGCCGCGCAGCTCGAGGAACGCGTAGACGCCGGTACAGACGACGATGTTCAGGTCGACCTCGGCGTTGATGCGCTGGATGCGCGGGATCGAGCGGCCCAGGCCGATCGCCGTCGGATCGACGATCGTATGGATGCCGCCGTCGCGCAGCCGGCGCAGCTTCGCAATTGCGTCCGCGACGCGCACTTCCTCGTCCCAGTAGCTCGAGCCCCACACGCGGCCGTAGTTCTCGAGCGCCTCGGGGTCGAGGACGAAGACGTGCTCGTGCATCAGCGTCGGCCCGAGCTCGGCGAGATCGACAGGCCCGCGAACGGTCGCGACGGTGCCGGCCACTCAGCCCGTCTCGAGCGCCGGCGGTGCGGTGAACCCGCCGAGCTCAGCCTCGGCGAGCTGTGCGAAGCGCAGCGTGGTGCGGTCCTCGAGGTACGGCCCGATGATCTGGATGCCGGCGGGCATCCCGTCGACGAGGCGCCCCGTCGGCATCACCGTGACGGGCAAGTTCGAGCACGTCGCGACGCTGGGCCACATGAAGTTGTCGAAGTAGGGGACCTGCTCGCCGCTCACGGTCAGGCGGCGTTCGAGCTGCGTCGAGTGTGGGCCGTCGCTCTCGGCGATGTCGTGCGGGAACGCGACGACCATCGCCGCTGGGCAGAGCAGCACGTCGATGTCGGTGAAGAACGCGCGGAAGGCGCGGAACAGATGCTCGCGCCGCTCGAGCAGGTCGAACCATGCGCCGAGCGGGGTCGCCATCGCGTCGCCCAGGCGCTCCGCATACCCGGTGTCGTCGTTCGCGGCGAGGGCCGCGAGTGCGGCGCCCTCTGCCGGGGCCGGCGCGCCGACGATCGCGAAGAGCGTACGCAGGAAGACGTCGTAGCCCTCGGCGGGATCGAACGGCGGCTCGACCTCGGCGACGTGCACGCCCGCGGCCCGGAGATCGTCCGCGAACGCCTCGAGCGCCTGCCGGTACGCGGCGTCGAGGCGGTAGCTCCCTCCGCCGAGCCAGATCCCGGCGCGGAACCCGGCGAGGCGGTCGCGGCGGCTCGGCGGCAGCGCCAGTGTCCAGCCGGTCGCGTCGAGGTCGTTCGGCCCGGCGAGCACCTCGAGTGCGAGCTCGAGGTCGTCGGCGCTGCGTGCGATCGGGCCCGCGACTCCGAGCGGCACGGTGAGGAGGCCCCCGGGGAGCGGCGGAACGTGCCCTCGTACCGGCACGATCCCGTAGCTCGGCTTGTGCCCGAAGACCCCGCAGAAGTGGGAGGGGACGCGGATCGAGCCGGCGATGTCGCTGCCGAGCTCGAGCGCCGTGAGCCCGGCCGCGACCGATGCCGCGGAGCCGCCCGACGACCCGCCCACGGTGCGGTCCGGGTTCCACGGGTTGCGCGTCAGCCCGTAGACAGCGTTCGACGTCTGCCAGTCCGCGGCGCCCGCCGGGACGTTCGTCTTGCCGAAGAGGATTGCGCCGGCCGTGCGCAGTCGCGCGACCGCGTCTGCGTCACGGTCGGGGACGTGGGCGGCGAGCTCCGTCATGCCGCACGTTGCCTTCATGCCCGCGACCTCGAACGCGTCCTTGATCGTCATCGGCAGGCCGGCGAGGCGTCCCACCGCCTCGCCGCGGGCCCGAGCATCGTCGATCGCGGACGCCGCGCTTCGCGCATCGTCGACCGCCAGGTCGACGACGATGTTGTAGGTGGGGTTGTGCGTCTCGACCCGGGCGAGTTGGAGCTCGAGCAGTTCGCGGGCTCCGATCTCCTTGCGCTCGAGCTGGCGCAGCAGCTCCGAACCGGACGAGAATGCGGTCGTCGTGGCGCCGGTCACCGAGCGATCTTGCCCGATCCGGCCGGGTCGGGCGTCGTAGATGTCTGGCTGGGCGCTCGCCGTCGTCGCAGGGATCGTCGTCGTGTATGCGGCCGTCTCGAGCCGGCTCGACCGGACGCCGGTCACGGCTGCGATCTTCTTCGTCTCGTGCGGGCTGCTCTTCGGCAACAAGGGCCTCGGATGGATCGACCTCGGAGCTCGCAGCGAGTCGATTCGCCTGCTGGCCGAGGCGACTCTCACGCTCGTGCTCTTCGCCGACGCGTCGCGGATTGACCTCCCTGCGTTGCGCAGGGAGTACCTCGTGCCCGCGAGGCTGCTCGGGATCGGTCTCCCGCTCACGATCCTCGCCGGCTTCGCGCTCGCCGCCGGCCTGTTCGGAAAGCTCAGTCTCGGCGAGGCGCTGCTGCTCGCGATCATCCTGGCCCCGACCGACGCCGCGCTCGGGCAGGTGGTCGTCACCGACCCGAAGGTTCCTTCGCGAATCCGTCAAGGGCTCAACGTCGAGTCCGGGCTGAACGACGGCATCTGCGTCCCGCTGCTCTTCATCGCCCTGGCGCTCGGTGGTTCCGAGGCGCACTCGCTGAGTGCGCACGCAGCCTTCGCAGTCGTCGCGAAGGCGATCGGCTACGGCGTTCTCTTCGGCGCCGTCTCCGGCGTCGTCGGCGCGTTCCTCTTTCGGCTGGGTCGCGCCCGGGCGCTGACCGACGCCTCCTGGGTGCAGGTCGTGCCGGTGGGGACGGCGACGCTCGCCTACGGGCTCGCCGCGCCGCTCGGCGGCAGTGGGTTCATCGCCGCCTTCGTCGCCGGTTTCACGTTCGGTGCGGTGCTGCGGACGGATGACCGCGGCACGACCCATCTGCTCGAGGAACTGGGAGGGCTCGCGAACGCCGGCACGTTCATCCTCTTCGGAGCCGCCGTCGTCGGACCGATCCTCGCGGGCATGACCTGGACCGCGGCGCTGTACGGCGTGCTCAGTCTGACCGTCGTGCGCATGCTGCCCGTCGCCGTGGCGCTGGCGGGGACGCACGCGCGCCTGCCGACGGTTGCATTCGCCGGCTGGTTCGGTCCGCGGGGCCTCGCGTCGATCGTGTTCACCGTGATCGTGCTCGACGAGACCAAGCTCCCCTACGACTCGACCATCGCCCTGGTCGCCGTCTTCACCGTCGTCCTGTCGGTGTATGCGCACGGCTTCACGTCGAAAGCGCTCACCGACCGCTACGCGTCCTGGTACCGAGCGCATCCGCCGGACCAGCGGCCGCCGATGGAAGCCGTACACGCCCAGCCTCAACGCTGGCGGCGCACCGTCACTCCGCGAGCTTGATAGATCTGCACTGTGAAAAGCGCGCTCGGGCGTGGGCTCGGCTGGATCCGGGCGAAGGACCCCGCATTCTCCGCGTTGCGGCGGGCGACGCGGGGGGCGATCGTGATGCCGGGGATGTTCGCGATCGGCGACAAGGTGATCGGGAATGCCGCGGTGGCGACGTTCGCTGCGTTCGGCTCGTTCGCGCTGGTGCTCCTCGTCGAGTTCTCCGGCTCGATGGTCGACCGGTTGCGCTCGCAGGCAGCGCTCATCGTGACGGGGGCAACGTTCGTCTGTCTCGGCACGCTCGCCTCGCGCTCGACGTGGCTCGCGACATTCGCGATGGCTGTCGTGGGCTTCTGCGTCCTCTTCGCCGGGGTCGTGAGCTCGGTGCTCGCCGCTGCGACGGTCTCGCTGCTGCTCGCCTTCATCCTCCCGGTGTCGGTGCGGGCGCCGGCTTCGCAGATCCCAGACCGCCTCGCCGGTTGGGCGATGGCGGGCGTGGCGTCGTTGTTCGCGATCGCGGTGCTCTGGCCGGCGCCTGCGACCGACCGCCTGCGCGCGGAGGCGAGCGCCGCCTGCCGGGCGATCGCTGCACGCCTCCGCGCCGAAGCGAAGCACCTGCTCGCCCACGACGACGCAGCGCGTGCCGAACTCGATGCGGCTGCCGAGCGGGCCGAGGGCGCAAGCGCGTCACTCGCGCGGCTGTTCCTCGCCACGCCCTACCGCCCGGCAGGGCTGAGCGTGGCCGCCCAGGCGGTGGTCCGCCTCGTCGACCAGATCGCCTGGTTGCAGGCCATCGTCGTCGGCACGCCAGAGCATCAGCGCGGTTTGCCGCTGATCGAGCCGGCATGCGGCGTCAAGGTGGCGTCGGCGGACGTGCTCGATGACGGAGCCGACCTCCTCGACGGGCCGCGCAGAAGCCCGGACGCGATGCGCGCTGCCGTCGGAAAGCTTCAGCTCGCCCTGGCGTGCGTCGAGGGCGACGGCGCGCTTGGCGGAGCAGCGGCCAGGTCGACCGCCGACATGGTCACCGCGCTCGATCCCGGCTTTCGCGCCCAGGAGCTTGCGTTCGCCGTTTCGCAGATCGCCGGCAACATCGACACCGTCGCGACTGCAGACAGCCGCCGGTGGCATCAGCGCCTGCTCGGACGCGCGGCGGGCGCGCTCCCGGCGGCGTCTGCCGCGCGGCGGCGGGCGCTTGCGCATCTCGAGCCGCACTCGGTCTGGCTCCACAACAGCCTGCGCGGTGCAGCCGGACTTGCGCTGGCGGTGCTCGTCGCGACCGTCACGGGCGTCCAGCACTCGTTCTGGGTCATCCTCGGCACGCTCTCGGTGCTGCGTTCGAACGCGCTCAACACGGGCCAGAGCGTCTTCCGGGGCCTCGTCGGCACCGCCCTCGGTGTCGTCATCGGCGCGGGGGTGCTCGCGCTCGTCGGGACCAACACCACCGTGCTGTGGGTGCTGCTGCCGTTCGCCGTGCTCGGAGCTGGGTTCGCTCCCGCTGCGATCTCGTTCGCAGCCGGCCAGGTTGCGTTCACGGTCACGCTGGTGATCCTGTTCAACATCATCCAGCCCACGGGGTGGCACGTCGGGCTGGTCCGCATCGAGGACGTCGCACTCGGATTCGGGGTCAGCCTCGTCGTCGGAGCGCTCTTCTGGCCGCGCGGCGCGATCGGCGCACTCCGGCGTGAGCTGTCCGAAGCCTATTCGTGGAGTGCGCGTTACCTCGGTGCCGCCGTCGAGTTCGGTGTCGAGCGAACGGATCCGGGCATCGAGGCTGCGGCCGAGCCCAGAGTGGAGGCGGTGCGGGCCGCGGCGGCGGCGCGCCGTCTCGACGATGCGTTCCGCACCTATCTCGCCGAGCGTGCGGCCAAACCGGTTTCGCTCGCAGCGGTGACGGGGCTCGTCAACGGTGTCGCCGCGCTCAGGCTCGCCGGTGACGCGGTCGTCGACCTCTGGCGGCGGGACCGCGGCAGTGTGGTCGACGACGCCGACGCGAGGAGGGAGCTTCGTACGCTCGCACTCGGCGTGACCGGCTGGTACGAGGTCTTGGCCGCCGCCATCGACGGCAGCGGCCGCGTGCCCGAGCCACTCGGCCCCGACACGAGTCGGATCGAGCGGCTTCTCGGCGCGGTCCTCGACGACCTCGACGGCGACCAAGGGAAGCGCGCGCGTGCGGCGCGTATCGTCTGGACCTGCGACCACCTGGACGCAGCCCGCAGGCTCGAGTCGACCCTGGTCGACCCTGCAGAGGCGACCGTCGGAGAGGGTTGACCGGCCGCTGATCGGGCGCGCCGTGTTTAACGTTCGGGAAGACAGGAATCGACCGTGGAGGGAGCATGACCACACTCGGGAACCGGCCGAACACCGCGCTGCTCGTCGTCGACGTGCAGAACGACGTCGTCGAGGGGGCTCCTGCACGGGACGCGGTCGTCGCGAACATCGCGGGCCTCGTCGAGAAGGCGCGCTCGGAGCGAGTCCCCGTCGTCTGGGTCCAGCACTCCGATGCGGGCCTCGAGCGGGGAAGCGACGGCTGGCGGATCGTCCCGGAGCTGACTCCGGGCGACGCCGAGCCGCTCGTCGAGAAGAGCTATGGCGACTCCTTCGAGGACACGAGCCTCGAGACTGTGCTGTCGGGACTCGGTGTCGGGCGCCTCGTCGTCGTGGGCGCGCAGACCGATGCGTGCATCCGCTCGACGCTCCACGGGGCGTTCGTCAGGGGCTACGACGCGACGCTCGTCGGCGACGCTCACACGACCGAGGACCAGACGGCGTGGGGTGCGCCGCCGCCGGAGCAGGTGATCGCACACACGAACCTCTATTGGACGTCCCAGTCGGCGCTGGGGAGGACGGCCGGGACGGTCGACGCCAAGGACGTCGACTTCGGAAGCGCGCACTGAAGCCTGCGCAACCGGGCCGAGGCCGGTCGGGGCGTGTCGCGCAAAGCCACTTTCGGAGCGGTGCGACACGCACTAGCGTCGCGCCGTGCACCTGGGCTCGAGGCGGACCGCGGTCGTCGCGCTCTGCGCCGTCGCCGCGGCGGCTGCGGCTGTCAGGGTCGTCGGGCACGGATGGTTCGGCGGTAGTTCGGCGACCTCCGGCTGGGACGCGGTCGACCACGTCTCGGACGGCGACACGATCGTGCTGCGCGGGGGTACCACCGTGCGTCTCGTCCAGATCGACACTCCCGAGGTGTACTTCGCTCCCGAGTGCTTCGGCGAGCAGGCGAGCGCCGAGACGAAACGCCTACTGCCGACCGGCACGCTTGTCAGGCTCGTCCGCGATCCGGCTGCGGACTCGACCGACGTCTACGGCAGGCTGCTCCGCTATGTCGTCCGTCGCGACGGGCTGAACGTCAACCTCCGCCTCGTTGCCGACGGAGCTGCGGCGCCGTATTTCTTCGAAGGTGCCCAGGGTGAGTTCGCGGGCACGTTGCTGCGATCGGCGCGCGCGGCGCGCGCTGCCGGCCTTGGGCTCTGGGGCGCGTGCCCGGGCGCCGAGTTGCATCCCGACGCGGGAGTCTCGACCGGCCCTGCGCCCCGTTGACCGGCCGAGATACGCGGCAAACACCAAACGTAGCGGGCCGGAGAGTGGTCATTCCCGTGTGGTTTGGTGCGCGGGCTCGGTATCCGTGGGGTGCTGTGCGCTGGCACCGGTGATGAGGCGTTCGCGATCGAACATCCTTGAGACGATGCGCCAGGCCGCGATGTCGGCGACGAGCAGGGCGAGGGCGAGCCCGATTGCGAGTGGGACGGTCGGGGTGATCAGCCGGAAAGAGATGAGCGCCGTGAACGCCAGTAGGGGCAGGCCGGCGAGGGTCGCGAGTTGCTGAGCAACGCGGACGTCGCTTGCGCGCGCCGAGATCCCGATCCCGACCCAGATCGACCAGGCTGCGAGCAGCGGGATGAACAGGAGTTGCGCGACCATCTGCGGCGCATGCCAGACGACCGCCCGCACGACGGGTGCGGCCCAGAGGCGGACGCTGATCGCGGCGATGAAGTAGATCGTGTACGCGATCAGGACGGACGGGACGAACGCGGCCGTGGCCTTCCCCAGCAAGAGCTCCTCACGCCGCACCGGCGTGGTCAGCACCGGCTCGAGCGTTCCCTGGACTCGCTCGCCGACGACCGAGTAGCTCGAGATCACCGGTGGGATCACGATCGGCACGATCAGGAGCAAGAGTGAGATGAAGCCGACAGCCTGCTCGACCTGCGTTCCCGAGGCCGAGTCGGGAATCTTGAAGAGCGTGATCATCGGTGTGATCAGGAAGATGAGCGGCAGCACGGCCATGGTCGTGATGACGAACCGGTTGCGCCTGAACTCGCGCACTTCCTTGCGGACGACCGGAACAACCCGCGCGAGGCTCACCGTCGTGCCTCGACGTCGTCGTCGATCAGCTCGAGATAGACGTCCTCGAGCGAGTGCCGTTCCTCGCTCAGCGCGAGGATGTCCGCGCCGGCTGCCACGAGCGCGCGAGCGACGGCGGGGGCGGCGAGCCGTGTATCCGACACGTGGAGCTCGTAGCCGGCCGAGGCGTCGCCATGCCAGTCCTCCACGCCGGCGACACCGGCGAAGAGCTGGTCGGGTGCGGAGAGTGGCGCTCCCGTCTTGACCAGGAGGGTCTTCGTGAACAGGCGGTCGCGGAGCTCATCGGGCCGGCCGATCGTGCGCAGGCTGGTGTTCAGGATCGCGACGCGGTCGCAGAGCCGTTCCGCCTCGTCGAGGCGGTGCGTCGTGAGGAAGACCGTGACGCCGCGCTCGCGTAGCTGATCGATCAGGCCGTGCACTTCGCGTGTGGCGACCGGGTCCAGGCCGGAGGTCGGTTCGTCGAGGAAGAGGACCGCCGGGTCGCTGAGCAGCGCCCGTGCGAGGCCGACTCGCTGCCGCAGCCCCTTGGAGAGGCTGCCGCAGAGATCGTTCGCACGTGCGCTGAGGTTCACCGCCTCGAGCGAACGCTCGATCCGTGCCGCAGGTCGCCTCAATCCGTACAGGCCGGCGAAGAACTCGAGGTTCTCGGCCACCGTGAGGCGGAGGTAGAGGCCGGGGTTCTCGGGCATCACGGCGATCTGCTGCCGGATCTCGACGCCGTTTGCCGGTACGAGCGGGACGCCGGCGACGACGGCCGATCCTGACGTGGGGGCGATCAGCGTCCCCAGCATGCGCACGGTTGTCGTCTTGCCGGCGCCGTTCGGCCCGAGGAATCCGAACACTTCGCCCGCCGCAACGCTGAAGGAAAGGTCGTCGACCGCGACGCGCTCGCCGAACCGCTTTGTCAGGTGCTCGACGACGAGCACCGAGCTCGCCCGTCGCGGTCGTTCGCGGCGGCCGCGTGTCGCGAACGCGTGGCTGCGGAATGGTGACTGGAGCCGCGCTCCCTACGGTGAGGCCCTCAGCTGCAGGTGTTGCGGATTCCGACCGTCGACCGCCGGTCAGGAGCGCGACGATCGCGTATACGGCGAAGATCAGAATCACGAGCGGAATGCGTTCGGCCGGGCTGCCGGTTTGCGTGACCGCGCCGATCACGCACGCAAGCGCAACGGAGGTGATCAGCCAGCCCTGCCAGCTGACGGGCCGCCAACCGAGGCCGGTACGACGGCGACGGAACCACGGTCTCGTGGTCAGACTCGGCACGGATTGACTCGGTTTGACGGAGGAAGCACGCTCAATCGACGCCGGGCCTGCACCGACTTCGCTCCAGCCTAACGCGCCCCGGCACCGGGGCGGCCGTGGCCGACATCATGAGAGCATGCATGCGCCGGTCGGCTACCTCGTCACGACGGTCCTCCTTGCCGTGTGGACGTTCTTCGCGGTGGCGCCGCCGCGACCGCGTCACTCGAGCCCGTCCAACCGGAGCTATTGGTTCGGCTACCTGCTCAACGAGCTGCCGTTCGTCGCGTTCTACTGGCTGGCGGCCTCGACGGGGCTCGCCCTCAGCGAGGGTGCCGCAGGCTCCTGGGTCGGGACGACGGCGCTCGCCGTTGGCGCGGCCACGACCGCCGGGCTTGCGCTCGTTGCGTGGCGAGGTCCTCAGGCCCGGCGATCAGTCGACGCTGCTCTGGAAGAAGCGCTTGGGCCAAGCTGGCGCGACACCATCGATCCGGATCTGGCGGGGCAACTGCGTCGCAATCTCCCGCTCGCGCGGATCTTGTTCTTGCCCTTCTCGGTGAGGCGAAGGAGCGTGGAGCGCGTTGCGAACATCAGCTATGGCGACGCGGGCCGGTGGAACCTGCTCGATGTGTATCGGCACCGCTCGCGGCCCTCGGGATGCCCGACGCTCGTCTACCTGCATGGCGGTGCGTTCCGAAGTGGGCGCAAGAACAAGGAGGCGCGTGCGCTGCTCTACCGGCTGGCGAGTCAGGGCTGGCTTTGCGTCAGCGCGAACTACCGACTCAGTCCGGCCGCGCAGTTCCCCGACCACTTAGTCGACGTGAAGAAGGTCATCGCATGGGTGCGAAGCACCGGCCGCGAGTACGGGGCCGACCCGACCGTGCTGTTCGTGGCCGGTAGCTCCGCCGGCGGCAACCTCGCCGCCGCTGCAGCGCTGACCTCGGGCGAGCCGCGCTTCCAACCCGGCTTCGAGCACGTCGACACGTCCGTCACGGCGGCGATCTCGCTCTACGGCTACTACGGCAACTACAACGGCGCGGTTGCATCGTCGCCTGCGTCGTACGTCCGCGCGGATGCGCCGCCCTTCTTCATCGCGCACGGCGACCACGACACCATCGTGCTTCCTGAGGACGCACGAGCCTTCGTCCAGACCTTGCGCTCGGCTTCGTCGAGTCCGATCGCCTACGCCGAGCTGCCCGGCGGCCAGCACACGTTCGACCTCTTCGAGTCGCTCCGCTTCGCGAGCGTCATCGACGGAATCGAGGCGTTTGCCGCCGAGATCCGGTCGCGACGGCGTGCCGGTGGCCGAGCAGTGGGCGGGCGAAGCAACTTGCAGAACGTCCGCTGACCGGGACGGAATCACCGAGTGTTCGCGTGGGCGAGCGCCGACGGTGTCGCTCGGCCGACGATCGCTGGAGCCTCGTGGATGAGGTCATCGTTCTCGAGCGCCTCGACCATGAAGAGGGCGAAGTCGACACGGCGGGTGCGGTTGCTCTCGAGAATCGGGTCACCGACGTGCCTGCTCCACACGGGTAGGCCCCCTGGCTGTCGCCCTCTTCGAGGTCGCTGCCGCGTACCACGGTCCAGCGGGTGTCGCTGGCGAAGACGCGTCGGCATGCCTCGACTTGGTTGTCGAGGTCGGCGAAGTGTGTGAGGCGCGCGAGTGGACCGCCGATCTTCACGATTGCCTTCAGCTTCCACGAGTACACGTCTTGCCCGTCGCGCGTGATGTGCCAGCCACACGAGAAAACGAGGCGGGCGGAAGGCGCGAAGTCGAGCACTGCCTGGGCGGTCTCCGTGGGTACCCATGCACCCCGCGCGGTACGAGCACTACGAGCACCACGTCGCATCCAGCGACCGCGCTTCTGATCAGCTCGCGGTCGCTTGTAGGCCCGGGAACGACCGTGATGCGCCCGTTGAACGCATCGAGTTTCCCCATGCTCTCTGCGCGACACACGCCCACGACGTCGAAGCCGCGATCGAGCGCCTGCTGGACCATGTAGCGCCCGAGCTTTCCGGAGATGCAGACTCTCACCGTCCGCGTCTCCAGGTTCCCCAGGCGGCGTCATGAGCCTGGCAACGCATGGTGGTTATCTCTCGCCGAAAACCAGGGGCGACGACCCGGGTTGCAACGGGCGCGACCGGCGCCGAACGAGGCGAGCCTGATGCGTGCGCTGCTAGCACGTCGAAGCCATGGCGCGGTTGTTTCGGTGACAAGAGGGAGGACGTCGTGGAGTTCCTGGTCGAGTTCGAGGTCGAGGTTCCGCAAGGGACGCCCGAGGGCGAGGTCGAGCAGCGCACGCGCGCGGAGTCGACCGCGGTGGCCAGGCTCGCAGACGAAGGCCATGTCGTCCGCATCTGGAGACGGGCTGCTGTCGCGGGCGACACGACGCTCATTGGCCTCTACCGGGCCGATAGCGCGGCCGAGCTCGATGGTCTGCTGCGTGCGTTGCCTCTGGCCGACTGGCTACAGGTCACGATCACCCCGCTCGCGTCCCATCCCAACGATCCGAATCCGGTCGCACCATGAGCCGGCTTCCCGAACCTCGGCTGACGCGGGCCTACCGTTTGGAAGCTGTGCTCGGCGAGCCGCTCGACCTGGGCGACGTGAGCCAGGGGCACCGGCGCATCGTCCCCCTGACCGACGGGACGTTCGCCGGGCCCGAGCTCAACGGGAAGCTGCTGCCGGGCGCCAGCGCCGACTGGCAGATCCTCCTGCCGGACGGCACCGCCGTGGGCGACATCCGTTACACGTTGCAGACCGACGACGGCGCGCTCCTCTACGTGCAGTCGCGGGGAGTGCGCCACGGCAGCGCGGAGGTTCTCGCACGTCTCGCCCGCGGCGAGGACGTCGACGCGAGCGAGTACACGTTCCGCACCTCCACCCAGATCGAGACGGCGTCTGCGCGGCTCGACTGGCTGAACAAAGGCGTCTTCATCAGTGTCGCCGGCCGCCTGCAGGGAGGCGTGATCTACGAGACCTACCTGGTCGCATGACGGCGCCGTCGCCCGAGCGGCAGAAGGTCGCGATCGTCACCGGCGCCTCGCAGGGCATCGGCGCGGGCATCGCAAAAGCGTTCGTTCGAGCCGGTTACGCAGTCGTCGCCACCTCTCGCTCGATCCGCCCCTCAGGCGAACCCGACCTCCTCGCGGTGCCGGGTGACATCGCCGAGGCGGAGACCGCTCAGCGCGTGGTGGCGCAGACACTCGATCGGTTCGGGCGCATCGACACGCTGATCAACGACGCCGGGATCTTCATCGGCAAGCCGTTCACCGACTACACGTCCGACGACTACGCCGCGATGACCGCGGTGAACCTGGCCGGCTTCTTCCACATCACCCAGCGTGTCGTCCAACAGATGGTCGACCAGGGCGGTGGTCACATCGTCAACGTGACGACCAGTCTCGTCGACCACGCCAGGAGCGCGTCCCCGTCGGCTCTCGCGTCGCTGACCAAGGGTGGGCTGAACGCGGTTACTCGCTCGCTGGCCATCGAATACGCGGCACGCGGCATCCGCGTCAATGCGGTCTCCCTCGGGGTGATCAAGACGCCGATACACGACCCCGCTTCGTACGACGGCCTGGCCGCCGTCCACCCACTCGGCCGGTTGGGCGAGATCGGCGATGTCGTCGGCGGGATCCTCTACCTGGAGCAGGCCACCTTCGTCACGGGCGAGATCCTGCACATCGACGGCGGCCAGGCGGCCGGGCACTAGAGGCCGGCGACCGTGAAGCCCGTCTGACGACCCGGGATCCGACCAGGGCAACCACGGGGGCGATCCTGGAATGCCGAGCGGAGACTGCAACGCAGAGTCTTCATTCCCTCGGACGCGAAAGGAAGTCCCATGTCCAAACCAACGATCGTTCTCGTTCATGGCGCTTTTGGAGACGCCTCGAGCTGGCGCTCAGTGTTCGACCGCCTCGATGGCGACGACTACACGGTTCTCGCGCCGGCAATTCCCCTTCGCGGCGTCATAAAAGACGCTTCCTATCTCGGAGCGGTCATCGACCAGCTCGACGGGCCCGTCGTCTTGGTGGGCCATTCCTACAGTGGTTGCGTGATCACGGTCGCGGGCGCTTCGGACAAAGTCGCCGGGCTCGTGTACGTGGCCGGATTCGCGCCCGACGAGGGCGAATCGATCACCGACCTGCAGACGCGCTTTCCGTCGCTTATCATGGACAACTTCCTCCAACCGAGGCCGTTGCCCGATGGAGGTGTCGAATTGTCGGTCGACCCAAAGCGCTTCCGCGACATCTTCTGCCCCGACGTGCCTGCGGCCGACGCGGCATTCATGGCGTACGCCCAGCGTCCGCTCCTGGAGTCGGCGTTCGAGGATCCGGCCGCCGCTGCCGCCTGGCGCGTGAAGCCGTCCTGGGCCGTGTTCGGAACCGCAGATCGTCCGATCATTCCTGAGCTGCACCGTTTTTCGTACAGCCGTGCCGGCTCCACGGTGACGGAGGTCGAAGGGGCCTCCCACTTCGTGATGCTGTCGAACCCGGACGTCGTCGCAGGCGTCATTCGCGAGGCCGTGACGGCGAGCGCGGCAAGTATGGTCGCGTGATGTCGCCGATCTCGCGTGGGTTCCGCGGCCGTCGCAGCGACGCTGCTGAGGCGGTGCGCGTGCCGCCGGGCCAGTACGTCACGCGAGACTTCCCGGTCCTCTCGGCGGGCCCGACCCCGCACCACCCCATCGAGGCGTGGAGCTTCGAGATTCGCGGCGAGGTCGACGAGCCGAGGTCGTGGACGTGGGAACAGTTCAGGGCCCTGCCGAGCGAACGCGTCACGGTCGACATCAGTTGCGTGACGAAATGGACGAAGCTCGACACGTCATGGACCGGCGTCTCGCTCGACACGCTGCTCGACGGCGTCGACACGAGCGGGGAGTACGTCCTCGCGTTCAGCGACGGCGGCTACACGACGAACCTCCCGCTCGACGACGTCCGCGACGGCAAGGCGTGGGTGGCCTATGAGTACGAGGACGAGCCGCTCGACCCGGAGCACGGCGGGCCGGCGCGGCTGCTCGTCCCCCATCTGTACTTCTGGAAGAGTGCGAAGTGGGTGCGGGGGATCGAGCTCCGCCAGGACGACCAGCCCGGGTTCTGGGAGAGCTACGGGTACCACAACTATGGCGACCCGTGGAAAGAACAGCGGTACGCCGGCGACTGAGCAGCCCGCGCATCGCGTGGCAGCTCGCGCGCGTTGTCGAGGTGGTGACTGAGACCGCGCGCACGACGAGCATCGTGCTCGACCCCGCCGACTGGCCGGGTCACCTCGCAGGGCAGCACGTGGACGTACGGCTCACCGCCGAGGACGGCTATCAGGCGCAGCGCAGCTACTCGATCGCGTCCGCGCCGGAGGACGAGCATCTCCTCCTCACCGTTGAACGGCTCGACGACGGCGAGGTGTCGCCGTACCTGACGGAGACGCTCCAGCCCGAAGACGAGCTCGAGCTGCGCGGACCGATCGGCGGCTACTTCGTCTGGCGGGAGCCGCTCGGCGGCCCGCTCCTCCTGGTCGGTGGCGGCTCCGGCGTCGTCCCGCTACGGGCGATGCTCCGCCACCACCGCGCGATCGGAAGCGCCGTCCCGGCGCGGCTCCTGTACTCGGCGCGCACACAGGAGGACCTCATCTACAGGGAGGAACTGGGCGGCTTCGACACGGCGATCACGTTGACGCGCGAGCAGCCGGAGGGGTGGACGGGCCATTCCGGGCGCGTCGGTCGCGAGTTGCTGGCGGAGGTCGCCTGGCCGCCGGCTGAGCGTCCGCTCATCTACGTCTGTGGTCCGACAGGATTCGTCGAGGCCGTGGCCGACTCGCTCGTTGCGCTCGGGCACGACGCAACTCGCATCCGAACGGAGAGGTTCGGTCCGACATGAGCACCGACTGGAGTGTGGTTGGATGATCGCGCTCGACGGCAACGCGATCGCCGGCGACCTGCTCGAGGTCTTCGGCGTCGAGCTCACGGCGGCGACCTGCAACTGCGCTTCCTGTGGAACGTCGTTGGTCGTCGCCGAGGCGGTCGTCTACGTGGGCGGCCCGGGGCGTGTTGCGCGCTGCCGCACGTGCGGCGAGCTGCTGTTCGTGCTCGTGACGATCCGCGACATCACGTGCGTCGACCTGCGCGGGGTCGTCGGGCTCCAAACTGAGATCTGATCATCGAGCTTCTCAGAGCCAGATGCGTGTGGTGAATCCGGCCGGCGAGCGGACGAACTCGATCTGCCAGGTCAGCTGCCGGGCGACCCAGAGGCCGGCACCGATTCCCTCGCGTGGCGCGAGATAGCCGGCTGCGGGGTCGTCGAAGCCGTCGCCCCGGTCGACGATCTCGCAGACGAATCGTCCTTGGGCGCGTCCGACACGGACTTCTTGGATGCCGCCGCCGTGTTGCATCGCGTTGTTCGCAATCTCGGTGGCGGCGAGCAGCAGGTCGAGTGACTGCGCCTCGCTCATGTTGTCGGCGGCGAGTTCCCGAGCGAGCTGCTCTCGGAGCTCCTCGGCGCTGCGGCCGAATGGGATCGGCCGCAGGCCCGTGAGCAGCGCCGGCGCCGGCGTGATGCGACGCAGCAGGTGGTCGGGGTCCTCGTAGCGGTCGCTGCTCGACCAGCTGTCGTCGGCGACGACCTCGGGGTGCGTCTGCCAGACGCCCTCGATGATCGGATCCGGGGTGCCGTTCGCGTCGTAGGAGCAGAGCACCCAGGCCGGCAGGTGCCCGAAGGAGCGGTTGAACGCCGCCTCATACCCGATCCATAGGTTCCACTCGTCGGGATCAGGCCCGAACTGGACGTCGGCGACTGCGCGCAGCGTCGGGGTCTTCCGGAGCTGTTCAACGTAGACCTTGTGGTAGGCGGCGAGGGTTCGCGCCGGTCGTGTGTAGGCGGCGCCGACGTCGACGAAGGTCACACGCGCGGCTTCGGGGCCGAGCGCCTCGCGCATCATCGCGAGCCCCGGCTTCGTGTGTGCCACAACCGCTCCTTCGCCCGCCTCGATGCCGGCTTTGAGGAACGGCACCGCTCGTGCGAGGTACTCGTCGTTCGACTCGTAGACGAGGGCGTTGTGCCGGAGTGCTGTGCGGTCAGAGCTCATTGGTCGTCGAACCAGGCATCGTCCTGCGGGTCCGCATGACCTGTAAATAAGCCGCCAAGCCGTGGTTTCAAGTCTGAGCTCCTCCGATGGGGGCGGATTGGGAGAGCGCTGCGCGCAACTTGCTCAGCGCGCCGGCTTCGATCTGCCGTGCGCGCTCGGCGGTCAGCCCGAGCCCGGCGCCGATCTCGCTGAGCGTCTGAGCATCCTGGCCGAGACCGTAGTGGGCCCGGATCACCGTGCGCTCACGTTCGTCTAGCTGCTCGGTCAGGTCGCGCACGTCGCGGATCTCAAAGGCGTCGAGCACCTGCTGGTAGGCCTGCTCGGCGGTGGGATCGACGATCGTGTCGCCGATGGTCGCCGTGGCTCCATCGATGTCGGTCAGCTGTGCCTGCATGCTGCGCGGTGTGCGCTCGGTCGCCTGCAGGCGCTCCAGCTGCGCTGGTGTCAGGCCGGTCGCGCGGCTGACCTCGTCGGTCGTGGGTTCGACGCCGTGCACCTGGACGTGTTCGCCGCGGGCTCTCCTGATCTGTGCGAGCTCGCGGACGGCGCGATCCGAGAGTGCCACCGGCCGTGTCAGCTCGGCGACGAGCTCCTGCATCGCTTTGCGGACCCAGAACGAGGCGTAGGCCCAGAACGGTGTAGTCAGCGTGGTGTCGTAGCGCCGCGCAGCGACGAGCAGGCCGGCGACGCCCTCCTGAAGGAGCTCCAAGCGTTCGACCCTGCTGTTCTTGAAGCTGCGGGCGAGATCGCCGATCGCGGGGAGAAACGCCTCGACCAGTTTCCGGGATGCCTCGGAGTCGCCGGATTCGGCTGCGATCACCAGATCCCGCTCCTGCAGAGCGGTGAGTCGTTGCTGAACCACGGGCCCCGATCGGGAGGAGGTCTCGATTCTCCCACTCCGGGCTTGAGTTGGCGCTGCGGCGGCTTATTGGACCATCCGACCGCGGGAGGTCTGCAGTGAGCAACGTCCAGATCCGGAGCGAGACCGAAACAGAGAGCCCGAGCCCCGGGAAGGCAACGGGAGCTCCAGAAGCGCATCGGGCAGGAAGACCCGCAGTGGCCGGACTGGTGCGCGTCCCTGCGGTCTCGGGACCGGTGCTTCGTGGCCGCGTCGACGAGTGTGCGAGGCTCGATGAGTTGCTGAGCGCGGTGCGCCGTGGAGAGAGCGGCACGCTCGTTCTCCGTGGGGCCGCCGGCATGGGAAAGACCGCCCTTCTGGATTACGCCTCACGGTCGTGCGAGGGGTGCCGGGTCATCCGCGCCGGAGGCGTCGAATCGGAGATGGAGCTTCCGTTTGCTGCCCTCCAGCAACTGTGCATGCCGCTGCTCGACGGTCTCGGCAGGCTGCCGGCGCCCCAGCGAGACGCGCTGCGAACGGCTTTCGGTCTGACGTCGGGTCAGCGCCCCGATCGTTTCCTCGTCGGTCTCGCGGTGCTGACGCTCCTCTCCGACGCGGCCGCACCGCAGCCGCTGATCTGCGTCGTCGACGACGCGCAATGGCTCGACCGCTGCTCCGCCCAGGTCCTGTCGTTCGTGGCACGACGTCTCCAGGCGGAGTCGGTGATCGTGCTGTTCGCCGAGCGCGACCAGGACCGACCAACCGAGCTAGCCGGGCTGCCGGAACTTGTGTTGCAGCGACTGTCGGACGACGACGCACGCGAGCTGCTCGCCTCATCGACTCCAGGGCGGCTCGACGAACGGGTCCGTCAGCGGATCATCGACGAGGCACGCGGCAACCCGCTCGCGTTGCTCGAGCTGCCTCACGGTGTCTCGTCGGCGAGTCTCGCCGGCGGCTTCGCGGTGGCGGATTCGTTCCCGCTTGTGAACCGCGTGGAGGCGAGCTATCGGCGTCGCGTCGATCGGCTACCCGAGGAGACGCAACGCCTCCTGCTCCTCGGTGCGGCCGAACCGACCGGCGATCCAATGCTCCTCTGGCAAGCCGCTGCCGTGCTTGGTCTTCCGATCGAAGCCGCCGCTCCCGCCGAAGCGGCCGATCTGATCGCTGTCGGTACGCGAGTCACGTTCCGCCACCCACTGCTCCGGTCGGCGATCTACGGTGCTGCGTCCGCCGACAGGCGTCGAAACGCGCATCGGGCGCTGGCAGAGGCCATCGATGCTGCGCACGATCCTGATCGCCGCGCCTGGCATCGGGCTCATGCCGCGCTCGCACCAGACGAGGAGGTTGCCCTCGAGCTCGAGCTGTCGGCCGGCCGGGCTCAAGCTCGTGGTGGGATCGCCGCCGCAGCTGCGTTTCTCCAGCGCTCCGTTGCGCTGACCGTCGACCCGGCGCAGCGCGCGGAGCGCGCGCTCGCGGCGGCACAAGCCAGCCTCGAGGCCGGGGCGTTCGACGCGGCACTCGCGGTGCTGGCCGCGGCCGAAGCGGGACCGCTGGACGAGTTTCAGCGCGCACGCCTCGATCTCCTGCGCGGGCGGATCGCGTCGTCTTCGAGTTTCGGGAGCGCCGCTGCACAGCTGCTGAAGGCGGCGCGGCAGCTCGAGCCGCTCGACGTCGACCTCGCGCGCGAGACCTATCTCGAGGCGTGGGGCACCGCCATGGCTGCGGGCGAGCTTGCGAGCGCCGGTACGCTCCGCGAGGTCTCGCTGGCCGTCCGTGCCGCTCCTCCGCTGGTGGGCGAGCCGCACTCGTCCGACCTCCTGCTGGACGGCCTCGCGCAGCTCGTCGCGGAGGGGCTCGGACCGGCGGCGCCGACGCTGCGGAAGGCGGTCAGCGCGTTTCGCGACGATGAGAAGGTGCTCCAGTTCGGGGCGATGGCCGCGACCGCCGCCGCCGCGCTCTGGGACGTGGATAGCTGGGACGCGGTCAGCACCCGGCAGGTGCAGCTCGCCCGTGACTCCGGAGCGCTCGCCCAGCTCGCGACCGCGCTCCAGGGCAAGGGCATCGTCGTCACGTGGAGCGGCGACTTCAAGGAAGCGGCCTCGGTGATCGCGGAGGCTGATGCCGTCACCGGCGCGACCGGCATCCGCATCGCGTCGTACGGCGCGGTGCTGCTCGCGGCCTACCAGGGACGCGAAGCCGAGGCCTCCGCGCTGCTCACGATGACGATCGAGAACGCGAGCGCCGGCGGCGAGGGCGTGGGCGTCCAGTTCGCGCGCTGGGCAACCGCCGTTCTCTTCAACGGCCTCGGCCGCTACGGGGAGGCGCTCGTCGCAGCGCGGCAGGCGAGCGATGCTGCGCCCGAGCTCTTCATCTCCCACTGGGCGCTGGCCGAGCTGGTCGAGGCCGGCGTCCGTAGCGGGAACCTGGCCCTCGCCGCCCAGGCCCTCGAGCGACTCGTCGGGGCCCCGAGCGCGAGCGGCACCGAGTGGGGACTCGGGATCGTGGCGCGCTCGCAGGCGCTGGTGAGCGACGACGAGGGAGCGGAGGCCCTGTACCTCGAGGCGATCACCCGGCTCGGCCGCACGCCACTCCGGCCGGAGCTCGCCCGCGCGCACCTGGTCTACGGCGAATGGCTACGGCGTGAGAGCCGCCGGATGGACGCGCGCGAACAGCTCCGCACCGCCTATGAGATGTTCACCAGCTTCGGCGCCGACGCATTCGCCGAGCGCACCCGCCGCGAGCTGCTCGCGACCGGCGAGAAGGTGCGCAAACGGAGTGACGAGACACGCGGCCAGCTCACCGCGCAGGAGGAGCAGATCGCGCGGCTCGCCGCGGACGGGCAGACAAATCAGGAGATCGGCGCGCAGCTCTTCCTCAGTCCGCGCACGGTCGAGTGGCACCTGCACAAGGTGTTCACGAAGCTGGGCGTCGGCTCCCGTATGCAGCTGCGCGACAAGCTGCCTGACGCCGCACGCACTGCCTGACCGGGAGAACCGTCAGCGCCGCCAGCGGGAACAGCAGTACCGATCACTCTCAGGTTTGCCTAATCCACGGCACCCGAGTTCTCCAGGTGCGCCGACCAGCGCTCCTCGATCCGCCCAAGCCGCCAGATGACGAGCGCGATCACCCACGTAGCGACGAACAGGGCGACGATCACGAACCCGAGGACGTTGATGTCGACGTTCTCGAACCAGCTCCAAAAGAATCCCGAGAGGCCGAGCTCTGAGCTGACGAGTCCGCCGACCTCGATCGTGCCGATCACCAGCGCGACCGCCACCGACAGGCCCGTGATCGTGAGGTTGTAGAACACCTTCCGGACCGGCCTGGACAACGCCCACCCGTAGGCGAAGTTCATGAACAACCCGTCGATCGAGTCCATCAACGACATCCCGGCGGCGAACAGGATCGGCAGGCAGAGGATCGCGTACCACGCCAGGCCGGCCGTACCGGCGGCCGCCGCGACAACCAGTAGCGCGACCTCGCTCGCCGTGTCGAACCCGAGCCCGAACAACAACCCGACCGGATAGATGTGCCGCGGCTTGGCCACCGCCTTGGTGAGGCGGCCGAAGAGACGGTTCATCAATCCACGGCTGTCCAGCCGGTGCTCGAGCCCCGCCTCGTCGTAGCGTCCGGTCCTCATCTCGCGGAACACCTTCACGATGCCGAGGAGGATCACGATGTTGACCGCGGCGATCAGGTACAGAAACCCGCCGGACACAGCGATGCCGACGGAGCTGGTGGCCTGTCGCAGTGTCGAGTGATCGTGCTTGGCGGGCCCCTCGAGCGAACGCACGCCGACCGAGATCAAGAGCGCAAGTGCAAAGACGATCGTCGAGTGTCCGAGTGAAAACCAGAAGCCGACGCTCAACGGCCGCTTGCCCTCGGCGATCAGCTTCCGCGTGGTGTTGTCGATCGCCGAAATGTGATCGGCATCGAATGCGTGTCGTAGACCGAGTGTGTAAGCGGTGACACCAATCCCGATCGTCGGTACCCCGTCGTTGGCGAGGTGGTAACGGCTTGGCGCGACGAACGCGAGCAGTCCGACGATGCCGAGCACATGCAAGCCCGCCACAGCCGAGACCATCGCCGCCAGCGTTCGCCGCTCGCAAGCTTCGAGCGATGCCCAGAAACTGCCGATTGACGCTCTCCATCCGGCGGTCAGTCTGTTTGCACTTCGTCCGGTAGCTGGTCGTCCTAGGTTGATGTGAGTAGCGCCGCTCCGGTCATGTCCTCACCGGACGCTTCGGGATTCGGCCGGCCGAGGAAGGGAAACTCCAGCAGGTAGTCAGCGTGCGGCTCGACGCCGTCGGAGGTCACCCGTCCGTACGTCAGGAACGCCATCCGCATGTCGTAGACGTCGTCGGTCAAAACCCGGCCGTTGGGGTAGTGCGCCGGCCGGTTGCGGTTGTAGTGCATGACGTCGGGAAGCACGGTGAGCGCGGTTTCTCTGGCCACTGCGGGTGGGTAGCCGCGACTCTCCAGCAGCTTCGACCAGGGCTCGAGAAAGGTCGCCACGTCGTCGGCCGGATGACCGGCGTTGAACTGGTTCTTGAGCTCGTCGACGAAGAACGGGTTGAACGATGGGTTCCCGAACCGGTCGACCTGCACGAGCTTGCCGTCGCGGTGCACACTCGCGGTGCACCAGACTCCGATCTCCGTACCGGGGCCGAGCACGTCGTCCGGCACCTCGAGCGCCATGCTGAGGATGTTCTTGCCGGCGAACGTGTCGTCGCCCGTGAACTGAAAGTCGTGGAATGCGCCTTCCCCGTCGGCAAAGAACGGATCGCTGCGGACGCCGATGAACAGCCGACAAGGGCCCGCCTCGACCGGCTTCGCCATCTCGTCGAAGCCGACCGGTGTCCCCTCGATCAGCACCTCGCCGGCCGGCTCGGGCTCCCGAGCCTCGCTTCCTGTCGCGTAGTACACGGTCGCGGTCTGGGAGCCGCCGTTCGACTCCGAGAACACGAATGAGAAGGCAACGTCGGCCTGCGTGTCTCCGTCGTTGTCGACGTTGATGCGGTAAACGCCGTCGGGATGGAAATCGGCTCCCGTCATGAACGGATTCACGTCGAAGATCAACACCGTCTTGTCCGGGCTCTCCGGCGACGCGAACAGAAAGAGGTCGGTCAAGTCCAAGCGCGCGTCGTCGCCCGGGAACTTGAGCATGGCTGCACTGAAGTGGTTGGACATCCTGGCTCCTTGTTGGGTGCTCCCCTCGGTGGGGATCGCGGTTGAGCTTCTCGCGTCAGTCGGCATGTCGCGCCCGTGGGGGCCCTGGTCGGTGCCCGGGTCTGCGCTTCCAATCTCGTGCGTTCGATTCGCGCGTTGGCCGCCCAGAGCAGACCCGGCAAGCGACCAGGGACTTCATGGGCGCGACGGGGGCTGCCCGACGCGCAAGCTGCCGCCATGACCCCATCAGGGCTCACGACAAGGGAGGAATGAGCATGCCCCGTCTCGCTGTTGGGACCGAGAACGGCGCTCCGATCGAGATTCACTACGAGGACCATGGGACCGGCGATCCGGTGGTTCTGATCCATGGCTACCCGTTGAACGGGAACTCGTGGGAGCGTCAGGAGCGTGAGCTTTTGGCGGGCGGCCATCGGGTCGTCAGCTACGACCGGCGCGGGTTTGGCCGCTCGAGCCAGCCGACCGTCGGCTACGACTACGACACCTTCGCGGCCGATCTGAACGCGCTGCTCGAGCGACTCGACCTCACCGACGTGGTGCTCGTCGGCTTCTCGATGGGCAGCGGCGAGGTCATCCGCTACCTGGGAACGTACGGGTCGGAGCGGGTGCGGAGGGCGGTGTTGTTGGGGACGATTCCGCCGTTTCTGCTCAAGACGGCCGACAACCCCGAGGGCGTCGACGGGCAGGTGTTCGAAGGGATCAAGGCGGCGATCGTCAAGGACCGCTACGCCTATTTCGAGGACTTCCTGAACAACTTCTACAACGTCGATGTGCTCGGCGGCAGCCGGATCAGCGACCGTGCCTGGCAGGCGAGCTTCAACGTCGCCGCCGGCGCGTCCCCGTTCGCGACCTACGCGTGTGTCGATACCTGGCTGACCGACTTCCGCGGTGATCTGCCGAAGATCGACGTCCCCGTGCTCGTCGTGCACGGCACCGACGACCGGATCCTTCCGTTCGACTCGACCGCCGCTCGGCTGCCGGCGCTGATCGCCGACTGCACGCTCGTCCCCGTCGACGGCGGCCCGCACAACATCGGCTGGACGCACCCCGACGAAGTGAACAGCGCCCTCCTCGACTTCATCACCACAAAGGCGACAGCGGCAGCGTGAGCTTCAGCCAACCGCGCTCATGATTCGGTCGCCGTCGTCGAGGGCGGTAGCAGGCGAGACTTCACCGGCTCGGCGAGCGCGAGCACGACCAGGACAAGCAAGGCCGTAGCGAGCCCGAGCGGCGCCGCATCGTCTACATGAAGCACGAGAAGGCCTCCGATGAGGGCGCCGAGCAGCATCGAGACAACGGAGAGACCGCGGCGGCCGATCCTCGCTCCCGAGCCGCCGGCAAGGCGCGAGTCCGAAGCGACACCCGTCAGCGTCAACGTCAAGACGGTCGTGGTCAGATCGGGAACCGCGAGCTTCCGTGCCGCCGCGTTTTGGATTCCCATCCCGGCCGCAAGAAGTGCGATGAGTGAATAGCGAGCGGTCGCCCCGACATCGTCCCCGGCCACGGCGGCAACCACCAACGCTGCTGCGACGAGAACCGTCTGGATTCCGATCGCCACTCTGAGGTGTCGGTCTCTGTCGCCGGCCAGCGCGTTGGCAACCCGCCCACCGACGACACCGCCGACCAGGAACGAAGCCAGCGCGGTGAGCGATGCCGAGACCGAGATTCCCCCGGCGCCTGCGATCCCAAAGCCGAGGAAGACGACGTTGCCGGTCATGTTCGCGACAAAGACGTGGCCGAGGCTCAGGTAGCTGGTCGCATCGACAACGCCGGTGACGAATGTCAGTGCCAGAAACAGGGGAGGCAGCAGCCCTTCGGTCGGGTGCGGCTTCAGCGTCTGGGCGATGTCGCGGCCGATACTCACCAGCGCCGGACTCCCTGGGCGTGCCGGCGGATGCGTTGCCATGGACGGAATCTATGGGAGAGCCGCGACGAGCATGGCGACGATCGTGGCCGGGCTCCAGCCTTCGTCCCGTACGCAATGAGGATCAAGGTGTGGGCGGCCGGCGGTGTTGGTCGACGGCTACCCGTTGAACGGGAACTCTCAGAACGTCGAGGATCTCACCGCGCCGCTGACCTCGGCGGGGGAGCGCTGAGGTCGAGACAGTTACCGCTCCCGAACTGCGTAGGTCAGGTGGGTCACTCGCTGCGTCGGCTCCGCGCGCACCGGCTCCAGGGCCACGCGGCCCGCGTCCACGCCCTCGAACAGGCTGATTCCGGAGCCGAACAGCACGGGTGAGAGCGCGATCGAGAACTCGTCGATCAGGCCGGCGTTCACGTACTCCAGGATCGTTGCGCCGCCGCCCGCGATGCGGACGTCTCGGTCGCCGGCGGCCTCGCGGGCCTGGTCGAGCGCGGTCTCGATGCCGTCGTTGACGAAGTGGAAGGTGGTCCCACCCGACCGCTCCCAGGGGTCACGCTCCTCGTGCGTTAGGACGAAGACCGGCGTGTGGAACGGCGCCTCCTCCGGCCACGCGTGCTCGCCGAGCTCGAACATGCGCTTGCCCATCACGCTCGCGCCGGTGCGATCGAACGTCTCCCGCGCGATGTCGTTGTCGCGCCCTTCCTCGCCGCCCTCGCCGAGCTTCAGGTTCTCCCGGAAGAACCGCTGCGGGAATATCCACTGCTGCAGCTCCATCCACTGCGCCGTCCAGCGCTGCACATCCGAGTCATCCGTGCGCTCCTCGGGCGCGATGAACCCGTCCAGCGACATCGTCACGCTGAAGAACACCTTCCCGGCCATCAGTCCTCAACTCCCTTCCGAACGATCTCGGTGACGTAGGCAGCCAGGTTGTTCAGGGTCTGCCGGCCACCCTCGATCGCGTGGTACTTCTCGACCGCCTCGTCGCGCAGCTCCTTGGTGGGAAACACCGTGCGCATCTCGATCCGGGTCGCCGCGCGGTGGGGCGCGAACGTGAGGACCGACTCGAAGGCGTTCGGGTCGCCGCGAGACTCACCGTGCAGCAGCGCGATCCGTTCCGGCGGGGCGATCTCGGTCCAGGTGATCCACTCCTGGTAGTCCGTTCCGTCCGGTCCGTGCATCACGAAGTCCCACTCCCCGCCGACGCGGAACTCGAACGCCCGCGTGGTGGTGGTGAACCCCTCCGGTCCCCACCATCGCGACAGGTGCCGGACTTCGGTGAACGCCTCGAACACCAGCTCCCGTGGGGCACTGATGACCCGGGAGATCACGATCTCGCGGCCGGCCGTCGCTGACTGCGCCGGCGCGCCCCGTCCTGTCGCTGCCATCGGTTACTCCTCCTGCCTTGCCTGCTTGAGGTCCTGCACGTACGCGTCCAGCCGGTCGAAGCTCTCGTTCCAGAACCGCTCGAACCCGCCGGTCCACTCGTGGACCGGTCGCAGCCCGCGCGCGTCAAGGCCGTACAGGCGCTGCTTGCCTGACTTGCGGTCCCGCACCAGCCCGACCTCCCGGAGCACCCGCAGGTGTTTGGACGCCCCAGGCTGGGCCATCCCCAGCTCCTGGGCCAACTCGGTCACCGGCCGCTCACCCGCCCGTAGCAGTGCCAGGATCTCGCGGCGCTGCGGCTCGGCGATCGCGTTGAAGACGTCCGACGTCGTTGCTGCTCGTGCCATGGGCGCTATCATATGCCGATATCGGCATGCGTCAAGACGGAGGAATCAGACGGTCTGGCAGAGTCGTCGCCAAAAGGAGGCGCCATGTCAGGCCCATTCATCTTCATTGCGACGAACCGCCTCAAGCCGGGAAAGCTCGCCGACGAGCGGAAGCGAATTCCAGGCCTCGTCGACTTCGTCGAAGCGAACGAACCCCGGCTGATCGCGTTCAACGAGTACGTCAACAATGACAGAACCGAGGTCGCGGTTGTCCAGATCCACCCCGATGCTGACTCGATGGAGTTTCATATGAAGGTCATTGCCGAACGTGCTGCCGCCGCCTATGCCGAGACGGTCGACGCAACGACCAGCATTCAGGTGTTCGGTATGCCGAGTGACGCGGTCCTCGAAATGCTAGAGCGCCAGGCCGGAGTCGGCGTGCCGCAAACGGTCATGTCGTCGCACCTCGGCGGCTTCATGCGCTGACCTGTCCGCCGTGCGGTCCCAAGAGCAAGTCAACAGACGGAGGATCGATGAGCAAGCTGAAGCTGAACATCACCATGTCGCTCGACGGCTTCGTCGCCGGCCCGGACCAGTCGCTAGAGCATCCGCTCGGGGTCGGCGGTGAGGAGCTCCACGGTTGGCTGTATCCGCTCAAGGTGTTCCGCGAGGGTCACGGCGAGGAAGGCGGCGAGGTCAACGCGAGCACGCCGTTCGCCGAGGACATCCTCGGCGGTGCTGGCGCGACGATCATGGGCCGGAACATGTTCGGTGGCGGCCCGGGACCATGGGACGAGTCGTGGAAGGGCTGGTGGGGAGACGATCCGCCCTTCCACCATCCCGTCTTCGTCCTCACTCACCATCCGCGTGAGACGCTGGAGATGCAGGGCGGAACGACGTTCCACTTCGTCACGGACGGGATCGAGTCGGCGCTCGAACAGGCGCGAGCAGCAGCCGGAGAGAAGGAAGTGTCTCTCGGGGGCGGGGCGTCCGTCGCGCAGCAATACCTCGCAGCGGGTCTGCTCGACGAGATCGTCGTCTCGGTCGTCCCGATCCTGCTCGGAGGCGGCGCCCGGCTGTTCGAAAGACTAGGAGATGTGAAGCTCGAGCAGGTCGAGTCGGTCGAGGCGCCCGGGGTGACTCACATCCGATACGCCCGGGCATAGACTCGGTGCTGGAGGCACTGGCGGCCTAATCTGCGCCGACGACCTTGAAGTTCTGGTTGACGAAGATGTGGTGGGGCCAGTTGACGCCGATGTTGTGGACCTCGTACTCGCCGTTGCTGAGCTGCACGACCCGGTCGACGACACCGCCCGGGTAGGCGGTCAAGGCAGCTTTCGTCGGGTTGTTCGCTGCCGTTCCGCCGACGATCGTGCCCGACCCCTGCCTGTAGCTCACGGGGATCTGACCGACCTGCTTCGTCGCGGAGGGGGTGCCCTGTTGGAACGGGACAACTCCTCCAGCCGAGGACTTCGCCGATCCGCTGGTCGCCTGCACGATCACCTTGTTGGCCAAGATCGTCGTTCCGTTGACCGTCCCAAGAACGAGGAGGTTCTCGCCCTTCGCGACGGACGTCATGGCCGACGCCGTCGTGACGGTGACCTTCTGCCCCGCCGGGGTCGTCACGGTGAAGCTCGAAGTCGACACGCTTTCGACGGTGCCGACTGTTCCGCCTGCGGCCGGGCCAGAGCGAGCGTTGGATCCCCCGCCGCGAAACGCAGGCTGCTCTACGGGTTGGGCCGTCGCTGTCGTTGCAGTCGCCGTGCTGTTGCCGGCTGTCGCGCTGAGGATGCCGTAGGCGCCGCCGCCGATGGCGAGCCCCGCGGCGCCGACGGCGATCGACTTGGTGAGTCTCCGCGAGAACATGAACCGAATCCCTTTCCGTCTCTGTAGATCGTGGGCTTGCCGATGTAGTCCCACTGTGGACGGACGCGTTAAGAGTCTCGTGAGCTGAACCGAACAGGTTCCTGTGAATCTGCGCATCACCGCGTGCCGCGGTGATGACGGCGCCTTGGGCGTGGCGACGTCACGCAGGCGGGCGGGTGCTGCTTGTCAGCTGCGCGAGCATCTCGAAGAGCGCTGCGATGTCGCGGTGCTCGTAGCCGGCGGATCGCGCGAGCGTGAGCATCTCGTCGGCCGCCGCGGCCGACGGGAGCGGGACGCGCAGCTGCCGTGCGGTGTCGAGGGCGAGCACGATGTCCTTTTGCATCAGGCTGACGTCGAACCAGGCCTCGTCGGGCAGGTCGAGGACGAGATCCGCGCGCGCCTTCAACATCGGCGAGCCGATCGGGCTCTGCGTCATCACCTCGACCGCCCGTTTGCGGTCGATGCCCGCGCGGTCGGCGAGCAGGAGGCCCTCGGCGAAGGCCAGCATCTGCACGGCGAGGCTGATGTTGATCGCCAGCTTCAGCACCAGCCCCTGCCCGTTCTCGCCAATATGGGTCGGCGCGCCGAGCTCACGCAGGATCGGCTCGACACGCGAGTAGGCGCGCTCGTCGCCACCGACCATGATCGTCAGCGTCCCGGCCTGCACCTGCGGAACGCTTCCAGACACCGGTGCGTCGAGCATCGCAGCCCCGCGCTCCCTCATCCGCTGCGCAAGGTCGCGGCTCACCTGCGGGCTGACCGTGCTCATGTCGACCCAGACCTTCTCGGCCGCGAGGCCCGCAAGGATCCCATCCGGCCCCGACGCGACGTCCTCGAGGACGCCGTCGTTCGGAACGGACGTCAAGACGACGTCAGCTGCCTCCGCGATCTCGCGCGGCGTGTCGCGCCAGAGCAGCCCCTCACGTTCCAGGCCCTGCACCTCTTCGCGGTGGCGCGTTTCGCCGTAGACCGTGTATCCGGCACCGAGGAAGCGGACCGCCATGTTCCCGCCCATATGCCCAAGGCCGACAAATCCCAGTGCGGTCACAGCGACCTACCCCTCCTTTTGAGCACCCAGTCGGGCCGAGGCAGAGAGGATGACAGACCTGCGGGGCGGCCTGCACGCGATCAAGACGGTCTGGTGGACCGGCATCACACGACTCTGCGATTTCGACGAGGGGATGCCGCTGGCCCGTCGCGATCTTCAAATCGCAGATTCATGCGATGTGGGCGGTGGCCTCGCGCGGCGACACTGGCTGCGCGGACTCGATCTTGAAGCTCCGCCGCCTCAGATCCGAAGGGAGTAGTGAGATGAACAACGGCCGCCCGAACATCGTCCTCGTCCACGGCGCGTGGGCCGACGGGTCCTCGTGGAGCTCCGTCATCGAGCGCCTGCAGACGAACGGCTTCCAGGTCAGAGCACCCCAGTTCCCGCTGAGCTCGCTCGCCGACGACGTCGCCCGGCTGCGCCAGGTACTCGCGTTCCAGAGCGGACCGACGGTCGTCGTCGGACACTCCTACGGCGGGCAGATCATCACCGCCCTCGGCGACGACGCCCCAAACGTCGCCGGACTCGTGTACATCGCGGCCTTCGGCCTCGACGAGGGTGAGTCGCTCGGCGCGCTTCTCTCGCAGGGGCCGGTGACGCCCGCGCTTGCACACCTGTTCACCGACGCGCGCGGCTTCGGCTGGCTGTCGGAAGACGACTTCGTGAACCACTTCGCCGCCGACGTCGATCCGACGCGCGCGCGGGTGATGTACGCCGTACAGCAGGCTCTCGCCTCCTCGGCATTCACGGACGTGATGGGCGCCCCGGCTTGGAAGTCGTTGCCGTCCTGGTATCTGATCGCTCAGAACGATCAGGCGCTCCCGCCCGACGCGCAGCGACAGCTGGCCGCGCGAATGGGTGCCGACACCGTCGAAATCCCGTCGAGCCACGTCGCCATGGTCTCGCACCCACAGGAGGTCGCAGAGCTGATCGAGACAGCCGCCGCAACAGTCGGAGCGACCGCAACGCCTGCACTGAGTTGACACCGTCACAGGGGAGCAGCTCGAGCCATTCGCCCGCGGATGGCTCGGACCTGCTCTCCTTCAGCTGGAGGCGTAACTTCCCACGATGACGTCGTTCCCTGTCTACCGGCTCATTCGGGCGGGAAAGGAGAGGCCATGGCAGGCACTCGCCAACTAACAGCGACTGACACATACACAGACGCCGTGACGCAACAAGTCACGGCCGAGAATGGGATCGAGTATGCGTACCGCGACGTCGGTGACGGTGATGTCCCGCTCGTCCTGCTGCAGCACTTCCGCGGGAACCTCGACAACTGGGACTCCGCTCTGATCGACGCCCTCGCCGCGGATCGACGCGTGGTCACGTTCGACAACGTCGGCGTCGGCGCCACGGCCGGCAGGACGCCGAACACCGTCGAGGCGATGGCCCACGGAGCCGTCGATTTTCTCGAGGCGATGGATTTTCAGCGAGTCGATCTGCTCGGCTTCTCGATCGGCAGCTTCGTCGCACAGGAGATCGCGCTCGTCCGGCCGGATCTGCTCCGGCGCGTCGTGCTCGCCTCTTCGGCACCACAGGGTGCAGCCGGGATGCACGGCTGGGCACCAGAGGTCATCGGTGCGGTCGGTGCGCCGGAGACGACTCCGCAGGGATACATCTCCGTCTTCTTCGCCCCCACAGGACACGAGTCGCGAAGCGGGCCGGCAAGCTGCCGGACGCATCTTCGGCGCAAGGACAACCGATCGAGACGAACCGACGACGTGGCCGACGCGCCAGGCGCAGTACGACGCCGTCTGCGCGTGGGGCATTCCCAACCATTCGCTGCTCCAGCGAGTCGCTGCGATCGACCTCCCGGTCTTCGTTGCCAACGGCGACAGCGACCCGATGATCCCGCCGCGCTACTCCTACCTCCTGGCGGGGCTCCTTCCGGACGCGCGGGTCAAGATCTACCCGGACTCGGCCCACGGCTTTCTCTTCCAGCACCACAGCGAGTTCGCCGCCGACGTGAACGCGTTTCTCGCAGAGGCCGGCTGATCCAGCGTGGAACAACGCTCCACCAATGACGAAAGAACGCATGAGCTTGCCGATGGGTATGCGATTCCGATGCTCGGGCTTGGCGTCTGGCAGGTCGCGAACGCGCAGGAGTGCGTCGATGCCGTTCGGTGGGCGCTCGAGGAGGGGTACCGGCATATCGACACCGCCCAGGCCTACGGCAACGAGGAGAGTGTCGGTCTCGGTCTCCGTCAGAGCGAAGTGCCACGCGAGGAGATCTTCGTCACGACGAAGTTCTTCCCGCAGAACGAAGACCCGGTCGCCGCGGTCGAGGCGAGCCTTCGCCGGCTCGGCCTGGAGTACGTCGACCTCTACATCATTCATTGGCCGTCGGGCGGCCCGACCTGGGCGTGGCCAGGGATGGAGCGAGCGCGTGAAGCCGGATATGCGCGGTCGATCGGGGTCTCCAACTTCAGCGTCGACGACGTGCGGCAGCTGCTCGCAACCGCGACGGTCCCGCCGGTCGTCGATCAGGTGCAGTTCAGTCCTTACGAGTACCGCAAAGCCCTACTCGACTCGTGCCGCCAGAACGGGATCGCGCTTGAGGCCTACAGCCCCCTTGGAACCGGCCGACACCTCACCAGCGACACGGTCGAGCGGATCGCGCGGCGCCAGGAGCGCACTCCAGCCCAGGTGCTGCTGCGCTGGGCCATCGAGCGGGGCATCCCGGTCATCCCGAAGTCGACCCATCGCGAGCGCATCGCCGAGAACGCCCAGCTCTTCGACTTCCGGCTCTCCGACCAAGACATCGCCGAGCTCGACGCCCTCGACAGCACCGGCGGCACCGACCGCGCGCTCGAACGAAAGTGGTGGCGAGGCTAGCGGCATCCGCTTCTGCGATCGCTGGAGGTCCCGGCGCCGCGCGACGCCGCTTTCAACAACTTTTCATCGTCGGCTCGTGTGGCTGTTATTCGGCCGAGCAATCATCGAGCGCGTGAGCCCGTCCGTCGATCCGGCAGTGGCGCGGAAGCCGCTCGGCCTGCCATGAGCTCCTCTTCCGTCTCCGCGGCAGCGATCATTGCCGCGTCCGGGCTAGCTCTGCTGGCGGCGGCTTGCGGCGGCTCGAAGGGTGGTCAGGTGGCGCAGCTCGGCTCGACCACGACGCAGAGCTCCTCCAATTCCTCGGCAGCGTCGGCGCCGGAGAACGGAGCGCTCGCCTTCTCCGGGTGCATGCGCTCCAACGGAGTCGGCCACTACCCCGACCCCAACGGCAGCGGACAGCTCGTCAAGGAGACTCCGCAACAGCTCGGGGTCAGTAGCTCACAGTTCCAGTCAGCTCAGAGGGCCTGTCAGCATCTGCTCCCGAACGGTGGCAGCGGGCCGGACGCCGCCCGGGTGCAGCAGGTGAAAGCGCAAGCGCTGAGGTTCTCCCGCTGCGTGCGCAGCCACGGCGTCCCGAACTTTCCCGACCCCGGCAGCGACGGCCGCATACCCGACCCTGCCACCGACGGAATCGATCAGGGCTCGCCGGCGTTCCAGGCCGCAAACCAAGCCTGCCGGAAGTACCGGCCCCCGTACATGCCGTCGAATGCCGCCTACAACGCCTACGCCGGCACACATGGGGGATGAGGCCGCGAGCAGCCGGGCGATCGGCCATCTCACGAAGCCTTAAGCAAGTTCTCAGCTTCGGGTGCGGCTTGTTCAGGTTGCGGTGCTCCACTTGTGTCGTGGCGCCTCACCTGGCTTGGTCGTGACATACCCTCGCGGCCGCATAGGCTTCGTTAGTGGATCCGCCGGGTCGAGGCGTGGAGGCCGGCGATGAACGGGCGCTGATGGAGGCGGCTGAGGTTCGGGGCGGGCGCGTGCTGGTCGTGGACGACGATCCGGACGTCCGCGAGGCCGTCGAGACAGCGCTCGAACTGGAGGGCCACAGCGTCACGACCGCGGCTGACGGTCTTGCGGCGTTGAAGCGGCTGGGTCAGGCGGAGTTCGACGCGGTGGTGCTGGACGTGCTGATGCCGAACCTGGACGGTTTCGAGGTCTGCCGGCGACTCCGCGCCGCGCGGCAACAGGACGCCGGTCTTGATCCTGACGGCGCGCGACTCGGAGGAGGACACGATCCGCGGGCTGGATCTCGGCGCGGACGACTATCTGGTGAAGCCGTTCGCGCTCGGCGAGCTGCTGGCGCGCGTGCGCGCGCTGCTGCGGCGGACGCGTCCGGCGGGCGAGGACGCGCCGCTCTGGTTTGCGGGGCTCTCGCTCGACCGGCAGACGCGAGAGGCCTCCCGCGGTGGACGCGCGATCGAGTTGACGCGCACGGAGTACGCGCTGCTCGAGCTGTTCATGCGCAACCCGCGTCAGGTGCTGACGCGGGCGCTGATCATGGAGCGGGTCTGGAACTACGACTTCGGGCCGACGTCGAATCCGCTCGAGGTGTACATCAGCTACCTGCGGCGAAAGACGGAGGCCGGCGGGGAACCGCGGCTGATCCATACCGTGCGCGGGGTCGGCTACACGCTGCGAGAGCCGTGAGCCTTCGTACGCGCCTGACGCTCGCCGGGGGCGGCGCCGTGTTCGTCGCGCTCGCGATCGCATCGCTGGTGATCTACGTCGAGGTGCGCTCGAAGCTGCACGACCAGATCGACTTCTCGCTGATCCAGTCGGCCGAGGACGTGGCCGCGAAGTCGCACGGCTTGGCCCTGAAGTCGCACTCGACAACTGCACGCTCGTTCGGCAAGGACGCGTCCGGCCTCTACCAGGTCATCCCGCGCGTCGACGCCGTTCCGAATGGAGGGCTGTCGGTGACCGGAGCACCGGTGCCGACGATCGCAGCGCCAACGACCGCAGCGCCAACGACCGCACCGAGCTCGACGATCCACGCCTGCGAGGACGCGCCGAAAGGGATCCTCTGTCACGACGAATCGGTGGCGCGGGGACTGTCGCCCCCGTACTTCAGGAACGTCCGCATGGTCGGCACGGCGATGGCGGGCTGTACACGATGCGGCTGCCTGCTTCGAGCGACGGCCTGGTGCGGACCCTACGTCCGCTGACCGAGGCGAACGCGACGATCGCCCGCGTCCGCCGGCTGCTGTTCGGACTGACGCTCGGCGGGGCGCTCGCGGCGGGCCTGCTCGGACTACTGGCGGCGAATGCGGTGCTGCGCCCTGTGCGTGCGCTCGCCGGCGCGGTGCGCGAGGTGAGCGCGACGCGTGACCTCAACCGGCGGATCCCGGTGAGCGGCCGGGACGAGCTGGCAAGCCTCGCGGCCGACTTCAACGCGATGCTCACAGCGCTCGACGAGTCGCAGCAAGCTCAGCAGCAGTTGATCGCGGACGCCTCGCACGAGCTGCGGACGCCGCTGACCGCGCACCGCGCGAACATCGAGCTGCTGGCGCGGCCGGACCTGCCCGTCGAACGGCGCCAGCGCGTGCTCGGCGCGGCCGTCCGCGGCGATCGAGGAGCTCTCGGCACTCGTGGGCGATCTCATCCAGGCCGCCCGCGACGGCAGGTCTGTCGACGCACGCGAGCCGCTCGCGCTCGACGAGCTCGTGGCGGCTGCGGTCGAGCGGGCGCGGCACAGGGCGTCGGGGCTGCGCTTCGAAAGCCGGCTGGAGCCCTACCGGCTCGTCGGGGCCCGCTCGCGGTTGGAGCGCGCGGTCGACAATGTTCTCGACAACGCGATCAAGTGGAGCCCGCCCGGCGGCACCGTCGACATCCGGCTCGACGACGGGACGCTACGAGTGCGCGACCACGGCCCCGGCATCGCCGAGTCCGACCTGCCGCACGTCTTCGACCGCTTCTACCGGGCCGCGTCGGCTCGCGCTCTGCCCGGCTCGGGGCTCGGGCTCGCGATCGTCAAGCAGACCGTCGACGACCACGGAGGCAGCGTCACCGTCGCGAATGCCGACGGTGGCGGCGTGCTCGTCACCATCCACTTCGACCCGGAGAACGACGGCTCTTAAGGAAGCTCTCAGCAACCTCTCAGCCTCAGCGCCGACACGTTCAGGTTGCAGTGGTGAGCTTCCTTTGTTCTCGACTGAAAGGAAGCGCACATCATGCGTTGCCGTCGTCCGCTCGTTCTCGTCGCCGTCGTCGCCGTTGCCGTGTTCTCGCTACTCGCGGCCGGCTGTGGAGGTGGCGCGGGCTCTGCGGGGGTTGCGAGTGTCGCTTCCTCCACGACTGCCGGCACGACGACCGCACAGAACGGAGCGCTCGCCTTCGCTCGCTGCATGCGCTCCCACGGGGTTCCGGCCTTCCCCGACCCCGACAGCACCGGAGACCTTCCGAAGCTTCAGGTCGTAGACGCAAGGAAGAGCAACCCTTCCGGGTTCGACTCGGCCAACAATGCCTGCCGCCACCTGTTCCCGAACGGCGGCAACGGGCCGACGATCACCGCCGCCGATCGGACCGACTACCTCAAGGCCGCGGCCTGCATGCGCTCGCACGGCTTCTCTGACTTCCCCGACCCGACGTTCCCGAACGACAACGTCACCAGTCGACATCCCGTCGAGCATCAACCAGGACTCTTCCGAGTTCAAAAGCGCGGCGACAATCTGCACCAAGCTGATACCGGCGGGTCTGCCGTACACCAGACCCAGCGGTTCGTGAGCGGACGAAACGACTCCGTGACGCGATGTTGCAACGCCGTTTCCCCAAGGCTTTCATTGACTTTTCATAGTCGGGCCCTTCGGCTGTTATCGGGCCGAGCGATCATCGACGGCGTGAACGTCGGCCAGTGCGTGCGCCGCCGCGGGCAGGGGTGAGCGTGATCCGCGACGCTGCCGCCGCTGCCGGAGGTCGCCTCCACCATTCGCGTCGGCGGCTGCTGGCGGTGACTGCGGTCCTCTTGCTCGTTATCGGTGTGCTGGTCGCAGTCGTCGATCCGTTCGCGGGCAAGGCGTCCGGGGGCGGCGGTGTCGTCGACAATGGCACACCGACTGGGCTGGTGACGGTGATGCGCCGTTCGCTCACCTCCCAGACGCAGGTAAGTGGCACGCTCGGCTACGCCGGCTCGTGGACGGTCGCAGTCCCGGCCGGAATCTCCGCGACCGACCTGCAGCAGGCCACGCAGCAGGAGACGTCCGCGCGTGCTTCCTACGGGGTCGCGCAGGCGACCGCCTCCGCTGACGAGCAGACGCTCGCGGCTGCCGGCGCCGCCTTGCAGGCTGCGCGGTCGAAGGAGTCCGGCGACTGTGCCGGCGCGAACGCCGCGACGAGCGCTGCGAATGCCGGCGGGGGCGGCGGCGGGAGTACGCCCTCGTCGGCCGGATCGACCGGAAGCACCCCGAGCGCCGGCTCCGGAGCCGGTGCCGGTTCCTGCGCGAGCTCGATGCAGACCGCCACGGCCGATCAGGCCACGGTGGCGACCGCGCAGCAGAAGGTTGCCACCGACCAGGCACAGCTCGCCGGCGCTCGCAGCACGCTCGCGAGCGCGCGGCAGGCCCTTGCCGCGGCGCACTCTGACGCATTGTCCTATGGCACTTCGGCGAGCTACACGATGCTGCCGAGCGCGGGCGAGGTGATCCGACGCGGGCAGCCGCTGTACGCGGCCAATGGTTCGCCGACGCTACTGCTGTACGGCGCGGCGCCTGCCTGGCGCAGCTTCGCAGCCGGGATGTCGCCCGGTCGTGACGTGGCGGAGCTGAACGCGAATTTGCGGGCACTCGGGTACGAAGCGACCGGTGGCGACATGTTCACGAGCGCCACCGGGCAGGCGATCCGGGCGCTGCAGCGCGCGCGCGGGCTCCCTGCGACCGGCACGTTCCCGCTCGGGTCGGTGGTGTTCGAGCCGGCCGCGGTGCGCGTGACCGGCGTGACGCCGACGCTTGGCCAGGCGGTGCAGCCGGGCCAGATCATGACGCTCAGCTCGACGAAGCCTGACGTGTCGATCCAGCTGGACGCGTCGCAGCAGTCTCAGGTGAAGGCCGGAGACCGGGTGTTCGTAACGCTTCCCGATAACAGCACAACGCCTGGCGTCGTCAGCTCGGTCGGCAAGGTTGCGACCACGCCGTCGAGCAATCAGGGCAACAGCGGCGGCGGCGGCGCGCCGAGCACGCCGACCGTGGAGGTCGACGTCCGACTCCTGCATCCCGCGGTCGCGGAGGCGCTCGATCAGGCGCCGGTCAGTGTCTTGATCACGACCGCCGGTGTCAGCAACGCGCTGGTTGTGCCGGTGAACGCGCTGGTCGCGCTCGCCGGCGGCGGCTACGCGCTCGAGGAAGTGACCGCGACCGGGACGCATCGGCTCGCGCCGGTTACGCCAGGCCTCTTCGACGACCAAGCGGGACTTGTGCAAGTGAGCGGCAGCGAGCTTGCCGCCGGCCAGCGTGTAGTGGTGCCTGCGTCGTGATGAGCAGCGAGACGACAACTCTGGTCTTGCCGCCTGCGAAGAAGCAGCTCGACGTGCCGGTGTTGGAGCTCGACGCAGTGACGAAGAGTTACGGCATCGATCCGCCCGTGCTCGCGCTGCGCGGGGTCAGCTTCACCGTCACGGCGGGCGAGCTGGTCGCGATCGTCGGCCCCTCCGGCTCAGGCAAGTCGACGCTGCTGCATTTGATGGGCACGCTCGAACGGCCAACGTCGGGTCGTGTCTCGATCACGGGCCATGACATATCCCAGCTCACCGACCGCGAGCTTGCCGCGGTGCGCGCGACCCAGATCGGTTTCGTCTTCCAGCAGTTCTTCCTCGCCGAGCACTCGAGCGTGCTCGAGAACGTCGCCGACGGGCTCCTCTACGCCGGTGTTCCGGCGGGCGAGCGCCGAGCGCAGGCGGCGGACGCGCTCGCAGCAGTCGGTCTTGGCGATCGGCTGAAGGCGCGACCGACGCAGCTGTCCGGCGGGGAGCGTCAGCGGGTCGCGATCGCACGAGCGCTGGTCGGCGCGCCGGCGATCGTGCTTGCCGACGAGCCGACCGGCAATCTCGACAGCGCCACCGGTGCGCAGATCATGGCCCTGATCGAGCAGCTGCACAGTCGGGGCGCGACGATCGTCGTGATCACCCACGAGCACGCAATCGCCGAGCGCTGCCCGCGCCAGATCCAGATCTTCGACGGCCGCATCGTCGCCGACACCCAAGGAACTGAAAGGAGACCGGTCGCATGAACAGGCGCGTCGCCGCCACATTGGCGGCTGCGGTCGTCGCCGCGGTTGCGCTCGTCGCAGGCATCGGATCCGCCCCTGCCGCAAGCGGTGCGTGTCCCGGGTCCAACCCGCCGAACGAACTGGTGCTCGCCGGGGGCAGTGGCCAGACGGCGCAGCTCGGCACGCAGTTCCCAACCAACCTGCAGGCACAGCTGGCAAACAGCAACGGCTGCCCCGTGACCGGCAGCCTCTCCGGCATCAACGTCGACTTCGAGGCGCCCGGAAGCGGCCCCGGCGGCATCTTCGCCGGCAGCGGCTCCCACGACGTTGTCGTCGGCACCGACGCACAAGGCATCGCCGCAGCACCCGCGTTCACCGCCAACGACACCGCCGGCAGCTACACGGTCGACGCTCACTCCGACTACGGCAGCGTCGAGTTCTCCCTCACGAACACCGCTCGGGGACTCGCCGCCGCGATCACGGCCACGAACGGCACCAACCAGCAGGCGACAGTCAACGGCCGGTACACACAACCGCTACAAGCACGCGTCACCGACGCCAACGGCAACCCGGTGCAAGGCGCCACCGTCAGCTTCTCGATCCTGCCCGGCTCGACAGGCGCAGGCGCAAGCTTCCTCGGCGGCGCACAAGCCGGCGCGACAACCGACTCGAACGGACTGGCGACCTCGCCGCCGCTCGTCGCCAACGGCATCCCCGGCCGCTTCACCGCGGTCGCCTCTGCGGATGGCCTCTCCAACGTCGCCACTTACACGCTCGACAACCACGCCGCCACCGAGAGACTCACTGCGGCGACCGGAAACGCGCAGCGCGCGACGATCGACTGCCGCTACCCGAAGCCGCTGAGGGCGCGGCTGCTCGACGCGAGTGGGCAGCCGGTCGAAGGCGCCTCGGTCACCTTCACTCTCGGCTCGCAAGCCGGCGCCGGCGCCGCCGGTGCAGCCGCGCCCGGCGCGACGTTCGTCGGCGGCACGAACCAGGCGACCGCCCTCACCGACGCCGACGGCATCGCGACGTCACCTCGTTTCACCGGCAACGGCGCGCCGGGGGACTTCAGCGCCAGCGCCACCTCGGCCGGTGTTGCAACGCCGCTGTCGTTTGCGCTCCGCAATCTCCCCGCCAAGCTCGTCTTCGGCAAGCACAACGCAAACGCGACCGTCGCCACCGGCTATCGCCAACGACTCATCGCGACCGTCCGTGACGCGAGCGGGAAAGCGATCGACGGTGTCAGCGTCACCTTCACCATCTCATCCTCGGGTAGCGGCGCCAGCGCGACCTTCCCGGATGGAAGCAAGCAGGCAAACGACCAGACCGATGCGAGCGGCGAGGCGGCCTCACCGCATCTCCTGGCAAACACAACCGCCGGCAGCTTCACCGTCACCGCCGCAATCAGCGGCACCGCCAGCCTCGCCAGCTCCACGCTCCGAAACCTTGCCGCCCGCCCGGCCGCGGTCAACGCCGGTGTCGCCTCGGGCGAATCAACCCCGCTCACGCAACGCTTCCCGGTCCCGCTCGCCGTTACCGTCAGTGACCGCTACGGCAACCCCGTCGCCAGAGCAACCGTCGAGTTCACCGCGCCCGCCCGAGGTGCCAGCGGCTACTTCACCATTCCGCGCAGACGAGGTGTCAGCAGCCGCAAGAGCACGAAGACACGCACCGCGCGCGTCGTCCGCGTCGAGACGAACGCAAACGGAATCGCCGTCGCTCCACCCTTCACCGCGAACGACACCGCCGGTGGATACATCGTCAGAGCCACAGTCAAAGGCGGCACGGCCCGCGCCTCGTTCGCGCTCGTCAACACCGGACGCAGATGACCACGCTCGCCTCGCCGCGGCTCGGCTTCACCGACCTCGCCCGCGTCGCCAGCGTCGGCATCCGCACGCGCCGCGTCCGCGCCGCCCTCTCCGCGCTCGGGATCGCGATCGGCGTCGCCGCGATCGTCGCCGTCCTCGGCCTCTCCGCCTCATCACAAGCCGGCCTGCTCGCCGAGATCGACAAGCTCGGAACCAACCTGCTCACCGTCACCAACGGCCAGACCCTGTTCGGACAGACCGCCGAGCTCCCGGTCGCTGCCCGCGGGATGATCGCGCGAATCGGCCCGGTCGAGCAGGTGCAAGAGACCGGCTTCACCCAGGCCAACGTCTACAAGAGCCCGCTCATCCCGGCCGTCAACACGAACGCCCTCTCCGTCCAAGCCGCGAGCCTCGACCTCCCGCGCGCGGTCGGCACGACGCTCGCCGAGGGCAGCTACCTGAACGCGGCGACCGCGCATGAGCCCGTCGCGGTCCTCGGCGCCCAAGCCGCACAACTGCTCGGTATCGACCGCCTCTACCCAGGGGAGCGCGTTTGGCTCGGCGGCATGTGGTTCTACCTCTCCGGCATCCTCAAACCCGCCGTCCTCGCCCCCGAAATCGACGACTCCGTCCTCGTCGGCTTCCCCGCCGCCGAGAAGTACCTCGGCCTCGACGGCCATCCGACCACGATCTACGTCCGCACCGTCACCAGCCAAACCGCCGCCGTTCAATCCGATCCTCGGTGCCACCGCCAACCCCGAATCCCCGAACGAAGTCGACGTCAGCCAACCCTCCGCCGCGCTCACCGCCCGCGCAGACGCGCAAGGCGCGCTCAACGGGCTCTTCCTCGGACTCGGCGCCGTCTCCCTGCTTGTCGGCGCCGTCGGCGTCGCGAACATCATGCTCATCGGCGTGCTCGAGCGCCGCTCCGAGATTGGCCTGCGCCGCTCGCTCGGCGCGACCAGAGGCCAGATCCGAACACAGTTCCTCACCGAGGCCATCCTGCTGGCCCTGCTGGGCGGAGCGGCCGGCGTCGCAGCCGGAGTGATCGCAACGGTTGTCTACGCCTCAACCAAACACTGGACCGCCGTCGTTCCCGTCAGCGCGTGGGCAGGCGGTCTCGCCGCGGCCATCCTCATCGGCGCCATCGCCGGGCTCCTCCCCGCGATCCGCGCCGCACGACTCTCACCGACCGAAGCCCTCCGAACCGTTTGAGGCGGTTCTGCGCGGTGGCGACTGCAGGACGTCGACGAGCTGCGCGAGCGTCTCGGTGGCGGTGGCGAGCGCCTCGACCTGCTCGTCTGCGATCTCGGCAAGGTACCCGCCGAGAACGGCGCGCAGCCTTCCGCGGTAATCCTCGAGCGCGACGCTCCCGTTCTCGGTCAAGTTGACGTGGACGACGCGTCCGTCGCCGGACTGGCGTGTCCGCGTCACCAGTCCTTTCTCTTCGAGCTGCTTGATCAGGATCGTGATCGTCGGCTGCGCCAGGCCCTCGAGCTCAGCGAGCTCGGTGATCCGCCGCGGGCCGTCGCCGACGGTCTTCAGCAGACCCATTTCGGTTCGCGAGAGCTCTCCGCCGAGCTGTCTGACGAGCAGCCGGGTGAGTAGCGCCGCCCGCGGGAGCAGCTCGCTCGAGACGTAGTCGATCTGCTCCGAGCGGGCGGCGATCGTGCCCGATCTTCATATTGCCAAACTATATTGTTTGGCTATACTTGTCAAGCACACCGATCTGAGGAGGCGTCATGTTTCACAACATCCTGGTCGCGGTCGACGGCGCCCCGGACGCCGAGCAGGCGTTGACGGAGGCGATCGACCTCGCCGAAAGCGAGCACGCGCGGCTGACATTGATCACCGCGGTGTGTCAGATCCCGGCGACGGCGTACGGCGTGGCCGGCGAACCGGTTGCACAGCTGCTCGAAGACGCTCGTGTGCAGGCTGAAGCGATCCTCCGGCGCGCTCGCGAACGCATCCCGGACGGCGTATCCGTGACCACGGTGCTGAGCGAGCAGCCGATCCGACCCACGCTGATCCGTCAGATCGCAGACGGCCACCACGATCTCGTCGTGATGGGCTCCCGCGGCCGCGGTGCCGTTCGGTCCGCGCTCCTTGGCAGCGTAAGCCATTACGTCCTGCACCACAGCCCCGTCCCGGTGCTCATCGTCCACGCTGATCGTTCGCGGGAGGTGCGAATCCCCGGACTCGCAGCGGTCGCCGCGTGACCGCCGACGCCAGGTCGTCGCCGATTGGACGACGAGAACCGCCGCTTCCTCGCCTACGCCACGGCGCTTGCAGGCGACGGTTCGAGCTCGTTGCGCCGCACGATCACGAGGGTTGCGACGAGGCTCGCGACGGCGAACGCGGCTGCCACGTAGAACGCAAGCTGATAGCCAGCCGTGTTCGCCACGGCCTGCGAGGCGCCGCCGGCGAGCTCGTGCTTCGCGCGGCTGATCGCGACCGTGGTCAGGATCGCGACGCCGAGCGCGCCGCCGATCTGCTGGCTCGTGTTGATGAGGCCCGATGCGAGCCCCGCTTCGTGTGGCTCGATCCCGGCGAGCGCCGCGATCGAGATCGGCACGAATGAGAAGCCGAGGCCGACGCCGACCGTGATGAAGCCCGGGAAGAGATCCGAGAAGTACGAGCCGGTGGCCGAGATCTGGGCGAAGAGGAGGAGTCCGATCGTGAGCGTGATCATCCCGATCGTCAGGACCGGCTTCACACCGAGCCTCGTGACGAGCGCCTGGGACACACCGGAGGCGACCACCGCCGTCAGCGCGACAGCGAGGTACGCGACGCCGGTCTGGAGGGCCGAGAAGCCGAGCACCTCCTGCATGTAGAGCGAGAGCAGGAAGAACATCCCGAAGACCATCGTCCCGAGCCCGAAGCCGATGATGTTCGCCCCGGTCGGCGTGCGCCGGCGGAAGAACCCGAGCGGGAGCAACGGGTGCGAGACGCGCGACTCGATCAGGATGAAGGCGGCCATGAGCGCGCCCGAGACGAGCAACAGGACGATCGTCTGCGTCGAGCCCCAACCCTTGGTACTCGCCTGGGTCAGGGCGTAGACGAGCACCATCAGGCTCGAGGTGACGGCGAAGGCGCCGCCGGCGTCGAACGAGCGCGCGATCCCCTCCGAGCGGCTCTCCCGGACGAACCGGCGCACGAGGAAGAGCGTCAGCACGCCGATCGGCACGTTGACGAAGAAGATCCACTGCCAGCCCGCGAACTCGGTGAGGACGCCGCCGAGAAGCACGCCGATCGCCGCGCCCGAGCCGGCGATGCCACCGAGGATGCCGAGTGCGGTGTTGCGCTCCTTGCCCTCCTCGAACGTCACGGTGACGATCGAGAACACCGACGGCGAGAGGATTGCGCCGGCCGCGCCCTGGACCGCCCGGAACGCGATCAGCATCCCGGACGATGTCGCGAGACCGCACAGCAGCGAGAAGAGCGCGAAGAGGCCGAGCCCGGCCATGAAGATGCGCCGCCGGCCGAGAATGTCACCGGCACGCCCGCCGAGCAAGAGCAAGCCGCCGAACGTCAGGCCGTAGGCACTGATCACCCACTGGAGGTTCTCGGGGGAGAAGTTCAGGTCCTTCTGGATCGACGGCAGCGCGACGTTGACGATCGAGACGTCGAGCACGACCATCAGGTAGGCGACGCCGAGGACTGCGAGCGCCTTCCAGCGGCGCGGGTCGGGACCGGTCACTGCTTTCTCACCCATTCGTCAGTATGCGGAAAACCTAATGGTCGAGTGAGCCGGGTCGACGGCCTACGTGCCGACGGGATTTGAGCCGGCGACCTCCAGGTTATGAGGACAGCGTGCGAGCGACCCTAGCGCCGGCCCCGTTATTTCCCTTCGATGCTGAAGGCGTAGAGCCGGTCGTTGCCGTTGCCTTCTCCGGCCGGCGCCCGGGAGTACCCCGTGCCCCAGTACACCGTTCCGTTCACGATCGCCGGGCCCGAGTTGACAGAGCTGTTGGTGCCATCCGGGCGGACCGCAGGAGCCGACCAGAGGATCTTCCCGGTCGCGCCGTCGAGCGCGTAGAACTCGTTCCCGGTCTTGGCCATCGACGACGCGTAGACAACACCGTTGGCGGCACTCACAGGCGCGAGGTCCCAAACTCCGACCGGCGCGGGGAACGCGGGCAAAGTCTCGAGCTGCGGATCAGCCGTTTGCCAGATGATCTTGCCGGTTTCCGGATCCAGCGCTGCCCAGGAGCCGCCGCTGACGGTTGTGCCCGTGAGCGTTCCGTCCTCGGTTAGCCGGTACGGGATGTGGTGCTGGTTCGTGAGCGAGACGTAGATGTGGCTGCCGTCGTAGGCCGTGCCCCATTCGAAACCGCCCTGATCACCGCCCGGACCGACCAGCGTGTTCCAAATGAACGCTCCGGTCTTCGCGTCGAGGACGATGTAAACGCCGCTCTTCTCCCCGACGCCGACGACGGTGCGCTTGCTCTTGCCGCTGCCGATCTGGAAGACGTTTGCTCCGGAGCCGCCGAGATCCCAGGCGTCGCCACCGTGCAACGGGTTGTCGGATTCCGGGGCGCACCACGTCACCGCCGGCGGTTGCGATCCGCATGCGCGTTGCCAGGCCGCGTCGCCCAAGACGCGGTACGACCACACCGGCGCCCCCGTCTTCAGGTCGAACGCAACGATCGAATCGAAGTAGGAGCCCGGTTGCTCGCACTGCTCACTGAAGCCGCTTGGATCGGCCGCGTTACACGCCTTGACCGCCGCCGGCTCGGTGTACGGCTGCCCGAACGTGCCAATCACGAGGCCGTCCGGGATGTCGACCGCTGGTGGCGAGAACATCGTCGCCCCGGCATAGCCGCCGGGGCTGCCGCCGTTGCTCGGCACGGAGAAGCTCTCCCAGAGGAGCCTGCCGGTCTGCGCGTGCACCGCGGCGATGTCGCCGCGGAACGTCGCGGTGGCCGGATTCGATGCTCCCGACGCTGAAACACCGGTGTAGACGGTGTCGCCGGCCAGCACAGGCGAGCCGGTCATGATTCCGTGTCCGGCAACCTGCGTGTCCGGGTTCACCTGGGTCTTCCACAACAACTCTCCGGTCGTCGCATTGATACCCAGTAAGACCGGGCGCAGGAGGCTTCCGACGATCAGCGTGTTCCCCGCGACGACCGGGCTCGTGCGCGCGAGATCGTTGGCAATCCCCGTGTAGAAGGAGACGGGGTGCGACCAAATCACGTTGCCGGTGTCGGCGTCGAGCTTCCACAGCATGCCACCGAAGTCGCCGAAATAGACCGCCCCGCCCACGACCGCCGGGGTTGCTGAAACGTCACCCGCGGTCGGCGCAATCCACTTCACTGCGAGACGATTTACGTTCGCCGGCGTGATCGTCGATTCGAGTGGGTTGTTGCGACTATTCGCAGAGTCGTTGCCGATCATGTTCCAGGAAGGCCCGCCACCGTTGTCGGCAAGCGTCTGGGTAGCACCGGCGAGCGCGACGAGCAAGGTGCACGCGACGATGAATCGCCGAGCGCGCGGCTTCGACTTTCGCCGCCTCCGCTGAGCCTCCATCACCAAGCCCTACCTCTCTCTGCAGGACAGCCAAGCTCCCGCCCTGGCAAGAATGCTATCGCTGATGGGTCCCACGCGCCAGAGCCCTCTGACGGACTCGAACCGTTGAGCCGGTGAATCGAGTGCGGGCGGCGGATCCGTCCGCCGCCCGCACTCGTGATGTGCGTCAGCGGCCGAGGCGCTGCGCCTGCGAGACCACCGCCTCGCAGCTGTTCAGGAGGCCGTTGGCGTTCGGCATCGAGGCGCCTGAGAACTCGGAAGCGTCGAGCGCCTTTTTGATCCGCCCCGCCTGAACATCGCGGTTCTGCTCCAGGTCGGCCAGTTGCTGCTCGGTGTTCAGGTACGTCTGGTCGCCGGGGCTCGTGCTCTCGAGCGCGCGGGTCGACGCCTGCAGCGTCGACGTGCCGACGATGCCGACGCTCGAGTTGAGCTGCTTGTAGCACTGACCGACCGCCTGGACCTTCGACGAACCGAGCGTCGCGCCCGGCGACGAGAGGACCTCGCTGATCACGCGGCCGTCCGACTGGTAGTCGTCGTGCAGGCCTGCGAGGTACAGGAGCGTTGGCCGGATGTCGGTTTCGTCCACCCAGGTGCCGGTCGTGCCGCTGTCGGGCACGGTCGTCTGGCCGCTGTTCGGGCCGGCCGAGTTCGGGCCGGCGTCGGGCGCGGAGCCGTCCACGCCGAGGTTCGCGACTCCGGGGCCGACGAGCCCGACGAAGTTCGTGTCGATCTCGGCTGCATAGTCGCCGTGGTTGTACGCGAACCCCGTGTTCTGGCTCACGCATGGCGATGTGCAGTTCGCCGCCCCGGTGGAGAGGAAGTAGTCCGGCCGCGCGAACATGGCGAGCGTCGGTGTGCGCGCCGGGTCCGCGTTGACCATGTGCAAGATCGCTTCCTCCGTCCGGTCGGCGAGGTAGTTGGTGATCGGCTGCGTCGTCCCCGTATACGGATTCGTCGCCGTCAACGCGCCGACGTCGCGGTCGAAGGTGCGCACGACCGGTGAGGAGGGCGACGGATTGCCGTTCAGGTAGAACTCCGGCGCGCTGTCGGCCTCGACCGTGAACGGCGTCGTGTTGTTCCGCTGCGTCGCCAGCAGGCCGGTGAGGTTGCCCGCCAGCTCGCCGAAGCTGCCGGCCGGGTACGTGCAGAGCACGTCGGGCGTCACGGTCGTTCCGCTGACCGTCGCGCCGTCGCAGTTCGCCGGTGTTGGCTGGATCGCCCGGCCTACGTTCGCTCCTGCTTCGTGGTCGCCCTCGTCGGAGCTGACGACGAAAAGCGTGTTCGCCGGCGTGATGCCGTCGGCCTCGAGACGCTGGAAGAAGGTCCCGAAGGCCTGGTTGTAGTACTGGGCCTGTGCGATGTAGCACGCCGAGCCGCTGCCGAGCGCCGGCGGCGCGCCGTTGCACGCCGTCACCCCGGGGATGTGCTCGTTCCCGTGGATGTCGGAGATGTACGCGTACGTCACCGGAACGCCCGCCTCCTGCATGTCGGCGACATAGGCCAGGCTCTGGGACGCGTTGATCGTGCTGAACCCGGGAAAGCCCGGGTGGTTCGTCAGGAATGCTCCGTTGAGCTGGTTGCCGTTCTCGTCGACGAGGTTGCCCGCCGCGTTGGTGACCTGGAAGCCGTGGTGCGTCAGGTTGGGGATTCCGGCTCCGATCTGCGGCGCGACGTAGCGGTGGCCGAAGAGCGCGGCGAAGCCGTTGTAGCCGCCAGGCTCGTCGGGCAGGGAATCGGCGACGGCCGTCGGGGACGGGCTGGTCTGCCCGAACTTCACGCCCTGCGCCGTCGAGCAGACGCCGCTTCCCGACGCGCAGTGCACCGCCACGCCGACGTAGTCCGCGACCTCCGCGTCTTTGAACGAGTCGGGGTCGGCGGCGAGTTGTTGCGACTCGGGCGAGTTGGCGCCGAAGACCTTCGGGATGTCGACCGCCGTGTTCTCCAGCTCGATGTTTGCGGTGCCGACCGCGCCGACGTCGCACCCGGCCCGCGTGAACGGCACCCACGGCGCGGGCGTCGTCGTGGTCGGCGTCGGAGCCGGGCTCGTCGTCGCCGGCGGCGTCGGCGAGTAGACCATCGACGGATTGGTGTCGTGGCCCGGGCTCGGCGTGCTCGCCGTGTTGAAGATCGGGTCGGTCCAGTAGGCGAACGAGCTAGCCGGATCGGATGTCCCGTCGGGGTTGAAAGTCCGGTAGCCGTTGGAGATCGGCATCCCCTGGCGGTCGCCGTAAAGACCGGTCAGCGTCGTCAGGATGTCGTCCGCCGTATGCGCGATCAACGGCGTGTGGTTGTTCGAAAGCATCGTTCCGTTGCCCTCGATGAAGTTGAGCAGGTTCGGCATCATCTGGAGGTCCGACGGAACGTTCGGGTTGTCCCGGAAGAAATGCACGTTGTCGAACGTGAGCTCGATCACGTGCTTGACCCCGTTGCCAAACTGACACGAGGTGGTCGAAGCACTGGATTCCGTCGCGCCGCGTCGGGTTGCCGTCGCGCCCGCACCAACGGCCACGAGCGCCGCGAGCAGCGCAGCGCCCGCAACGATCGCGCCGAGCTTCGAGAACTGCCGCCGGCCTCGACCGCTTCGCCTGCGCATGTCGAACAAGTCCATCGGCTGCATTCGATCCTCCCCTTTCGTTCGATCTGGACACGAGATGCTTGCCGCGTGGCGATTCTTCCAAACAGCCTCCGTGCGTGGCGTCGCTAACGAACCGTCCGCGTAACATCACCGCGGCGCGAGTTCCAGTTGCACCTCAGGCCGATTCACTAATCGGCGCTAGAGACTCAACCGCACACGGGGCCGTAGGGCCGCTCCGGCACGAAATCGCGCCACTCTGCGCGCGTCAGCGACCGATGCGCAATCCGGCACGCCTGCCGGTTCCAGGCGGCAGGGTCGACGTTCCAGACCACGCCGATCCCCGACCAGAAGGTCGCAATCACGTGCTTGCCGTCCGGGAAGAAGGTCCCCCAGCCGCCTACGTTCGCTCCCGGCAGCGGCGATCCGACGAGCTTGCTGGACGCGAGGTCCCAGAGCCGGAACTGGCCATCGGTGCTGGTCGTCATCACCTGCTCGCCACTCGGCGAGTAGGTGACGCTCAGGACGTCCCCGTTCTGCCCGCTGAGCGTGCGCCCCGCCTTGCGTCCGGTGGCAGCGTCCCAGAAGTCCACGTTTCCGCGGAAGTCGCCGGTCACGATTGTCTTGCCGTCCGGCGAGAAGCGGATCGACTGGAGGGCGGCCCCATGATGAATCGTGCGCGCGAGCCTGTGCTCGACGAGATCCCAGATCGCGATATCGCCGCCGAGCCCGGCGGCCGCGACCAGTCTTCCGTCCGAGCTGAAGTCGATGTCCTGGAGCGAGCCCTTCACCTGCACGTGCGCGATCCGTCTTCCGGTGCGGAGGTCGTACAGCCGCAGGCCGCCGTCGATTCCGGCGGTGCCGAGCAGCCGGTCGTCTGCCGAGAAGTTGACGCCGGCGTTTCCCATCGGGCCTGTTCGAGCGAACCGCCGCACGACTCGCCGGGTCGCGACGTCCCAGACGATGGTGTCCCGGCTGCCCGTCCCCGCGACGAAGCGCCCGTCGTGGCTCCACGCGAGCGACTCGAGCTCGCCGCACGGCCCGCGGAGCTCGCCGAGGACGGCCAGATCGCGCGCCCGCCAGAGCGTCACGCGGTTCGGCCCGGGGGACGTGACGAACAGCGAGCTGTCAGGACTCACCGCGACTGCACCGGCCGCGTTCGCCGGCGCGTGTGCGCCGATGCCCGGCGCGGGGACGGGGTCGAAACGGAACGGGCGCCCGAGGCGCCGCTCACCGCGCACGTCCCACACAAGAACGCTGCCGTCGCTCGACGCGGAGTAGAGCGTGGCGCCATCGGGGCTGAAGGCGACCCCGCGCACGGCGCCGGAGTGTCCCTTGAACGTCTCGCGCAGGCTTGCCGTCGGCACATCCCAGACGTCAACGGTGCCGTCGTCCGACGCCGTCGCGAGCACCTTCCCGTCAGCATCGAACGCGAGCGCGAGAACGCGGCCGCTCGCGCGTCCGAGCAAATGCGTCTTCCCGGACTCGAGCGACAGGAGCGTGACATTGCCGTCGTTCTGCCCGAAGGCGGCGGCGTCCCCCGCCCGCGCAAGAGCCGCGGCGCCCGAGAGGTGGAACGTCGCGCGTCGCGCAAAGGTGCGAGCGTCGAGCAGATACGACGTGTGCTCGCCGCTCGTCACGAGCAGCGACCGGCCGTCCTGCGCGAAGCCGACGAGCCGGCCGCCGGCGATCGGTCGCGACCGGCGAATCGGGCTTCCATCCGACGCGCGGCGTGTGACGAGCAGCTCCGCCGGCGGCGAGAAGCGCCCCGATACGACTTCGCCCGTCACGAGCGTCCGCCCGTCCGGAGAAAACTCGACATCCGCGGTCGCCGCGGCCGCCTTGTCGGTCAGGAACGACAACCTCTTGTGGCTGCGCGTGTCGATGAGCGCGAGCGTCGCATGGAAGCCGTCGCTGTCGCCGACGGCGAGCGCGCGGCCGTCGGGGGTGAAGGCGAGCGCCCGTACGGGGCGCACGATTGCCCCGAAGTAGATGAGCTGCCCGACCGACTGGAAGCGCGGCTCGACCTCCCGCAGCGACCGCGTGTCGAAAACGGTGACACTGCCGTTGTCGCCGCGCGCGGCGAGCAGCCGCCCGTCGCGGCTGAGGGCGTCGTCGAGTACCTGGGTGCCGCCACCGTGCAAGACCGCGATCGCCGCCGGGCTGCGCAGGAGCGCCGCGAGCAGATTGCTCTGCGTTGCGGTGTCGTCGTCGAGTGCGACGCCCTCGCGTGCGAGCAGCAGCCCGCGGTCCAACTGAGGCTCGACGAGCGCCTGCGCGCCGAGCCGTTGTGCGATCGCAGCCGTCGCCTGGCGCTTCGCCGAGCCGCGCGCGACGAGGGCGATCGCCCCGGCGGCAAGCGCGAGCACGAGGAGGATCACCGCCGCGGCGAGCAAGATGCGCAGTCGCCTGTTCGCACGAGTGGACGCCGTGCGGCTCTCCTCCAGGAAGTCGCGTTCGAGGCGGTTGAGCCCGACGGCGTCGCCGCCGGCATCGGCCCACTCGAGGGTCGCTGCAAGACGCGCGCCGCCGAAGAGCTCGCTCGGCTCGCGGCCGCCTTCTTGCCAGCCCGTCGCCGCCTGCGTCAGGTGCCGGTGCAGCCGGCGACCTTGCGCGTCCTCCTCCACCCAGCGCGCAAGCCGCTCCCACCGCTCGAGCAGTGCCTCGTGCACGAGCTCGACTGTTTCGTCGCCGGCGACGAGAAGCCGCCGCTCGACGAGGGTCTCGAGCACACGCGCGACGCGCTCGTCCTCGTCGGCGTCGAGCTCCGCGCGCGTCGCTCGGCGTCGGGTGAGCGCGTCGCCGTCGCCGCCCCCGACGAGCCTCAGCAGGATCCGACGAGCGAGAACTCGCTCGGCGGGGTCGAGCGACTGGAAGGCTGCCTCGGCGTGCCTGCCCACGGCACCGCGGACGCCGTCCGTCCGTTCATAGGCGGCCTCGGTGAGCATCTGTCCGTCGCGCTCGCGCCAGAGGTCGAGAAGGGCGGTCTCGAGCAGAGGCAGCCCGCCGGCCTCGCCGGCGACGTCGTCGACGAGTGCGTCGACCAGGGCCGGCTCGACCTTCAAGCCGACGCGCTCGGCGGGTCTCTCGATCGCGCGGCGAAGCTCCGCCGGGCTCATCGGCCCGAGCAGGGCGTGGTTCGGGCCGACGAGGTCGGCGAGCTCCCCATAAGACGCGAGGCGGCCGAAGAAGTCCGCGCGCAGCGCGAGCAGAACGACCGCGCGCCGTTCCGGGTCCCACGCCGCCTCCACCAGCGCGTCGATGAAAGTCCGCCGTTCGCCCTCAGCGACAGACGAGGCGAACAGCTCTTCGAACTGGTCGACCGCGATCACGAGCCGCTCGCTCGAAGCGACGCGACCGAGCTCGGCGAGGAGCTCTGTCCCCGAACGCTCGCCGGGGCGAAGGACGACGGCGGGTTTGTCGAGCGCCGGGAGCAGGCCTGCCCGCAGCAGCGACGACTTGCCGCTCCCGGAAGGCCCGACGAGTGCGAGGAGCGGCGCGTCTGCAAGTCGCGCGACGAGCTCGTCGACGAGGCGCTCCCGCCCGCAGAAGAACTCCGCGTCCTCGGTCTCGAACGGCGCCAGGCCCTTGTACGGGCAGGCGTCTCGAAGTGTCGCCTTCGTAGGTGCGCGGCCGTCGTCCTGCGGTCGCAGGGCCGGGTCTTGGAGGAGGATCGCCCGCTCGAGCTCCTGCAATTCGACATCCGGCTCGAGCCCGAGCTCGTCGCGGAGGAGCGTGCGAGTTTGCCTGTAGACGGCGAGTCCCTCAGCCTGCCGGCCCGACCGGTAGAGCGCGAGCATGAGCTGGGCGCGGAACCGCTCGCGGTAGGGATGCTCCATGGCGAGCGCCTCCAGCTCCGGCACGAGCGCGAGCTGACGGCCGAGTGCGAGTTCCGCGTCGATTCGTTCCTCGACCGCGGCGAGGCGCAGCTCCTCGAGGCGCTCGATCTCCACACGTGCGAATGGCTCGAGCTCGAGGTCGGCGAGCGGCCGTCCCTCCCACAACGCTATTGCGGCGCTGAGCGCCTTCGGCCGCCGCGAACGTGTCGCCGGCCGCAAGCGATTCCCGCCCCGCCGCGGCGAGGCGTTCGAAGCGTTCGAGGTCGAGCTCGCCGGGCTCGACGCGAAGCAGGTAGCCGGGCGCACGCGCGACGAGGCGCGGCTCACCCCCGGCGACGGGTGCGAGCACCTTACGCAGGCGCGAGACCTGATTGCGTAGCGCGTGGTCGGCGGAGGTCAGGCTCTGCTCGACGAAGAGCTCCTCGATCAGCCGCTCGCGCGAGACAACCCGGTTCGCGCTCAGGAGCAGGAGGGCGAGCAGCGCACGCTGCTTCGGCCCGCCCACCGGAACGGGGCTTCCGTCGACCCGCACCGAGAGCGGACCGAGAATCCGGAACTCGAGCCTGGCGGCCGGCATCACACTGCAAATCCTCCTCCTCCAGGCCGCGCGATTCCAGGGGCGAGACGACGTTGGGACAGCATTGGGACAAGCGCGCCGCACGATCGCGGCGATGCTCTACACGGCCAAGTGCTTCTGGCCCGGTGTGACGGAGGACGAGCTTCACCTCGCCGCCGCACGGGCAGGGGATGACACCGAGGGACTGCCGCGGACGGTCTTCCGGGGGGCGCTCTACCTCCCGGGCGACGAGCTCGTGCTCTGCCTGTTCGACTCCGCTTCGCGCGCGTCGGTGAAGCGCGCCAGCGAGCTGGCCGGCATGCCGTGCGAGCGCGTCATCGAGACCGTCTGGGTCGGCCCGCAGGCGAAAGGAGACGAACGATGATCATCCGCAGAAACGGGATCACGCGATCGCTGCTGGTCGCGGCGATCGCCGCCGTCCTGCTCGGCGCCGTTGCGCGCCCGGCGTCCGCCGCGACGCTGTGCGTCGGCCAGCAGGCGGGGTGCTTCCCACAGATCCAGCAGGCGGTGAACGTCGCGCACGACGGCGACACGATCGCGATCGGCGCGGGCACGTTCGCCGGCGGGATCACGATCGACAAGAGCGTTCGCGTGCTCGGCGCGGGCGCGAGGAAAACGATCATCAAAGGCGGCGGCCCGGTGGTCACCGTCTTTCGCGCCACCGCCCCCGACGCCCTCAGCGTCACGATCGACGGCGTCACGATCACCGGTGGGGTCAACAACTCGCAGCCCGATCCGGAGGTCACCTTCGGCGGGGGTGTGTGGATCCCGGTCTCGCAGCTCGACCAGCCGCCGTTCAATGGCACCGGCGCGACGGTGTCGATCTCGAACAGCGTGATCACGGACAACACCGTGACGTCGAACACGTCCATTCCGCCGGGCTTCTGCGGACCGCGCGCGTGCGGCTTCAACGACGGCGGCGGGATCGACAACGGCGGTGTCCTGACGCTCACGAACACCCGCGTCACGAACAACACCGCAGGCTCTACACCCTCCATGGGCTCGGCAGCAAGCGACCCGGGCGCCGGCGGTATCAACAACCGCTTCGCCGCCACGCTTGTTCTTCACAACACCGTTGTCAGCGGCAACCACGCGGTCGCGAACAGCACGATCGCGAACAGCGCCAGCTCCGGCGGCATCGGCAGCACGGGCGCGCTCGACGTCGAGGACAGCGCCGTCAGCGCTAACAGCGTCGAGTACACCGGCTCGATGGACTTCGACGACCAGTCCGCGTTCGCCGGCGGCATCACCATCGACCGGTGTGATGACTGCGGGTTCCCGCATCCGACGGTGGCGATCCGCAACACACAGGTCGCCGGCAACAGCGTCGTTGCCGTCAACACGAACCCGAACTCGTTGCCGGCGGGATTCGGCGGCGGCATCGTCGCCTTCGCGCCCGCGCTGCTCGAGAACGTCTCGCTGACCGACAACGCGGTGCAGGTCACCGGAGCAGGCTTCGCGGCAGGCGACGGCGGCGGCATGGAGGTCGACGCCCCGGTGACCGTTCGCAACAGCATGGTCAGCCGGAACAGCGTGGCCGTAGCAGGCCCGAGCGGCGTACTCGCGTTCGGCGGCGGCATCGCGATGTTCGGCGGTGACCTCACGCTCGAGAACACGATCGTCGTGGCCAACTCGGTGTCGGCGACCGGCGCTGCCGCCCCGCTTCCGTTCGGTGGTGTCTCGAGCGCCCTCGGCGGCGGGATCTCGAACGGCGGCCCTGGCAATCCGTCCGCGGCGCTGACCCTGACCGACAGCGTCGTCAATGCGAACCGTCTCAGCGGGAGCGCCGGAGTCCTCCTGAACGGGGGCGGCGTCTTCACCGACTCCGGCGTCACGCGCACGCGCACGGTGATCGCCGGCAACAAGCCCGACGACTGCTCGGGATGCTGAGCCAACGAGACGGACGAGCAGTCGAACCCGAGAAGGGAGCGTCATGAGATCGGTTTCACTCATCGTCTTCGCCGTCACCGTCGCCTTAGCGACCGCGACGGCCGGCGAATCTGCACCGAAAGGCAGTCTCTGCGTCGGCGGCCCGCATTGCTATTCGACCGTGCAGGCGGCGGTCGACGCGGCGAGCGACGGCGACACGATCCGCGTCGGCCCGGGCACCTTCGCGGGCGGGGTGACGATTACGAAAAGCCTCACGCTCGCCGGCGTCGACGCTCACGCGTCGAAGATCTCGGGCGGCGGACCGGTCGTGACGATCGGATCGACGACGAGCGTGCCGACGGTCACCCTCACGAATCTGACGATCAGCGGCGGCCTGACGACTTCGAATCCCCATGCCCCTGAATGCGGACTGGACGTGCCAGTGTGCGGGCCCGGCTACGCCGAAGCAACAGCGATCGGCGGGGGGATCGAGACATTCGCCGGGACGACGGTGACGCTCTCGCACAGCATCGTCACCGGCAACCGGGCGACGCCGGCGCTGGCGACGAACAGCGTCAAGGCGACGTGCGCGAACGGGCCTTGTCCCGCAGCCTTCGGCGACGCGGGCGGCATCGACGTCTGGGGCACGATGACGCTGATCGACTCGATGGTCAGTGACAACCATGCGTCCGCGCCGGCGCAGTCGAACGGCGGCGGGATCGCGGTCCACTCGGGTGCTTCACTCTCGCTGCAGGCGTCGCGCGTCGTCGGCAATTCCGCCGCGGCCACGGCACCGACCGGACGGTTCGTCTCGGGCGGCGGGATCTTCGTCAACGGCGATGCGACCCTGACCATGGACGACAGCTCTGTCGACGGCAACTCGGCTCTGCTGGCCAGTTCGCTGGCCACTCCGTATCCGATCCAGGACGGAAACCCTGACTCCGCGAACTCGATCGGCGGCGGGATCTTCCTCAACGACGGCTCGACGGCCACGATCCGCAACTCGACGCTCAACGGCAACACCGTGTCCGTCAACACGCCGTCCAACCAGTCGTTCGGCGCCGACGCGGCGCTGTGCGCGTGCGGTGGCGTGTCCCTCACCGTGGCCAACACCCAGGTCGACGGCAACAAGCTGCTCGTCACCGCACTGGCGAACCGACTACGGTCCCGACGGCCCGGCGATCTTCGAAGCGGACGGAGACGGCACGAACATCACGAACACACACATCGACGGCAACACGGGTGCGGTGACGACGAGCGGCGACAGCGGAGGGCTCATCGGGGCGGTCGCCTTCTTCCCGGGCGGCGACGTTCCGACGCTGCTCACGAACAGCTCGATCAGCAACAACACGATGACCGCGAACGCCCCGAACGGCGCGGCCGAAGTCGACGGGGCCGGGCTGTTCAACAACGGTCCGCTGGTGGTCGACAGCTCGACGATCAGCGGCAATCGCGGTATGGCAACGGGCCGGAGCGCAGTCGGCACGGGCGGCGGTATCGCCAACGGTCTCTTCGGCGGGCCTGCACCGCTGACTCTGCAGAGCAGCCGCGTGACGAACAACGTCCTATCCGGCTCCACCGGAGCAACCCTGTCCGGCGGAGGGATCTACACAGTTGGGTTCCCGGTCACGCTGACGAACACGGTCGTAGCGCACAACGCACCGGACGACTGCGAGGGTTGCTGACGTCTACCTGAGGAGGACGCGGTGCCGTTCGAGCGACGCGAGAACGGCACCGACGTCCTCCACGACGTTGTAGGTGTGCGCTGCATGTCCTCAGCGGCGCCGGGGTTTGGCGACGTAGTCGGTTGCGCGGAAGCATCCGTGGATGTGATCGTTGATCACGCCGACGTTCTGCATGAACGCGTACACGCTCGTCGGGCCGACGAAGTGGTACCCCTGCGACTTCAGCTGCTTCGCGAACGCTTCCGCCTGCGGGGTCGAGGTAGGGAGGTCCGCGAGGGACAGCGGTGCCCGTTTGCGGGTGACCTCGTAGGACTTCGCGAGGTCCGCGAGGCTCGGCGACGCGGACTTCATCGCGCGGGCGTTGTCGACGGTCGCCTGGATCTTGCTGCGGTTGCGAACGATCGAGGCGTCCTCGACCAGCCGGTCGACGTCACGCGCGGTCATCGCGGCAACCTTGGCGACCTCGAAGCCGCGGAATGCCTTTCGGAAGGCGTCCCGCTTTGCGAACACGATCGCCCAGCTCAGCCCGACCTGGAACACGCCGAGGGTGAGCGCCTCGAACATGGCGGACTCGTCGTAGGTGCGGGTGCCCCACACCTCGTCGTGGTACCGGCCGAACGCGGAATCGCCCGCGCCCGCCCAGGCGCAGCGTGGCTTGCCGTCGTGCCCGATGATGACGTCGCTGCTCATCCGGCCGTGTTGAGACTGTCACGACGCCGCGGCCCGCGGCATCGCACGATCAGGCGATCTCGTAGTCGCGCGCAAGCCGCGCGAGCTCTACGCGCGAGGTGATGCCGAGTTTCGAGAACACGTGCCGGAGATGGCTGTTGACGGTGTGCGGTGAGAGAAAGAGCCGTTCGGCGACCTCTCGATTCGTGAGCCCGTCGGCGACGAGACGCGCGACCGTGAGCTCGGCCGTCGTGAGCGCCGCCCAACCGTTGGTCTCGGGTTCGGCGGTGACGAGGCGCCGTCGCACGCCGAGTTCGCGGAGGCGGCTGCGGAGGCGGCGGGCGTCCCAGGTCGCACCGAGCTCGGTGTAGAGGGCGAGGGTACGGCCGAGTGCATCGACGGCTGCTTCGCGATCGGTCGCGATCAGTTCGACGCCCATGTCTTCGAGTGCGGCCGCCAGCTCGAGCCGTCGCGGCGTGTGCTCGAAGAGATCGACCGCTTCACGGAGATACGTGTGGCTTGGCTCGACAAGACCGCGGACGTGGGCTGCGGTTGCCGCGATCGAGGCGATGCCGGGGTTGAGCTCCGATCGACGCCGGCTGTTCTGGAGCGCGTGCTGCGCGAGCTCGTCGTCGTGTGTGGCGAGCCCGATGCGCGCGAGGATCACCTCGTCGGCGATGTCGAGCGGGAACCGCGGCAGGATCGCTCGGCCGTCCGGTTCGGTCGGAGCGCGGAGCCGGCCTCGTGCCGCTTCGGGATCGCCCTCGGCCAGAGCGAAGAGCGCCAGCAGCCAGCCTGCGTGACGCCGCACTGCCGGTGTGCCCTGCTCGAGCATGACCTGCGCGATGTCGGAGAGGCGACGAGTCTGGCGCGTGTCGCCGGTATGGATCGCCAGTCGGCCGAGCGCGACGATGCCGGCGGCGTCGAGCACGCCGGCCGCGTGTGTTCCGTCCTCGAGCGCGAATCGTCCTTCGAGCACCGCGAACGCCTCGGAGAGCTGCCCGGTCCGGAGCAGCATGCGGCCGTGCCAGGTCTCGAACATCTGGTAGGCCCACCCCTGTCGGTCGCGTTGGGCGGCGGCGAGGCCGTCGGCCGCGATCGTGAGCGCCTCCTCGTAGCGGTCGGCGACGCTCAGGAGCTCGCCGTGCCACATGTGCGCGAGGCGGAGGCGCTGGTCGTCGCCGGCGAAGATCCCGTCGCGGTAGGCGGACGTGATCAGCTCGAGCGACCGATCGAATTGGTCGTCGCTGTACTCGAGCGCGCTCTCAGCGACCCGCAGCGTGAACGACGCTCGGGCATCGTCAGCCGATCCGATTGCCGTGCGCGCGTCCTCGAGCACTGCACGCGCCTCCTGGATGCGGCCCGCGGTGACGAGGTTGTGGAAAAGGCAGGCGAGGTGGCGGCTGCGCAAGGTCTCCGGAAGGTCGGGCAGGTTCAGGGCGAGGCGTCCGGCGCTGATCCGGATCTCGGGCGAGATCGCGAACATGCCGGCGATGCTGAGGCGGACTTCTGCCTCCTGGATGGCCGGCAGCGTCTCGCGGAGCGCGCGGTCGGCGAACGCGATCGCCTCCTCGCTGTGGCCGGTGATGTGTAACGCGATCGCCGTCGTGCCGACGATCTCTCCGCGCTGTGGATGGTGGACAGGCGCGATCTCGAGGGCGCGTCGGCCGAACTGCGCGGCGGTGTCCGGGTCGGTCGTGACCAGCGCCTCCGCGGCTCGGAGCAGGGTGTTGATGGCCACCTGGTCGCCGGGTTCGGCGCTGGCGGCGAGCTGCACTGCGACCTCGACCGGTAGGGCGCCGGCTTCGAGTAGGACGCCGGCAGCCTGGCGGTCGAGGGCTCGGCGGGCGGTGACCGGGACGCTGGCGCGAACCGCTTCGCGTGTGATGTCGTGCCAGAAGGCGAGCTTCTCGTCGCGCTCGACGAGCAGATTCGCTTCGAGAAGCGCTCGGACGGGGGCGAGGAGGTCCGAGGCGGGCCGCCCGAGGGTGCGCGCCAGCTCGTCGAAGGTGAATGTCCGACCGAGCGAAGCGGCGACGGTCACGGCGTCGCTCGCGTCGTCGGAGAGCCGGCCGAGCCGTTCCCGCATCTTCACGTGCACGCGCCGGGGCAACTGGTCGTCGATCAGCTCCGCGAGGCCGTCGACGACACGTATCCGGTCCTCTTCCTGCAGTCCGAGAAGCGTTTCGACGAGGATGAACGGGCTGCCGTCGGCCGCCGCCAAGTGCGCGAGAATCGATTCATCGGGCGGGGCAGCGAGCATGTCCGTCGCCAGTCGGGCGACCGCAGCGTCATCGAGTGGTCCGAGGACGATCGTGCGCGCCCCCTCTTGTTTGAGCTGTTCGAGTGCGTGGACGAGTGGTGTCGTTTCGCGCGGCGGCCGAAGAGCGATGACCCAGGCGATCGGCAGCCCCATGAGTCGCATCGGCAGCGTGCGAATCGCAGCAGCCGTTCCGCCGTCCGCCCAGTGGGCGTCGTCGATGGCGATCAGGAGCGGCGACTCGAGCGCCGCGCGCTCGAGCAGCGCTTGCAGGTCTCGCAGCAACCAAAATCGTTGCTCGGGCTGGGCATGAAGCGTGGTGAACTCGCCGGGGTCGAGCAGCGGCTCGGCTCCATCGAACAGCGCCGCCAGGAGCGTTGCAAGCTCGACCACCGTCTCGCTCGAATCGGCCGCGCTCGTACCGACTCTGATGCCGAGGCTGCGAGCGAGCACCATGACCTCGGCGAGGAGGCGGCTCTTGCCCATGCCTGCGGCGCCCTCGACGATGACCACCGTTTCGGCGCCATCGGAGAGACGTTCGAGCTCGCCTCGAATCAGCGCGAGTTCCGCGTCGCGCCCGTGGAACTCCCGCGCTGGGCTCGTCGACATCCGCTCCTCGAGGCGAGCATATCCCAGGGGCACAACCCGCTTTCGAATGGCGCGATCGTGTGATGCGCACCGGTGGGGCGCCCGAGCAGACTCGCTCTTCCACAACTCGACGGAGGGAGTGGCGACAATGAGCGGCCGGCCGAACATCGTCCTTGTCCATGGAGCCTGGGCCGATGGGTCCTGCTGGAGCGGCGTCATCGAACGCCTCCAGGCAGAGGGCTTCCAGGTGCGGGCGCCGCAGTTCCCGATGAGCTCGCTCGTCGACGACGTCGCGCGGCTGCGCCAGGTGCTCGAGTTCCAGGACGGCCCGACGATCGTCGTCGGACACTCCTACGGCGGCCAGATCATCACCGCGCTCGGCTCGGACGCCCCAAACGTCGTCGGCCTCGTCTACATCGCCGCCTTCGGCATCGACGAGGGCGAGTCGCTCGGGGCGCTTCTCTCGCAGGGACCTGTGACGCCGGCGCTCGCGCATCTCTTCACCGACTCACGCGGGTTCGGCTGGCTCTCCGAGGACGACTTCGTCAACCACTTCGCCGCCGACGTCGACCCGAAACGCGCGCGCGTCCTCTACGCCGTGCAGCAAGCTCTCGCGTCCTCCGCATTCACCGACGTGATGGGCGAGCCGGCGTGGAAATCGCTGCCGAGTTGGTACCTCGTCGCGCAGAATGACGAGGCGATCCCGCCTGACGCCGAGCGCCAGTTCGCGGCGCGGATGGGAGCGACGACGGTCGAGATTCCGTCGAGCCACGTGGCGATGGTGTCCCATCCCGGCGAGGTCGCCGACCTGATCGAGAAGGCCGCGGAAACCGTAGGGGTCGCGGCTGCGACGGGCTGACCGATGCCGATGATCGACGTCTACGCCGCCGCGGGAACCTTTGCCGACCGCCACGCGCTCGCACGGGACCTCGCGACTGCAGTCATGCGTTGGGAGCAGGTCCCCGACCTGCCGCTGTTCGCGAACAACACGGCGGCCTTCATCCACGACATGGATGCCGACGCGATCTCCAACGTCGCAGGAGACAGCAGCTACGTGCGCGTCCAGGTACTGACGCCCCTGGGGGTGCTCGACCGCGACAAGCAACTCGGGGTCGTCAAGGAGCTCACCGAAATCGTCGCGACCGCCGCCGGCGATCCGGGCCTGCGCGAACGCACCTGGGTGCTCCTGACGGAGTCGCCCGACGGTGGCTGGGGAATCGCCGGTCACGCGAACACCAATGCCGACATCGCGGCGCTCGCACGAGCTGCGTTAGAAGGACGTTGACTGCGTCCGATGCGCTCTAGGCAGCGACAGTCTGCGTGGCTTCTACGAGCAGGGTGATCGACTGCAGGCGGTCTTCGGCGGTGGGAGCGGGGTGGACGGTGATCAGCTCGTCGGCGTTGGTGAGCCTGAGGAACTGGCCGAGGAAGTCGCGGATTTGATCGCGAGTGCCGACGGCGGTGTGGGTGAGTGACTCGTCGACGAGTGACGCTGCACCGGCGGACAGGATCTCGTCGGCCTGCTCGTCGCTCACATCCGGACCGACCAGACCGAACTGCCGCCCGAACTGGCCGACTGCGCGGGCGCGCCGGACGCTCTTCAGTTGCGCCTCGGCGGCCGCCGTCGTGTCGGCGGCGAGCACGTTGACACCGGCCATCACGTAGGGACGATCGAGTTGTTCTGAGGGTCGGAACTCGGCGCGGTAGGCGGCAAGGGCGGGCTGCAGCGCGGCCGGAGCGAAGTGCGAGGCGAATGCGTAGGGCAGACCGAGAGCGGCGGCAAGCCTGGCGCCGAACAGCGATGAGCCCAGGATGTAGAGCGGGACGTTGGAGCCTTTGCCGGGAATCGCGTCGACGCCCGGTATCCGGCTCTTCCCTGTGAGGTAGCCCTGCAGTTCGAGCACGTCCTGCGGGAAGGTGTCGCTCGAGTGCGGGTTGCGCCGCAGCGCGGCCATGGTGTTTTGGTCCCCGCCGGGCGCCCGGCCGAGGCCGAGGTCAATCCGATCCGGGTACATCGCCGCGAGCGTCCCGAACTGCTCAGCGATGAGAAGCGGCGCGTGGTTGGGCAGCATCACTCCCCCGGCGCCGAGCCGGATCGCGCGGGTCTGCGCTCCGACGTGGGCGATGAGCACGCTGGTGGCCGAGGAGGCGATGGTGGGGATGTTGTGGTGCTCCGCGTACCAGATGCGCTCGTAGCCGAGCTCTTCCGCGCGCTCGGCCAGCCCCACGCTCGCCGCGAAGCTGTCGCCGGCGGTCTTACCCCGCTCGACCGGCGCGAGGTCGAGAATCGACAACCGTGCCCGCTGATGCATCGCTTCTCCTTCGGTCATCTGTTCGCATCCGAGCGGTAGCCCCAGCGCCGAGCAGCGGGTCGAGATGCCTGCGCGGCTTGCTAGGCCGAGCGTAGCCGTTTGACATTTGATTCTCTTCGCTCGAGCGGCGAGCCCCGGCGACGCTGCCGATCTCCACGACGCTTCGAGAAAGGACGGGACGATGCGGTTCAGTCTCTATTCCGAGCTCCAGCTGCATCCGGGCAAGTCGGCCGAGCAGCTCTACGCCGAGGTCCTCGAGCAGATCGTGAATGCCGACCGGCTCGGGTACGACGCCTACGCGGTGATCGAGCACTATTTCTTTCCGAAGTTCTCGGTCTCGACGAACCCGACCGCGCTGTTCGCTGCGGCCGCGCAACGCACGCGCGACATCCGCTTCCGCACGATGCTGCACGCGCTGCCGTACCACAACCCGACGGTCCTGGCGGGTGTGATCCACGCGACCGACATCCTGACGGGCGGCCGCTACGAGTGGGGCGTCGGCCGCGGCCACGGGTGGATTCCGCTCCCGGCCGGCGAGCCGCTCGACGAGCACGCTCGGCCGAAGTACGAGGAGGCGGTCGACCTGCTGCTGAAGGCGCTCGAGAACGAGCGCTTCTCGCACGAAGGGACGTACTTCCACGTCCCGGATTCGCACGTCGTCCCGTTCGTCGACCGGAAGTACCGCGTGTATCTGGGTGGCACCTCCGACCGCACCTACACGCTCGCCGCCGAGCGCGGCTGGGGAGTCGCGGTGCCCCCGCTGCCTGCCCTACACGGCGCTCGAGAAGCAGATGGACCTCTACCGAGCCTCGTGCGCAGAGCACGGCACCGTGCCCGACATCGTCTGGATCCACGCCTGCCACCTCGACGAGGACGCCGATACGGCGCACCGCGAGGCGGAGAGCTGGATCAGGGGCTTCATCGACGGCAACGCCTCACCGCTCACCGAGTGGCCGAAGCCGCCGACGGACGCGCTGAACAAGGCGGGCTACGGGTTCTACGCCGCCGGGATCATGGAGTCGCTGACCGAGATCCCCTACGACACGCTGATCGAGGACGACTACGTCTGGGTCGGAACGCCCGCGCAGGTCATCGAGCGCATCGAGTCGACGAGGAGCGTCTGTGAAGGCCTGACCGAGATCGGCATCACGGTCAATGCGGGTGGAGCACCGCATTGGATGGCGATCAAGAACCAGGAGCTCTTCGCCCATACGGTGATCCCGCACTTCGCCGGCGAACGTCGGCCGGCGGGCGCCGCGGCGTGAGGATTCGAAGAAAGCGAAAGGCCCGCAAACGCGAGCCTTTCGAGTAAGCCTGACGGACTCGAACGGTCGGTTGCTCTCACTGGTCGTTCTGGTCTTCGCCCTGGCTGTCCCCGGTGCCGCGGGGTTGCCAGCCGGGGACGAACTGAGGGCCGGGGCCGGGATGCACGGCCTGGGCGTCGCCGCCGTTCGACGCGTCGATCGTGTAGACGGTGCGGCTGGGAAAGTCCAGGGTGGCGATCCGCGTCCCGTCGGGTGACCAAGCGGTGCCGTACCAGCTGGCGCCGTTGGTGATCCGGTGCTGGCCGGAGCCGTCGGCGTTCATCACCCAGATGTCGCCCCAGCTGGGGTTGACGACGTCCGAGATGCCGTGCGTGTCGGCGAGGTACGCGATCTTGGAGCCGTCCGGGCTCCAGTCGGGCACCTGGTCTTTGGGCTGCGGGTCGAAGGTGAGTTGCGTCTGGCCCGAGCCGTCGGCGTTCATCACGTAGACCTGCGAGGTCCCTGTGCGATTGCTGGTGAAGACGATCTTGCTGCCGTCCGGTGAGAACGCGGGGTAGACGTTGTTGCCGACGGTGGTCAGCTGTTGTGGCGTGCCGCCGTCACTGGGGACGACGTAGATGTTGCGCGCGGTCGCACCGGCGGGCTGGGCGGCGAAGACGATCTTGCTCCCGTCGGGTGAGTAGTCGGGGAAGATCGCCACCCCGCTCATGTGCGTGACCTGCTGCTTGTCGGTGCCGTTCTGCTTCATCGTCCACACCTGGACAGGGCCGCCGCCCTGGCCCGAGCAGTAGGCGATCCGCCTGCCGTCGGCCGAGTAGGCGGCGCACGCGTCGAAGCCGGGGTCGGTGGTGAGGCGTCGAAGGTCCTCGCCGTTCGGGAGGGCCGTGTAGACGTCGGTGTTGCCGTTGACGTTCATGCCGAAGGCGATCCGGCCGTTGGTCGCGCCGCCGTAGGTAGCGCGTGCAGAACCGCTGAACGCTGCCACTGCGGCGAGCGTGCACGCGGCGGCCAGCGCCGTCATGGCGAGAGCCCTGTTCATGTCACTCCTCCTCCTGTTGTCGATGCGGGCGATGACCCGTCAGTCGCCAGGCGACCTTCACGTGCGGCTGGTCGGTGGCGATCGTGAACCGGCCGTCTCTGAGCGCGCCCGTGACGCGGGCGGTGCTCGGCGGCTCGAGATCGCGCAGCTCGTACTCGAGCGGCGGCCCGAGTTGCGCGACGTCGCCCGGCAGTCTGACCGTCGCGTAGCCCCGCGCATCCGTCCACACCTCGCCGTGGTATGCGACCGTGTCGCCAGTCATCGCGGCGAGAGTGACCCGAGCGTGGCAACAGCTCCGTTAGGACCACGCTAAAGCCGGGCCCCGGACGGCTTTGATCGCGGCTCGCCAGGCGGTAAAACCTGTGGGTGGAATTCCGGATCCTCGGGCCGCTCGAAGTGCTTGACGGCGGGGCGCCGATTCCACTCGGGACGCTGAAGGAGCGAGCGGTCCTGGCGGTTCTGCTCTTGCGTGCGAACGAGGTGGTCTCGCCCGAGCGGCTGATCGACGACCTGTGGGGCGCGTCGCCGCCGCCGACGGCGAGGAAGGCCGTCAGCGTCTACCTGTCCAAGCTGCGCAAGACGCTCGGGCGCAACGGCGGGGATCCGATCTCCCCCGTGGCCGGCGGTTACCGGCTCACGCTCGAGCCCGAGCGCCTCGACGCGTTCGCGTGCGCAACGGCTGACCGCTGACGCCGACGAACGTGCCGCGGCGGGTGAGCCGCATGCCGCAGCTGAGCTCTTTCGGGACGCGCTCGCACTGTGGCGTGGCCCGACGCTGGCCGGTCTGACGCTCGAGTCGCAGGGACGCGACGAGATCGCGCGGCTCGACGAGCTGCGCCTCACGGCCTTGATGGATCGGATCGATTGCGATCTCGCGCTCGGCCGCCACGAGGACGTGCTCGGCGAGTTGCAGCTGATCATCCGCGAGCATCCGCTGCACGAGCGGCCGCGCGCGCAGCAGTTGCTCGCGCTCTACCGCTCCGATCGACAGGCCGACGCACTCGCTGCCTATCAGCGCGCGCGGCATGTTCTCGTCGACGAGCTCGGAATCGAGCCCAGCGAGTCCCTGCAACGCCTCCAGCAAGCGATCCTGCGACACGACCCCGCGCTCGCGGCGCCGACGGGGACGGCCGCCTCGAACGGTGCGGCTTCGACGCCTGCGCCAACCGACGTCGCCGCTCCCGCCACATCGCCCGCCGGCTCGCGACGTCGGCCGCGGGCCTTCCGGCCGCGGATCCTGGTCGCGGCCGGGCTAGCCGTTGTCGCCGTCGTTGCAGTGTTTGTCGCGTTCCTCTCGACCCGGGGCGGTGGAGTCAGATCTCCCTCGAGTCCCGTCTCGTCCGTCGCCCCGAACACCGTCGCCACCCTCAACCCGGCCACGGGGGCCCAGGTCTCCGACTACGGGGGAGGACTCAAGCCTGGCCCGATGGCGCTGGTCGCGGAGACGCTCTGGATCGTGGGGCGGGGCAGCGCCTCGATCGAGCGTTACGACTTGCGTGCGCGCCACGGAATGCCACCGGTTCAGCCGGGGTCTGCGCTCGACGACATCGCGGTCGATGCGGAAGGCCACGCCTGGGTCTCCGACAGAAAACCCGTCGTCACCTGGATCGGCCGCGTCGCCGACGGCATCGGCCCCTACGAAAAACCGGTCCTGACGTACCGAGCGCATCGAAGTCCCGCTGCCAGGGGCCGGCGCCGAGGCGGTCGGTGGGGGCTACCTCTGGGTGATCTCCGACCGACCCGGAAGCATCGGCGAATCCGTTTCCCTGATCGACGTCCGCAACCGTCATTTGGCGTCCACGATCCCCCTCGGCCGGCAGACGACTGCGATCGCCTACGGCTACCGGGCCGCCTGGATCGGTGCCTACGACCCCGAGCGCTCAACCGCCTGGTTACTGAAAGTCAGGCCCGGCTCAAATCCAGTCGAGTCCCTCGAGCTGGAGACCGGCGACGGCGCGGGCCCGCTCGCCGTCGCCGTCGGAGACGGCAGCGTCTGGGTCATCACCTCGCGGGGAAGCCTCATGCGAATCGACCCCAGAGAGCCGCAGATCGCTCACCGCATCCGCGATGTCCGTCGAGCAGCCGACGCTGCTCGCGGTCGGCGCCGGCTCCGTGTGGACCGCCAACCACATCGGGTACTCCGTTTCACAAATCGACCCGCGTGCCAACAAGATCGTGCGCACGATCCCACTCGGCAGGTACGACGCTATCCCCTGCGGCATCGAGGCGACACGCGACGCCGTCTTCGTCGCCTTTGGCGAAACGACCTGCGTCTGACAGAGCGAGGTCAGATGATCCGAAGAACACTCCTCGTAGCCGCACTCGGGCTCTCGCTCGCCGCTCTGGCTGCAGCCCTCCTCGCCGGACCGAGCGGAGCCGCGCACCGGAAGTACACGATTGCGTATCTCACCTACGTGAACTATGCGAGGGGGGGTCGGGAGGCGGCCAAGAGGCTCGGCGTTCGCATCCTTGTCCCCGGGTGCGTCGCGTCGTGCTCCCCCTCCGACGATGGTCGCGCTCTATCAGTCGATGATCGCCCGCCACGTGGATGCCATCGTCAGCGACGGCTACGACCCCGCGCTCACGCCGACCTTCAGGAAGGTTCGCAAGGCTGGGATCCTCCTGATCTCGGCGGGCGATGACATCGCCGGGGCGGCGCGACCTCTGGGTAGGCCCGTCCGACCCGGTCGCCTACGGCCAGGCGCTCGCCGACGCGCTCGCCTCCCAGATGGGCAAGCAAGGCGAATACGCGATCCTCGACGAGCAAGGTGAGTTCCCCATCGCCAAAGCCTGGAAGAAGATCGTCGAGGACTACATCCCCAAGGCCTACCCTGAGATGAAGCTGGACGGAGCGCTCACGGAGACCGGTGCCGGAGACCCGGCCGAGGTCGATTCCGTCAAGAGCTACATGGCCGCCCATCCGAATCTGAAAGGCCTGATCGGCATCGTGCCGACCGAGGCTTACATGGCCGGAGAAGCGATCACGCAGGCGGGCAGGATCGGCCAGGTCTTCTCCGCCGGCAACGGCGGCAGCAGCCTCGCCGACCCCCAGCTCCGCGGATACGTCCAAAGCGGCGCCGCCGAGCTCGTCTTCGCCGCCAACCCGATCAAGCTCGGCTACCTCACAGCCTGGGCGGCCCACTACCTGCTCACCGGCCACCACTTCAGGCCCGGCGCCTACCAGGTCGGCGGCCCGATCGGCGTCGTCTACTACTACGCCAAGCACCAGGAGCTGCGGCTCGGCCAGCCGCTGACCATCACGAAGACGAACCTCGGCGCGTACGCGAACAAGTTCTAGCGGCCTCAGCCCTCGAGCTCGTGCGGGATGAGCTCGATCTCGCGCAGCTCTCCCGCGCGAACGACGCGCAGCGTCAGGCGCTGGCCGATGCGCTCGCCGACGAGCAGCCGCTGCAGCTCGGCGACGTCTGCGACGGGGACGCCGTCGGCGCTGACGATCAGATCCTCGGGGCGCAGGCCTGCCCGGTCGGCCGGACTGCCGTCCATCACTTCGAGCACCTCGACGCCGCGCTGGGCTCCGATCCGCTCTCGCACGGCCGGCGGCAGCGGTCGTGGGCCGCCGGCGATGCCGAGCCACGCGCGTCGCACGCGCCCGTCCCTCATCAGAGCGCCGATGATTGCCCGCGTCGGCGCGTTGATCGGGATCGCGAGTCCGAGGCCGACGCCGGCTACTGCCGTGTTGACGCCGACGACCTCGCCGCGGCCGTTGACCAGAGCGCCGCCTGAGTTGCCGGGATTGAGTGCCGCGTCGGTCTGGATCAGGTTGTCGATCAGCCGACCGCCGTTCCGTCCGCCGGCGGCGAGCGTGCGGCCGAGCGCCGAGACGACGCCGGCCGTGACCGATCCTTCGAAGCCGTGTGGGTTCCCGATCGCGACGACGAGCTGACCGACGCGGAGAGTCTCCGCCTCGCCGAGCACCGCGGGCTCCAGGCTGTCCGCGTCCGTGCGGAGCACCGCGAGGTCGGACAAGGGATCGCGGCCGATGATCCCGAACCCGTACTCGCGTCCGTCGGTGAACGATGCTCGGCCCGCGGTCGAGCGATCGGCGACGACGTGCGCGGAGGTCAGCAGGAAGCCGTCGGCGGTGAGCACGACGGCGCTGCCCGCGCCGGTCGTCGTGTGGCCGCCGCGGCCGCGCTGCATGACCCGCAGGTTCGCGACCGACGGGGCGAGCTTTTCCGCGACGGAAATGACGATGCGCGAGTACGCGTCGAGCGCCTCCGCCTCCTCCTGAGCGAGATCCATCACACGACCTCCTCCAGGGCCACGGTGACTTGTCGCTCGTCGAGGGCGCGGACGACCGTGAGATCGAGGCTCGCGCCCGCGCGATCGAGCAGCGCCGAAGAGGTCGTCGAGCGACTCGAGCGATTGCCCCGCCGCCGTGACGAGCAGATCGCCGCCCTCGATGCCGGCGCGCTCGGCGGCACTCCCCTCCTTGACCGCCCGGACGAGCAGGCCCGCGCGCTCGGGCAGTCCGACCGCGCGTCGCATGCGCTGCGTCGCGTGCGCCGGCGCGAGCGCGATTCCCAGCTCGCGGTGCTGCGGGCTGTCGCCGCGAGCGAGTTCCGCGACGCGTGAGCGCAGGGCGCCGTCTGCTGCGAGGGCGAGGATCAGCCCACCTTCGAGCCGCAGCGTGTTCAGGCCGAGCAGCCGTCCCTCCGCGTCGACGACCGGGCCGCCCGACGAGCCGCGCAGGAGCGGCGCGTTGTGTTCGATGCTCGTCGTGATCCGGCGCCCGCGTGGGCCGCGGAACGTGCGCCCGGAGCCGGAGACGAGCCCGAAGCCGACGCGGAGGCCGCTGCCGCCCGGGTTCGCGAGCGCGAAGACCGGCTGACCGATCGCGGCCGTTCCGTCGGCCCACGCGATCGCCGGCGCGCCGGAGGTGTCGACCGAGATCACGGCAACGTCGCCGTCGACGTCGACGCCGACGACCGTGCCCTCGACGGTGCGCCCGTCGCCGAAGACGACCCTTCGTGTCTCGTGCCGCACGTTGTGCGCATTCGTCAGCACCTGCCCGTCCGCCACAACAACGCCGCTACCGAAGCGCCCGAGGCCGACGACGGCTGGACCGACCTGCTCTGCGATCCGCTCGACGCTTGTCTGGAGCTCGTCTAGCACTCCCATTTCTTCCTCCTTCGTAGTGACTTGCGAATTGCAAGTTACACGAGGTAAGGGGGCCTCGCGCAGTACGATCGCGGCGTGAACGATTCCCCGCTCGCACAGGCGCTCGACCGTGTCGGTGACCGGTGGACGCTTCTCCTCGTCGATGCACTCCTCGGCGGCCCGCGCCGCTTCAACGAGTTGCTCGAGGACGTCGGCGGTATCGCGCCGAACATCCTTACGGCGCGGCTGCGTCACCTCGAACGGGAAGCGCTCCTCGTCGCAACGCCCTACAGTGAGCGTCCGCGCCGCTTCCAGTACGAGCTGACCGAGAGCGGCCGCGAGCTCGCCGGCGCACTCCGACTACTCGCCGATTGGGGCAGTCGCGGAGACACCAGCGGCGAGCCGCTGACCCACGCCGCATGCGGGACGCCGCTCGAGGCGCGCTGGTACTGCCCCACCTGCGGCGAGGCAGTCGACGAAGCCGAGGCCGCCGCCGAGTTCGTCTAGTCGACCTGCTGCAGCGGCTCGTTGGTCGGCACCCCGGCCTGTGCCGGGAGCTCGATCGCGAGCCGCGGCAGTCACGACTACGGACTTCAGGGACTCGATCGCCTACCGGCGGTGGCCCCTGGGCACCGTCGTTGCCCTCGGGTGTCGTGGGGCGCGGAGGCTGGTGGTGGCGGAGCTCATCCGGCTCCTTCCCCGTACTCCGAGGCGAACAGATAGCTCACCGCCAGGCTCCGGTACGGTCGCCAGCGGTCAGACACCTCGGCGATCTCCTCTTCGCTCGGGACGTGGTCGAACCCATAGGCCCTCTGAATCGCCCGCCGAAGCGCGATGTCGCCCGAGAGGAAGACGTCCGGCCGGTCGAGTGCGACGAGCAGGAAGCCACGCGCCGACCAGAGGCCGATGCCCGGGACCTCGGTCAACGCCGCCTCGACCTCGTCATCCGTCATCCGGGCCAACGCCTCGTCGCTCAGTCGACCGTCGACGAACCGCTCCGCGAGCGCCCGTCAACGTCGCCCCCTTGCGATAGGAGAACCCGCTGGCTCGGAGCACTTCCGGATCCGCCGCGAGCAGCTCTGCCGCCGTCGGCATGTGCCCCCCGAAGTTCTCCTCGAGGCGCGAGACGATCGCCCGGGTCGCCGCGACGGAGAGCTGCTGGCCTGCGACCTGGAAGACCAGCGTGCCGAAGGCGTCGAGCACCGGCAGCTCGTCCATCCACGCCCGGGGACGGAACCCCGGCCGCGTGTCGATCAGCTTCGCGAGAACCGGATCAGCGTTGCGCAGGAACTCACGGGCCTTGCGACTCGCGACGGGGGCTCGCTTCCGGGGCGTCACGTCGACGCTCATTCTTTCAAGAGCCGCTCGGTGAGCACGATCTCGATCACGTCGGCGACCGTTTCCTCGCGGGCCCAGTCGCGCTGGAGCTCGACGGCGAGGGCGACCCAGGTGACCGGGTGGGCGCCGGCCTGCACGACGCGCTCGATGCCGGTGCGATGGGCCTCCTCGCTCGTGCCGCCGATCGCGTCGACGACCGGATAGACGTCGTAGCCCTCCCTCAGCGCATCGAGGGTGGGGAACGCCATGCAGATCTCCGTCCACAGGGCGCACATGATCAGCTTGCGTCGGCCGGTCGCCCGCACGGCGGCGAGGAAGTCGCCGTCTTCCCAGGCGTTTGTCGACGTCCGGTCGATCGGCGGGTCGTCCTCGAGCAGCTCCGCGAGCTCCGGCACGGTCGGCTGACCGCGCCCGGTTGCGACGTTGATCGTCGAATGGACGATCGGCATCCGGAATGCCTTGGCGGTCTTCACGGTCGAGACGATGTTCTCGAGCAGCAGGCCGGGATCCATCGACCGGACCGCTCCGAACTGTGACGGCTGGTAGTCGATCACCACGAGTGCCGCGTTCTGCGGCGTGAGCAGGTGGTCGCCGACCGGGTCGCGGACGGGCAGGCTGGCCATCAGGGATGCACCCACGAGCCGTAGCCGAGGTCGAGGCGGATCGACTGCATCACCTCGAACGTCGTGTCCTCGGTGAAGACGTCGGCGGCTGCGAGCACGCCGGTGTACTTCTCGATCACGGGTGCGGCGGCCGTCCGGGCGGTCTCGTCCAGGAGACCCTTCAGCGCTGCCCAGACGTTCTCGCCGTACTTCTCGAAGTACTTCGTCGGGTCGACGCTGTCGATCGCCTTCCGCGAGCTGTCGGCGATGTCCGCCATGTACTGCTGGTGCAGCGTCACGTCGTCCCGGGTGCCGAGCCGGCCGTTGTGGCCGCCGATGAAGTGCTTCCACGAGTAGGCCAGCGCGTTCGCCGGCGCCTCGATGTAGCCGGGGATGTCCTCGGTCAGGTTCGACCGGTAGATCGGCGCCCAGCCCGGGTTGACGATGTCGATCAGCATCAGCGTGTCGTGGTCGGGCAGGTGGATGACGATGTTGTCCGGCGAGTGATTGGGGCCGTGCCAGGCGAGGTCGATGCGTTCGCCGCCGATCTCGAGCGTGCGGCGGTCCTGGAACGTCTCCTCGTTCGGCGGCCTGGCGGGATCGTCGTCGCGCAGCAGCAGCCGCCGCGTCTCTTCGTGGCCGATGCGCGTGACGTTCTTGTCGAAGAGCGAGGCCGCGCCGACGTGGTCGGCGTGATGGTGCGAGTAGATGAGGTACTCGACCTTGTTGCTGACGCCGTTCGCCGAGGCGATCTCGTCGATCGCCCGCTGGATGTTGTTGCCGATCGTGGGTGGCGCGTCGAGCAGCACGACGCCGTCCGAGGTCGTCAGGAACGCGCACTGGTACGTGCCGTCCGTGACCCAGTAGAGGTTCCGCTCGACCCGGCCGACGTAGTAGCCCTGCTCGTTCAGCGCCGGGCCGAGTGCCGACTGCGGAACCGGCGCATAGTCCGGCAGGGCGGTCGTGTCGGTTGCGCTCATGCCTTCACTCCTTCGGTTGCGACGGTGACCAGTGCCTGGTCGAGATCGAGGACCCGTCCTTGGAGATCTCCGCCGGGACCCTCGATCCGACCCGCGTCGGAGACGCCTCCCACCTTCAAGGGCTCGAAGCCGGCTGCACTGATGAGGCGTTGGGCGGTCGCCTCGGCAGCATCGTCGTCGGTGGCGTAGAAGAGAACGATCCGCGGCTCGTGATTTGCTCCGGACGCGAGCTGGGTGGCGCCGAGACTCCCGAACGCCTTGACGTAGTGCGCGCCCGCGGGGAGAAGGCTGGCGACCACGGAGCCGGACGTCTGTCCTTCAGGCAGCGTCCGGATCATCTGCCCGTCGTCATCGAAGCCGATCGGGTTGGAGGGGTCGATGACGACCTTGTTCTCGAGCAAGCGGGTTTGGGCGGGCACCAGCTCCTTGGCCTGGGCGAGCCAGATAGCGAGCACGACGACGTCTGCGCCCGTGATCGCGTCTTCCACCGACGCAGAGCTTGCATTCGGGCCCAGCTCGTCGGCAAGCGCCTGAGCATGTGCTTCGTCCTCCGCTGCCAGGACGACGAGCTCGTCGCCCGCCACGAGGTGCCGTGCGACCGTGCTGCCGAGGTTGCCGACGCCGATGATTGCGGTTGTCAACCTGACTCCTTTCCGAGCTGTCGTGACGGTGGCATCGTCGCCCCGATCGGCAGGTGATCGAATCACGGAAACCCGTAGTCGTGTCCGCAGTGGCATGCTCCCGGGATGGTCACGAGCGCCCCGAGGGCGGAGCTGCTTGGCCGGCAGCGTGAGCGCGGCGTGGTCGACGGTCTGCTGAAGGGTGCGCGCGGCGGCCGCAGTGGTGTGTTGGCGGTGTATGGGGAGCCGGGCGTCGGAAAGACGGCGCTGCTCGAGTATGCGATCGATGCCGCAGTCGATTTCCGTGTCGAGCGCGCGGTCGGCGTCGAAGGGGAGATGGAGCTCGCGTACGCCGCACTTCATCAGCTGTGCAACCCGATCCTCGATCTCACTGGAAACCTCGCCGATCCGCAGCGCGAAGCTTTGGAGGTCGCGCTCGGGCTCGCCGCGGGAAGCCCTCCGAATCCGTTTCTGGTCGGCGTCGCGGTGCTTGGTCTCATGACCGAGTCGGCTGCCGACCGGCCGGTGCTGTGTGTCGTCGATGACGCGCAGTGGCTCGACCTCGCGTCGATGCGCGTCCTGGCGTTCGTTGCGCGCCGCCTTCTCGCCGAGAAGATCGGGATCGTGTTCGCGGCTCGGGAGCCGATCGCGGCGTTACGCGGCTTCGCGGAGCTCCGTGTCGAGCCGCTCGGGCATCGGGATGCGCGTGCGCTGCTCGACTCTGCCCTAGCGGCGCGGCTCGACGAGCGCGTTCTCGAGCGGATCGTGGTCGAGACTCACGGCAATCCGCTTGCTCTCCTGGAGCTGCCTCGCGACCTGACCCCGGCGCAGCTCGCGGGTGGCTTCGGCTTGCCTGCGGCGCTGCCGCTCTCCACCCGGATCGAGGAGAGCTTCGTGCGGCGGCTCGCGCGGCTGCCGCGAGATGCCCGGCGCCTGCTGCTCGTGGCCGCGGCCGATCCGACCGGCGACGCCGCCCTGGAGTGGAGGGCCGCCCAGATCCTCGGAGTAGGGGACTCGACCGCGACCGGCGCCGAATCGGACGGCCTGCTGACGTTCGACGGCGGAGTGACGTTCCGTCATCCGTTGGTGCGCTCGGCGGTGTACCGAGCCGCTGAGCCGGACGAGCGGAGGGAGGTCCATCGCGCTCTGGCTGAAGCGACCGATCTCGAGGTCGACCCCGATCGCCGTGCCTGGCATCGGGCGCAGGCGGCGTCGAAGCCCGACGAGGACGTCGCGGCCGAGCTCGAGCGTTCCGCTGCGCGAGCGCAGGCACGTGGCGGGTTTGCCGCTGCCGGAGCCTTCCTCGAGCGCTCTTCTGCGTTGACGATCGACCCGGCGCGTCGCGCTGCCCGTGCGCTTGCCGCCGCCGAGGCGAAGCAGCAGGCGGGCGCCCTCGACGACGCACTCACGCTCGCCTCGACTGCAGAGTCCGGGCCGCTCGACGAGGCCCAGCGAGCGCAGGTGGATGTCCTCCGCGGTCGTATCTCGTTCGCGGTCGAGCGCGGGACCGAGGCGCCGCGGCTCTTGCTCGGTGCCGCGAAGCGTCTCGAGCCGCTCGACAGCGCGGCCGCACGCGACATCTACCTCGATGCCCTGACGGCTGCCCTCTTCGCCGGCCGGCTCGGCGGCGGGGTCGATACCGGTCAAGTGGCGGTGGCGGCCCGTGCCGCCCCTCCTCCGCAATCCGCGCCGCGGGCGGCGGATCTTCTGCTGGATGGGCTGGCGCTGCTGATCAGCGACGGGGCAGCGGCCGGTACCCCGGTGCTGCGCAAGGCGCTGATCGCGTTCGGAGACGACCGGCTCGGAACCGACGAGGGGCTCCGGTGGCTCTGGCTCGCCGGTCGCGCTGCCGGCTACATCTGGGACTACGAGAACTGGGACGCGCTCACTCGCAAGCAGATTCGCCTCGCGCGCGATTCCGGGGCCCTCGGCGTTCTGCCGCTCACCCTGAGCACGCTCGCCGGCGTCGAGCTCTACGCCGGAAACCTCCCCGCCGCGAGCTCCCTCGTCGTAGAGGCGAATACCGTGACCGAGGCTACTGACGGTCGCAGCGTTCCCTATGCGCCTCTCGCGCTCGCCGCGTTCGGTGGCCGAGAGCCCGAGGCGTCCCGACTGATCCAGGCCACGAGCGAGGACTTCCTCGCGCACGGAGAGGGGATGGGCCTGACGCTTGCGCAGTGGGCTACTTCCCTCCTCCACAACGGGCTCGGCCGCTACGACGTCGCCCTTGCCTCAGCCGAGAAGGCGGCCGAGGACCCGCGTGAGCTGTGGTTCTCGCCCTGGACGATGGTCGAGCTGGTCGAGGCCGCGGCGCGCAGCGGCGCGGGACGAGCGGGCGGCGAGCGCCCTCGGAGTGTTGAGCGAGACGACGCAGGCGAGCGGCACACCGTGGGCGAAGGGCGTCGAAGCGCGCTCGCGCGCGCTGCTCGTCGAAGGAGAGGAGGCCGAGCGGCTCTACCGCGAAGCGATCGAGCTGCTGAAGCCGACGCGTCTTCGCGTCGATCTCGCGCGGGCCCGGCTGCTGTACGGCGAGTGGCTCAGGCGCGAACGGCGGCGCGCGGATGCCCGCGCCGAGCTCCGGGAGGCCCACGAGCTCTTCTCCGAGTTCGGGATGGAGGCGTTCGCCGAGCGGGCTCGGGTCGAGCTCGAGGCAACCGGCGAGCACGCCCGTAAGCGGACGGTCGACACGCTCGGCGATCTCACGCCGCAGGAAGCCCAGATCTCGCGCCTGGCCGCCCAAGGGCGCTCCAACAAGGAGATCGCCGCCCAGCTCTTCATCAGCCCAAATACGGTCGAGTACCACCTTCGGAAGGTCTTCCGGAAGCTCGACGTGAAGACCCGCGTCGAGCTGGCGAACGCTTCGCGGGCCTAACCCGCGGGCGATGTTGTCGGAGCCGGATTCAGATCTCCCGACGGCTCGACGCTCTCGGCCGTCGGCTTGGCCCGTGTCGCGAGCGGCCCTGGGCGCAGCAGCAGGCCCGCGGCAACGGCCCCACCGGCCGCGATCGCGCAGGTCCACCAGAACGCGGTCCGGTAGCCATGCGCCTCAGCCAGAGCAGTCAGAGCCGCGGGACTTGTCGACGAAACATGCGCCACGATGTATGACGCAACCGCGCTGGCGAAGATCGTGTTCAGAAGCGAGGTGCCAATCGAGGCGCCGAGCTGCTGGCCGACACTCACGGTCGCCGATGCCACTCCAGCATCCTGCGGAGCGACGCCGAAGGTGCCGGTGTTGATCGCCGGTGCGACCACGAGGCCCAGACCCAGCCCGGCCAGCACGATCGGCCCGAGCACGCCGTCGACGTAGCTCGTGTGCGCGCCGAGCTGGGCGAGCCACGCCATCGCTCCCGCCGCGATGACCAAACCTGCGGTCACCACCGGTCGTGGTCCCACCCTCGGCATCAGGACGATCGTCGACAGGTTGGCCGCGATCGCCAGGCAGACCGAGATCGGCAAGAACGCGAATCCCGTCTCGATCGGCGAATAGTTCAGCGTCCGTTGCAGGTAGTAGGTCAGGAAGAGCAGCGTCGCGAACAAGGCGAGTGAAGCGACGAAGACTGCGACGTACGCACCGCCCCGATTGCGATCCAGCACCACACGCGGCGGAAGGAGCGGGTGAGCCGCGCGGCTGATCCAGAACGCAAACCCCGCGAGCAAGGCCACTCCGGCCGCGAGGAACCCCCAGGTCGACGATGCATGCCAGCCGTGTGTCGCCGCGTTCGCGCAGCCGTAGACGATGCAGAACATCCCTGCGGCCTGGAGCAGCATGCCGGGAAGGTCCAGCTGGAACCTGTTGGACGATCTCTGCCGGTCGAGAACGAGGATCCCTCCGACAAACGCCACGCCGGCGAAGACCAGGTTGACGTAGAGCGTCCAGCGCCACGAGAGGTACTCGGTCAAGGCGCCGCCGATGAGAAGGCCGACCGCTCCGCCCGCGGTCGCGATCGCGCCGAAGACGCCGAACGCCGTCGCGCGGCTCTTCTGATCGGTGAACGTGGTCGTCAGCAGCGCCAGCACCGAAGGCACGAGCAACGCGGCGAACGCGCCCTGGAAGGCTCGCGCCGTCACGAGCATGGCGAAGCTGGTCGATGCACCACCCACGGCCGAGACGCCGGCGAACCCGACCAGGCCCACGAGGAAAGTCGTTCTGCGGCCGAGCAGGTCGGCCAGCTTCCCGCCGGCCAGCAGAAGGCTCCCGAACGCAAGGCTGTACGCCGTAACCACCCACTGTCGATCCGCGGTCGTAAAGTGCAGCGCGCGCTGCGCCGACGGCAACGCGATGTTCATCACGGTGAGGTCGAGCACGACCATCAGCTGCGCGATCCCGATCACTCCCAGCGCCAGCCAGCGCCTCCGTCCTGCGGCACGCGCGGGGCCGACGGCGATGGCGCCTCCGGCTGCGTTCATGGGGAGATAGTGGCGGGGCTGGAGCGCGATCGAATCCCGGAAGTCCGTAGTCTCGACGCTCTAGCGTGTGATCGCACTCAGTACGGTGAGGGCTGGTTGAAGATGATGGCCAAGCTGACGATCTTCCCGTCTCTGAGAGCGAAGTAGCTGGACATGATCAGTTCGTCTGGCAGGTTGGTCTTGTCGTAGTCGCCGTCGTACTTGGCGCGGACGATGATGTCGCCGTAGTGGTCGATGACCTCTCTGACCTCCATCGTGACGCGATCGCCAACGAACTCCTTGGCGATGAACTTGCGGATTGCCTCGATACCCCAGATCTCGCGGCGGTTATCGTTCACGTAGGCGTCGGGGGCGAAGGTGGCGGCGATACGGTCGTTGTCGAAGGCATTGACCGCGGCGATGTGCTCGGCAACGACCGGGGGCATCGTGTCGATCAGCTGACTGGTCATAGGTGATTGCTCCCTTGTTCCGCGGACCGACCTTGTGGCCGGCCGACACCCAGCTTGTCTCCTCCTGCCATGGGAGGGTCAAGGGCGGATCCTCCGTTTGACTCTCCCATAGGGGGAGGCCGCAAACTGGGGTCGTGAGCTCAACGCTGCCCATCGGCGACTTCTCGCGGGCCACGCACCTGAGCGTGAAGATGCTTCGCCACTACCAGGAGATCGGCCTGTTGGCGTCAACGCCACCGTGATCCCACCGGCAGAGCTGGCGACGATCGTCCACTCCGGTCCCCACACCGACATCGACCGTACTTATGGGGTCCTCGCCGCTTACGTGACCCAGCATGCGCTCGCGGTCGACGGGCCGATTCGCGAGTACTACCTCATCGGCCCCTCCGAAACCCGAGACGACTCGTTGTGGAAAACCGAAATTGGATGGCCGATCCTCCAAACCCGGCAGACACACCACTAGTGCGCGAATCGCGCGCGGCCTATAGTAGAACATATGTTCGTGCCGCTGGAGACCTCGGCCTCGCTGGAGAGCCTGAATGACGAGCAGGCGCGCGCCGCGAGTCATCGTGGTGGTCCGCTGCTGATCCTCGCCGGCGCCGGTACGGGGAAGACGACGACGCTTTGTGCCCGCGTCGCCTGGCTGATCGAGCAGGGGGTGGCGCCGGAGCGGATCCTGCTTCTGACGTTTACGCGTCGCGCGGCGCGGGAGATGTTGGCGCGGACGCGGGCGCTCGTTGTCGGCAGCGCGAGTTCGCGTTTCGTCGTCGGCGGCACCTTCCACTCGGTCGCCTACCGAACGATTCTCCGCGAGGCGCCCGCTCTCGGCCTCGAGGGCGTCAACCTATTCGATGCCGCCGACGCCGCCGACCTGCTCGACCTGCTGCGCGAGGAGGCTGGATTGGCGGCAAGCGGGCAGCGCTTCCCGCGCAAGGGCACGCTGCTCGACATCTACTCGCGAACGGTGAACGCGCAGCGTGAGCTGGCCCAGGTGTTGGCGGAGTCGTTCCCCTGGTGCATCGACCACAGCGACGAGATCGCGAACCTCTTCCGCTCTTACGTCAAGCGCAAGCGCGCGTTGAACGCGCTCGACCTCGACGACCTGCTGCTCTACTGGCACGCCGCCGTCACCGACGAGCACGTCGGCGGCCGGCTTGCAAGCCACTACGAGCATGTTCTTGTCGACGAGTACCAGGACGTGAACGCGCTCCAGGTTGAGATCGTGCGCGCTCTTGGTCGTGAGCACGGGAACGTGACTGTTGTCGGCGACGACATGCAGGCGGTCTACGGCTTTCGCGCCGCGGATCCGGCGCACATCCTCGACTTCCCGTCCCTCTATCCGCAGGCGACCGTGGTCAAGCTGGAGCGCAACTACCGCTCGCCGCAGCCGCTGCTCGATGCGGGCAACGAGGTCGCAGTTCACGCTACGCGTTCGTTCGCGCGCCGTCTGACCGCGGCGCGCGACGGCGAGGCGCGGCCCGAGCTTGTCTTCTGCACGGACGAGCAGTGCCAGGCGCTCGAGGTGTGTGAGCGGGTGCTTGCGCGGCGCGAGCAGGGTGTGCTGTTGCGCGAGCAGGCGGTGCTGATGCGGGCCGGCCATCATTCCGACCTGCTCGAGCTCGAGCTTGGCCGGCGCAAGATCCCGTTCGTCAAGTACGGCGGGATCCGCTACATGGAGGCCGCGCACGTCAAGGACTTCCTCGCCCTGCTGCGCGTCGCTACCAATCCGGAGGATCAGCTGAGCTGGTTTCGCCTGCTCCAGCTGCTCGACGGCGTCGGGCCAGTGATCGCGAAGCGACTGTTCGACGAGCTGCTCTCGGACAAGCCGACGTTGTCGGATCTGCCGGAGCGCTGGCGCGAAGCCGATGTACCGGCCCCGGCGCGTCAGCCGGGCAAGGCCGTCTTCGACGCGCTCGCAGCGTCGCCGGGCGATCCGGCCGCCGTACAGGTCGAGCGGCTCAAGCGAGCGCTCGAGCCGGTGATTCGGGGCGCCTATCCCGACGGCGAAACGCGGCTCGTCGACCTCGACCAACTGGCCGGCGCCGCCACAGCTGCGCCAACGCTCGAGCGTTTCGTCGCAGAGCTCGTGCTCGACCCGCCCCTCTCAAGCGCTGACTATGCGGGCCGGCCGGGTCTTGATGAGGACTACCTCGTGCTCTCGACGATTCATTCGGCCAAGGGCCTCGAGTGGGAAGACGTGCACGTCATCCACGCCAGCGACGGAAACATCCCGGCCGACATGGCGCTCTCGACGAGCGAAGGTCTCGAAGAAGAGCGGCGGCTGTTCTACGTCGCGCTGACGCGGCCGCGCCGCTCGCTCAGCGTTTACGTTCCGCAGCGCTACTACCATCGTCCGCGCGCCCGCGACGACGCCCACGGGTACGGCAAGCCGTCGCGGTTTCTCACCGAGCGCTTGCAAGCGTTGTGCGACATCGTCCACGCCGGCGACAGCGACATCGACCTTGGTGAAGTTGCGAGCGTCGGTCGGCGGATCGAAGTCAGCCTCGACCATCTCTTCGGATGAACGCACGAGACACTGGCCAAGAAGCGTTGGCCGAACGGCTTGGCAACGCCGGTGAAAATCAGTACGTCTTCGCGTCGTCCACCTCGGCGACCGTCGGCCCCGACTTCAGCCGCATCCCGCCTCGTTCAATGGCGCCGGAACCAATCAGACGCTCACGAAACGTCTTTGCCTGCTCGACGGACGGAAACTCCACGCGGATAAAGACCTCGTTCGGGTTATCAACTGCGCGTGACACCACATAGCCGGTTGCGCCATTCTCCCTCCGGCCCGCGGGATCCTCATCGAACATCGGCTTCCACACGTCGTAATCATCAACCTCGAAATTCAGCACCATGATCGCCATAGGACGCTCCTTTCACCGGGACACAGCGCCTGGTCGCACGACCACACGACCGGGCAGCGGAGACCGTCTCATCCCAGAATCGGACCGTCAACGGGTGAGACGCACGCTTGGGCGAGCGTCCCGGAATGTTCCCCGGAGATCGCGCTCTAAGATAGAGGGCGTGTCGCTGCCGTGACGCTTCCCCTCATCGACCACTTGGCCCTGCGAGTACGTGACCTGAGACGCAGCCGCACCTTCTACGAGCAGGCCCTCGAGCCCTTCGGAGTGAAGGTAGTGGAGAGCCCGGCGGGGCCTGGGTTCGCCATCGAGGGCGGTGGAGATTTCTGGATCGGGGAAGGGGAACCTCCGGCCGCTCCCGTTCATGTGGCCTTCTCCGCAGCCGACCGAGCCACCGTTGACAAGTTCCACCGCGCCGCTGTCGAAGCCGGTGGCCGCGACAACGGCGCGCCGGGTCTTCGCCCGCATTACCACGCCGGGTATTACGCAGCGTTCGTCATCGACCCGGACGGGAACAACGTCGAAGCGGTCTTCCACGGGGACCGCCAGCTGCCGGCGGCCTGACGCTCGCTTGGGCCGGCGTGGGCGAATACGCCCGAGCGCGCTCTGGGCGTTTAGCCTATTTTCTCCGCCAGCCCGATGAGTATGCCCTCGGGTCCTCGGACGTAGCAGAGCCGATACACGTCTTCGTACTGAACTACCTCGTCGACGAGCTGCGTGCCGTGCTCGCCGAGCCGCTCCAGCGTGTCGTCGAGGTCGTCCACGGCGAACATGACGCGGAGGTAGCCGAGAGCATTCACCGGAGCGTTTCGGTGATCGGCGACCGTACGCGGTGTGAGATAGCGCGATAGCTCGATCCCGCCGTGGCCGTCCGGCGTACGCATCATTGCGATCTCGACGCGCTGCTCACGCAGTCCAGTGACGCGCCCTGACCAGTCTCCTTCAATCATGGCTCGCCCTTCGAGTTCGAGGCCTAGCTCGGAGAAAAACGAGATAGCGGCATCAAGCGATTCCACCACGATGCCGACGTTGTCCATCCGTTGAAGCGCCACGCGGCCATTCTTGCTACTCGCAAGGATCGGCCATGTCTGCAGATGCGCGACGGATCAGGTGCCCGTACCTCTGGTGACGCTCACAGTTCAGGAATGACGCCTGAGCCCACTGTCCAAGGTGAGACGGCGAACAACAGCGACGAACCCCCGGCCGACGGCATCCAGGGTGACCACGCCGACCAACAGGAGTGCCAGCACCACGAGGGGGCGCCACCCTCACGGTCGCCGTGAGCCCGGGCGACCACAATTCCGGCAACGCCGACCAGAAGTGCAACGCTGAAGAACACTCGGCCGGGTTGGGAGAGCCGAAGCCGGTGACCGAGCCATCTCCACTAGCTTCGGAGTCTCGCCACGCGTGAAGTCAGGTCAGTCGCGTGACGCAGTGCGCTGCTTGAGTAGTGGCACGCCAGCACCCGGCGTCACTCGAAGGAGGTTCGAAGTGCAGAAGCGGTCACTCGGCAGGCTTGAAGTGTCAGCGATTGGCCTTGGTTGTATGGGTATGAGCGGTACGTACGGGGAGCGGCCCGACAAGGAGGCGATGGTCACTCTGATTCGGGCAGCCGTCGAGCGTGGGGTCACGCTCTTCGACACCGCTGAGGTGTACGGCCCGTTCGCGAACGAAGAGCTCGTCGGTGAAGCACTTGAGCCGGTTCGTGATCAGGTCGTTGTCGCGACGAAGTTCGGATGGGACATTCAGGAGGGTCAGCGCACAGGGCGAGTGAACAGTCGGCCCGACAACATCAAGCGAGCGGTCGAAGGTTCGTTGAAGCGACTGCGGACGGAGACAATCGATCTCCTCTACCAGCACCGCGTCGATCCCGAGGTGCCGATGGAAGATGTGGCCGGGACGGTCAAGGAGCTGATCGAGCAAGGGAAGGTTCGGGCGTTTGGGATGTCCGAGGCGGGCGTGGCGAACATCCGCCGGGCACACGCGGTGCAGCCGGTTGCTGTGCTGCAGAGCGAGTACTCGCTCTGGTGGCGTGAGCCGGAAGACGTCGTGCTGCCGACGCTGGAGGAACTCGGCATTGGCTTCGTCGCGTTCACCCCTCTCGGGGCTGGTTTCCTGACCGGCACGATCAACGCGAACACGCAGTTCGAGGAAACGGACTATCGGAGCACTGTGCCTCGGTTCACAACTGGGGCGCGTGAGGCGAATCAGGTGCTCGTTGATCTCGTTCGCGAGATGGCTGAGCGCAAGGGCGTGACCGCCGCGCAGATCGCACTGGCTTGGCTGCTCGCGCAGAAGCCGTGGATCGTTCCGATCCCGGGAACGACGAAGCTACACCGAGTCGAAGAGAACATCGCCGCCGCTGACGTCGAGTTGACCCAAGAAGAGCTCGACGAGATCGATCACCAGGCCTCAGAGATCAACCTCGAAGGCGAGCGCTATAGCGAAGCGAACCAGCGCACCATCGACCGCTGAGCCAGATCTCTGAGATGGGCAGCGTCCTTGTCACTCGAAGGAACCCGTCGCCGCGAGACTCCGTCAGTCGCTGAGATGTCAAGTTTCGGCTGTGCCGGTCCTCGACGTCGCAGTTGTCACTTGCGCCGTTGTCGTGGAGGCGGCCCGCGCGCGCCATGCCTGGCCGGTCATGTAGCCGGTGAGGCCGAAGATCACGAGTGCGTTGAGCCCGTGCAGGGGGCCCACGGCATGGTGAGCCTCGCTGATCCAGGCCAAGACGATCTGCACCGCGACAAGGACGGGCACGGCGAGCGCGAAGAGCACGCCTCTCTTGCCAAGTCGTGCGGCGAGAGCGATCAGCAAGAGAACGACCGCGCCGAGAAAGATCAGGTAACCGAAGGCGATGTGGAAGCCGAAGCCGTGGTCGAACACCTTCTCACTGATCAGCTTCTGCTCGTCCGAGCCCTTCTGGTCGCCAAGCTTCTGCGCCGTGTAGAAGGCCCCGTACGCCGCCGCGGCGATCTGGACGACGACCGCGAGGAAGATCAACGTTATCCAGTACCGGTAAACCGTCCGCATGCACGCACCTCACGCCAGGTAGGAGACGCGCGAGTCTAGAGTTGCGAGAGCCTGGTTGACAAGTGGCCGAGCGTGTGAATATCAGGCAGGTTCGCGGGCCGGCTTACCTCCAATCGGCTCGAGCCGCGCGCTTCCTTTGTCCGCGCGACCTTGACCGCGCTTCGGTCTTCCGTTGAACTTGATCCGTGACGGCACGAAGCGTGCTCCTCACAGTCGCCGTGTTGTTCGCGGTTGGCGAGGCGCTGGACTCGGTCGACGTCGGCTTGATCGGAGTCATCTTCGCGCTCCTCTTCGCGACGGGTGCGCTATTGATGCGAAAAGGACGTCGCTCCGGCACCGTGCTCGTGGGGATCCTCGTGCTTGTCGAAGTCGTCGCCTGGCCGACCTTCAAGCGACAGACAACGGTTGACTGGGTCGTTCAGCTTCCGTTCCTGATTGTCGGTTTGGTCGGCCTGGTTGCGCTCGCGATGGTCCTGCTGAGCAATTGGCGCACCGCGAAAGCGGCCGGGCCAACACCTAGGCCTCGCTCGCCGCGCAGACTGGACGAACGTCGCCTTCGCCAGTGTGCGGGAATGACGCCTGAGCCGTATGCGGGCCGGCCGATGGCTCCCGCCCGATCAGCCTTCCTCAACAGCGAGCGACGAGGACAGGTCGCGATAGGCGTCGACCTGCGCCAGCAGGTCATGCGCTTTCCGTTCGACGGTTGCGACCGCGTCGGCGCCTGCAACCCAGCGCAGCGGCGGTTGCTCCTGGTCGACGACCGTCAGCAGGGCGCTTGCGAGCTTGGCGGGATCGTTGGTCTGCTTGCCGCTCATCGCTTCCCAGGCTGGCCTGGTCTGGGCGGTGCGCTCGGCATAGTCGTCGATTGACAAGTCGGCGTAGGCGGTCGACTCCTTCGTCAGCAGGTCGGTGCGGAAGAAACCCGGCTCGACGATCGTGGTGTGGATGCCGAACGGCTCGACCTCAAACCGCAACGACTCCATCCACCCCTCCAGACCGAACTTCGAAGCGGCGTACGCCGAGCAGAACTCCTGCCCCACGATCCCTGCGGTCGAGGAGATCGTCACGACCTGGCCCGACCGTTGCTTTCGCATCACGGGAAGGACGGCACGGGTCACGTTCAACGGGCCGAGAAGGTTCGTCGTCAACTGCGCCTCGAACTGCTCCGGAGACAGTTCCTCGAAGAATCCGGCGAAGAAGTTGCCCGCGTTGTTGACCAACACATCGATGCGGGCGAACCGGTCGAGGGCGGCCTGAACCGCCGTTTCTGCCGACGCAGGGCTCGTGATGTCGAGTTCGACGACGAGTAGATGGTCCGTCTCTCCGACCGCGCCTCTTACGGCTTCAGGGTTGCGGCCTGTCGCGACCACCGCGTGGCCGGTGGCAAGGGCCGCCTGAGCGATGTCGACGCCCATACCACGCCCCGCACCGGTGATGAACCAAACCCTCTTGTCAGCCATCTGTCTCAGCCCTCTCGCCTGCCGTTGTAGAGACATCGAAAGCTACTAGCGAGAGTGCGGTCGACTGCGCCCGCGATGTTTCTATGAAAGTCAAGTCGTCTGCGGCGGTCCGTGTTCGAGGAGGCGGTAGAGGCTGCGGGCGAGGTAGCGCTTGAGGCAGCGGTTTGCTTCGCGTCGTGTTTTGCCTTCTGCGAGTCGGCGTTCGATGTAGGAGATCGTTGCTGGATGTGTGCGTTTGCGGGTGATGAGGATCATGTGCAGCGCGCGGTTGAGTTTGCGATCACCTGATCGGTCGAGGCGGTAGCGGATCGTCTGGCCGGAGGAGGCGGGGATTGGTGCTGCGCCGGCGAGCCGCGCGAACGCGGCTTCGGAGGTGACGCGTCCCCGGTGTGACCAGGAGAGCACGAGTTGCGCTGCTGCGTGCGGGCCGATGCCGGGCTGGTCGAGCAGCTGCGGCGCCAGCTTGCGTGTCAGGGCCTCGATCTCGGGTGCGAGCTCGCGCTCCTCGGCGGTCAGCTGTTGGACGCGCCGGGCGATCGAGCGGAGCGCGAGCAAGCTGCCGCGCAGCTCTGGATCACGTCTGCCGTCCGGGCGCGTTGCAGCGAGTCGCTGCAAGAGCCGCGCGCGTGTCAGCGGCCGCAGTTGCGTGCGGAGCGGCTCCGGTGTCGTGATCAGCAGATCTCGCAACTGGCACAGACCGGCGCGTTTCGCGTTCACCGCTCCCTCCCGGGCCGCCACAAGTGCCTGCAGCGCCTGGCGTTCGCCGCCCGCCCGCGGTGTCGCCGGACGCTGCTGGGCAAGCACGCTGCGCGCCGCACGGACAGCGTCGAGTGCGTCGGACTTGCCGCCCGAGCGGCGCTCCCGGCGCAGCCTGCCAACCTCGAGCACCCGCTCACCCCTGCCGGTCAAGAAGCGGGTGAGACCGGCGCCGAACGGTAGGCGGGTCGTGCTCGTCGGAGCGTGAGGCTTATTTTTGCGCCTTCGCTCGGGTGGTTGCGGGCGTTGATGGTCGCGTGCTGGTGTTCGAGGAGCCGTTTGGCGATGGTGAGGCCGAGCCCGGCTCCGCTGTCTTGGCTGCCGGCCGCTGGGGTTCCGCGGATGCCGGGTTCGAAGATGTGCGGGAGGAGGCCGGCGTCGATCCCGGGCCCGTGGTCTTGGACGGTGATCTCGACCCTCGCCTCGTCGACCGCCGCCCAGCCGAGGTGGACGGGTCCGCCGACAGGGCTGTAGCGGAGGGCGTTGTCGAGGATGTTGGTGAGGGCGCGCTTGATGCGTTCGCGGTCGACGCTCACGGCGAGCGTCTGGTCACCCTCGAGTTCGAACGTGTTTTCTCGGAGGCGGGCGGTGTGTTCGAGGGTGGCCGTGACCTCGTGGAGCAGGTCGGTGACCGGGACGGTTTCGAGGTGGGGGGTCGGCTGCGCGTAGTCGTCGCGGGTGTAGGCGAAGAGGTTGCCGATCAGTCGTTCGAGTGCGTCGGCTCGTGCTTCGGCTCGCTGCAAGTGGACAGCCGGGTTGCCGAGGTGGGAGCCGATCGCCTGGATGTGGCCTCGCAGCGCGAACAGCGGTGTGCGTAGGTCGTGGGCGATGCTGGTGACGAGGAACCGTCTTGCCTCGTCCGCTTCGGCTCGCTTCTCGGCGGCCTCGCCGAGGGCGGCGGTCATGCCCTCGACCGCTTGTGCGACGTTGGCGACCTCGCCGATGCGGCTCCGTGGGACTGCGATCGCCAGGTCGCCGCCGGCGACGCTGTCGACCTGGGCGCTGAGCCGGGTGAGCGGGGTGACCATCCAGCGACCGGCGAGCCAGACCGCGACCGCGAGCCCGGCAAGTAGGACGAGGACTCCGGTGAGGAGTCCGACCAGCGCCGGGGTGGCCCGGGAGGCCGGGTGGTAGTAGAGGTTGGTGGCCAGGAAGCCCCGGGCTTTCCGGGCCCCGACCGCAATCTGCCGCTGTTCATGGGCCCAGTTCCCGCTCGGCTGGGCCGGTGCGGTCGCGGGTGTTGTCCCGCCCTTACCGACGATGCCCTGGCGGGCCGCCTCCTGCTTTTCCAGCGCGGGGCTGAGGGCGGGGCTGACGTAGAGCGGGCTTTTCCCGGGCGGCGGCTTTTCGATGAGGGTGAGCTGGGCGAGCAGACCGAGCCGGTCGACCAGACTCGCGAATCCCTGGATCGTGGCCTCCTGCTGTATCTCGGTGCGATGGGAGCTGAGGTAGGCGACGGCGGTGTTCAGCCGGTGCTGGATGCCGGCTTGCTGGTGGTGGCGTTCGATCAGCCAGGCTGCTCCGCCGGCCAGCGCCGGCGCGAGCAGTAGGACGAGGACGGTGGCGAGGATGAACGTGCGGATGCGGATCGGCGCGCGTCTCATCTGTTGCCCGGGTCGAGGCGGTAGCCGGCGCCCCAGACGGTGACGATGTAGCGCGGCTTGGCCGGGTCGGGCTCGATCTTCTGCCGCAGGCGCCCGATGTAGACGGCGACCGCGCTGCGGTCGCCGAAGGAGCCCCAGACGAGCTCGAAGAGGTGGTCGCGGCTGAACACCTGTCGCGGGTGCTCGACGAGGACGCGCAGCAGGGCGAATTCGCGCGCGGTCAGCTCGATCGGCCGGCCGTTGCGGCTGACCTCGTGCGCGGCCAGCTCGACCTCCAGCTCGCCGAAGCGAAGCCGGTGCAATCCGCCGGCCGGAGCCGCGCGGCGCAGGACGGCCTTGACACGGGCGACCACCTCGGCCGGGGTGGCGGATTTGACGATGTAGTCGTCGCCGCCGAGACCGAGCCCGCGGATCTTGTCGGCGTCGCTGTCGCGGGCGCTCAGAAACAGCACCGGGACGCTCGACTCGCGGCGCAGGCGCCGACAGATCTCGAAGCCCGACTCGTCGGGCAGCATCACGTCCAAGAGCACCAGGTCCGGGCAGCCGCGCGCGAGCTGCTCACTCGTCTCCAGCCCGCTTCCGGCGTGGCGCACCTCGAAGCCCTCCGCCTCCAGGAAGTCGCGCATCAGCTCCGCGATTTGCTCGTCGTCCTCGACGACCAGGATCGAGGCGCCTGTGCCTGCAGTGCTGCTCATGCAAGGAAGTCTCGCCCAAACCCGGCCCGCCGAGAGCCCTGCGACGACGCTTTCATGAGCTTTTCATCGTCGTCTCTCTCGGCCGTTACCGGGCCGAGCGATCATCGAGAGCGTGAGCGCCTTCGTTCGCCCCGGAGCGCGAACTGCGGTTGACACTGCACGACGTCCTTTGCGCGCAGCCCGCATCGCGGCCGCGAGCACCGCGGCGGTGAGCCTCTCCCTGCTGGCGGCGTCGTGCGGCGGCTCGCCGGGCAGCCAGGTGGCGCAGCTCGGCACGACTACGACGCAGAACAGCTCGCCGAGCGGCGGCTCGGCCCACGAGCAGGCGCTCGCCTTCGCTCGCTGCGTTCGCTCCCACGGCGTGCCGCTCTGGCCCGACCCTGAGAGCAACGGGACGTTCGACAAGTCGAAGCTCACTCCGCATCAACTCGGGGTCGGCAGTTCACAGATCGCGGCAGCCGAGCGAGCCTGCAGGTCGCTGGCACCGACCTACTCCGCCACCCCGCAGCCGCACGTGCTGGCGCAGGCGCTGCGGTTCTCGCGGTGCATGCGCGCCCGCGGCGCCACGAGCTTTCCCGATCCCGAAAGCAACGGCGCGATCGTCATTCCGCACGCGATGGAGAGCTCGCCGGTGTACCTGTCTGCCCTCAACTTCTGCGTCCACAAATACGGGGTGCCTCCGCCCCCCAGCCCGGTGGGAAGAGGTGGGTCTTGAGCACGTCGAAGACCGCAAACCCGAACCGCCTTTGCGTGGTCAGGAACGGAGACTTGTGAATGCCCAACCACCGTTACCCGTGCCCGCTTCTCGTGGGTTCGGGCTCGCCGGGGTGTTCGGCCTCGCCATGCTCGCGTCTGGCTGCGGCGGCTCGTCGAGTCCCGGCGTGGCGGCGGTCGGCACGGCGACGACCTCGGCGACCACCACGACAACAGCAAGCAACTCCACGTCCTCTGGGAGTTCGACGCAGCTCCACGGGGCGCTCGCCTTTGCGCGCTGTATGCGTGCCAACGGTGTGCAGAACTTCCCCGACCCCGACAGCCAGGGAACTTTCCCCCGTTGAGCCAGCAGGCGCTCGGTGTGTCGAAGCAGACATCGCTGACGGCGCAGCAGGTCTGCAAGCATCTGCTCTCGAGCGGCGGCAGCGCGACCCCGCAGCAGCGCCGGCAGAAGCTCGCGTTCGGCGTGAAGGTGGCGCAGTGTCTGCGCGCGCACGGATACCCGACCTTCCCCGACCCGGCCGGTCTCGGCTCACAGGCGCTTCCTCCCGGGATCGACACGAACTCGCCGCAGTTTCAGACGACCGAGACGGCCTGCGAGAAGCAGGCGCAGAAAGCGCTCGGTGTGCCATGAGCGCCCCGGACGACAGCAGATGCGTCGCATGCCGGTCAGGGCCGGTCTGGCCCGCGAAGGCCCGAGCCGCGACCGCGATGATCGTCACGGCCGGACTCGCCCTCGTGGCGGCGGCATGCGGCGGCTCACCGGGGAGTCACGCGGCGCAACTCGATTCGACCACGACGCAGCCTGCTGCGGCGTCGAGCTCACCGAATGCGGGAGGCTCGCCGAGTTCCCGGTCCCTGACCTCCCAGCCGCTCGCCTTCTCCCACTGCATGCGCTCCCATGGCGTGCCGAACTTCCCGGACCCCGACAGCAGCGGCGTGTGGCCGAAGAGCCAAGTCGAGTTCGCAGCCGGCAACCCCCGCTTCCAGGCGGCGACTCAGGCCTGCGGCGCACCTGCTCCCAGATGGCGGTCCCGGCGTCCCACCTTCACCGGCCGTCGTGCAACAGATCCGGACCGACATGACGAAGTTCGCCCGCTGTATGCGTTCCCACGGTGTGCCGAACTGGCCTGACCCCCTCGTCGACCTCCAGGGCAGGGGTAGCTTCGACACGCAGGCCGCCGGCATTGACACGAACTCGCCGCAGATCAGCGCCAAGATTCACGACTGCGATCACGTGTTCCCCGCGAGCATCGGGATTCCGTGGGCACCGTGAGGGGCCGGCGTCGCACGTTTCGCGCAGGAAGGTCAGGCCATGAACGGCATGAGCTCCGGGGCCATCGTCACGAACGGCCGCATCATGTCGCGGTCCTCGTGCTCGAGGATGTGGCAGTGGTACATGTACCGGCCGCTGTAGGTGTTGAAGTGGACGGCGATCTCGACGATCTCATTGGGATTCACGCGGATCGTGTCCTTCAAGCCGCGCTCGTTGTCGTCGATCGCGTGGTCGAGCTCGTCGTCCGGGTCACGCTCGAGCGTCACGGTGGCGGCGAGGTCGCGCTCGCCGATGCCGCCGTCCGGGATCTCGTAGCGGATCGGCCGGCGCGCGAGGATCTGGAACGGGTCGAGGTGCACGTGGATCGGATGCGTGTCGCCGGTCAGGTTGATCAGCTGCCAGACCTCGTCCTCGCCGAGCATCGGGAAGAACGTCGTCGTGTCCTCGAAGTGGGCGGCGACGACCCGATAGCGAGTGGTCTCGCCGGCGTCGGCAATGCTTACGACCGGCCCGGCCTCTGAGTCGCTTGCAATCCCGAGTTCGCGCATCGTCAGCATGTTCGGCTCGCCGTCCATCTCACGCTCGACGAGCGCGATCGCGCGGCGGCGGGCGCCGGGGACTGCCTCCGCTGCCGGAAGCTCGTAGTCGGTCGCGAGCTCGCGCGGGATCGAACGGCTGACCGTAGCCTCGCCCGCGACACGCAAGCGCAGCACCTGCGGGTAGGGAAGCAGGCCGTCGAGGTCGGCGGCACTCTCGGCGTCTGCAGCCGGGACGGACGAGCCGTCGAACGGAGCGGCGGCCGTGTTGAGCACGGTCAGCTCGCTCCCGGGCGCCAGGTCGGAGAAGTCGACGAGCAGGTCGGCGCGCTCGGCTGAGGCGAGTACGAGCCCGTCCGCCGGCACGGCTACCGGGGCGCGGAGGAGCCCGTGGTCGGTCCCGATCTGCGTGATTCGCTCCAGCTCCGGAACGCCGTCGCGCAGCAGGACGAGCCGATAGGTTCGGGCGTTGGAGCCGTTGAGCACGCGGAAGCGATAGGTCGCCGGCCGGACCTCGAGGACGGGCCAGACCTTGCCGTTCACGATGGTGAAGGGCGGGAAGGCTTCCATCACGTCCGGGTCGGTCTTGTGGAGGAGGCGGCCGGTCAGGCGCCCCTGCTCGTCGAGGTCGAAGTTGCGGTCCTGAATCAGCAACGGCACCTCGAACGGCGGTCCTTGCGGCAGCCCGAGGCCGCGCTCCACGTCGTCACGGACGATCCAGAGTCCCGCGAGCCCGGCGTAGACGTCGAGCTTCGTGATGCCCATGACGTGGTCGTGGTACCAAAGCAGCGCCGAGCGCTGGTCCATCGGGTAGCGGAAGAGGGCGGGCTGGCCGGGCGCGAAGAGGTTTTCGGCCCAGCCGTCGTCCGAAGCAGGTGTGAGGCCGCCGTGCAGGTGGACGACCGTGTGACCCCTCAGAGCGGCCACGTTTTCGTCCGGCTCACCGCCGCTCAGGCCTGGAACGCACTGCACCGGCACACCGTCGGCGTCGGCCGGCTCGGGGGCGACGGTGTCGACGACCGGGAAGGGACCTTCGAGTTCGTTGCGCCACTCGACCGTGACGGGCCGCCCACGGTCGGCTTCGATGGTCGGGCCCGGAACCATCCCTTCGAAGCCCCAGATCCTCGACACGGGAAGGTCACGGTGGAAGCGGTGCTCGCCGGCGCGGATGCGCACGGTCAGCCGCCCGTCATGTTCCACCGCGATCAGCCGTGACGGGAGCGGCAGGGCATCGACGAACGGCGCCAGCGGTGGAGTCATCGCGTGCAGCATCGGCGCGTTCACGGGGAGACATCCTGTATGAAGGCGGCCGTCTGCGGCGAGTGGAGCCTTACGAACTTTGGTGTCGGGAGTCACTGGGAGGGGCGGCTCCTCTCCGTCAGACGTTGACGGTCTTCGAGATCGGGAGACGGCGGACGCGTGTCCCGGTGAGAGCCGCGATGGCGTTCGCGAGGGCCGGCGCGGTGGTCGGCACCGCCACCTCGCCGACGCCAGACGGGTCTTCGTTCGACTCGATGAGGTGGATCTCAATCTGTGGCAGGGACTGCATGCGCATCAGCGGGTAGAGGTCGAAGTTCTGAGTCATGATCTCGCCGCCCTGTCCAAGGACGACTTCGCCCCAGGCGGCGGCGCTCAGCGCAAAAATGAGACCGCCTTCAACCTGCGACCGGACCAGATTCGGGTGCCGCAATATGCTCGGCGGGGGATGGCTCGTCGTACTCTCGGTCCGCGCCGCTCCGACTCGCTTCGGACGTACGTGCGCTCGACACGGATCATCGGCGGCCTCAGTGTGCTCGTCCTTTCCGGGGCGGTCGTGTGGGACCTCGCCAACGACAGGTTCTGGTCGCGCCACGCGCTGTTCACGAGCCTTGTCGCGAGCTTGATCGTTGTCGCGGTGACCGCGGCGGTGCTCAACGAAGTGCTCGAGCGTCGACAGCGACAGCGCTGGTCCGTGCTCGCGCAGTATGCGCTGTTCGACTTGGTCCGCACGGCTCGACTCGTGTGGACCGGTCTGCTCGAGCTCGCTGGTCTCGCTCCGGACGGAGAGCTCGGGGACGCGGCGCTCGAAGCCGGATCCGCCGCAGTGCTCGATACGCCGCGTCTCGCCGCGGCGATCGACGAAATGCTCGCCAACGCTGACCGCCGCGAAGAACTCCACCGGCTGATCGCCAGCCTGCGCGCTCACGGCCTAGACGTGCTCGGACGCTGGGCCGATGTGATGGTCAACTCGGGCACGTACGCCGAGATCGTCGATCGCCACGTCGAGCTCTACAGTCGTCTGTACTGGTGGGGCAGCGTGCTCGATGAATCCGATCCGCTCGAAGAGCACCTGAAGCGGCCGAGGCTGAGCCGTCTCAGCCCAGCGACTCAAGCGAGCGGGCCGGTCGAGGACGAGTGGCTACGCGACAATCTTGTAGCTATCGCGCAGCTCGCGGAGTCGCTCGATCGGAGCTCGTTCGACCTCGCGATGCGGATCGTCCCGCCCGAATGGTGGACCGCGCAACTGCCTGCCCGACCTTCGACGGCTGAAAATCAGGGGACATAGACGCGCCAGCTTTGATACGAGCGTGACGGCACCTCCGCAGGAGCGCGAGTTGCGGTTCCGGCACGGCTTCGATGCCGGCCTGTCGCGGACCGGATCGCCAGGCAGCTTCGCCTACGTCGACCCGGATCGAAGCGTCATCGCCGATCGCGCGACGCTCGAGCGCATCCACGCGCTCGCGATCCCGCCCGCGTGGGTCTCCGTGTGGATCGCGCCCGATGCCGATGCCCACCTCCAAGCGACCGGAATCGACCGCCGAGGCCGCAAGCAGTACCGCTACCACCCAAGCTGGCTACAGGAGCGTGATGCGCTCAAGTACCGCGACATGGAGGACTTCGCGCGCATTCAGCCGACGCTCCGCAGCCGCATCAGCAGCGCCCTGAACGCCGATACAGAGCTTTCACATGTGCGCGTCCTCGCTCTCGCGCTGCGACTGCTCGACATCGGGCTGTTCCGAATCGGCTCCGATCGTTACGCAAGAGACAACGCCCACTACGGCTTGACGACGCTACACCGCGACCAGATGACCCTCTCCGGCGGCGCTGCGACCTTCGACTACGTCGGTAAGGCTGGCCACCGTCAGCAGATCACCATCACCGACTCGGAGGCGCTCGCCGTGCTTTCCGCGTTGAAGCGCAGGCGATCGGGCCCGGAAGAGCTCCTCGCCTTCCGCAGTCCGCACGGGTGGACTCGGATCCATCGTGAAGACGTCAACAACTTCCTGCGCCACGAGGCAGCCGGGCCCTTTTCGGCGAAGGAATACCGGACATGGAATGCGACAGTGATCGCGGCCGTCCAGCTCGCCGACCTCCGCCCCGCCGCCTCGCGAGCGCCGGCGGTCGCTTCTCGGGCCGTCGCTGAAGCGCTCGGCAACACCCCCGCTGTCGCCAGACGTTCCTACATCGATCCGCGGATCTTCAGCCTTTATGCCGCAGGTAGCGCAATCGACCTCGATCGCCTGCCCGACGGATCATGGCAACGCCGTGCAGAACTGGAAGCCCGCGTCCTGGCAACCCTCGCGGGAGCGGTCGGTCCGTGACGATCGAGGAGCTAGCACGACAGCGGTTCGGGTTTACCGGCTTGCGGGCGGGCCAGCGTCGAGCGGTCGAGGCGGCGGTGGCGGGCCGCGATGTCCTTGCAGTCCTGCCCACTGCTAGCGGCAAGTCGGCGATCTACGAACTTGCCGGGCTGATGCGCGACGGCCCGACGGTCGTTGTTTCACCTCTGATCGCGCTGCAGTACGACCAGCTCGCTCACCTCCGCGCCGCCGGCCTGACGGCGATCGTTCTCAACTCGCACCAGTCGTCGCGCGAGCACGCGGCCGCGCTTACCGCGACCTGCGGACCTGAGGCGTTCGTATTCCTGTCTCCAGAACAGCTGGCGAACGGGGAGACGCGTGAGGTTCTGCGGCGTGCGCGCCCGGGGCTCTTCGCCGTCGACGAGGCCCACCTGATCAGCCAGTGGGGGCACGATTTCCGTACCGACTACATGCGGCTGGGGGCACAGGCGGATGCGCTTGGCGTCCCCGTGCGGATGGCGTTGACGGCGACCGCAGCTCCGCCGGTACGACGAGAGATCTGTCGCCGTCTCGGGCTGAGAGACCCGGAGGTCGTCGTGGGCGACTTCGACCGGCCGCACATCCAGCTGGCGGCGCGGCTCGTGCGCACGGTGCGCGACAAGCGCCGCGAGCTCGAGCAGGCGGCGGCAGAGCTCGATGGACCGGGGATCGTCTACGCGGCGACGCACGCCGCCGCGCAAGACGCACACGACGTGCTCGCAGCGGCCGGGCAGCGTGTCACCCTTTACCACGCTGGAATCACAGCCCGCGCCCGGCGCGAGGCCATGGCTTCGTTCCTCGACGGCTCCGCTCGCATCATCGCCGCAACGGTCGCGTTCGGGATGGGCATCGACAAGCCTGACGTGCGCTGGGTGCTCCACGTGGACCCGCCTGCGTCGCTGGACGCGTACTACCAGGAATTCGGGCGGGCAGGCCGAGACGGCGACGCCGCCGTTGCGCGTCTCGTCTACCGGATCGAGGACTTCGGCGCGGCTGCTCACTTCAGCCCCAGCGGCGTATCACGTGCCGCGGTCGGGCGCGTCGCGGAACTCGTTGCGTCCGGAGCGGAGGTCGCTACGACGCGTGAGACGACTGCCGCGCTCGTGCGCCTCGCCGATCTCGGTGCGGCCGCCTGGGACGCGGACGGGCGCGTGCGCTGGACAGGCGACTCGACCGTCAGTGGCGCGCTCGCCGCGTCCGCCGCCGAGTCGGAGCGGGAGCACGAAGTGTCTCGCTCCCAGCTCCTGATGATGCGACGGTACGCGGAGCACGAGGGTTGCCGACGTTCGTTCTTGCTCGCTTACTTCGGCCAGAACTACCCGGGTCCGTGCGGCAACTGCGACAACGACCTCGCCCACGCCGCCGCGCCGATGCCGAGAACCGGCCCGTATCCTGTCGGCGCGCGCGTCCGGAGCGAGCGCTGGGGCGACGGAACCGTGGAACGGTACGACGGCGACCAGGTAACCGTCCTCTTCGACGACCACGGCTACCGCAATCTCTCCGTCCCGATCATCCTGGAGCGGCGGCTGTTGCGCGGGCTGTAGCTGGGGCTCTCACCGTCGACGGCTCGCGAGATCGCCAAGCCGTGAGGTACGTAAATCCATCGATCATCGGGATGGGAACGAGACTCACAAGTGGCCGTGCTCTGGCATCGCACGATCGCGTCATTTCGCAGCGCAGGTGCAGCGATTGACAATGGCACGTCCGTGCGATGCCGTTTGGGCGATCGCCAGAGACACTGCGGGCGAAGGGCCTGAGAAGGAGACGATCAGATGAGCGCTGAGGGGGTTACGCCGATCACCACGTACTTCCGAGTCCATGACGGGTTGCGCATCAGGTTCGCCGACAACCGCGCGGACTCGGATACCACGGTGCTGCTGCTGGCGCCGTGGCCCGAATCCGTCTGGGCCTTCCGCCGCATCTGGGGACGCGTAGCGGCGCTGGGGCGTGTGGTCGCCGTTGACCTTCCGGGATTCGGCCACTCCGACGGCCGCCCAGATGTCATCGCCCCGGACGCCTGCGCGACGTTCCTCGCCGGTCTGATCGACGAGTGGGGCCTAGGGGTTCCGCATATCGTCGGCCCAGATGTCGGGACGGCCGCAGCGCTCTTCCTCACTGCGAGGACGCCGGAGCTTGTTACGAGCCTGACCGTCGGCGGAGGCGCGGTGCGCTTCCCGATCGATGCGGGCGGCGCGCTCAAAGACGTGATCGAGGCGCCGAGTCTCGACATCGTTCGCCAGCTGGATGCGCGAACCAACATCGGCGCCGCGGTTGAGTCAGGTGCCGCGAGGGACAGCGAGCCCGATGTCCACGAGGACTACGTCAGTGCCTACGACCTCGGGCGCTTTGCCGAGTCAGCTCGGTTCGTACGGCACTACCCCGAACAGAATCCGGTGTTGCGCGACCTGCTGCCGACGATTACCACGCCGACCCAGATCGTGGCCGGACGCAACGACAGTCTCGTGCCGTGGTCGAACAATCAATACCTGGACGAGCTTTTGCCGCACAGCCAGATTCATGCTCTGGACGCGGATCACTACGCCTGGGAGCAAGCATCGGAAGAGTATGGCCGGCTGATCGTCGAGTGGATCAGTGGAGGGTATCGGCGCGTCGTCACCGGATAGCCGCAACTCGAGCCGCTGTCATAGCCTGGGTTGGCGGGGAGGGCGCGTGGACGGGCTGAGCTTGCCTCACTCCGTGTGGAGCGCGGTCGCGGTGCGGATTTTTGCGGCCCAGGCGGCCGGCGCGATCGCGCCGGCGATCGCGATCAGCACGCCGACGAGGGCGAGCACGGTCAGTTCCGAGCCGCCGTAGACGTTCAGGAAGCTCGCCGGCAGTCGTAGTCCGACGCTTCCAGCCATCGCGGGGAGGATCTCGTCGTGCAGTGCGATTCCGAGCGGAACGGCGATCACACCTGCGATGAGACCGATGCCGGCGACCCACGCGATCGCCATTGCGATCGTCTGGCGCGGAGTCATCCCGACCGCCTTGAAGACGCCGAGGTCGTGGACGCGCTCGCGTGTGTTGAGGACGACGGTGTTGAGGACGCCAAGCGCAGCGACAGCGGCGAGTAGCAGCGCGAGCGTGCCGATCAGCCCGATCATCGCGTCGACGACTGCTGGGCCTCGCGCGTTCAGCTCGACTGCATAGTCCGGGCCGAGCCTGCGGCTGACCGAGTTCGCGTAGCCCGAGGCCGACGTCCCGGGCCGCAAGCCCACGTCGAACTGGTCGGGGACGGCGCCGGGGTCGAGTGCGTGAAGGGTCGCCCAGCTCATCACGAGATTTAGGCCGCGGTTGTGCGTGTCGAAGATCTCCCCGACGATCCGGACGCGTCGCGTCTTGTGCCCCTCGGCGATCGAGATCGAGTCGCCGACGGAGGTTCCGGTCTGGGTGAGGAAGCCGGTCGGGGCGAGCACCTGGTCGGGGCCTGTGTACCAGTGGCCGCTGACGAGGTCGTAGCCGGTCCAGGCTGCCGCGCCGCGGAACGCTGTCACCGGGATCTGTTGCGAGAGTCCGGCGACGCTGACCGAGTCGTCTGCTTGCGCGACGACGTGGAGCGTCCCCGGCTGGGCGTGGACCGCGGCGAGGATCGCGTGCTCTGCGGATCCGGTCGGGACCTGCGGCGCTCCGGGACCGAAGCCGGGCCGCCGGGCCTTGACGTGCTTCGGCCCGATCTTGACCTGTTGGGGTCCGCCGTCGAAGCCGTTGCCGGGCAGTGCGATCTGAACCGGTTGGGCCCGTTGATGCGAGATCCCGTCGAGGAGGCGCTTGAGCGACGACGTCAGTCCGACGCCGAACGTGACGGCGGTCGCGCCGAGCAGGACGGCTGCGAACGTGAGGAGGTGCGCGACGGCCGCGCGAAGGGCGCGGCGAGCCCGATCGTGACGGGCCGGGGCAGCGGCAGACGGCCGAGCAACCGGTGCGCGGCGTAACCGCGGCCGGCCTGTGGGGCTCGTCCGATCGTGATCGCCTGCACCGTGCTGAGCCGCCCGGCGCGCAGAGCCGGCAGCAGCGCTGCGACTGCGGCGAGCACGCAGATCGCCGACGGGCACCGCGACGTCGACCCAGATCGGAACGCCGAGCCGGCCGACGCCGTACGCGCTGGCGTTCTGTCGAAGGAGCGGCGTCGCCAGCAAGTTGCCGAGCAGCACTCCGAGGAGACAGCCGACGAGCGCCGGCAACGCGACCTGGGCTGCGTAGGCCACCGGCGACCTGAGTCGGCGTGAAGCCGATGCTCTTCAGAATCCCGATCCGTCGGTACCCCGAGACGACGGCGCCGCCGACGACGTTCGCGACGATCAGCACCGACATCACGATCCCGAGGATCCCGAAGGCGAGCAGGAACGGGACGAAGGGGGCGATGTTTCCGTTCTCGTTCGATCTTCGCGGTGTAGTACGACATCGTTCCGAGCGAGCGCGCCGCGCGGCAGGGCGGCAGTGAGCCTCGCGACGTCGGCGTGAAGCGGGGCGCCGATTCCGGCGTCGGCGAAGCGGTAGAGCATCTGGGTGGCGCTCACTGCCGCCGGCGGCGCGGAGGGCGGGGATCTCGGCGGGCACGACCCACCCGGAGGCCGAGCCGGTGACCGAGTTCGCGAGCCCGACGACGGTCAGCGTCTGCCGGTGGGCGCCGGTGCCCACGGTGATCGTGCGAGCCGACCGAGAACCCGAGGCCGCTGTTGTCTCCGGTCGCGAGCACGACCTGGCCAGGCTTCGTCGCCCAACGTCCATTCTCGATCACGAGATCGTCTACGGGCCCGCCCGGAGTCGACGCGGCCGACGAGGGATCTGCGGCCCGAACCGTATCCCGGCGCTCGTGCCCGCCACGGTCACCTCCGGCGTACGGGCCGGCGGCGGCAGTCACTCCGGAGATGTGGGCCGTCCGGGCGAGGTTCGACGCGCGCGACCGTCGGGTCGATCGTGGCGACGATGTCGGCGCCGCGTTGCGTCGCGAACGCGTGGTCGAACGGCGCGTTCGAGTCGACGACGAGCGCCAGCGCGACGACCGTCGAGGCCGTCGAGATCAGCACGACGAGCGCGACGACGGTCGTCTGCAGCCGCCGCCGGGCGATCCCGCCTCGCACGGCTCGAAACGTCGCGGCGACGGTCATCGCGCGACCTCGTGCAGGTTGCGGTCTGCGCCGCCGACGATCCGGCCGTCGACGAGTTCGATCGTCCTGCTCGCGTAGCGGGCCGCGAGGTCGGGGTTGTGCGTGACGAGCACGAGTGTCAGGCCCGATCGATGCAGGCTCGACGAGCAACGCTCCGATCTCCTCGCCGGTAGCAATGTCGAGCGCGCCGGTCGGCTCGTCAGCAAGCAGCAACGCCGGTCGGTTCACGAGCGCGCGGGCGATCGCGACCCGCTGGCGCTCGCCGCCCGAGAGCCGTGCGGGATAGGCGTCCCGGTGCGCGCTCGATCCGCAGCATCTCGAGCAGCTCGTCCGCACGGGCGCGACCCTCGACCGCCCGCATTCCGCCGAGCTGCGCGGGCAGCAGGACGTTGTCGCGACGGTCAGGTCGTCGAGCAGGTTGAAGAACTGGAAGATCATCCCGACCCGGCTGCGGCGGAAGCGCGCCGCGCCGGTCTCGCCGAGCCGGTCGATCCGCGTGTCGGCGACGGTGACCGCGCCGCTCGTCGGCCGGTCGAGCCCGGCGATCAGGTTCAGCAGCGTCGACTTGCCGCTGCCCGACGGTCCCATGATCGCGACGGCTTCGCCCGGCCCGATCTCGAGGCTGACCCGGTCGAGCGCCGGACGCCCGCCGTCGTAGCTCTTGCGTGACCTCCTCGAACCGAATGAGTGTGTCCACTGGGCTCCTCCGTCGCTCGCCGCGGCCGTTCCGCGGCACGGAAAGCAACGGTAGGAGCCGACATACGCGCTGTCATCGCCGCCGAGAGCCAACTTGTCCGTCGCCCGGGAGGCGTACGCCGGCGCGGGCCGCGGTCGCGGTCACCCCTGGGTATGACGGCCTCCGGCACGACGACAGATCGGCCGGCGCCGGCGTACCTTTTCACTCGTGACGCACACGCCTTCCACCCGCGTCGAAGAGCTCATCCGCAGCTGGGCGCCTGAGCTCCGCCGCGGGTTCATCGAGGTTCTGGTCGCTCGTGATCCGCCGCCTCGGCTGCGGTCGCGCCGGGCGAACACCCTGGTCGCGCTTGCGACCTGGACCGGCGCGGCCTTGCTGCTGGTCGCGCTGATCGGCGTCCTGCGATCGCACGGTCCGGGCGCCGTCTTCGTGACTCCCAACGGGTCCGGCTTCAACGTGACAGGGACGAAGACGGCCGACATCGCTGCGGTACTCGGGCTTCTCTTCCTCTGCGTCCGCTCCCCGCTGCTCGCCTGGAGGATCGGCTACGCGCTGCTCTTGCTTCTCCCGCTCGTCAGCATCGACAACGCGATCAGGCCTCCACTGGCGATCGCCATCCTCGTTTGCTATTGGGTCGCCGGCCTCCGCCACGGGCGAGCGGCAGCCTGGGCGATGTGCCTGCTGAACCTGTTGCCGGTCTGGGTCTTGATGCGGGGGCAGGAACGGCCGCTGCTCACCACGCTCGCGCTCTTCGTGATCCAGATCGCCCTCGACGCGACGATCGCCTCCCGCCGCGCCGGCCATGCGCTCGCCGAGCAGGTCGCCCAGAGCGAGCTCGACGAGGCCCGGCGGACGGTACTGGAGGAGCGGACCCGGATCGCGCGCGAGATGCACGACGTCGTCGCCCACCACATGTCGCTGATCGCCGTCCAGGCCGAGACGGCCCCGTACCGGCTGGACGATCTGAGCGAAGGCGACGAACGAGGAGTTCGCCGCGCTGAGCGCAACGGCGCGAGAGGCGCTGAACGACGTCCGGCGGCTGCTCGGCGTCCTCCGCAGCGACGGCCCCGCCGAACGAGCGCCTCAGCCGCAGCTCGCTGACGTCGCGACCCTGTCGAGACGTCACGGCGTGCTGGGCTCAGCGTCGAGCTCTCGATGCCTGCGAACGGTGCCGCTGCGGTCTCGCACGCGGTCGGGCTCTGCGCCTACCGCATCGTCCAGGAGGCGCTCTCCAACGCCGGCCGGCACGCCCCGGGGGCCTGGGTGCATGTCGCGGTCGAGCGCGACCCGGACGTTCTCCGGCTCGACGTCGTCAACGGCCCGCCGACCACGACCGCCGACGCACAAGTCGAAGGGCACCCGGACCGGCCACGGCATCGCCGGCATGAAGGAACGCGTCGCGCTCGTCGGCGGCTCGCTCTCTGCCGGACCGAACATCATCGGCGGCTTCGCCGTCTCTGCCGTCCTCCCGCTGACGCGAGGCAGCTCCGTGACCGGTCCGATCACCTGCCTGTCGCAGACGACCAGGCGATGGTGCGCGAGGGTTTCGGCGCGCTGCTCGCAGCCCAGCCCGATCTGACCGTTGTCGGTCAGGCCGCCGACGGCGCCGACGCTGTCCGCCTCGCCGGCGAGCTCGAACCGGATGTGATCCTGATGGACGTCCGCATGCCGGTGATGGACGGCCTCGAGGCGACGCGCCGCATCCTCGAGCGCACCGCCGACGGAGCCCCGCGCGTGCTCATGCTCACGACATTCGACCTCGACGAGTACGTCTACGACGCGCTCCGTGCCGGGGCGAGCGGGTTCCTACTGAAGGACGCGCCCGCCGAGGAGCTCGTGCACGCGGTCCGCGTCGTCGCTGCCGGAGACGCGCTCGTCTCGCCGTCCGTGATGCGTCGCCTGATCGCCGACTTCGTCGCGCAGCCGCAGCGCGTGAGAGCGGAGCCGGTCTCGCTCGACGTCCTGACCCCGCGCGAGCGCGACGTCCTGCGCCTCGTCGCCCGCGGTCTCTCGAACGCCGAGATCAGCGCCGCGCTCGTCGTCGCGCCGCAGACGACAAAAACGCACGTCGGACGCATCCTGCGCAAGCTGAACCTGCGAGACCGCGCCCAGGCCGTCGTCGCTGCCTACGAGTCCGGTCTGATCGTCCCGGGCGAGTAATACCGCTGCGGCAGACTCGGTCGCAGCCGCATGACAACGACAGTCCGGCTGCGCGACGATCCTTGCAATCAAGCTGATACAAGCACGGTCTGTGCGGCTGAGCGTCATCACCGACGAGATCGACCCGAGCCTCGACCATGCCCTCGACGTCTGCGAGGAGCTCGACCTCGACGCCGTCGAGCTGCGCACGCTCGACGGCAAACAGATCGTCGACCACTCGGAAGCCGAGCTCGAAGCGGTGAAAGCAGAGCTCGACCGGCGAGGGCTCGCCGTCTGCGCGATCGCCTCCCCGTTCCTCAAGTGCGATCGCGGCGAGGATCAGGACGCAGTCCTCGAACGGACGCTCCGTGCCGCGGCCGCGCTCGAGGCACCGATCGTCCGCGCGTTTGGCTACTGGCGCGAGCCCGATCCTGCCGAGTCCCTGCTCGACCTCGGCCGCACGCTCCGCGCCGCGACGACGCGTGCACATGCGGCCGGGCTGACGCTCGCGCTCGAGAACGAGCACGAGTGCAACGTCGCCACCGCCGCCGAGGCGCGAGCCGCGCTCGACGCCGCAGACGCGCCGCAGCTCCGCCTCATCTGGGACCCGGGCAACGCGGCGATGCTCGATCCCGCCGCGTGGAACGGGCTCGGCGGCCTCGAGACGATCGTCGACCGCGTCGCGCACGTCCACCTCAAGGACGTCAGCCCGGCGGCAGCATGGACGCGGATCGGCGACGGCATCGTCGACTTTCGTGCGCAGCTCTCCTGTTTGTTCGACGCCGGCTACGACGGGTATCTCTCGTTCGAGACGCACTATCGTGCGCGACGGCAGCGGCGAGCTCGCGACGCGCGACTGCATCGCGGCGTTGAGGGCGCTCGCGTGACGTTGCGCTACGGCTTGATCGGCGCCGGTGTCATCTCGGAGATGCACCTCGACGCGATCGCGGCGCTCGACGACGTCGAGCTCGTCGGGATCGCGTCGCTCAACAGGGATGCGGCAGAGGCACGAGCGCGCGAGCACGGTTGCCGCGCGTTCGGCGCGAGTGACGAGCTGCTCGCGGAGGGCTCGACGTCGTCGTCGTCGCGACGCCGCATCCCTCGCACGCCGAGCTGACCATCGCCGCGCTCGAGACGGGTGCGCACGTGCTCTGCGAGAAGCCGCTCGCCCCCGAGGTCGCGCGACGCCGACGCGATGATCGCCGTGGCCGAGCGTAGCGGGAGGTTGCTCGGCGTCTGCTTCCAGCAGCGGTTCCGGCCGGTGATCGCCGCCGCGCGCAGGCTGCTCGACGACGACAGGCTCGGGTCGCTCGTCCGCGTGTCGATCGTCGACCCGCTCTACCGGCCGAACGCGTACTACCGCACTGCGGACTGGCGCGGCACGTGGAGGGGGGAGGGCGGCGGCGTGCTGCTGAACCAGGCGCTCGCACACGCTCGATCTGCTCTGCCACCTCGCCGGGCCGCCCGAGACGGTGTGGGGCGTCGCGCAGCGGCGCGCGCAGCCGATGGAGGCGGAGGACACGGCGACCGCATTGCTGTCGTACGCCGGCGGGGCCGTCGGCACGTTCGCGGTCTCGACGCTCGAGCCTGGCGTGCAGCGCATCGAGCTCGTCGGCGACCGCGGACGGATCGAGATCGTCGGCGAGTCGATCGCGTTCGAGCGCTTCGAGCCGCCGATCTCGGAACACCTGGCGAGCGCGACCGAGATGTTCGCGGCGCCCGCCGGTGTCGCCGAGGCCGTCGAGCTGCCGCCGGGCCGTGGCGACCACCGTGACGTGCACGCGGACTTCGCTGCGGCGGTCCGAGAGGGGCGCGAGCCGCGCGTGCCCGCGCGCGAGGCGCTCTGCTCGCTCGAGCTCGCGAACGCGATCGTCCTCTCGACGCACGAGAAGCGGGCGGTGCCGCTGCCGGTCGACCGGGACGCGTACGCCGCGCTGCTCGCGCAGCTGCGAGGCGACTGATGCGCATCGCGTTCTCGAACCTCGCCGCGCCCGGGTGGACGCTCGAGCGCACGGTCGATGCCGTGCAGGACGTTCGGCTACGACGGGCTCGAGCTGCGGCTTCTCGACGGTGAGCCGATCGACGTCCTCGAAATCGCTCCCTCGACTCGTCGCGCGGTCGCAGCTGCGCTTGCCGCGACTCCGCTCGTCTGTCTCGACACGTCGATCGAGCTGGCGGGCGCATTCGAGCGTGCGCTGCCGGCGGCGATCGAGCTCGCGCGCGAGTGGGGCACGGACATGATTCGCGTCTTCGGCGGCGACGTTCGCGACCTCGACGACGTCGCGCGCCGACTCGAGCCACTGCTCCAGGAGGACGTCACCGTCGCGCTCGAGACGCACGACCACTTCGCGAGCGCGGACGCGGGTCGCCGCACTCGTCCGGATCGTCTGCAGCCCGTCATTCGCTGCGATCTGGGACCTGCACCATCCGACGCGCGTCGGCGAGTCGCCGACGGACGTCGTACGCGCGCTCGGCTCGGCCGTCCGGCTCGTGCACGTGAAGGACGCGCGGCGGCGGGGCGACGACTGGGAGCTCGTGCCGCTCGGCGAGGGCGAGGTGCCGGTGCGTGAGAGCATTGCCGCCCTGGATGCGGTTGGCTACGAGGGCTGGCTGAGCGTCGAGTGGGAGAAGCGCTGGCATCCGGAGCTCGCCGAGCCGGAGGTCGCGCTGCCCCGCGAGCTCGCCGCGCTACGCGCGGCTACCCGGGCGCAATCGGCTGGTGGGCTTGGTGGGAGAACAGCGTCTCCATCTCCTCCAAGCCGAAGGCCCAGATCATGACGGCGACGCCGGTGATGACTTTCAAGCCCTCTGACGGACTCGAACCGTCGACCCCCTCTTTACGATTTCATTGTGCGCGCAACTATCGGCAAAAACGAGAGGCGGCGGAATCGGCTTGGCTGAGCCGTTTTTGGGCGGGTCGGCCTTGCGTCGATTCGCCGCTGGTTGCGCCCGCTCCGCTCCATAAATGCTCCATGCCGCAAAGGCCGCGCTACGGATCGGACTTCCACCCGTAGCGCACGACCGGAAGGCGTCGATGAGCGGCTGTAACAAAACGTTCAGTACGGAGACAGGAATAAGGGGCGAGCTCGCCTCGTCAAATCATTATGAGCACGAATCATCCCAATCGACGCGAGGGCCGCCCGGTGATCCGTTTGTTCGGCGCGCTCGAGGTCGAGGACGACGCGCGGACGCTTGGTGCACGTGATCTCGGGGGCGCTCGCCCGAAACAGGTGCTGGAGATCCTGCTCGCCGCGCGTGGACACGGCGTCTCGACGGATCGGCTCGCCGACCTGCTCTGGGGAGCAGAGCAGCCGCAGGACCCGCCCAGCTCGCTGCAGACGTTCGTCTCGGTGCTCAGGCGGCGGATCGCGGCCGACCGCGACCGGGCGCGCGAGCTCGTCATCACCGAGACAGGGGCCTACCGCTTCGCCACCGATCTTGTCGAGCTGGATCTCGACTGTTTCGATCTGCTGCTCGAGCGCTCGGCCCATGAGCCCACGCACAGTGCCCGCCGCTCGCTTGAGCGAGCGCTCACGCTCGTGCGCGGCGACGTCCTGGAAGACGAGCCGTATGCGCTTTGGGCGCAAGAGCTTCGAGGCACCTATCGCGGGCGCGTGCTCGGCGCCCACCTCGAGGCGGCCGACGCAGCGCTGGCGGAGCTCGACTACGGAGCGGCGCTCGCGCATGGGGAGGCATCCGCGGCACTCGATGCCTTCAGCGAACGAGCGCAGCGAACGACGATGCTCGCGCTGTACGCGCTCGGGCGCCAGCATGACGCGCTCGCGACCTACCGAGAGTTCCGCGCACGACTCGACCGCGAGCTCGGGCTCGAGCCGACAAGCGAGACCCGCATCCTCGAAGCAGCGATCCTGCGGCAGCAGGAAGTCCAGTCGCTGCTGCCGCGCGCGATTCGTCCCACGCAACGGGATGCCGGTCCGCAGTCGATCCGCCTACTGGGGCGCGCGAGCGAGCTCGCGACGCTCGAGCGTGTTGCCCAGCGTGCGCTGGCCGGCTCGTCCGCACTCGTCCTCGTCGAGGGTGAGGCAGGCCTTGGCAAGACCCGCCTGCTCGACGAGGCAGTCATGAACATCGTCGGCGCGCGGATCGGCCGAGCAAGCTGCTCGGAGCTGGAGCAGCACCTGCCCTATGTCCCGCTCGCCGCGGCCCTTCGCTCGGCGCTCTCAGACGTCGAGCTCGACGCGGAGCGCCTGCCCGCGCTGGCACAGATCTTGCCCGAGCTCGCGCTCCGAGAGCCGCATCAGTACACGGAGGTCGACGCGCTCGAGGCACTGGTCGCGCTCGTCGTGGAGCACGCACCCCTCGTCCTCGTCATCGACGACCTCCATTCAGCCGACCCCAGCACGCTCGCCGCCCTGGGGTACCTACGGCGGCGGTGCACGGATGTGCCTGCGATGGTGCTCGGCGCAGTTCGCGCTGGCGCGGCCGTAGCCAACGAGCCCCTTCGCCTGCTGCAGCCCGATGCAGTGGTCCGGCTCGAGCCGCTCACCTCGACCGATCTCGCACCCCTCGGCATTCGCGATCTGCACGAGTCGACCGGTGGCAATCCCCGCTTCGTCGCAGAGACGGTCAGCAATGGCAATCGCCCCGCCCTCTCGCCGACACTCTCCGACGCTCTCCTCGGCCAGTGTCGTGCCGCGGGAGCGTACGCCCACCGCGTGCTCCTTGCCGCGTCCCTGCTCGAGCAACCCTTCGGGCCGGAAACGCTTGCAGAACTCGTCCGCGCTGACGCGATCGAGCTCGCCGAAGAGCTCGAACGCCTTTGCGAGCACCGCATTCTCCGCGTCGACGGTTTCCATTTCTGTTTCCGTTACGACCTTGTCCGCCAGGTCCTGCTCACAAGCATTTCGCCCGCCCGCCGTCGCCTCTTACAGGCCGGGCTCGACCGGGCCTCAACCGCCGCCGCGCCGATCCCGTTCCCGAGAGCAGCACACGCAATAGGTAGTCGATGAGTCCGACAATGGGAGAGGATCGCTCGTTCATGCAGCTTTTCGAGCAGTCACCCGATCCGGCGTACGTCATCGATCCCACTGCCGATCGCATCCTGGCCGCCAACCGTGCCGGCTGCGCCATGCTCGGCTACACCCACGAGGAGCTGCTCAGGACACCGGTCTCGCAGATCCACCCGGCAGAGCGCTCGCAGATGAGCGACTTTCTCGAGCGGGTCCTGACCGACGGCCAAGCGTCCACAATCAAGCTCACCTGCCGGACGAAGCTCGGTACGTTCCTGCCAACGGAGATGTCGCTGCACGCGTTTGAGAACGGCGGCCGACTGCGGATCCTCGGGCTCGTCCAGGACCGCAGCGAGCACCGCCAGCGCAAGCCCATCGACTGAGCGCGGGCACAGGTCCCGCATAGCAGCGAAATACCAGCCTTTCGACATGGCAGCGACCTCGGCCTCCCCAACTGGATCGTCTGGATCGGGCTCGAGGGCGAGCAGATCCTCGTCTGCACGAGCGAGCGCCAGGCGAAGGCTACGGACTGCTCCGTTCCCGAGCCGCGGCCCGCACCGCGTCTGCTCTGTCATATCGGTCGAGCACGCATGGGAGCGAACGCTTGCGTTCCCCACACAGGCCGGGCTAACCGAGCGCCTACGCGTGCGTCCACTCAGCCGCCGCTCAGGTCGCGCTGAGCAGCACTGCCTACCGTCGTCGTCTCCTGATCCGGCTCGGCCGGACAAACACGAAAGGAGACGATCGAATGAAAGCTTTTCGCAGACGGTGGGTGTTCGGAGCGGCCACGCTCGCACTCGCCGCTCGCCGCGGTCATGGTGAGCGGCGCTCTGCCGGCTCGAAGGACGGCCGGCCTCGCCAAGGGCCTCGGCCCGATCAGCGGTCTGCTGCCTCGCGACCACCTGACCGAGGAGAGCGCGATCCAGGTCGACCTGAGCAAGGAGATCGGTGCGCCTGCCGCTCTACCAGGGCATCGCGTACAAGGGCACGCCGAACGAGGAGAAGGTCTGGTACGTCCTGCTCGACGCCTCGGACCAGGGAATCGCGCACGACCTGGGCGTCAACTACGCGCCCAAGCTCGGCAACCTCGCGATCGGCGACCCGGAGGCCGTGCAGACGGTGACGCTCGAGTCGCCGACCCCCGACCAGAACAAGTTCGGGCAGGCGGTCGTCGACTTCCAGGGTGCGCCGGACTTCAGCCCGACCCGGATCGCGAGCCGGGCCCGACCGGCTTCCCGCTCGCGAACTTCCAGCCGGGCGCCGTTGCCGGCCCCGGGTACAGCCCGTTCATCCGGATCGCCGGCTCGGACGACCGTCTACAGCGCGCCGATCGTCGCCACCGGCGACGGGCCGTTCGACGTCGTCCACCACACGAACACCGGCGACCGCGTGCTCGGCGTCCACATCGCCGGCCCCGCAGCCCCGGGCCAGTACGCGGAGTCCTGGGTCGACCTGCTGTTCGTGAAGGGCTTCGACGCCGGCCAGCCGATCGTCTACATCTCGACCGACGCCGGCCAGCCGCTGACCTCCGTGCTCGAGCGCTCGACGTACGTTCCCGCGCTCGACAAGGCGCCCTACAACGGCGGCGACGACTTCCTCGGCTCCGCCCGCGAGCGCCTGTTCGGATTCATCAACGGCCAGACCGGCGCCGGACAACAAGGAGTCGCAGGGCTTCGTCCACCTGTCAAGGACGGCCACGCCTCCGAGGACGCGAGCGCCGGCAACACCGGCGCTGATCGACGCGCTGCGCAACGGTGGCGACCTGCTCAACGTGTTCGGCGACTTCCCGACCGAGAACGACCCGCGGCACGCCGACGCGTACAGCCCGCTCTGGGACGCGCAGCTCGGCCTCTGGACCGACAAGGCGGTCAAGCAGGGCCTGAACACGCGTCAGATCGACGAGGTGCAGGTCTTCAACCTCGCCGCAACGCGGCCCGACCTGCTCACCGGCATCAACCCGGCGACCGGCCAGCCCGCTCCGTACGGCTCGGTCGGCGTCGACATCAACTGCGCGGTGATCGGGTTCACCGACAAGGCCCCGACGGCGAACCTCGCCGACCCCGTCCCGAACTCGCAGTTCCCGCCCCGCTACGCGCGGCACCAGGAGAGGGGCGGCCGCCGTCGCGGCGGCCGCCCCTCAGCCACTCAGCTACCGCTCGTGCAAAAGGAGACCCCGCGATGACCTCATCTCAACCGATCGACACCGGCATCGAGCAGCGCTTCGCCGAACAGCAGGCGCGGCTCGCGGCTATGTCATTTCCGCACGCGCTCGCTGTCGGCGACCGCGCGACGGACTTCGAGTTGCCGAACGCGCTAGGACGCCGGATTCGCCTCGCCGATGGGCTCGAACGCGGACCCGTGGTGCTCACCTTCTACCGCGGCGTTTGGTGTCCGTTCTGCAACCTGCAGCTGCGGGGCCTCCAACAGGCTCTACCCGAGATCGAGGCGCTTGGAGCCTCGCTGCTCGCGATCTCGCCGCAGCTGCCGGACGGCTCGCGTGCCATCGTCGACAAGAACGGGCTCACCTTCGAGGTGCTCAGCGACCTCAACAGCACAGTCGCCTCCGCGTACGGCATCACCTTCACGCTCCCACCGATCGACCAAGCGCTGTTCCTCGAAGTCGGCAACGACCTTCGCGAAGCCAACGGCGACAACAGCTGGGTGCTTCCAGCTCCGGCGACCTTCGTGATCGCCACCGACGGAACGATCCATCACGCGCGCGTCGACCCCGACTACACCAGCAGGATCACTGCCGACGAGATCCTGTCCGCTCTACCAACTATTACGACCTAGCTGCCTCAGCCACGGCCCGAAGATGACACGAAGGAGGAGATGATGGTCACGACCGGACTGATCGTCCGCCTCACGGCAAAACCCGGGAAAGGTTGACGAGCTCGCGGTATTTCTGCGCGACGCGCTGCCACTCGTTCAAGAGGAGCCGGACACCATCGCTTGGTTCGCAGTCGCGATCGGCGAGGCTTCGTTCGCGATCATTGACGCCTTCCCTGATGAGCAGGGCCGCCAGGCCCATCTCGACGGGCTGGTTGCTGCCGCGTTGTTCGGGAGAGCAGACGAGCTGCTCGAGGTGCAACCGGAAATCGAGTACGTCGACGTGCTCGCAGCGAAGCTGCCCTAAGGTCGCGATGATGGGACGCTCGGGACATGCTTCTCGACCTGATCACCACACTCCGGAGCGAATTCTCGCCTCCGAGGGCACGATTGTGAGTGCTCGATGAGCTCGTCGTCGCTGCGGACTGACGACCGTGTAAGCGCGACGGTGCCGTCGCTCGCCTTCGCGGCCAGGTCACGCGGCGACGCGAGCTTGTTGGCCGAGAGACCCCCGCGACGGAGCCGCTCATGTAAGGCGGCGAGGCTCTCCCGCGTCAGCGCCGGGCCAACCGTCGCTCTGACGCGCTTATAGATCGCTTGCGCGGCCGGGCGCACCAGCTGCTGGTAGACGGTCGCCCGGCGAGCGCCCCGAATGCGCCGTCGGGTCGCGCGGGTTGTGCCTGAGCGGTCCGAGCCGTGGGATCGCTCTCGCGAGGACTCGGTCGCGGCGCGCCTCCTTCGTGGCGTCAGCTAATGAGACGGCGGCCATTCAGAGCTCCGGTGGCAGTCGTGCATCGTCGAGGTCGACGCGCTCGCCGCGCATCGGGACGCCTTCGGCGACGAGTAGCTTGCGCTGTGCCTCGCCTTGCGGAAGGGTGCCGTCGGCGCGGACGACGCGGTGCCAGGGAAGGTCGTGCGTCTCGCGAGAGGATCCGTCCGACGAGCCGGGGCCCGGTCTTGCTCTCGCGATCGTCAATCGGACACCTTTATATAGAGAGGGGTTCATTCGCCTACCGGAAATTGTTCGATCGCTTATCGGGGCGATGGACATCGAACCTTTGACCCCTCACTGTGGAGAGGGGTCCATCCGCACCCGAGCCATCGCGCGATGGCGTTGTCCGGCGCGCAAAGCGAGCTTGGACCACCTCGCAAAGAACCGGCTTGTCGCCGGCCGCGTACGCGACCGCGCCATTCACGTCGTTCCTGAAGATCGCCGCCTCATTCGCCGCGGGCCGCCCCGCTGACCTGTCCGCCGTGGTCACCAACTCACTCGGTTGGGCGCATGGGCTACGCGCCGGATGAAAACACGCAACTGTGCGGCTGCTTGGGAGGCGGCCCCGGCGGCAAACCCGGCCGGCCGCTGTGAGAAGCCCGCTCAGGGCGCTGCCGCGCCGAAGACCAGGACGCGCCGGCTCAGCCGCGGTCGTGGAGGGTCACCTGGTAGCCGTCGGGGTCCGCGAACGTGAAAGTGCGGCCGAACGGCCCGTCGAAGGGCGCTGAGATGATCGTCGCGCCGGCGGCGGCGAGGGCGTCGTGGATGTCCTGCGCGTCGGGGGCGTGCAGCCACAGCGCCATTCCCTGCCCCGGCTGCGCTATCGCGTCCAGGTCGACGCCCGCGACGACGTCGCGGACGGCGAACGCGATCGGCTTGGTGTCGAACACGACGGCGTGCGGCGGTCCTGCGTCGGAGCGCTTCAGCCCCAGCTGCTGCTCGTAGAAAGCGGCGGAACGCTCCAGGTCGCGCACCTGCAGTGAAATGAAGTCGGGTCCGGTGACGGCCACGATTCCTACCTCCTCATGTATGTCAGTCATTTGACACAACGCAGTATATGTCAGACTACTGACATGAGTCAAGGCGAGCCGGGAGTCGAGCTGGACACATCGCTGGGGTACATGCTGAAGGCGGCCGCGAGCGCCCTTCACTCTGCCCTGGAGGCCGTGCTCAGGCCGCTTGGCATGACGATCACCCACTACGCCTGCCTGGAGCTGCTTGCCCAGCGACCGGGTCTGTCCAACTCCGAGCTTGCCCGCGGCGCCTTCGTCACCCGGCAGTCGATGAATGTGCTCCTGCAGGCCCTCGAACGCCAAGGACTCGTTGTCCGCCCGGCACAGGCACCCGTCGGCAGGGCCCTGCCGACCGAGCTGACCGCCCGCGGGCGCCGCCAGCTTAAGGTGGCCAGCGCGGCGGTTCGCCGCGTCGAGCAAGACATGCTTGCCAATCTGGAAGTCAGCGAACAAGATCAGATGCGGCGCCTGCTCACTGCATGCATCGCCTCACTGACTGGACCGCCCGAATCGGCGACGTGACTCCTCCAAGTCGCTCGAGTCGAAGGTCGGGCCGAGCATTCATGATCAGGTCTGGCGCCTTGGGCGAACGCCCGTAGCCCGGGCTCGACGCCGCGACTCCCCTGGGCGAGCGTTTTGTCGCCGACGACATCGACTTGCAAGTTCTGCTGTGCGGCGAATCGACCTTAGAGTTGATCGAGGTCCGCGCTGCCGGTTTTGGCATGCCAAAGCTCGAGGACGGCGAGACCGCGGTCATCGGCCATTTCGGAATTGAAGTCGACGACCTCGAAGACACCAAGGCCGAACTGACACGCCGAGGCGTCGTCTTGCAGGGCGAGGTCGAGACCGACGAGGGCCACTTCATCTTCACGGCGCCGCACACGACGTTCGCGGTGACCCTGCAGCTGATGGAGCACAAGGGCCGCGGGACGGGCGCGTGGGCGCCGACGGATCTAACGCCGGCGTTGTCGACCACGATGATCGTGATTCGGCGCATCGGCTCGACTCTCGAACGGCTGCTCTCAGACAACGGCGGCGCTATCGTCCCGTCGACGCCGGATGGCTGAAGGCCGGATGAGGAGAACGAACATGGCCGAGTCGTCACGCAACGAACGAATCATCTCGAGGGTTCGGGCGATTCCGAAGGGATTCGTCCGTACCTATGGCGACGTCGACCCGGTGGCCCCGCGGCTCGTCGGACGGATCCTGTCGCAGACGCACGACCTTCCTTGGCACCGTGTCGTCCGCGCCGACGGCACCCTTCCGCAAGGCAAAGCGCAGCGCAAGCTACTCGTCGCCGAGGGCGTTCCGATGCGCGGCGAGCGCGTCGACCTCGACGAGGCACGACTGCCGCGAGAGCTCTGAATGGCCGCCATCTCTTAGGTGAGGCGACGAAGGAGGTCGCGCACCGCGACCGAGTCCTGGCGAAAGCGATCGCGCGGCTCGGACCGCTCGAGCACAGCCCGCGCGACCCCGACGGCCCATTCGGGGCACTTGCCCGGGCGATCATCTACCAGCAGCTGGCCGGCCGGGCCGCGCAAGCGATCTAGACGCGCGTCAGAGCGACGGTTCGTCCGGCGCTGACGCCGGAGACCCTCGCCGCAGTCTCCGATGAGCGGCTCCGTCGCGCAGCGCGAGGTTCGAGCAAGTTCAGGATCGCTGGTGCACGACGAGCACGGACGTTGCTGAGTGGGTGACGACGGCGGCGGCGACGCTGCCGAGTAGGTGCCCGGCGAGCCCGCTGCGGCGGTGGGAGCCGAGCACGATCAGGCTTGCTTTGCGCTCCTCGGCGGTCTTGACGATCCCTTTCCAGGTCGGTGCTGCCTCGACTGCGATGCTCTGCGATTGGAACCCTGCCTTCTCCGCCAGCGATGCTCCGTGTGCGGCGGTCTGCTCGGCGGCCTCCTGCACCTTGGTCGCGTTCTGGGCGTCGAAGTGTCGGTCGTCGACGGGGACGAATCCGACGTCTGCCGGTTGCCAGACGCAGAGGACGAGTGCCGTGCGGCCGGGCGCGAGCAGATCGCCGGCTTGTTCGATCGCGAGTTGGGCGAGCTCGGAGCCGTCGTAGGCGAAGAGGACGGGTTCGGAAACTGCACCTTCGGGGTTTGTGGATGCCATCTCAGTCGGCCCTTTCGGTCGCGACCTGTGTCGTGGCAGTGCGTCTGCGGACTTTCGCCAGCAGCGGCGGGGAGTACCACGCTGGGTGCTCGCCGGCGAGGAAGCGCTCGAGGTGGGGGGTCTGTGGGCGGGCGCCGCCGAGCGCGTAGAGAGCTACGCCGACCAGTGCGCCGGCGACGGCGAGGCCGAAGCCGATCCAGAGCGCGATCTGCGTCCCGACGTCTGAGTTGCTGCCGAGGTTCGCGGCGAGGTAGACGAAGATCGGGGCGACCATGAACGCCGCCACTGCACGAAACAGCTCGACGATCGCGAACACGCGCTGCAGGTTGGCCGACGCCAACGAGAAACCGGCCACGAACAACGCGGGCGCGACCGTCGCGCCGAGCCCGATGCCGGTCAGGCCCGAGCCGACGAGGGTCGCCGCTTGGCTCGAGGGCACCTGGACGGCGAAGACCAGGATCCCGGCGGCGAGGAAGACCATGCCGACCAGCGGGAGGTAGTGCATCGCACGCTTCCTGATGACGAGGCCGAGCACGACGGCGGTGATCACCGCTCCGGCGACCTCGGGCAGGTAGAGGACGCCGATCCGTAGCGGGCTGTAGTGGCCGGTGAGCGCCGCGGCTGTGAGGACCGTGGCCGACACCGATGCGGCCGCGGCGAACAGCGCGACCGAGATCCCAGCGACGGGGATCGTGCTCGTGAGCATCGTCCGGACCGTCAAGAGCGGTCGCTTGGCACGGTATTGGTAGACGACCAGGATGACGATCGCCGCCAGGCCGCCGAGCAACGGCACGATCACCACCGGATCGAGGAAGCGGTGGCTCGTGAGCTGCGAGGCGCCGAAGAAGGCGGCCACACAACCAACGGCCGCCAGGGCGATCGCCGGCAGGTCCCGCGGCGAGTCGAGGTTGGCGGGCGGCGCGTCCTCGAACGTCAACACGGCCAGCACCAGGGCCGCGAGGGAGATCCCGGCGACGATCCAGAACAGCGGCCGCCACGCGTTTCCTTGCGCCTGCAGTCCCCCGACGAACGGGCCGAGCGCGACCGCGCCGAAGATGCACATGTTCATGATCACCGCCGTGTCGCGAAGCCTGTTGGCCGGATAGCCGATCGCAAGGGGCGGCACCGCAGCGATCAGCAGCAGGCTGGTGCACAGCCCCTGAATCACGCGCCCGGCGGTGTACATGACGGGATCCTGGGCCCCGGCCGCGAGGATCGAGCCGATCACGAGCAGCAGCGCGTAGCCGAGCAGCATCCTGCGCTGCGGGAAGTGCTGGGCGAACTGGACGGCCAGCACCGTGCCCACCGCGTAGGCGGCGTTCGCCAAGCCGGAGCTCAAGCTCAGCGTCTGCGCGCTCATGTGCAGCTGCTTACCGATGATCGGTGCCAACGGTTGAAGCGCTGCCGAGAGCGCGAGGTACGGGATCAACGCGAGCATCACCATCGCAGCGACCGCGGGATACCGGCCGGCAAGCGGTCCCTGGCGCATCTCTCGACGAGGGCGAGGCGCCGCAGGGTCCGCGCGGGGGTCGTCGATATCGGGTCGTTGGGCCCGGTAGGCCCCGCTGACGGCCGATCCCTCGGTCGGTTGAGGTGACGTTGGCTGAGCTCCTTGCATACCGATCCCCCTTCAAAACGGACTTGCGGTAATATGGAGGCCGTCTCCGAAACACCCGGAGTAAACCTCCGGATAATATACGGAGGCATCCTCCGCTTGTCAAATCGAGTGACCCAGACCGAGATCCAGCCGCAGCGGCCCATGCGCGCCGACGCGCGCGCCAATCACGAAAAGCTCGTGGCTGCGGCGCGCGCGCTCTTCACGGACAAAGGCACCTCAGCGCCGCTCGAGGAGGTGGCCGATCGAGCCGGAGTCGGAATCGGCACGCTCTACCGACACTTCCCGACACGCCAGGCGCTCCTCGAGGCCGTCTACGTCGACGAGGTCGAGGCAATGGCACGCGCAGCCGCCGACCTCACGGAGCTGCCGCCGTGGGAGGCCCTATCCCAGTGGCTGCACCAGTACGTCGGCTTCGCGGCCACCAAGCGCGCGCTCAACGAGGCGCTGATGGAGACGGATCCGAACTCGGACGTCCTCCTCACCTGTCGCACAGCGATCGCCGGCGCCGGTACCACACTCGTCGAACGTGCACAACGCGCAGGCGTCGTCCGCAACGACACGACCTTCACGGACATCGTGCGGATGGTCGGCGCAATCGCGATGGTGCCCACCGAAGATCCCGAGCAAAAGAAACGCCTGCTCGAACTCGCGCTCGACGGACTCCGCTACCGCCCCCACGACTTCTAAATAGGCGGGGTCGGGCGCGTCCTCGCGGAGTTCGCTGTGCGTGGACGGGCTTAAACATGCAGGGTCGGCCGGTAGGTGAGCTCTTGGATGTTGCCGTCGAGCGTTCGACTCTCGATCAGCTCGAGGTCGAAGTCGGCTGCACCCTGGAAGATCGCGGCAGATCCGGTCTGGCCGGTGATCACAGGGAACAGTGTCAGCTGGATGCGGTCGACCAGGCCGGCGGCCATCAGCGCCCGATTCATCGACAGGCTCCCGTGCGAGCGCAACGGCACCTCGGACTCCTCCTTGAGCCGGGCGACGACATCGACCGCGTCACCGCTCACCACGGTCGCGTCCGCCCAGTCAAGGGGTCCTTCCAGCGTGGTCGACACCATGACCGCCGGCAGGTTGACCATCCGCGTGACCCACGGGTCCCTCACCTCGGACTCCTCGGTACTCGAGGCCAGCATCTGTGCGAACAGCCGATAGGTGTTGGCCCCGAAGACCATCCGCTGCTCCTCGCTGTACAAGGCGAGCCGGTGGTCGAGCAACTCAGGGCCCTGCTTGCCCCAGTAGCCGCCCCAGTCGCCGCCGCTGACGGAGCCGAAGCCGTCCAGGCTGGAAAAGACGTCGAAGGTGTAGGTAGCGGTCATGATGCTCTCCTCGATCGCGTTGATCGGTCGTGGATACAGACGGGAACCCACGGCAAGACTCATCGCCCGGCGGGTAGGCCGCGGCGGTTTCGGTGTACTGACATATCAGCGAGCCGCTTGCTCGACCTCATCGCGTTGAGCTTGAAGCCCTGCGCAGCAGACGCCGAAGAGACGGAACTTCGCCGGGAATCGCTGATGGCCAAACGGCTTCTGCCGTCCAGCTATCTGCGCGTCGAGTGTTGAGCCGTCCTGAGTAGAGAGTGGGTCGAAGTCAGAACGAGAGCTCGGCGAGGCGCGGCACGAGTCTCGAGATCGCGCTCTCGACGAAGCGGGCCGGCTCGTCGGTGAGGAGCGAGACCTGTACATGCTCCATGCCGAGGTCTGCGTACTCCTTCATCGTCGCGATGAAGTCGTCGAGATCCGTGTCAGGGCCGACGCGCGCGATGGTCGTGTTGCGGATCTCGGCGCGGTCGCGGCCGACCTCTTCGCAGTGTCGTGCGAGCACGTCGAGCTTGTGGCGCACCTCGTCGGGCGAGGAGGAGAAGAGATTGTTCATGTCGGCGTACTTCGCGACCAGGCGCAGCAGCTTCCGCTCGCCGCCGCCGCCGATCAGGATCGGAGGGCGCGGATTCGTGAGCGCTGGCGGAACGTTCAGCGTCTCGGCCAACCGGTAATGCTTCCCGTCGTACGGGCCGTCGTTCTCGCTCCACATCTGCAGGCAGATCTGCAGCGTCTCCTCGAGCCGCTCGAGCCGCTCGGCGATCGGGTAGAACGGGACGCCGAGCCCGACATGCTCGCGCTCGTACCAGGCCGCGCCGATGCCGAGCATCGCTCGGCCGCCGGAGAGGACGTCGAGCGTCGTCACGATCTTCGCGAGCAGCCCCGGGTAGCGATAGCTGACGCCGGTCACGAGCAGGCCGAGCTTCATCTGCTCGGTGAGTCCAGCAACGTAGCCGAGCGTCGTGTAGCCCTCGAGCATCGGGTCCTCGGCGCGCGTGAACGCCTCCATCTGGAAGTAGTGATCCATGCACGTGAACATCGTGCAGCCGGCCGCCTCAGCCGCCTGCGCCGTGTCCCGCGCGTGCGCGCGCAGCCGCTTCGGCCCGCCGGAGAGGTTGAGGTTCATGAAGTGGATGCCAACGTCCATGGCCCGAGCCTAGTCGCGCGCCCCAGCCTGTCACCGACGCTGGTCGATCCGATCGAATCCGTTCGCGCCGAGCTGACCCACGGAACCGCACAGATCGCCGGAACGGTCACCATCGACGGCAAGTCCCTCTACAAGATCGAACTCCCCGACGGAGTCGTCGGCTACTTCGACCAGACCGACTACCGACCGGCCTACCTCGACAACCCGCAGCGCCACGGAAGCGTCGTCCGCACCCAAGTGATCACCTACGAAGAACTCCCGATCACCCCCGACAACGAGAAGCTCCTCAGCATCACCGCACAACACCCACGGGCAGCGGTCGACACAAGCCCGCCCTCCGCTACGAACAAACAAAAATAGGCGACACCCGACCATAGACTCCAGTGAGGTCAAACCACGCAGCCGGGCAACCTGCTTGCGGTCGACCCGCAGCTGGTGCGCTTCGCGCAGCTCGGCGTGCACCCGCGGTGCGCCATAGGTGCGGCGCGAATCGACGAACACCTGCTCGATCACGCCGGCCAGATGACCGTCGGCGAGTTGCCGCCGCGACGGCTGCCGCCTGCGCCAGGCGTAGTAGCGCTGGCGGGTAACGCCAAGCACCTTGCAGAGCCGGGAGACACGATGCTCTGCCTTCTCCGCCTCGACCAACGGAAGCACATCACCGGCGATCGGTCTCCCGCGAAGAAAGTCGCAGCCTTCCGCAAAATCTCCTTCTCCTCTTCCAGCACCCGCACCCGCTTACGCACTCGCCAACTCGACGCGCTCCTCGCTCGTCAAACCTTCGCGAGCACCCTCGTCGATCTCGAATTGGCATACCGACTTGCGCAACGACTCCCGCACAACCCCCAGCTCGCCGGCGCACGCAACGATCGATCGACCGGTCGACCGGTAGAAACGAACCGCCTCCGCCTTGAACTCCGGCGGATACGGAGGACGTGAACGCGGCACCTCGACTCCTTCCCGGGACTAGAAGCCCCTAGCGTCAAGGTGTCAACCAAACCGGGTCAACCCCACCCGAAGGGTGACTGATGGAGCGGGGTTGGCAGTCATTCACCGTTTGAGCCTAGTCAGCGTTGTGAGGGATGAGCTTACCCGACAGCACCCCAAGCACCTTTGAGCACGCGCCGCAGCTGACGAGCTCGACGTTTCCCGCATCGGTGGCGACGTTGGTCGAGACCGTCCCAATCTCCTTCAGGTCGGCATTGCAGTGCGGACAAAGCGGCAACGTCATAAAAGAGACCGTTCCCTCATGTCCGGCGCGTAAACCGCTGCTCCGATTGCGTGCTTTCCGTGCCCAAGGAATGAGCCGTCGGTGTCCCCGCGCGGGGTCGGGTCGAGGGGCGGCATCCCCGCCGTAGAACGTGTGAGCGGGCGCCTCCGGCTGAGAATTGAGATTGCGAAGCCCAACGAGCATTGTCTGCGGCCTGCGTCGATCGGGACGAGACTCCGTAGCCTGCCTTCCTTTCGCGACACGGCGAGCGTCTGGCCGGGTTCCGGCCAGGCGCTTTAACCGCCGATCGGTTCGAGGCAGGCCCTTACCGCTCGATGATCGTCGTGTTCGTCTCCCGGTCGCGGCCGAACCCGCCCCAACTCGACCAGAACACCAACGAGATGACCACTCCGATTGCACCGACGACAAGCAGGATGATTCCGATCGTGTGCACGTTGAACGTGCCCGAAGAAGCGTGAACTGCGAACGCGAGAATTGCGCCAGCAGCGACCAAGAGAAGACTGACTGAGATACCCATGAAGGCTCCTTTATCTGAGGACACTGAATTGGAGTCCGTCGTCGAACTCGGCCACTCAGGCCGTATGCGGCTCCTCCTTCTGTCCCCCTCCAACATCGATAAACCTCACCACGCCAAGCTCCAGTCGAAGGCTCAGCTTCGAACAGACGTTGAGTGCCCACGAGCTCCAACGAATTTGCTGGGTGCAAAGGATTGCTCGCACCGCCGCCTTGCGTTAGGACACCGAACGGCACCGGCGATGATGTGACGGTGACGGGACGACCGAGCCCGTAAGAGCTGTTGTTGCGACCTCTAACCGGGCGGTCCGGGCTAACGGCGACGCAGCCCTGGCTCCCCGCGATGCGCGCGCCAATGATCCAGCCCAACCAGAGCAGATTGGGTAGCTGCCCGAGGTTGTCCGGCGAGACGCCCTTGAAGAGCACCGTGGCTGCGGCGATGCCGACGGCGCTCTACCCGATCAGACATCGTCCGGATGCAAGTGCGAGCGGAACGACGGCGAGCAGGAAGCACGTCGCGAGGAACCAGGTGCTTACGAATAGCCCCTCGTTGTGCGTGACGAGAGCGGTGCCGAACCGGACGCCAATGACGCCGAGTAAGGCGATGCTCAGCGTGACGGAGCTGGTTGCGGCGGCCGGCCGATCTTCGCCTGTCGCCGCCTGGTTCCGATCGCCTCGCTGTTCGCGGCGAGCTTTCGTAAACCGCTCCGGACCGAATGCGATCGCCCGCGCGAGGTGTGTGATCGTAGGATGTTGGCTGCGTGATCGTCGAAGAGTTAAGGCGTCTGCTGACATGGGAGGAGCGGCACAGGCGGCTGCTGAGTCGGCTCCTCCTCGTGTTGATGCTCACGGCGGTGGTGGACGTGATTGGGACAGTGGTTGTCTACTACCTCGAGAGGAATGTCGGGCAGACAGACATTCACGGTCTGTTCGACGCGTTCTTCTTCACAACGGTGCAGCTCCTGACCGTTTCGTCGCAGATCAAGAATCCGCTGACCACGGGCGGACGCATCGTCGACGTCTTCCTCGAGGTCTGGGCGGTTCTCGTGGTCGCCGGTTCGGCCGGCGCGATCGCGAGCTTCTTCCAGACCGGCGACTCGGAATAACCGTCTCGGCTTCGCCGCGGCCGCGGCCGCGGTCGAAACTCTTGGCCGAATCTGACGCCCGCTATGCCAGCCGCCAGACACCAGGCCAAGGTTTGTCGTCTCCATGATGTCGATCGTTGTTCTTGATCATCCGCATCTGGAAACCGGGACGGCCTGGGTGGCGCGAAGCTGTCGGAGCATGCTGATGCGCGTCACGCAGAGGCCAGTGATCGTGTTCGGCCCATGGCTCGCGTCAACGCAGACACGCTCGGGATTCAGACCGCGGCCAGCCTCTGGCGCCCGCCGGAGGGACGGCTGCGCGACGTCCCGGAATCGTAACGCCCCTCCCGACCGGCCGCAAACAAACTCGTGCTTACCAGTCGAGGACATCCCGCGGTGATCTCCACCGCCAGCGTTGGCCTGTGCCGAGCCGCTCCATCGCAATCCATCGTCGCGGCTGCTCCTGCAGCTTCCTGCGGCCTTCCTCCCACGGACGGTCCCCGACGACGCGGCGCGAACCGAGGCTGATCCCCGGACCGGGCTGGGTGGCAAAAGAGGCGAATGTCGTTAGCCGACGCCACGAGCGTCAGAGTTTGGTGAGCCCTTCCTTCGCTGCGCGTTCGGCCAGCTGGCCAGGGTCGATGCCGAACTTCTCGAGCAGCGCGGCATGCTGCTCGTGGTCGACCTTCGCCGGCAATTCGTCGAGTGCCTGCTGAACCTGCTGCGACTGACCTTGTTTCTTGATTTCGTCGATCACCAAGCTCTTGTCGATCTCCATCAATGCCTCATTAATCGAAAACGCTGCTGCGCTCGTGCGCGCGATTATTCGTCCCTCCTTCCGTAACCCAACAGATATCCACTCGTGCGTGCCCGACCGGCCAGGGAATAACCCTTCGACGCAGGAGTCGTTCGCGTCGCTGCCGCAGGCGTTGCGTTTATCGGCCGGGCAGCAGGGCACCAGGGACGCCGTCCCTCAAACCAGAAGGAGGCAAATGTGGGTTACGGCCTGGTCGGAATCCTCGTGATCATCTTGCTCGTGGTGCTGATCGTCTACTTCGTCCGGCGCGCGTAGCCCGTGACCCACGGGGGTCCGGGTCGTCGGCAAGCCCATCCGAGACGCCGGATACGTCTTCGCTCGCGTCTCAGCCTCGCGTGATGACAAGACGACCCCGCCGATCATGAGCGCCCTTCCCATGGCTAGCTGGGGCTTTCCCGCTAACAACAGTGCGCTGCCGGACAGGCGTCCCGATCGAGGCCGCGTGAACCGATGGCGATTCGGCTTCGAATCACTCAAGACACACTCCCGAATCGAGGAGGAACATGAGGAAGTTCGCCGCATTGTTGGCCGCCGGCGCCGTCTGCGCGCTGGGACTGACCGCACTCTCCGGTGCGGCCACCAAGAGCACGGTCTGGACGGCTGCGCTGTCGTCGGGTCAGGAGGTGCCGAAGCAGGTCGTCAAGATGGCGGCTGCGCACGGCTTGTTCAAGGGCACACTCACTGGCAGCACGCTTAAGTGGAAGCTGACCTATGCGAAGCTGACAGGGCCGGCGACCGCCGCCCACATCCACTTGGGAGCCAAGGGCAAGTCTGGGAACGTCCTTATTCCGCTCTGCGGCGCGACGCCGGCATGCAAGAGTGGCCTGACCGGCACCGCAACCATCACCAAGGCTGAGATGTCGGAGTTCAAGAAGCATCTCCTCTACGTGAACGTTCACACGGCGAAGAATCCGAACGGCGAGATCCGCGGACAACTCGCCAGCGGCTAAACGACAAATCTCGGGAGTCGCCGCCGTACGGCGGCGACTCCGTCGCCTTATTCCCGGGTCGTGGGTTCGGCGGCCAGATGACTCTCCGCCCTGCGCGGCGAGGGACACTAACCCTCCAAACAGCATTCGTTACGTGCTCGCCGCCAAGGCGGAACCTCGTGGCTCAGCGGATTCGCAGCAGAAGGAGCGCGTCGGTTTATTCAACGCCGGTTCGGTCACAAGACAGATGCGCCGGTCAAACGGCGTGTAGGGGCAAACCACCCGGCGCCAGACTCCTTCTGCTAGTGAGCCAGGCAGCCGTGGCGGGCGGGAGAGGCGGGCGGGGGGGCCCGCCTTTTTCGTTGGTCTTATCGTGAGCTCGCCGCGAAGGTTTCCCCCTGACGGTCGTTGGTAGGCGAACTGCTGACACGCGTACGAAGGAGGACTCGATGGCCGATACGAAACTGAAGGGCAAGCGGATCGCAATCGTCCCCGCCGACATGGTCGAGCAGGTCGAGCTCGTCGAGCCGCGGGAGGCGCTCGAGGTGACCGGAAGCTAAGACTGACTCGAGGAGTTCGCCGAGGGGATTCACCGTTCGCAGCGCGAGAGGGCGTGCGCGAAGTGGTCGGGAGCGCGCCGCTTCGCCGGTCCTGCGCGACGCGTACGTTCTCAACGGCAGCAGCCCGACGAGCGGAACGCGCCACCCGACGTCTTGCCGATCCATCTAATGCACCCGCGTTACGGCTACGCCTTCTGCGTGAACGGCAGGACGTACCAGAACCCCGCGAATCCAGCCGAGGCGAGCGCGACCGCCACGATTCCGACCCACCCTTCGAAGACGAACGACGTGATCAAGTAGACCGCGCAGTCAATTGCGAGCGCCAGAGCAGCCATGCCGGCGATCACCAGCCGGTTCGAGATCTCGATCAGTTGCTCCTTCTGGTGATCGCGGAACCGTAACCGGTGGTAACTGCTCGGCGCCAGGAGCAGGATCGTCGAGAGCGTGGTCAAGAGCACGGCCGCGATGTAGACGAGGCGTTGGACGTGCGTGACCTCCGGGAAGCCCTTCGAGAACGGGAGAATGAGCAAGAACGCGAACAAGACCTGCACGCCGGGCAGGACCACTCTGAGCTCGTTCAGGAACTCGATCAGTTCCCGGTTCAGACGGTCGCTTTCGTCCTCATCGCACACTGGCGTCTCCCGCATCACCATCTCTCGTCGGTGTTGTGTAGGCCAGTGCTCTGAGAGACAGCTGGTCCGAGTCGATGGTCGCGGGCGGACTGTGCTGACTTTGCGTGCCAGCCTTCAGCCACGTGGGGCGACCTGGAGCTCACGCTCGGCGGGCTCGCGGCGCCTGAGTTCGCGGCTTCGCTCCGCCTCGGCGTTGAATTCGGCGCCGTAGAGCAGCGCGAGCGACGTCAACCAGAGCCAGGTGAGCATGATGATCACGGCAGCAAGCGAGCCCCACGTCTTGTTGTAGGAGCCGAAGCGGGCGGTGTAAAACGCGAACGCGCCCGAGGCGAGCAGCCAGATCGCGACAGCTATCGCACTGCCGACGGTGAGGAACCGCCAGCGTGGATGCTCGATGTCGGGGCCGAGCCACAGCAGGGTCGCGAACGCGGCGAGCAGGCCGGCGACCAGGATCGGCCATTGTGCGGCCCACCAGACATACGTGAGGATCGAGCCGGCACCGATCGTGGCGCCGAGATATTTCTCGATCGGCGGCCCGAAGATGAGCAGCCCGGCGACGAGCAGGAACGCGCCTCCGATACAGACCACCATCGCGAGCGCGGTAATGCGTTTCTTGACGAACGGACGACTGTCTTTTCGGTCGTAGGCGAGGTTGAGAGCGGTCATGTAGCTCGTCATCGCACCGGTCATCGCCCAAAAGGCGAGCGCGAAGCCGACGATCGTCATTGTCAGCCCCGCCGACGGCTGCTCGTCGAGCCTGACCAGGCTTCCTCGAAGGAGCTGCGTGGCCTGAGCGGGCATCAGCTGTCCGAGATGTCGGATAAGCGTGTCGATCGTCCCGGGCCCGGCGAGCAGCGTGAAGAGGCCGACGACCGCCAGGAGGACGGAGGGGATCGCGAAGAAGGTGCTGTATGCGAGCGCCGAGGCGATCATCGTCATGTTGTCGTCGAGCATTCTCTTTCCGGCGTTCCGGGCGACGGCGAGCCAGTCGCGGGGCGAGAGGTCGCCGACAGCAACCTCCGGCGGGGTGGGCTCGCCGCGAGCAGGTTGCGGGGTGGCGGGAGTCGGCTCGGTCTCGGTGTCGCGATTCATCATCTTGTCCGCAGGGATCTCGCGACTTCTCTCACCGCTGCGCACACGCGTGAAACGACCCGAGAGGTTTTCCGATTCTGCGTGCGAACCTTGATGCATACTCCCGTCTTCGCAGGAGCGGTCCAGGGGAGGCGGCCAGGTCAATTGACGGAGTCGCAGAGATTGATTCGCGTTCTGGCAGTCTCGCGGATGCTTTTGGCGGCGCTCGACGAGGGGGTCCTCGATGACGACATCGTGGTGAGTGACGAGTTCAAGGCTGAGTTGCTGCTTCTTGTGCTTGCGGCTGAGGATCGCCTCGATACCCGCTTGGGGCAGCATCTGTTTGTTGTCAGCCGCAGACCTGACTAGGCGATAGCCACGGCGCCAAGAACTCGGCGATCGCCGAGTTTCCGCGGGGTCGCTCGAGTCTGCCTTTCACAGTGTTGCTTTCGATGACGACAATCGTCGGCACGACCGCGACTCGGAAGCGTTCTGCGAGATCGGCTCGCTGTAACACATCGACACGGATGACGTCGAACGTGTCGTGGTTTCCTCGTCGCTGCAGCACTGCGTCGAGATACCCGTCGACGCGGCGAGACGGCCCGTCGGTAGGTGAGAAGAAGTAGACGAGACGCGGTTTCGCTTTCGAAGACGACTGCTGCTCGGCAACCGCCGCGGGCTGATCGGACATGCTCAACTGCTCCTCAGGCACCGTTTGCTGCTACGCGTGGTCGGGCCGTGCGCAGTGACTGATCCTGGCGAAGACGACGTGTCGAACTCCGTCAGTCTGAGGTGGACGAGGTCGGCGCATTCGAGGTGGCCGCATTCACACAGAAACTCCATCGGAACATCGTCGGCGACTCCGAGCTGCACGGCCCGGTCGTAAATCGATTGGTTCACCAATCGCCGTACCGACCTGCCGCCCTGGTCGGCCAACTCCGACGAAATATCGGACGGCGCGGATGATGCGGACACGAAAGTTCCTCCTTTCAGATTCGACCGAAGCCGCTGGTCGCCTGACCGCCGATATCGGTGCGGCACCTCCGGGCAGATGGGTCCATCGAGCCCGATTCCGCTGGACGCAACCGCACTCACACTTGCCAGGTCGTTTGCTAACGTATGGGCGTCTTGAAGTGAGGTAATCCAATAGACGTAACAGAACATACGACAACTAAGTCCTCTATGTCAAGAGCAGAAGAAGCACAACACTCGTGGCGGTTCGTCACGAACCACACTCAGGTGCTGCTCTGCATCAGTGAGAACCCCGAGATCCGTCTGCGACACATCGCGATCGAGGTCGGCATCACCGAACGCGCGGCCCAACGGATCGTCGCCGACCTCGTCGACGCCGGCTACGTCACCCGACACCGCACCGGCCGCCGCAACCACTACACCGTCAACCGCGACCTCGAGATGCGCCACCCGGCGCAATTCGGCTACGAGATCGGCCCCCTGCTCGATCTGCTCCAGCGGCCGTAAGGCCGCGGCACTCTCTCGAACCCTCCGCACTCCCTCGAACCTACGGCCGGCCGCTCAACGCGACTCGCCGGCTCGATCCCCGGCGCCGGCGTCTGGCTATCAGAGCAGCACGAGGTCGGGCGTTTCTGCGGACTCCGATTCGATTTGCATCCTGTTCGTTCAGCCGTCGACGAACAAACCATCGATCGGGCCGAGCACGCGTCGCGACCGCTTCGAGACATGGGGGAGTCGGACGAGTCGGTGCGTCAGGGGCTTGCCGTCGTGCCGCCGCTCGAGCTGCTCCGCGCTGATCGGTTTCCAGAGTGTCTCGATCGCGTCGATCGGATCGTCGGGTAGCAGGTCGAGCGGCAGCTCGAGGTGCTCGGCCCAAAGTCGCCGACGCGTCGTTGTCGCGAGTTCGGGGTCACGCATGACGACGTTCATTTCGGTGTCGTTGAACAGCGAGTGCTCGTTCAGGTTCGCCGATCCTACGGTGAGCCACTCGTCGTCGACGATGCCGATCTTTGCGTGGACGTAGACAGGGTCGGACAGGAGCGCGGTGTGGGCGTAGATGGTGCAGGCGAGAACGCGTCCCGCACCCGCGTCGGCCTCGATCAGCTCGCTCAGCGCGCCTCGCGTGTCGTCGTCGCCGGAGTTGGGCCGAACGGGCAGGACGAGGAGGACGCGGAAGTCCTCGCGCGGCGGATCTGCGATCTTGTCGACCAGCACGGTTGTGATCTCGGGCGACCACAGGAACTGGTTCTCGACGTAGATGAACCGTTCGGCGTTCCGGAAGGCCCGGACATAGGACTCGAGGATCCTGAAGTCCCCGCGCGGCACGGCGCGATAGATGCCCTCCGGAACGGTCTTGACGACCTGCACCTGGATGCCACGCTCGGCGATCGGCGCCTCCGCCGCCTCGGGCAACGTCTCCCCAGTGACCTCGCTCCACCGCATCCGGAAGTGCTCGGCGACGTCGGTCACCGCCGGGCCTTCGAGGCGCACCGACGCGTCGTGCCAGCCGACAGCCGCGCGCGAGGGATGGCCCGACGTGTCGAACCGGTCGCCGGCTTCTGCCGTGAGGTCGATCCCGCCGACGAACGCGACGCGATCGTCGACGACGATCGTCTTCTCGTGGTGGCAGTGGAGAGGCCGCTCCCGGGCATCGAGCGCGCAGCGGATCCTTGTGCCGGCGGTCAGCTCGTGCTGCATCGCACGGACGTCGTCGCGTGAGGGCCGGAAGAGCGGCAGCGGAGCGCCCGCCCAGGCGAGGACGCGCACGTCCGCGCGTTCCGCCACTTCCGCCAGCAAGTTACGAAGGACGACCGCGATCCCCTCTCGCTCCAGGGCGAACCCGGGCGTGAAGTACCAGCCGGCGATGTGGACGTGCGAGGTAGCGCTGCGGATGGCATCCGCCATCGACGGCAGCGCGGCCGCGCCGTCGACGAGCACCTCGACTGCGTTGCCGTCGCGGGGCGGCGGGTCGCCGCTCGCCCACGGGCCGGTGCCGGGATCGAGGGCCCGCTCCCATCCCAGTTTCTCGAGGCGCCGGCGGTGATGGCGGCGAATCTGCCGCGATACCTCGTCGCCGAACGTCGACTCCACGGCCAGCAGGGCATCCCTCGCCCCGATCGAGCGCCGGTCGCTCACCGGTCAGATCCTGCGGTTTCGGGCGTCGTTGACCGAGTAGACGGGGAACGCGATCGGGCCGGCCGCGACGATGCCGTGGAAACGGGAGCTCGTCATCGATCCTGCGACGGGCCTTCGTTCCCGGGCCAGACACCCGTGAGACGCTGGTAACCGGTCGCTCCGGCCCGGTCGACGGCGGCTTTTACGACTCCGAAGACCGCACCTTGCAGCGCCGCGGCGAGCAGAACCTCCGACCAACCTCGCTGGCGATCCGTGGCGGTCGGTGCCTTGTCCTCACGGCCGATGCGACGCCAGATCTGTTGGAACGTAGCGGCGGCGAGCAGACCGCCAGCCACGGCGACCAGCGCGCCGAGGGGCTTGTAGAGCAGCCTCATACCGCTTCGGCCCCTGCCGTCGTGCCGAAGGCGTCACCGGCCGTTTCGTTCGTCGCGCGGCGGACCACCGGGACGGCCAAGGCCGCGATGGCGCCCAGCCCGACCAGTCCGATGATCACACGCGTGCGTCGATTTCGCCTCCGGTCGATCCGTCGCTTCGCGTCCTGGACACCCACAATCGCCTCGGAGATGTGTCGCTTGAGGACCGGATCCGAAGCGAGGGCCCACATCAACCCGGCCGTGCCGGTGTGCCTGCGGGCACGCGCTCCCGCGATCACGCTCGCGCCGATCGCATCCGTGAGACGCCGCCTGAGCTTAGGGTCGTGGGCAAGTTGATCCGTGTACGGCGAGATCGACGCGGCAACGTCGGCGGCGATCCCGGCGGCACGGCTGTCGTGACGAAGCACGTCAACTCCCCGAACGCGCGGCTGCCTTGCCGCCCTTGCGTCCGGCCGCTTTCTTCTGTGCCGTCGTTCCGCCTTGAGACGAGGTCGACTTGGTCGACGACGAATGCGACGCCTTGCCACCGTGACTCGACGCCCGAGGCGAGTTCGCAATCTTCGCGGCCCGCTCTTTCGACATCCCCTTTTCCTTCAGCGCCTCATACTGTTTTTCATTCTTCACGTGTGCGTTCTTACCAGGCATCTGCGCCTCCTATCCTCGACCGCTAAAACGTTTCCCGAACCGAAGGCGTTAAACGCCTGTAAGCAACTGGGCGCGTGTCACGAGTAAGAAGTTCAGACTGACTCAGATACCCATGACAGGCTCCTTTATCTAAGACTCAGCTTGGATTCCAAAGGCGTTCACGCCCGCCGGGCGGCTTCTCGTTGTGTCCTGTGCGCCAACGCCGTGAAACCTTCAGAGGAGTAGAGGAATCGCGTCCGGCCCAACGGGCCGGCTCGCCCTCAGATCGTGCGACGAAACGCGCGGTCCCCGGAGTGGCCGTGGCTTGAGTTGATCGGCGTCAGACCGGAAGGTGCACGGCCGGAGGTGGAAGCGGTGATTTCCTCCGGCCGTGCGCTGCGCCGGCTTTCCCGTGTCCCGGGCGTAGCCGCCGCGCAAGTGTCGTTCCGGGCTCCGCTTTCGTGAAACACGCCGGAGGGGCGTGATCCTCCGGGCGTACTCGGGCTCCGCCCGGTTTGGGTTTAGTTCCTCGGAGCCAGGTCCTCGTCGTCGCGCCAACCGCTGCCGCCGGTGTTGTAGTAGCCGCCGACCTCGCCGCGATACGTGTCTTCGCGGTACCGGTCGGGGTCGAACTCGGGTGAGTTCTTGATCTGCTCCTTGGTGCGGTTCACGAAGATGGTCTCGATGTCGACGTCGACGTTGTTGACGACGCCGGCCGGCAGCATCACCTTCTTGCCGAAGATCCATGGGCGGTATCAACGACGAGATAGCTCGATCCGACGTCGTTGCTTGCCTCGTCGACCTTGCCGATGTCACCGTCGATCGCTTCGACCCCGTAGCCCGTGAAATCGATCGTGCCAACGTGTCCGCGCAAACCGGACTCGTCGGGGCACTGCGACCACCCGACGGCTATCTAAGAGCGTCAGTTTGCATCCTCGGCTTTCTGCCCAGCTCCTCGGTACCGTCCTTGAGGCACAGCTCCGGCGGTCGCGGAAGCTTTGAGACCGGGTTTGAGCAACGCCGCGCTGCACAAGCGACGAATCCGACCCGAACGGACACGCGTCCCCGTCGGCCCAGGAAACGGGTGAGTCGCCGCGGACCGCCCGTTCACAATCGGGCGGGAAGGCCACTCTCCTCGGCTGGAGTCCCTGTTTGTTTGCGTTCACTGCTTTGTCGCAGCCGCGATGTCGTTCATCGTTTGCCGACCTCAATCTGCGCGCATGGGGGCAGGTTTGTCAGAGCGGAACGGCTTCGTCGACTCCGCGCAGCGTTTAACGGTGTCGGTACTGGTGAAAAGAGGGCGGTGCCGGCAGAGACGAACATCGCTTCAAGAGTGGATCGCCTGCGGTCGAGACGAAGTCCACAGGCAGGCCTGTCTAACTGGTACGTGTTGGTTCAACGACTTCTGCCGCCCTGCTGTTTGTCAGCGGCCCAAGGCGCGCTGTTTCTCGGTCCATGCGCAGCGTGGGCGGGCAGGTCGCGTAAAGGGATAGATGCTCGATCGTTGCGCTCGACGGCTTCGCCGCGGCGTTTCCGATCGGTCAACCGTGAGATCAATGTGTGCTGATCTGCTTCGTCAAAGGCGAGCTTGACTGGCGGCGCTGAGATCCGCCTCAACACAACAAGGAGGTATCGCGATGGGATCGACTGATGAAACGAAGGGTCGGATCAAGGAAGCAGCCGGCGTTCTGAGCGACGACAAGGATTTGAAGCGCGAAGGCAAGGTCGATCAAGCCGGAGGGAAAGCAAAGGAGTTGGTCGACAAGGCGACCGACAAGGCAAAGGACGTCTTGGAAGACCAGAAGGACTGATTGCAAGGCGGGACGGGACTCGAGCTCGTCTTCTGGCGCGCCTGTTCACGGCGCGTCATCGCCCATCGGCGACCGTCGTGATGCTCTTTCAGTTCCGCTCACGGGCTCAGCGTCGGTCGCACTCAAGCAACTGACTGTCACCTCTACGAAAGGACCACCATGGGCTACGGCCTGGTTGGAATTCTCGTCATCGTTTTGCTTATCGCAATGATCTTCTTCTTCGTGCGCCGCGCGTAACCAGCGAACTCGGCATGACCTCAAATGAGTAAAGACGAGGAGCGATGGTGAGAACGATCAGCGACGAAAGATCCCCGCCCGCAGGGGAGATGGAATCGCCACGGCGCTTCGCCGAGCAAGAGGCTCGTTCTCTGGGCCAGGCCGCACGACGGACTGCCGTCATCACGCTCGTAGCTGTGGGCATCATCGTGGTCGCACTCGCGGTCTGGAAACTCAGGCTGGTCGTCGCGTTGGTCTTCTCGGCGATGATCCTCGCGGCTGCGATGCGGCCGGCGATCGAGTGGCTGGCACGTCATCACGTTCCACGTCCAGCCGGGCTAGCGCTGCATTACCTCGCGTTCTTTGGAGTGATTGCCGTGACGCTCGCGTTTGCCGTCCCGCGGGCGCTCGACCAGGTCAACCACGCGCTCAGTCCGAGCGGCAAGGCAGAGATCGCTCATGCCGCAAGGAACTCGACCGGGGTCAAGCACCAGGTGCTGGTGGCGCTGCAGAAGCGTCTTCGTCATCTGCCGCGGGGCTCGGCGCTGGTCAAACCAGCGACGCAGCTCGGCCCAAAGGCGTTCGAGATCTTGATCGGGATCTTCTTCACCCTGGCGGTCGCCGCCTACTGGATCTTCGAACGCGACCGGGCAGTCGACACCGTCTGCTCGCTACTTCCTCGACCAAAGAGAAAGCTGATTCGTGACACGTGGACGCTGATCGATCTTCGCCTCGGCGCCTTCGTCCGTGGCCAGTCGATCCTGATCGTCGCCGTCGGGATCACGCTCTCGCTGCTCTTCTGGGCGGTCGGTGAGCCGTACTGGCTGCTGATCGGCGCCTTCGCCGGGCTCGTCGAGATCATCCCCGTGGTCGGACCGCTGATCGCGGGTGCTCTGGCTGTCGCGGTCGGCTTGACGAGTTCCGTCCACGTCGCCGTGCTCGCCGCCGCCTGCGTGCTCGCGGTGAGGCTGCTCGAGGACTACCTGATCATGCCGAGAGTGCTCGGCGACGCGGTCGGGCTCTCCCCGCTGCTTCTGCTCGTCTCAGTGACGACCGTCGGCATCCTCTTCAGCCCCTGGGCGATCCTCCTGGCGGTGCCGATCGCCGCAGTGGCGGTGACGCTCTTCGACGTTGTCGTACGCAATGTCGACCCGGCCGAGGAAGAGGTTCCAAGCGTGATCTTCACGCCAAGCACCGAAGACGCGTAGGGAATCGGGCTCGAACGAGGTGCTGCCGGTCGGCTCGACGCCAACCTCGGCGCCGCCGATCGAGCGACCCCTTCGTAACCGTCAAGGCCCGATTTTTCGGCGATCGTGCCTCGACTCGTATCTCGCGGGTCTGTAAATTTGGCTGTGTGGGAAGTCGGGAAGAACGCCGTGGGCTGAACGAGGCCGTGTTTCGTCAGGTGAACGAGCAGATTGCTGAGCTTGGTGAACTGCACGGCGTCGAGTCGCTTGAAATCATCTGTGAGTGCTCGAACGGCGAGTGCGTCGAGCCGCTCACTGTTTCACCGAGCGAGTATGAGGCCGCTCGTGCGGAGCCGACGACGTTCATCGTCAAGACCGGTCACGAAGACCCCACGGTCGAGCGAGTGTCCCGCGTCAGCGGCGACCACACACTCGTCGAAAAGGTCGGTGACGCAGCGGCGGCGGTTGTCGCAACGGATCCGCGTTAGCCGACGGTCGCGTCGCCCGGCCCGCAGTCGAGCAGCGCGCGCAACCAGCTGGATACTGCTGAGCAGGCGCTGCATGCTGTCGCGTCTGCTTGGCAGGTTGTTGCCGCAAGCGTGACGGCGAAGGCGACCAAGCCGGGAGGGATCGTTCCGCCCGTCTCGAGTTGATCGGCGATCACGGCAAACGTTGAGGCGGCGGCGATGAACTTCCCGAACTCGGCGCTCTCGTTGCTCTCGCCTGGCCACCGGTCAAGAGTTATCTCGCACGCCGAACAGCACTCGCGGCAAGCGTCGACGAGTTCCTGCAAGGCCGCAGCATCGAGGCCGTACCTCTCCACCGCATGCGCCTATCCGAATCAGGGTCCGCGCAAACGCCACGCATCGTCGACACGGGGCTCGTTTCCGATACAGCGGATCGGGGAGTGACAGGTCATATGGGAAGAGCGAGAGACTGACTCGCGCGGACGGATCGCGGTTGCGCATTTGCCGAACGGTTTCGAGTACACGTAGGCGGAGCACCGGGAACAGACCGGCGAGTGCGTAGACGCGCGGCGGTGTTTCGTATCCGAAGTGCTGGAGACACCACTGCCATGACGAACATGCCTGATCCACCCGAAGGCCCTGACGTACCGCCTACGCCAGATCCAGATCCAGATCCGGATCCAGATCCGGACGGCGACTAGGACGGAGCGAAGCTGAGAGGGCGGCTCCTCGACACGAAACCGTGTCGGTCAACCGCACCAAGCATCAAATTGAGAAACTCCCGTTGGTTTCGATCGTGAGACCTTCGAACGACGAGAAACGCGCCGAGATCACGAAGTACTGCGGAACCGGCGGCCCAGCTAGCAAGACGGCCGGTCGTAGCTGCTACGCCCGCACCGACGAGCTAGCGGCCTCGCGTGCGTCGCTTTGATCTTCGAGCGGCCGGCAGGTGTCGGAGCTCTTCGAGGGCAAGCCCAGCTCCGCGTGCGACCGTCGTCAAGGGGTCATCTGGGGTGACGACGGCGAGACCGGTGCGCGTTCGCAGGAGTTGGTCGAAACGCCGCAACAGGGCGCCGCCGCCCACCAGGGTGAGGCCGCGGCGGGCGATGTCAGAGGAGAGCTCGGGTGGTGTCCGTTCGAGGACGAGTTCGACGCCTTCAATGATCTGGGCGAGGGGACGTTGGAGGGCGCTGCAAACCGAGTCGGCGTCAATCGTTGCGCGTCGCAAGAGGCCAGTGGCCAGGTCGCGGCCGGCGACACGTGCGACCGACGGCCCGCCGCTCTCGGTGACAGCGGCGCCGATTTCGAGCTTGACCGTTTCCGCTTGCTCTTGCCCGATCAACAGTCCCTGGCTGTCTTGCAGAAGCTTGACGATCGCGTCGTCGAGGTCGTAGCCGCCGACTCGGACTGAATGCGATACGACCATTCCCCCGAGCGCTGTGACCGCCATTTCGGACGTCCCACCGCCGACATCGACCACGAGCGAACCGATCGGCTCGGCAACCGGTAGCTCAGCGCCGATTGCGGCCGCCAGCGGCTCCTCGATCAAGTACGCCCGCGAGGCGCCGGCCGCGCGCGTTGCGTCCTCGACCGCGGATCGCTCGACCTGGGTTACACCGCTCGGAACGCAGACCATCACCTCGGCACCGCGGCCGACCTTCCCGGCGGCAGAGCGAATGAAGTAGCGAAGCATCTCTTCGGCCATCTCAAAGTCCGCGATCACACCGTGGCGCAACGGTCGCGTCGCCCTGATGTGAGCCGGCGTCCGACCGATCATGCGGCGTGCATCCGAACCGACCGCGTACACCTCACCTGTGCGCTCATCGACCGCGACCACCGAAGGCTCGAACGCCACGACCCCGCGGCCAACCTGATAAACGACCGTATTCGCCGTACCCAAATCGACGGCGAGCGTGCGCTCCGACCCCAGCCTCAGGCGGGCTAGACCCGCAACACTCACAACCCCCACCGTACCCGCGCATTGCCGGAGCACCCACCAACAAATGACGTGGACCCCGATTGGGAACCGCCCAAACCGAAGGTCGGTTACACGAAACCTCTACCAGTGAGATGCGGCGCTAGGCCCGCAAATTCCGCGGGCCACGACCGCCCCTTGGTTGAACCTTGCAGTCGCGGGGTAGGCGACACGAAACGAAACGACAGACGGGAGCGCTGATGAGGGCGAAGCTATTGCGCGACGCGGGCAACATCATCGAAGGGACGGAGGTCGAGATTGCTTCGGGCGCCGGGACGAACGAGGCACGGTCGGACAAGGACTCGGGAGGACGGAGCACCGCCGTCGCGCCGGTCTACGAGGTGATCGACGTTGAGGGACACGCGGAGGAGGTCGACACGCGGGATCTCAAGCTGCAGCGGTAGGGGAGTCGATCGACTCGCAGCCGATCGAGACTTCGGTCGTCGTGTGCCTCGCGATCAGCAGCGCTGCGATCTGATCCGCGAGCTTGGAGTCGAGCGTTGGCGGACGACCTGGGCGGGGTTTTTTGTCTCAGCCACGTCGACCCAGTTTGAGTTTTTTTTTGGCAAGTGGTGAGGGTGTCGGCAGCGGGTTGCCGTCACTGATGTGGGGGCACCCCGATGGCTCCCGCGCGATCAGGCTTCCTCAACGGCAAGCGACGACGATAGGTCGCGGTAGCGCGTCGACCTGCGCGAGCAGGTCATGCGCCTTTTGTTCGACCGTTGCGACCGCGTCAGCAACCGGGCTGACATGGCCTCGACGTAGGACCAGGCGTGGCACATTTTCTGCGGAGCTGTCAAGTACAGGTTGTGAGAGGCGATTTCGGAAGGGCGTCGGACGCGGAACTCCTGCGGGCGGGAACTGCCGATGCGTTTGAGGAGGTCTATGACCGACACGCTGCTCATGTGCTCGCGTGGGCGCGGGCGCGGGTCGGCGAGCATGCCGCCGATGTGACAGCCGAAGTCTTCGCACGGGCTTGGCTGGGGCGAAGCCGGTTTCGACACGAGAGCGACGTGTCCGCGCTGCCGTGGTTGCTTGGGATCGCGCGGAACGTCTTGCGCGAGTCGCTGCGGAAGCGGCGGGTCGAGGACGCTGCTCGTCGTCGGCTAGGTATGCCCCGTTTGCTCGCCCGAGATGCTGCTCTTGACGCCATCCACGACCGTCGGTCGCTCTCGGAGTCGGAGCGTCGAGCACTCGCGTCGTTACCGGAGCGGGATCGTGAACTGCTCAGGTTGCGGGTGATCGAGGAACGTTCCTACCGCGACATCGCCGTCCGTCTGCGGTGTACGCCGCAGGCGGCTCGGCATCGCGTCTCACGTCTACTCCGCCAACTCCAGTGCACGCTAGGAGGCCAACAGCCATGAACGAGACTGCTCGGGAACTCGACCTGATCCGCACCCAGCTACGGGCCGCGATCGAGCGCGACCTGCACGATCGCAGTCCACGCTCGCGCGTCACGCATCGTCGGTCGTTTCGCCTCGCGATCCCGACGCTCTCGGTACTTGCCGCAGCGACTGCTGCCATCGTGCTGGGCTTGACGCTGAGCGCGGCGTCGCCGTCCGGCGCTTCCGCGGCGGCGAGGAGAGCGCTCGCCGCGACCTCCGCAGCTCCCTCCGGGACGATCACGACGACCGTGCTCCACGCAGGCGTCACCCACACAATTGACGCCGCCCGCTGGAACAGCAGCGATGTCGCGTTCTCGACGGGGCTCGACCAGTTCCCGCAGCTCTTGCTGATCGGAGGCGGCATGTACGTGCAGACGTCAGATGGATCCTGGCTGCATTACGCCAACGCCTCCGACGTCGGCCCGAAGCCGCTCGGCGGGTTGGTGCAACTCGCACAGGACAACATCGCAGGCACTACCCCGCAGCAGATCCTCGCCCTCGCCACCCAGGTGCAGACGACGGTGCAACCGGGTGGCACCACGGTCTACACGGGCACGATTCCGAGCGGCAGCATCAATGCAGGGAATGATCCCGGCAATAACGCCATCATCAGCATGATCCTTGGCGCCCAAAAGCGCACCGCCATGATGTTCGGTGGGGGAAATGGCAACGAGGGAGACGTCCAGAACGATCTCCAGTTCGGGATGAGCGTCGGAGGCGACGGCCTCGTCAGGCAGGTCAGCGTGACCTTCCAGCAGGACGGCACCTACACGTGGAGCGTCACGTACAGCCAGCTTGGCAACACACCGCCGATTACGGCACCCCCCAGTTCGACCGATGTTCCGCCCGGAACCCTGCCGCCCGGAACGCTGCCACAGAACGGCGGCCAGCCCCCGGCGCAGACGATCACCCCTGCTGATCAGGCCGACTACCTCAAGGCCGCAGCATGCATGCGCTCGCACGGAATCCCCGACTTCCCCGACCCGACGTTCCAGAACAACGCCGTCACGTTCAACACCCCGCCGAGCATCGACAAGAACTCTCCCCAGGCCCGTAGCGCGGTCGCGCTTTGCCGGAAGCTGATCCCGGCGGGTCTGCCCTACAGCGGTTCCAACAGTCCGTGAGCGGACTCAGACAGCTCATGCGCGTACGCCAGGCATTGACCAGAATTCGCCGCAGCTGGGCGACCGTCGCAGCCTCGCGAGGGTCAGAGCGCTCGCCCGTGTCGGCCCCTTCGTGGGGCCGACACGGGGACAGCTCAGCGACGGCGATGCCGCCGACGCTGAGCTGCTCACCTGTGGCTACTAGCTAGCACCAGGCCAACAGGTGGCAGCGGTGACAGTCACGGCATCCCCGTGGCGCTTTCGCCGTCCAGCCCCGCCTCGCATGAACCTCGCACGGGGCATCCTAGGCAGTCGCGCCGCCGCGGAAACCCGCATGGGCGCACCTGGGATCGAACCAGGGACCTCTCGCGTGTGAAGCGAGCGCTCTCCCGCTGAGCTATGCGCCCTAACTGGCTTGGTTAAGCCAATTTAGCAGCCGTCAGGCTTGACCGTTTCCCTGGTTGGCAAGTGATTGGCAAGTGATTGGCAAGTTCGGTTTCGGCTCCTCCAGCGATCGCTCACAGTTGGAGGAATGAACGCGCCGACCGTCGAACCTTCCGGTCTTCACGCTGAGGCTGAAGCCTCCAGGACGACCCGCGATCGCTCGGCTGGCGCCCGCACACCGGGTCGTGTTTTACGGCGTCGAGGGTCGCGTCTCGCTCCAGTCGAGGATGAGCTTCCGTTCGGCGAAGTACCAGGAACCGTCGATCTTGGCGAACGTATCGAGGTACCGGAGCGAGGCGATCATGATCTTGCGCTCGCCGTCCTCGGTGAAAAGGTGGTGGGCGATCGTGTAGCTCTCGCCCGTGGCAGCGCCACCCTCGAGCACGATCGTGCTTTGCCCGTTGAAGTGGGTCGTCGTCTCGTAGCGATTCAGGTCGGCGAATACCGGCGTGAGCGCCTCTCGGCCTTCGAGGACGTAGGTGGGCTCGCTGCGTCCGCCGTCCATGTAGACAGCGAAGCGGGTGTCAACAGTGAACAGCGCCTTCTGGCCTTCGGCGTCGCGCCGGTCGGCGCAGTGGGCGTATGCATCGAACAGTTCGCGAATGGCGAGGCGGTCGGCGGCTTCGGATGGTGTCAGTTCAGTATGCAAGGCCATCGGTAGCGCTCCTTCAGGGTCGAGTCAGGGTTGTGGATGATGAGGGCGATACGAGCGACGCTCAGGAACGGTCGAGCCATAAGCCGTCGTCAGGTCGTGAAGGCGCCGAGCTGTCGCAGGAAGTCGTAGGTGTCCGTCTGGACCCACTCTTCGGCGAGACGTCCTTCGTCGGTGTAGCGGTAGATGTTGATTAGCTCCCACTCGACGTGTTGGCCGTTTGGGTCGACGGCGCCGATAGGCGTGTAGGCGAACGTCTTGTCGAAGCGGCCGGCCATGATCGTGCGCGAGCTGACGTAGTTGCCGTCCACGAGGATCTCGGCTCGGCGGATCGTGAAGTCGGCGAAGCTCTCGCGCAACGCGGCGAAGTACGCCTTGATCTCGTCGCGGTTGAAGTCGCCCGCTGGGCTGTGCAGCGCGTAGTCCTCGACGTAGTAGGTGTCGAGCAACGCATCGTTCTGCGTCGCGATTGCGTCCTCGCCGATCCTTACAAGGCCGTTCGCGAGATCGTCTCGTATAGCGGTAGCCATGTCGTGTTCCTCTCCTCGTGGGGTGGTGTTCTCCATGGAAGATGCCTGTTACGCAATAATACTAAACATGTAATCTTGCTAGTCAAGTATAATCGGCGCGTGGCCGTTGAGCTCGACCGCCGAGAGCGAAGGAAGCTGCGCACGCGCGAGGCGATCCAGAACGCCGCCTTTGAGCTGTTCGCCGAGCGCGGCTACCGCGAGACCACGATTGCTGCGATCGCAGAGCGGGCCGATGTCGCTCCACGCACCGTGACGGTGCACTTCCCGACCAAAGAAGAGCTGCTCTTCGACTTCGAGCCGTTCGGCCTCGAAAGCCTCACCGAGCGTCTCCGCTCGAGGCAACCCGGGGAGACCGCCCTCGAGGCGCTCCGCGAGTGGATGGCGACAACGATGACGACGGTCGAGTACGTCAACGGCCAGCTCGACGAGAAGTTCTGGCAACGGCGAGCCCTTCGCGCACGGGTGATTAGGGCTGAGCCCGAGCTGCGGGGCCGAGCCCGTGCCGGCTACTACGAATTCGAACGCGTGCTCGCAGAGGCGATCGGAGACGATCTCGGCCTGGCCGGCACCGCGCTCGTCCCGCGGGTCGCTGCTCTCACCGCAGTTACAGGTCTGCGCGAGATCTACGAATCAGACGAAGCCCGCGCGCTCGAACCAACCCCCACCGCCCCGGACCTCCTCGCGCTTGTCGATCACGTCATCGCGTTCGCTCAAGCGGGTGTTAGCTGGAATCAAGCGCGTCGGGCCGCTCCCGGGTGACGTCTGAGATAGACGTAGAGCGCTCCAAGCTTCATACTCGCCGGCAGATGGAAGACGAGGGACTCGGAGGCAAGTTCTGGGCCGGCCTGTTCGGGATCGTGATCGCGGCCGGGGTCGGCGCTTTCATCCTGCTGCTGCTCTTCAGTCGTGCCGTCTACGCATGGGGCTTCTTCGGCGCGTTCCTCGCACTGTCCGTGGTGCTGATCATCATCGCCTGGTTCTACGACCGACGGCACACCCGGTCGTACGACGACTAGATCCAGATCTGCAACGCTGAGGCGATGAACGCCGACGACCTCCGCATGCTCCACGCGAACGGGACGGAGTCGAGCGTCGCCGCCGGGCACGTGCTGATCGAGATGGGGCAGTACGGGGCCGGCCTCTACGTCATCCTCGAGGGCACGGTGATCGTCGAGGCTCCGGAGGGGACGCGGGAGTTCGGGCCGGACACGATCGTCGGCGAGCGTGCGCTCCTGTCCGCCGACGGCAAGCGAACCGCCCGCGTTCGCGCGAAGACCGACGTGCGCGTTGTCGCGGTCGACCGCATGGACGTCGAGCGGCTCTGCGCCGGCGACGCGGCGTTCGCGCGCAGGCTCGCCGACACGGGCGAGGGACTCCTCACCTGAGCCGGCCCGCCGCCCGCCGTTCAGACGGGGCGACTACACGACGAAAAGCGTGAGCGTCGTCGAGTGCGACAGCGAACCGCTCGTTCCCGTGATCGTGACCCTCGTCCTGAGGCCGAACCAGCTCGTCGTGACGTTGGCCGCCGTGAGCGTGAACGTCGACGACGACGTGCCGGGGTTGGGCGAGAACGAGCCGGAGAGGCCGCTCGCGAGCCCCGACGCCGACAGCGTGACCGGGCTCGAGAAGCCGTTGCTCGGCGTGATCGTCACCGTGTAGGTCGTCGTGCTCGTCGGCAGGATCGTCCGCGACGACGGCGAGATCGAGATCGAGAAGTCTCCCTGCGGCGGTGGCGGAGGCGTCTGGGCCGCCTGGACGACCAGCGTGCCGGTCGCAGTGTGCGTCGTCAGACCGCTCGTGCCGGTGACCGTGAACGGATAGCTGCCCGGGGCGACGCTGCTCGTGGTGACGGTCATCGTCGCCGTCCCGGGGGCGGTCACGGACGCGGGAGCGAACACGGCGTTCGGCAACCCGGTCTCGGAGAAGCCGACGGTGTTCGAGAAGCCGCCGGTCGTGGTGACGTTGAGGTTGAACACGGCGTTCGTTCCGACGGTCACGGTCGAGCTCGACGGCGAGATGCCCAGCGAGTAGTCGGCCGGAGGAGGTGGCGGAGGAGGCGACCCGCCGCCCGATCCGCCGAAGGCAGCGAGGCCGTTTGGCGAGCCGAGCCCGGTCGGGCCGTCGTAACCCGGCTTCGCCGTGCACAGGTAGATCCCGCCGCAGTTGCCGTTGGTTCCCGACGTCACGTCGTGCAAAGCCGACGCGTTCGCATACGCGGTCGACGCGCCGTTCAGCGACGAGGCATGACCGGCGAGCGCGTACGCCGATGCAATCAGCGGTGCCGCAAGGCTCGTGCCGCCGACCTGGAACCAGCCCGTCGCGCCGGAGTAGGGAACCGAGTCGTAGACCGCAGCGCCGGTGTTCGGGTCGGCGTCGGCGGAGACGTCGGCGACCGTCCGGCGCGTGCAGGACCCGTCGGTCTGCCACGCGGGCTTCTGGACGTACCCGGAGCATCCGGAGCCGGCGCCGACCCACGCGGTCTCCGACTTCCACGTGTTGTCGGCGTTCAGCGTCAGCGACGTGCCGCCGACGGCCGTCACGTACCGCGATGCGGCGGGGAACTGCACGCCGTAGCCGCTGTCACCCGTCGACGCCGTGATCGCGACGCCCGGATGGTTGAAGTACCTCGCCTCGTCGGACGTCTCGGTCGAGTACTCCCGTGCCCCCCACGAGTTCGAGATCACGTTCGCCCCGCGCGCGACGGCCTGGTTCTCGGCGGCGCCGAGATCGCTGAGGTTCGACGTCGAGGCCTCGACGAGCAGGATCTTGCAGTTCTGGCACATCGCGTGCGCCGTCTCGACGTCGAGTGCGATCTCGAGGGCCCAACTGGAGCTCGCGACCGGAGGCGTCGACCCGCCCGTCTGGTTGATCTTGGTGAAACAGCCGTTGGCGGTCGTGCACGCCGGGAGGCCGTAGTTGCTCGAGAAGGTGTTCAGGTCGGCCTCGATGTTCGGGTCGTCGTAGGCGTCGACGATCGCGATCGTCTGCGTGCTCGGCGCGGTCGTCGGCAGGTTGTACGCCGTGTGGAACTGCAGCGGCCCGTAGGCGCCCGGCGGAGGTGCTGCGCTCGTGACGAGCGGCGTGCCCTGGCTGTTCGTGATCACCTGCGCGCCGCAGGCGCCGAGCGTGATCGTCGGGGCGCCACATGCGCGGACGAACCAGAAGCCCCGGCCGCCGTCGCGGGTGGGGACGTTGTTGCCGGCGCGCGCTGCCGGTCCGGCGCTTGCAGCAAGGGTCACCGCGATCGAGATCGCAGAGACGACGAGGACGATCGACTTCCTCACGGTTGGGCTCCTCCCCAGGGCACTGATGACGCAGACGACGACCTATCCGGATCTTAAGCGGCCCACCGGAGATTGGAAGTTGGGGATTTCGAAAAGCCGCGGCACCGGTGAGGGATCCTTAGGGCTGCTTCCTCCCGGATCTGACCCGGTTCGGAATCTCACCGCGCCGCGGGCGCGCCCAGTGTATCCCGGTCAACCCTGCACCTTGCCCAGGCAGCCGCGGATCGTCCGGAGCTCGTCGGGCGACAGGGCCGCCTTCGGGTCCGGATTGCCGTGGAAGTCGACGACGCCGCTCGCGACGACCGCCGTGGTGCGCGGGTCGAGGCTCTGGGCGGCCTGCTTCGCCGCCGCCGGCGTGCGGTACGTCCTCAGGGTGAAGGCGACGCCGGAGGGTGACGTTCCGTCGACCTTCGACCCGGAGGAGGTGACCAGGAAGCCGGCGCCGTTCAGGCAGCCGGCAAGCGTGTCGTGGCTCGTGCCGCCGCAGCCGGCGAGCAGGGCCACGGCTGCGATTGGGAGCGCGAGGGTCCGCATCGCGCGACGGTAGCGCGACTTGCGCATTTCGCGGATCGGCCGCACAATGGACCCGTCCGAAGACTCTTCGACGAGGAGGTGGTGCGAGATGAAGGCTGTCCATGTGTTCCTGCGAGCCCCGCGCCGCCGCCCGTCGCACCTGCTCCTGAGCGTCAGGTGACGGGCAGCGCGCCCGTTCATCGACAACGCACACAGAGGAGCTTCGCTTGAACCTTCCGCTCACGGATTCACCGCTCGAGCGTCTTGGCTGGGACGACGGCTGGGAAGCCGCGTTCGCCGAGCATCGCGCCGCCGGGCTCGTCCCCGCCCGCGTCGCCGTCCAGCACAGAGGGGCCTACGATCTTGCCGGCGCAGCCGGAACGGTCCGCGCGAGCGCGGCTGCCCGCCTGGCACGCGAGGACCGTCTACCGGCGGTCGGCGACTGGATCGGGCTCGGTCCCGAATCGTCGCTCGTCGAGGAGGTGCTGCCACGTCGCACGGTGCTGTCGCGCAAGGAGGCGCTGCACGCCACGCGCGAGCAGGTGCTCGCGGCGAACGTCGACGTCGCCTTCCTGATCCAGTCGCTGCCGCTCGACTTCAACGCACGCCGCCTCGAGCGTTATCTGGCGATGGCGTGGGAGAGCGGTGCGCAGCCCGTCGTGCTCCTGACGAAGGTCGACCTCGTCGACGACGTCTCGCCGTTCCTGGCCGAGGCCGAGACGGTGACCTTCGGTTCGTGCCCCGTCCTCGCGGTGTCGGCGCTTTCCGCGGCAGGGCTCGACGACGTGCGCGCCTGGTTCCGGGGGAACCGGACCGCCGTGCTGCTCGGCTCCTCCGGCGTCGGCAAGTCGACGCTGGTGAACGCGCTCGCCGGCGCCGACCTGCAGGAGACGCGCGAGGTGCGCGACGACGACCGCGGCCGTCACACGACGACCCGGCGGGAGCTCGTCGTGCTGCCGGACGGCGGCGTGGTCCTCGACACGCCCGGCATCCGCGAGCTGCAGCTGTGGGACGCGGACCTGGAGCAGACCTTCGGCGACGTCGAAGAGATCGCGCTGCGCTGCCGCTTCTCCGACTGTGCGCACGACAGCGAGCCCGGCTGCGCGATTCGAGCAGGCGCTGCTCGACGGCTCGCTGTCGGCGGAACGCTGGTCGAGCTATCGCAAGTTGCAGCGCGAGCTGCACGCGCTCGAGGTTCGGCGCGACAGCCTCCTCCGGCGCGAGCAGGTCCGCGAGTACAAGATCAGGGCGCGGCAGCAGCGCTCGAAACGGCCCTGACGCCGCTTGACGGCGCTCGGGGCCCGCGTCAGACTCGGCTCGGCGGCATCTGCGGTCCTGCGGCTCTCGATCTCCACCCACAGCAGAGGGAGGGCCGTGATGACGACAACCGCGACCAGCATCCGCAAGCTCGGAAAGCTCCCGGTTCGGACCGACGTGCGCACCCTGCACATCGCGCGCTACGTCGATCGCACCGAGCTGCCGGCTCCGCCGGCGTCGCTCGATCTCACCGACCACGTGACCGACTGGCCGATGTACGCCAACGACCGGATCGGCGACTGCACGATCGCCGCGGCCGGGCACATGATCGAGGCCTGGACGGCCGAGAGCCGTGGGCAGCCGGTCGAGGTGACCGAGCGCTCGGTGCTCGACGCGTTCGACCACGTGAAGCAGGTGGACCCGTTGAGCGGCGAAGCGGGTGCCGTCGTGCTCGACGTGCTTCGCTACTGGCGGCGCGACGGGATCGATCGTCACCGGATCGGTGCGTACGCGCAGGTCCCCGTCCACGATCACGACCTCGCCCAGTCGACCGCGTGGCTGTTCGGCGGCCTCTACGTCGGGGTACAGCTTCCGCTCACTGCGCAGGACCAGCCGGTGTGGGACTGGACCGGTTCGCTCGACGGCCCGGCTCGGCCGGGCTCCTGGGGCGGGCACGCAGTCGATCTCGTCCGCTACGCGCAGGACGGTCTCACCGTCGTGACCTGGGGGAGGCTCCAGGACGTGACCTGGGACTTCTGGGACCGCTACTGCGACGAGGTGTACGCCGTCCTGTCCCGGGACTTCATCGCGCACGGCAAGGCGCCGAACGGGTTCGACCTGGCCGCGTTGCAGGCCGACCTGAAGCTCGTCACCGCGTAAGCGGGAGGAGCGCGCGGCCGACGATCGCCGCCTCCGCGCCGGCGGCGGCGAGCGCCGCGACGTCGGCGGGTGTCCGGATGCCGCCCGCCGCCAGCACGGCAGGGCCGGCCGCTGCTGCGGTTCGGATCAGCTCGAGGTCCGGGCCGGCGAGCGTCCCGTCGCGCTCGATCGCGGTCACCAGGCAGCGCACGACGCCGCAGGCCGCGGCGCGGCGTAGCGCCTCGTCGGTCGAGATGCCCTGGTCCCGCGTCCAGCCGGCCGTGCGCAGGCGGCCGTCGCGCACGTCGATCGCCACGACGAGCGACGCTCCCAGCGCCTCGACCCAGGGGGCCGGATCGGGCCACGCGGCCGTGCCGACCACCACCCGGTCGGCGCCTGCGTCGAGGAGCGCGCGCGCGTCTGCGAGCGACCGGATGCCCCCGGACGCCTGCAGTGCGCTGGGGGCGCAGGCCGCCGCGACCTCGCGGACGAGCTCGGGCCGCGAGCGCCCGGAGCGGGCACCGTCGAGGTCGACGAGGTGGATGCGACCGGCGCCCGCGTCGCGCCAGCGCCGCGCCGACCCCGCCGGGTCGGCCGCGTCCGCGACGATGTCGCTCGTAGTCGCCCTGCCGCAGCCGCACGACGCGGTCGCCGAGCACGTCGACGGCGGGGATCACCGCGATCGGTGCCTCGAGCCACGCGGACAGGTCGGTTTGGGCGGGTGTCTCCATTGCGGGGTCAGACCCGGGTCTGACCCCGGTTCCATGGTCACATGTTACCGTGCTAACATGATGACAGACGATGGCAACCAGGAGCCGACATCCATGGCGCACCCCGGAGATGGAGGCGCTCTTCGACGCGGTGAAGAACCTGCGCTCCCGCGCGGAGGTCGAGCACTTCCTGCGCGACCTGTGCACGCTCTCCGAGCTCGAGGCGATGGCGCACCGCTGGCAGGTGGCTCGGTTGCTGCAGGAGGGGCGTCCGTATCTGGAGATCTCCGAGCTGACCGGAGCGTCGACGACCACCGTGACCCGCGTCGCCCACTGGCTGAGGCACGGCGAGGGCGGGTACACGCTGGCGCTCGACCGCATGAGCTCCTGAAGGTCGCGCTCCCGGTCAAGGGTCGGCTGCGCGAGCCCTCCTTCCGTCTGCTCGAGGACGCCGGGCTCGGGCCCGAGCAGCCGGGCGAACGTGCGCTCGCGTTCCCGTGCCGCAACGCTCCGGTCGAGGTGCTGCTCGTGCGCGCCGCCGACATCCCCGAGTACGTCCAGGACGGGGTCGTCGACTGCGGGATCACCGGGCTCGATCTCGTGCGCGAGCGCGGTGCGCGCGTCGCGGAGGTGCTGTCGCTCGGCTTCGGCTCGTGCAGGCTGGAGGTGGCCGTGCCGCAGGAGTCGTCCGTGGGAGCGCCGGCCGAGCTCGACGGGGCGACCGTCGCAACCGTCTACCCCCGGCTGACCCGCGAGCTCCTCCCGGTGCCGGTGAGCCTCGTCGACGTCACCGGCTCGGTCGAGCTCGCGCCGCGCCTCGGCCTGGCCGACGCGATCGTCGATCTCGTGTCGTCCGGCAACACGCTGCGTACGAACGGCCTCCGCTCGCTCGGCGTCCTGCTCGAGTCGCAGGCGGTGCTCGTCGCCGGCGACACCGAGCGCTCCGAGCCGTTCGCGGCGATGCTGCGCGCCGTCGTCGATGCGCGCCGCCATCGCTACCTGATGCTCAACGCGCCGGAGTCGGCGCTGCCGGAGATCTGCGCGCTCGTCGCTCCGCGGGCACCGAGCGTGCTGCCGCTCGCGCGAGCCGGGCTCCGTCGCGGTGCACGTGCTCGTGCCCGCCGACGAGCTCTGGTTGCTGCTCCCGAAGCTCGAGGCGGCAGGCGGCTCGTCGATCCTGATCGTGCCCGTCGAGCGGATGGCCGCATGACAGATCGTCGCCGACGTCAAGACGCGCGGCGTCGAGGCGGTGCGCGAGTGGGCGGTCGAGCTCGACGGGGTCGAGCCTGCCCGCGCCGTTCCCGATGCCGATGGCCTGCCGCGTGAGGCACTGCTCACCCTCGCAGACCGCGTGCGGCGCTGGCACGCACTGCAGCGGCCGGCCGACCTCACGCTGGAGGTCGAGCCGGGTGTCGTGCTCGAGCGCCGCTGGATCGCGCTCGACACGGTCGGCGTCTACGTGCCGCGTGGCCTGATCTCGACGCTCGTGATGTGCGCCGTTCCTGCGCAGGTGGCCGGTGTGCGGCGAATCGTCGTGTGCACGCCGCCCACGGGTGCGCCGTTGATCGCCGCCGCCGCAGAAGCGCTCGGTCTGGAGGAGGTCTGGGCGATCGGCGGCGCACAGGCGATCGCGTGGCTCGCCTACGTCGAGCGTGTCGACAAGATCGTCGGCCCGGGCAACTCGTACGTGAACGAGGCCAAGCTCGAGGTGTCGCGCGACGTGCCGATCGACCTGCCCGGCGGGCCGTCCGAGGTCGTCGTCGCCGGCGACGGGGACGACAGGCTGATCGCCCTCGAGCTCGCGGCGCAGGCCGAGCACGGCCCGGACTCCGTCTGCCGCCGGGTGGCGACGCTCGACGAGGCGGAGGCGCTCGCGCCCGAGCACCTCGTCCTGCTCGGCGCGGCCGAGCGCGACGCCGATCGTGTGCGCAACGCCGGCGCCGTGTTCGTCGGCCCGTGGTCACCCGTGGCGGCAGGCGACTACGCGACCGGCGGCAACCACGTTCTGCCGACGGGGGGCTGGGCGCGATCGGTCGGCGGCCTCGGGCTCGAGACGTTCCTCAAGCCGGTGACGGTGCAGCGGTTGACGCGCGACGGCCTCGAGCGGCTCCGGCCGACCGTCGAGGCGCTCGCGGAGGCCGAGGGGATGCCCGCCCACGCCGAGGCGGTGCGGCGATGAGGGCGCTTGCACCCGACTTCGCGCCGTACGCGTGGGCCGAGTCGACCGCCGAGGTCGCGCGGATCGCCGGCATCGACCAGTCGCAGGTGCTGCGCTTCGACCAGAACACGCCGCCGCTCCCGCTGCCCTCGTCGCGCCCGGGCACGATCGCCGGAGCGGTCGCGCGCGTCAGCGGCTATCCCGGTTCGACGTATCCGCCGCTCATCGAGGCGATCGCGCGGTACGCCGGGGTCGAGCCGGAGAACGTCGTGCTCGGAGCCGGGGCGGACGACCTGATCCTGCTCTGTGCACGCGCGTGGGCGGGACCGGGCGACGAGGTCGCGATCCCGCCGTCACCGACCTACGCGCTGTACCGGATCGCCGCGCAGCTGGCCGGCGCGCAGGTAACGGACGGTTACTCGCCGGCTACCGCGCTCACCTTCGCCTGCCGGCCGAACAACCCGACGGGAACGCTCGACGAACTGCCCGACGCACGGCCGCTGATCGTCGACGAGGCGTACTTCGAGTTCGCCGGCGAGACGGCGCTGCCGCTGATCGAGGACGGCGACGTCGTCGTGCTGCGCACCTTCTCGAAGTCGTTCGCGCTCGCAGGCGCACGGGTCGGCTACGCGCTCGCCGCGGCAGACGTCGCGGCGGAGCTGAACGCACGGCAGTCGCCCGCCCCGATCTCCTCGCTGTCGGCCGAGCTCGCCACCGCCGCGCTCGCGAACCCGCCCGACGTAGGTCCGACCGTCGCCGAGCGCGAGCGACTCGCATCGGCCCTGCGCGCGATCGGGCTCGAGCCGCTTCCGTCGTCCACCAACTTCCTCTACGTCCCGGTCGACGACGGGCTCGCGCTCGGCGACGCCCTGCTGCGCCGCGGCCTCGTCGTGCGCGCGTACGAGAGCGCGATCCGCGCCTCCGTCCGCGACGCGGAGGATGACGACCTGCTCGTCGAGACGCTCGCGCGCATCCTCGAGCGCCCGTCGCCCGTTGCCGCGGCAGGCGGCCGGCGAAGCCGGATCCTGCGCGCGACGGCGGAGACGCGCCTCGCCGTCCGGCTTGCGCTCGACGGCGCGGGCCGCGTTCGCGTGTCGACCGGAGCCGGGCTCTACGACCACCTTCTCGAGCAGCTCGCGTTCCATGCCGGGCTCGACCTCGTGCTCGAGGGCTCCGGCGATCTCGAGACCGGCGACCACCACACCGCGGAGGACGCCGCGCTCGCGTTCGGCGCCGCACTCGACTCTGCTCTGGCGGATCGCAGAGGTATAGCCCGCTACGGCGATGCGGTCGTGCCGATGGACGACGCGCTCGCACGCGCCGCCGTCGATCTCGGCGGACGACCGCATGCAGAGCTCGCGCTCGAGCATGATCCGGGGCTCGCGGCGCACATGCTGTCGAGCCTGGCGCAGTCCGCGCGCGCAGCGATCCACGTCGAGGCGACGGGACGCGATCCGCACCACGTCGCCGAGGCCGCGTTCAAGGCGGTGGGGCGTTCGCTGCGCACGGCGGTTCGCACCGAGTCCACGGAGTTGCCGTCGACGAAGGGCATCCTGTGAACGTCGCGATCTGCCGCTACGGCGCGGGCAACACGCGCTCGGTCGAGCTCGCGTTCGAGCGGCTCGGCGCGGAGATCGTCGACGACGTCGAAGGCGCGGACCTCGCGGTGCTGCCCGGTGTCGGTGCCGCGCGTACAGCGCTGGCCGGGCTCCGTGCGCGGGGCGACGACGACGCGCTGCGCGAACGCTGCGCCGCGGGCAGGCCCGTGCTCGGAATCTGCCTCGGGTTGCAGCTCGTGCTCGAGTACACGGAGGAGGACGGGGGCATGGAAGCGCTCGGTCTGCTGCCGGGACGCGCCGTCCGACTGAGAGGCGGCCGCGTCCCACGCCTCGGCTGGGCCGACGTCGAGCCGCTCGGGTCGGCCTTCTACTTCGCGCACTCCTACGCGTGCGAGACGCCGGCGGCCACCGCGTGGTCGGAGGGCGTCGTCGCCGAGGCGAGGGCGGACGCGTTCGTCGGCGTGCAGTTTCATCCCGAGAAGAGCGGTGCGGCCGGAGCCCGTTACCTCGAGCGGGTCCTCGAGGAGGTTCGGTGCCCTTCCCACGCCTGATCCCGTGTCTCGACGTGGCGGCCGGGCGCGTGGTCAAGGGCATCCGGTTCCGCGAGCTGCGGGACATGGGCGATCCCGTCGAGCTCGGCGCCGCGTACTCCGACGAGGGCGCCGACGAGCTCGTGTTCCTCGACGTCAAGGCGACGCTCGAGGAACGTGCGACGCTCGTCGAGCTCGTACGTCGCGTCGCGGCGCGTCTGCAGATCCCGTTCACCGTCGGCGGGGGTGTCCGCTCGGCGCGCGATGCCGAGACGCTGCTCGAGGCGGGCGCCGACAAGGTGGCCGTCAACTCGGCCGCCCTCCGGGCGCCGGAGCTTCTCACCGAGCTCGCCGCCCGGCTCGGGTCGCAAGCGGTCGTGATCGCGATCGACGTCGAGCGTGGACGCGTCCGCTCGCACGCCGGAACACTCGCGACGCCGCGCACTGCTGTCGAATGGGCGCGCGAGGCGGTCGAGCGCGGGGCCGGCGAGATCCTGCTCACGTCGATCGACGCCGACGGGACGCGCTCGGGGTACGACCTCGAGTTGACGGCCGCTGTCGCCTCCGCGGTCGAGGTGCCGGTGATCGCGTCGGGTGGCGCGGGCAATGCCCGGCACGTCGCCGAGGTGCTCGAGACGGCGCAGGCTGCATTGCTGGCGTCGATCCTGCACGAGGATCCGGCGCGGCTCGGCGCGCTTCGGCGCGAGCTCCGCGATCAAGGCGTGGCGGTGCGCGATGCAGCAGCCTGAGCTGCGCGCGGCGATCGTCCAGGACGCCGACGACGGGCGTGTCCTGATGCTCGCGTGGATGGACGCGGAGGCCGAGGCGCGCACGCGCGAGACCGGCGAGGCCTGGTTCTGGAGCCGGTCGCGGCAGCGGCTCTGGCGCAAGGGCGAGAGCTCGGGCAACACGCTCGCGGTCGAGGAGCTGCGCGACGACTGCGACGGCGATGCGCTCCTCGTCCGCGTCCGTCCCGCGGGGCCCGTCTGTCACACCGGCTCCGTCTCGTGCTTCGCGCCGGCGCTCTGGCGAACGATCTCCGAGCGCGCTGCGACGCGGCCCGCAGGCTCCTATACCGCCGAGCTCCTCGACGCGGGCACCGGTGCCTGTGCGCGGAAGGTGGGGGAGGAGGCCGTCGAGGTTGCGGTGGCCGCGTTGGACGAGGACGACGGGCGCGTCGTCGAAGAGGCGGCCGACCTGATCTACCACCTGTACGTGCTGCTCGCGAGCCGCGGGATCGATCTCGCACAGGTCGACGACGTGCTCAACGGTCGCGCAGGTTCGCGACCCTGACGTGCCCGCGTCAGCAGTTCGACTTCACGGGACCGCCGGCGTGCGAGACCACCACACGCTCCGATCGGGCGAGTGAGTCGAGCAGGCCGCGATACCGAACCATGTCGTCGTGCTGCCAGTCGCCGTGCGTCTGGCAGCGCCACGGCGCGTAGAGCTCGCGGTGATAGGGGCTCGTCAGGCTCTCGGCGTGCCCGATCACGTTTGGAAGCGAGATGTGGAAGCGGTACATCAGCCAGAGCGTGAGGCGCAACGAGGCCCTGAGCTGAGCCCGATCGGAGAGGATCGACGCGTCGCTCGTGCCGACGTCCTCGATGCCGATCGCCGTCCAGTTGAGACCGACGGTGTGACGGCAGATCGTGTCGAGCGGGACGAGTTGGTAGATCGTGCCGTCCCGGTCGATGACGAAGTGAGCGCAGGTTCCGGGCAGCTCGCCGAGCTCCGGATCGGGCGTGTCGGCGGCGAAGGTCGCCCAGACCGGCGAGAAGGTGGTGGTCGCGGTGTAGTGCTCGACGATCACTCGGGGCCGCTCGAGTCGCCAGCGATCGAGCCCGTAGTGGCGCTCCGCGTAACGGGCGGTCTCGGCCCGGCGAGAGGCTCCGAACGGAATCGGCCGCTGCACGATCTGTGGAGCGGGAGGCGCCGCAGTCATCCATGCGGCGAGTACGACGGCAAGCGCGAGCACGCTTTGTAAATGATGACCGAAGGCTTCGGCGAACTGCGGTGAGCCTCGCTACGATGCGCGCCGATGCGGCTTCTCGGAGGGGGGTTCGTGGCAGCGCTGATCATCGCTGCCGTCGCTGCGGCTGCCGTGCAGCCTCCCCTTCCGGTCTTCAAGCGCTCGGCTCACGCGTACGACAAGCTGCCGCCCGTCGCGAAGTCGGTGGGAGTCGTGCAGATCTCTCGTCGCATTGCGACCGCGGTCGACACGAAGCGCCGGCCGTATCTCGTCTATGCAACATTGATGAAGGGCAATTCGGTCTGCGTGCTCCTCGTGCAGTCCAACTCCTATCGCGCCCGGTGCGCGCCGGACGGAGCAATCTTCGCCCGGGGCCGGGAGACGTTCTCGGTGATCAAAGGGCTGATCGGTGGTGTCGCCAACACCAACGTGAAGAAGGTCGTCCTGGTCGGCAAGACCGCGCGGAAGACGATTTCGCTCACGAAGGACGGCGGCTACATCTACGGCTGTCCGGCGCCGACGAACTGCGCCACTTGGATTCGCGAGGTGCTCGGCTACAGCGCAGCCGGGAAGCTCATCTCGACCGAGCGCACGCACTAGCCTCCGCCGTATCGATCGAGCGGGCTAGCCGAGCGGGCAGTCGGGGCCCTTGTTGAACCGCGGCGTCACCAGGCACCAGCCGGGCTTCGTCTTCACGCCGGTGCGGATGTAGATCGCCGGCCGGTTGCGGCTGATCCCGCAGATGTGGTCGTAGCCCATCGCGCTCAGCGTGCCGAGCTTGCCGGACTGCTTCCAGCATACGACCGACGTCTTGATCCCGACCTGCTTCGTCAGGTCCGAGGCAAGGCGTTCGTTGGTGAGCGGCTTGGAACCGCAGCCCACGAGAGCAACGACGACGACGCCGATCGCAACTGCCCGGGCCTTCATGGCGCGACAGGGTAGCCGGTGCAAAGGACGCTAAAGGTTGGCGGCAGGTGAGCCGATACCCCGGACGTGAGGATTGGGGCGACAGCCCGGGGTGTGTTTCTCATCGCGCTCGTGCTGATGATCGCAGTCGGCGCTGCGTCCGCCCAGGAGCGGCAGCGGGCCGTCGGCGTCGCCGCCTTCCGGGTGCCGAGCGGGGTCTACAAGTTTCTGCACAAGCCCGTCCGTCACCTCCCCAGGCTGCACCGTCACCTGGCGAGCGCGCGCGCGATCAAGCACGTCGACCCGACGCCCACGCCGACGGTTCCGATCTCGCAGCCGACGACGGTCGTCCCGACCGATCCCGCCTGGTCGCAGGAGTGGGGTCTCTCGCAGATCGAAGCTCCGGCTGCCTGGCACGTCTCTCAGGGCGCGAAGCCGGTCGTGGTTGCCGTGATCGACAGCGGCGTCGACCCGAACCAGCCGGACCTTCAGGGTGCGCTCGTTCCGGGTGCGGACTTCGCCGACGGGACGGGCAGCACCGCCGATCAGTACGGACACGGGACGATGGTCGCCGGCGTGATCGCGGCCCGTCCCGACAACGGCATCGGCGGCGCCGGCATTTGCTGGACCTGCCTCGTGATGCCGGTCAAGGTGCTCGGCGCCGACGGCACCGGCACGGCGGCGGCGATCGCCGCCGGCATTCGCTACGCCGCCGACAACGGGGCGAGCGTGATCAGCATGAGCTTCGTCCTGAGCGGCCCCGACGCCGGAGTCGAGTCGGCGCTCGCCTATGCGCACTCGCGCGGCGCGCTGCTCGTCGCGGCTGCGGGCAACACCGGCAGCAACACACCCACGTACCCGGCGTCGTACCCCGATGTCGTCTCCGTCGCCGCAGTCGATCCGACCGGCGCGCTCTATCCGTGGTCGGCGCGCGGATCGTGGGTGACGCTGGCTGCACCCGGCTGTGCCTTCACGACTGCGCTCGGCGGGACCTTCACCGGCGACTTCTGCGGGACCTCGGCCGCGGCACCGCTCGTAGCCGGCCTCGCCGGCCTCGCACTGTCTGCGGGCGGCGGCTCGACCGCCGGCGTCGAGTCCGCGCTCGAGCAGACCGCGGTGCCGTTCCCGGGCGCTGTAGGAAGCGGCCGGGTGGACGCTCTGCCGCTCCTCGAGCAGCAGACAGCTCGCTAGCCCAGCAAGTCGCCGGAGCTTTCGACAGCTCTAGCCGAGCAACTGACCGAGGTCGAGAGCGAGCTTCGAGACCAGCTTCGGTCGGCCGATGACCACCGGGCCGGCGTCGTCCTAGACTTGGTCGATGCACGCGCGCGTCCACGTGCTCACGCTCGCTGTTGCTGACCTCGAGCGCGCGCTCGGGTTCTACCGGGACGGGCTCGGTCTCGACTCAGCAGGCGTGGTCGGCACTGAGTTCAGCGGGGATACCACGACGCCGGCTGGTGCCATAGCGATGTTCCGGCTTGATGATGGTCTCATCCTGGCTCTCTACCCTCGCACCGAACTCGCCAAGGACGCCAACATCCCGGTTGGAGCACCGCAAAGTGGGGAGTTCAGCATCGGGCACCTCGTCGAGAGTAAGGACGCAGTCGATCAACTGCTCGCCCAAGCGGAGGCGGCCGGCGCGACTGTCACCGACCAACCCCATGACCGGCCGTGGGGCATCTATTCGGGCTACTTCCGCGACCCAGACGGCCACCTCTGGGAGATCATTTGGAACCCACGCGAGAACCCGTGATCGATCTGCGTGAGCGTTCGCGAATGGCGCCAGAGGACGCCGCTCACCGACGCATTCGCTCCGCCCGTCGGTTGGTGTGTTGCCTTCGATCGCATCAGGCGCGATAAGGGACTCGATGTCCAGCGCGCAGTTGTACGACACCATCGGAGCCACTTACACCGTGACGCGGCGCACCGAGCCGCGGATCGCCGCGCAGGTCTGGTCTGCACTCGGCGATGCGCGGACCGTGCTCAATGTCGGGGCCGGCACCGGCTCCTATGAACCCTCCGACCGTGACGTCACCGCGGTGGAGCCGTCGGCGGTCATGCGTGCGCAGCGTCCGGCAGGCGCAGCACCGTGCGTGGCTGCCACCGCAGAGAGCCTTCCGTTCGAGGACCAGTCCTTCGACGCCGCGATGGCTTTTGCCACCGTTCATCACTGGCAGGACCCGATTGCCGGCCTGCGCGAGATGCGGCGCGTGGCTCGCCGCGTGGTGGTGTTCACGTGCGACACCAATGACCGGAACTGGCGTAGCCGATTCTGGCTCAGTCGTGACTACCTCCCCGAGGTCGGCGCTTCCCGTGTCGGCCTCGCTACCGAGCTGGCCCGCGCGATCGGAGCCCGGATGGAGCCGGTGCTCATTCCGTGGGACTGCGCCGACGGCTTCTTCGAGGCGTACTGGCGCCGGCCCGAGGCGTACCTGGACGAGAACGTCCGCCGCGGAATATCGGTGTGGGCCAGCGTCGGGCCGGACGCGGAGCAGAGGGCAGTGCGCAGCCTCCGCAACGACCTCGCATCTGGTCGATGGGCCGAACGCAACCGCGACCTCCTCGACCTCGAGGCGGCAGAGCTTGGCCTTCGGCTGCTTATCGCCTGAACCCGCCACGGCGTTGCGTGGCGGTACGCGAACCTTTTCGGGGTGATCGGGCAAGAGTCGCTGGTGCAGAGTGGGTTGTCGGACGGTGCGGTGATCGTGGCGTCGCTTGGCGACGGCGCGCGTTTCGGCGAGATCTTCGACCGGCACTTCGCCGAGATCGACCGCTATCTCGCCCGTCGGGTCGGCTGGGTCCTGGCCGACGAGATCGCGTCGGAGCCTCACAGCGCGCTACCTGGGCGCGCGCCGGTGGTCAACAACGGTTCAGCCGCCGGGGCCACCGGGAGCAAGTAGATCGGGCCTCCGAGACTCAGCTGCCTGTCGCTCGCGTCTATTCGGGACCGGCGTGCTCGACCTCGTCCCTTGCGCGGTGGAATCGGTGATCACCGTCGATGATCGTTGCAACCTTGCCGGTCCCGTACTCGGCTACATCGGGATTGACGTGGCCTCCAACGATCAAGACGCGTGCAATCGCGTCAGCGTCGTTCCGGATCTGATGCCCACCCTCAGGCCCGCGGGGAAACGGCAGCACGTCGCCTTCCTTGAGGACGCGATCGCCGTCGTGCATCAGGACAGTCGGCGTCCCTCGCAAGACGATGAGCAGCTCCTCGCCTCCGTGGTGGAAGTGGTAGACGAATTGCGTCGATCCCGGCTGAAACTCCCAAATCGATGCACCGAGGGCATTGGACCGCGACCGAATAAGCTTCCTTGCTCCGAGTCCACCCCAATCGGGAACCTCGTCCCAGATGTTCGTGGCGTACTCGCCCACGCGTTGACGATACCTCGGAGCGCCCGGCTCTCATGTCAGCGGGGGCATCGGGCAGGGGTGATTGATGGGGGTTGCGTCAATGTTCCGCCGCCGGTGTCGGAACGTTTGAGTTGGGTCGGTGCCGCTTATCTAACCCAGTGCGCACAGGCTGCTCACAGAGGCGTCGTATCGTCGTACGCCGATGCGTGCGAGCCTCCCGTCGGTTCTCATCGCTGTAGTGGCATTTGCCGTAGGTTGCAGCGGGTCGTCCCGAGCTGTCTCGCATGCGCCGCGGCTGAAACTCGTGACGCTCGCTGAGCGGAAGGCGATCCTCAACGACTGGTATGCCGACGGTCGGATCGACGGTGTCTACTCCTGCGCGGTCGTCCGGGACGTGCTCCGCCGCTTACCAACAGATTCGGTTTACAGCCTTGCCCCGCAGGCCTTCGCTCGGTACGCAAAGCATGTCTGCTAACTCGAATCGATGCTTCTCTAGCGGGGGAGGAACGATCGCTTCACGAGGCGGCCGTGAGAGTCGAAAAGGAGAACGGCCCTTGGACGATGACCGATCAGCCGGTGAGGTGCCGGGACACCAACGTAGAAGAACGCCGCGCGTATCGGCGCTCCGACCCACACGAACGGAACCTCTAGCCGTGCCGAGTCGCTGAACTCGATTGCGACCCGCGCGATCTTGGCGGACTGAAACGAGCCATCGACCGCTATCGGCCCTGATGCATCGGAATTCTCCCCAATCGTTCGGATCAGCTTTGTCGGCCGCCGCAGTGACGGTGAGGGGCAGCTTGAACCTCCATAGGGGCCTGTCAGCGCGGTGCAGAAATCGCCCGACGCTAACGGCGCGAGAATGAGACGGTGGCGCGCACCTGCGAAGCGGAACACAGTGACGTACCGAGCGCGCTGTGGGAAGGCGATCCCAAGCCGGGCCATCGAAGCAAACGCCGTCAGCGGTGCCTTTGGCCGCGACGCCCAAGAGACGACTGACTTACCCGTTCCGGCAGGCGCTCCCGCCACGGCGACGCTCGCGACAAAAGCCATGAGCGGGACGAGAGGCCACCTCGCCATAGGTCGAAAGCCTACAACGACGACGATCGCACCGTTCGCCTGTGCTTGCGTGCGGGAATGTTCCGTGAGCGTTCCGCGGGAACCTGGATTCGAAGATTTTGAACCCGTTCGCTGCGGCTGCTCAGAACGCTCGAACCTGGGCGAGCCGTTTGACTGCGAATTCGTCGGTCCCGGTGGGGTCCCAGCAGACGGCGGCTTCCCATGCGGCCCGGGCTTGCGCGGCAGCGTCGTGGGTGTCGTCGTCGAGACCGGCGGCGTTGTGTGGCAACGCCAGGTCGAGCTCGGGGACGTCGACGTGCGACTCGTCCCAGTCGATCAGCGCGACCCGATCCGCGGTTATGCGGATGTTGCCCGGGTTGGGGTCGCCGTGGACGACGCACCGCTCTCGTCCGGTGAGCCGCGCCCACGCTGCTCGGCATCGAGCGACACCCTCAGGCGGCATCGCGCCGAGGTCGATCCTCACCGCGGTTTCGGCGTGCAGGAGGTCGGTCGACGATCGCCAGCCCGGACGTTGGGGCCAGCCGTGCGTCAGTCGGTGCAGCTTGCGGAGTGTGTCGGCCACGCGACGCCAGTCGTCCTCCGTTTCGGGCGGTACGCCGTCCACGTAGGTCATCACGACCAGACCGTCGGCGAAGTGCCGTCCGTCCGCGGTCGGAACCGGCACCGGCACCGTCATCCCTTCACGGTCGAGGTGTCGCAACAGCTCGGTCTCCCACGCGAGGTCGGCGTCGCTGCGCTTGCCGAGCCGAGCGATTGCAAGGTGCCCGTTGACGCGCACACTCCACACCTCGTTAGCGACACCGGTCTGGCACCGTTCGATGCGAGCGACGTCGTCGCCCCACTGATCGAGTGCCTCCCATCCCACGCCCACATCTTCGCCGCTACGGCTCGGAGCCGATGCTCAACCCCTCACGATGAAACGGCGAACAACAGCGACGACTCCGCGGCCGACGGCATCGAGGGCGACCACGCCGGCCACCACGAGTGCCAACACGACGAGGGGTGCACCGCCCTCCCGGTCGCCGTGAGCCCGTTCGAACACGATCGCGGCGCCGCCTGCTAGCAGTGCGGCAGTGAAGACCGCGCGGCCGGGCTGAGAGAGCCGAAGCCGCTGACCGAGCCATCTCCAATAGCTTCGGAGTCCAGCCACGCGCGTGAATGCTAGGTCAGACGAACGAGCGGCACGCCTGGGCGAGTGCCCTCGCACAAATAAGGGGGCCCGCTTGCGCGGGCCCCCTTGTCGTTCTGTGCCTCTGCGGCGAACCGCTAGGCGATTGCGACCCGCACCGACCGGATGGACGGAGCGAGCTTGAGGTTGCCGACGCGAACCTGATGGTTCGTCGCGACAAACCGGGTCACGACACGGCTCGTCACCTTGCCGTGCGACTTGCTGATCAGCGTGATCTTGAGCTTGACGGTCTTCGCCGGCCCATTCACACGGACGACCAGATACCGGTTCGAGTTGATCTTGACGACCCGCGCGGTGGCGAGCGTCATCGTCTTGGCGGCGGCGGACGGAGCAGTCCTCGCCGTCGGAACCGGAGTCGAGACGGCAACCGGAGCAGCCGTCACGACCGGAGCGGTCGGGGTACCGGAGCCGGCGTTGCCGCCGCTGCCGCTGCCACTACCGCTGCCGCTCCCGCCCGTCGGCGGAGGCGTCGTGCCACCACATGCCGCGCCGCTGGTCGGGTTGAAGTCGGTGGAGCGGAAGATGCCCTCTCCACCATTGCGCGTTCCGGTGTTCTCCGATGACACGTCGATGCACGCGTTGGTCGTGCTGCGGACGAAGATGCTCGCCTCGCCGTTCGCGTTGGTCGTGATGTCGACGAAGTTCCGGTCCGTGCTGGTGTCTGCGCCCATCTGCGGGGCAGGCCCGCCAGCCGACACGTCACGCGTGTCGTAGCTGCCGAGCTTCGCCGCGTCACGGCCGATCACCGGGACCGAGCCCTGGTTCGCCTGAGCACTGAACTCGACATGTGCTCCGACGACCGGGTTGCCCTGCGGATCGAGAATGGTCTCGACGCAGAACGCCTCGTTGGTGCTCTTCGGGATGCAGTTCAAGATCTTGCTCGACGCGTAGTTCACGGTCTTCGCGAGCGCGTTCGAGGTCTTGTTGCTGCCATCCCAGAGGACCGGCTGGTCGGGGTACACGGAGGTCGCCGTGATCGACGCATGACCGACCGTCGGATGCGCCGGGTCATAGATGTCACAGCGGCCGTTCGAGTCCGGCGTCAAAACGATGCCGGGGTACGGATCGAACTGCACGAACGCCTCACCATGCTCGTCCGTGTAGACCGCAACACCCGTCGCCCCATGAGGCAGCGGGATCGGGTTACCGGAGGCATCGTTACAGGCGTTGTTGCCGTGGGAGTAGCTCGTGGTGAACGTATCCCAGTAGTCGTAGATCCCCGGCGTATCCTCCGTCGTGTAGATCCTCGACGGGTCCGTGAAACCGAGGAAGCTGGTGAAGTTGTTCGACGCGTGTCCAGCAACACCCGAGGTGAGAGGAGCCCACGAGAAGATGCTTCCCTCGCCGGGCAGCGTTGCCGGGATGAGCGCCTTGTAGAACGGTGCATACAGGTCGTGCGCGTTAGCGCCCGACGGATCTGTCGCGTCGTTCCGGTTGTAGATGTCGGTCTTGTCGGCCTTCACGAGCGTGCCGACGGTGGAGTCCGGGCTGATGTTGACGTCGACGCGGAGCGCCGGCATCGGAGCATCGCCGGCATCCAGCTTGCCGTCGGACAGCAGCGTGTCGAACGGGCGGACCGGATCGAACGGGCCAAAGGCGAAGTCGTCCGTGCCGCCGTAGATGTTCGAGAACGGCCCGAGGTCCGGGTCGCTCGACGTAGTCGGTGCGCCGTTGCAGTTGTCGACCGCATCGATCAGTGGTCGACGTCACATCGGACGTACAGAAGCTCGTCGAGACGTGCCCTTCGGTCGTCAGGTCGTCATCGTGGATGTCCCACCTCATCGCCGCTGCGCCCGGGAAGTTGCTCCCCGTGAGCGAGTCGTCGACGGCGAGGTGCTGTGCCAGCCACGCCCAGTCGTCGGGCAGCGTGACCGTCGGCCTGCCGTAACCGGCGAAGTCGTTGCCGAACGGGAACGTGCCCTTGACCTCGACCTGGATCAGCCCGTTCTGGAACGAGTTGCCCCTCGGGCCGGGGATCGGGTTGAAGATCCCGTCACCCTTCGGATCGCCGAGGTTCGCACCCGCGACTTCGGTGATCGTCGGAGCCTGATCCTGCAGCCAGATCACGAGGAACTGGTGCTGATCGAGCGAGTCCCCGCCGAGCAAGATCGGCAGGTAGGCGTTGTTGATGGACATCTTGTAGACCGCGAGACCCGGCTTCTGCGAGGTGACCTCGAACGAGAAGCAGAGCCCGCTGGTCGTGAACTGGCCGGTGACGTTGTTGATGATCACCGGGCCGGAATGGGTCTCGTCGACGCCCGACCAATCTTCGATCGAGGCAGTCGCGTTGAACGGCAGGTTGAGCCCCTGAACATCGGACTCGCTCCTGCCGTCCGCAAAGCCGAGACACTTCACGACCTTGACGGTCTCACCGGCCCAGGCCACGTACGGAATGTTCGTGGTCTGTGGGTCCGGCGGACCGCAGACTGCTCGTTGCCGGCTGCCGCCGAACCCACGCCAATCGTGAGTGCGGCGATAGCTGCTACCGCTGCAGCGAGCGCAAAGCTGATGCGTAGACGCATCCTTCCCCCTCTCTCAATCCCTTTGAGTTACTCGAACTTCCGTTCATCGGTCGTAGCGAGAAGCTGCGAGCGCTACGACGAGGGTTGGTGCCTGACAAATCCCCCCTTTCGACCTTTCAACCGGCCCGCCACCCTCGGCGGGCGCCAGTGATGTTCTAGACGCGCGGCGGGCTCGAATCAAGAGTGCGGCGGGTAGGCTTTCGGACGGAAAAACCTAGCCTCCGCAGGAATTTCCGTCTTTCGAAACCCCCGCCTTCCGAACCGTGACGAACCGCAGTACATTGGGTTCAGGTGCGGCGGCTCCTCGTTCTTGGTCTGCTTCTGCTTGCAGTGCTGCCGGCACTTGCCGGCGCGTCCTCGCGGGCCGACCCCAACGACCCGAGCTGGGCCGCGGAGTGGGGGCCCCGGCTGACGCGGGCGTCGGACCTCTGGCAGGTCTCCACCGGCAATCCGAGCATCGTGATCGCGGTCGTCGACACCGGCTTGACGCCGATCCCGGCCGAGCTGACCCAGGTCGTCCCCGGCTGGGACATCGTCGGCAATGACTCCTCGACCGGCGACGACAACGGGCACGGCACCTGGGTCTCGAGCGTGATCGGGGCCCTTGGCAACAACGGCGTCGGGATCGCGGGCTACTGCTGGCACTGCTCGGTCATGCCGGTGCGGGTGGCGGAGGGCCGTGAGGGCGGGGCGCTCGCCTCGACGATCGGCGGCGGCATCCGCTGGGCTGTCGACCACGGGGCGCGCATCGTCAACGTCAGCCTGGCCTCGAACGGCTTCGACTCCGGCGAGCTCGACGCGGTCGAGTACGCGGAGGACCAGGGCGTGCTCGTGATCGGGGCCGCGGGCAACGGCGGTAACGCCGATCCGCTCTACCCGGCGGCGTATCCGGGCGTGATCTCGGTCGCCGGGACCGACGAGAACGACGTGCTCGACGACTGGTCGACGCGTGGCTCCTGGGTGAGCCTCGCCGCTCCGGGCTGCGAGATGGTGATGGACGCGAACGTCGGCCCGGCCTACGGCTGCGGCTCGTCGTTCGGCCCGCCGGCGGTCTCGGGCATCGCCGGGCTCTTGATGTCGATCGATCCCAGCCTGACGGCGAACCAGGTCAAGGATGCGCTGCTCGGAAGCGCCCATCCCGTGTCCGGGATCGGCGGCGGCGAGGTGGATGCCTGGGCAGCCGCGAACTACCTCGGGCTGGTGCCGGCCACGCCTCCGCCGGTGCCGGCCGTCACGCCCGCATCCGTGGCGCCTGAATCGTCGCGTCAGGTGCTGCTCACCGAGGGGGTCGTCCGGCGCAGGTCGGTCGTGAGGCTCCAGCTCGCCGCCGGGCCCCTCTACCTCCAGCTGACCGGCCAGGCGGCTGCGGCCGGCTGCTCGATGAGCATGCGCGCCTCCGGCGTTCTCTACGTCGCGCTCCCGGGTGAGAAGACCGTCAGGAGCCTCGCGGCGACGGTCAAGGCGGGCAACTACAACGTCACCATCAGCTGTCGCGACGCGCGTCTGAAGTCCTACTCGTTGGACGCGACCGCGATGTTCCCGAGCTAGCGCGTCGGTCCTTTCCTAGCTCGGCTCGTCGGTGCGGGATACCAGCGTCCCGCACCGACGAGTGAGAACGACGCGTGGCGTCGTCACGATGCTTCGACCGCGACGGCGCCCGCGTTTGCCACCTCGTCCGCGCTCACCGGACGTACGAGCCCACGGCTGATCGCCCAGTAGCTCGCTTCGATCCGGTTTCGCACTCCGAGCTTCTTGTACGTGTTCGCAAGGTGGAACTTGATCGTCTGGTCGGTGACCCAGAGGATCTTCGCCACCTCGCGGTTCGGGCGGCCTTCCGCCACCAGCCGGAGGATCTCCAGCTCACGGCGCGTCAGCCGCGCGCGGGCGCCGACGCAGTGGTCGGTCGCCCTGATCTCCTCCATCTGCGCCGCGTACGCCAGAGTGACGGCGCGGACGAGCTCGGGCGCGCCGAGCTGGCGGTCGACCGCCCAGTACGCTCCGCCGGCCAGCGCCGCTTCGACCGTCACGCGGTCTTCGTGCTCGACGAAGACGACGGTGACGAGGTCGGGACAGCGCTTGTGCACCCGCCGAAGCAGGCGGTACAGGTCGCTGTTGTCGACGTCGTCGTCGACGCCGACGAGCAGCAGGTCGGCGCCGTGCGTCTCTGCGAGCTCGAGTGCCCGGCACAGCTCGCCCGAGTTGGCGACCACCGAGACGTCGGACCGCGTCAGCGCTGCCGTGACCGCCTGCTGCCACAGTGGATCCGGATCGATCACCACGGCACGGGCCGCGGTCTTCATGACAATTCGTTCCCTCATTTCCCCTCTCCCTTGCGGACGTTGGTCCGCCGGTCCAAATCCGTCGGTTACGCCCGGGCGACATCCCCGTTGCCCGGGCCGGCCAGCTCATGGCGACGGACTATCCGGGGCGTTCGAGAGAGAGGCGGCGCCGCCACTCAACGGGCGGCGCAACAGCCATGGCGACACGCGACGTGAGCCACGGCATGATGATTGCGAAGGCGGCGGCGAGTGCCGCGAAGAGGAGGACGGCGCCGCCCACCGGACCGGAGAGCGCGCCGCCGAACGAGATCGGCGAGTCGTTCGTCGGCCCGTTCGGGGTGGGCGGCAGCGACGGAGTCTTCGGCGGCGTCGCCGTGCGCGGCGGCGCCATGGTCGCGCCCGCCACCTGAACTTCGCTCGGCGGCACGGGCGTGACGCCTGCCGGCGGCACGAAGGCGCTCGCGGCCCGAGGAAGCCCGAGGCGATCTGAAGTACCGAGGCGACCTGCAGCCGCGTGAGGATCGTCTTCAACGGCGCCGTGGTCAGCTTCAGCGCGGCCGCAGCGTGGTGCGCGGCGGCGACATGCGGATGGCTCACGACCGCGTGATGCGCGGGAGGAGCGACCGGCACGACCACGGCCGCGGCCACGGGTGCGGGCGCGGCGACCGGGACGCTCGGCGGCGCCGCGTTGGTCGCGGGCTGCGCGGGCGGCGGCGCGGGTGCCGCCGGCTGTGTCGGGTCGATGGGCACGGTGACCGTGATCTCCGTGGTCGTGGTCGTGCGGCGGTGCCGGTGCTGCCGGTGCCGGTGCGCTGCTCGATGACGTCGTCGACGCGACGACGGCGGGCGGCGTGCTCGTCGGGGCGACCGTCGGAGTCGAGGTCGACGTCGATGTCGGGGTTGCGGTTCCGGTCGTGCCGCTGGCCGTCGCGCCCGTCGGAGGGGTCGTGCCGTTGTTCGCCGTCGAGGTCGTCGTGCCGCCGTGGGCGTCGAGCTCGACGTGCCGCCGGTCGTCGTTCCGGTGCCGGACGGGTCGGTGGTCGTGGTCGTCCCGGCCGCCGGCGTGGAGCTCGTCGTGCCGCCGGTCGTCGTCCCGGAGGGGTCAGTGGCCGCGGCCGCACCGTCGGTCGTCGCCGTACCGCCGGTCGGCGTCGTTGCCGTCGTGCCACCGGAGGCGGTCGAGCTGTCCGTCGTGGCGGGCTGACTGCTCGAGTCAGAAGACGAGGTCGTCGTCGCCGGCGCCGTTGCATTGGTCGTTCCGCCCGAGTCGTCGGCGGCTGCCGGGCCGGCGATCGCGAGGACGGCGAGGAAGCAGCACAGCAGCGCGAGCAGCATTGCTGCGCTCCGCGACCTACCGACCCTCGTCCCGTCCTTCATCCCCACAACACCCTCCGTAACCCGCTCCCAGACGAGTATTTACCAGTCCGCGCCCTCGGACACAACCTCCGCGTCCTACCCGCACGACCAGAGGGAAGCGTACGGCACGGACGGTGCGACTTTTCTCCGGGGAAAACTAGCCTGCAGTCGAGACGAAAAGGGTGCAGTATTCGTCCGGCGACCGGGGAAGGACGTAGTCGCGCATGATCCTACGAGGGGGTTGAGGGTCGAGATGGGGGGAAGGTTCGGGCTCGGGGGGCGCATGGTCTTCGCGGCGCTGGTCGCAGGGGTCCTCCTGTTTGCAGCCACCGGCACGGTCAGCGCCGACGGCCCTCAGGCGTGGACGATCTCGATCGGTCCCGCCTCGCCGCCGTCCTCGCCGGAGGGCGACTCGGCGGGCGCGAACTCGCTGACGTTCCCACTCACGCTCACGGGGCCGGCGGCGGCGACGCCCGCGGCTATCGACCTGACGTACACGAGCAGCGAGGGCACTGTTCCGCAGCTCGTCATCCCGGGGGGCACGGCGGCGGGGACGTTCAACCTCCAGGTGCCGATCAACGGCAACCTCACGGCGCAAGACGACCGGACGATGACGGTCGCCCTCACGGCCGTCGCCTTCGACGCCAGCGACACGAACGGCGACACGATTACGGTCGCGAGCCCGTCGTCGGCCACGGGGACGATCGTCGACGACGACTGGCGGATCGCCAGCCTGACGTCGAGCCCGTCCCCCGCGAGCGCGACCGAGGCCGGCGGCACGATCGACTTCAAGATCGGTCTCGTCGATCCGAGCGGCGCTACCGTCAACGCGCCGCCGACCCATGCGATCAAGGTCAACTATGCGCTCACCGACGGATCGGGCGCGACCGGCGCGAAGTTCGGAACCGACTACAAGGTGACCCAGCCTACGAACGGCGCGCAGAGCGGAACGCTGACGTTCGCGCCAGGCACGAGCGTCGTCGACGTGAAGGTGCAGGGAATCAACGACAACGTCTACGGCTACGACAAGACGTTCACGCTGACGATCTCGAGCCCGCAGGGCGCGAGCTTCGCCGCGAACGCGACGACGTCGGAGACGGGGACGATCACCGAAGCATCTGCTGCGCCGTTGATCGGGATCTCGTCGTCGTGCGGGACCGTCACCGGCGGCGGTGTGGCGACGATCCCGCTGCGCACGTCGTACGCGAGCCCGATCCCCGCCACGGTGACGTGGACCACGTCCAACGGCTCTGCCATCTCGGGTGACTACAACGGCGGGACGGGCACCGCGACGGTGCCCGCCGGATCGCGCGACGGATCGATCACGATCCAGACGAACGAGAATCCGCCGCCGGGGAATCGAACGTTCACCGTCACGATCTCGAGCCCGCAGCACACGGCGATCGTGAGCGGCGAGAACACCACCACGTGCACGATCAGCCAGCCGCAGAACGTCGGCTCCGACACGTTGCCGTCGCTGCAGTTCAGCAACCCGGCCCCGATCCTCCAGCCTCCCGCCGGTGGGCAGGCGGTCACCGTGCCGATCAAGATCACCCTTAACCCGCCGGTCGTGCAGCCGTCCAAGGCCACCGCAGTCGATGTCCAGTGGCAGACGCAGGACGGAACGGCTACGGCCCCGGCCAACTACACGACCGCGTCGGGATCGCTGCACTGGGACGCCGGGACGTTCAACACGCAGACGATCAACGTCCAGGTCAACCCGGCGACGGGTACGAGCAACACGCCGCTGACGTTCACGATCGCATTCCAGACCGTCACCGCCGTCTTCGTCGGCTCGAGCAGCGCGACCGTGACGGTCGTTCCGCCCGCAAGCCCGCCCGTCGTCTCGGTGGCGGACGCTTCGGCGCTCGAGTCCGCAGGCTCGATTCCGGCCGTCGTGTCGCTCGTGCCTGCTGCGAGCGGGCCCGTGACGGTGCAGTACACGACCGCCGACGGATCGGCAAAGGCGGGGAGCGACTACACGAGCGTCAGTGGGTCGCTCACGCTCGCGGCCGGGCAGACGTCGAAGACGGTGCTCGTGCCGATCGCGAACAACACGGCTAACGACGGGAACAGGTCGTTCAGCTTCAAGATCTCGAGCCCGACGAACGCGACGCTCGGCGACGCGACCGCGACGCTGACGATCCGCGACGACGACGTCGCGCCGGCGCCGCCCCCGGTCGTGACGCAGAACCAGGGGCCCTCGCCCCAACAGAAGAATCCGACGCCGTTGCCGCAGAAGCAGCCGACCGGCAACAAGCACGTCGTGCTCGTCCAGGTGCTGAACGGGCAGAGCACCGTCGATGGGAAGGGATACGCGCACTTCATGCTGCTCTGCTCGGTGCCGGCCGTGAAGGCGTGCCAGGGCACGGTGGTCCTCCAGGTGCGGGTGCAGCCGAAGAAGAAGAAAGGCGCGAAGAAGAATCCGCCGCTGCAGACCGTGACCGTCGCGTCGGGAAAGTTCAAGATCAGCGTCACGAAATCCGCTCAGGTCAAGCTGAAGGTGACCAAGCCCGGCATGGCGCTGCTCGAGTCCTACAGGCGGATCAAGGTGAAGGCGACCGTGCGGGCGACCGACGCGCAGAACGTCAAGGGTGTGACGGCCTGGTTCGTCACGGTGCAGGCGCCGGCGCGCACGATCACGATCAAGACCAAGACCAAGTGATCACGTCGCGGAGCGCGCGCTCCGCGAGCTCTTCTCCGATCGCGAGCGAGGCCGTCGCCGCCGGCGAGGGTGCGTTCAGGACGTGCATCATCCGCTCGGTGCCGACGATCAGGAAGTCGTCGACGAGGTTGCCGTCGGGTGCCAGCGCCTGGGCCCGGATCCCCGTCGGACCGAAGGTGACGTCGTCGGCGCTGACGGCCGGCACGTATCGCTGCATGTCGCGGACGAAGGCGCGCTTCGAGACGTCGCGGTGCAGCTCGGCCATGCCGGTCCGGAGGTGCCGCGCGACGAACTTCCAGGACCCCTTGTAGGCGAGCGCGCTCGCCGCGTCGCGCATGTCGAGCGCCGCGCGGCGGTAGCGCTCGCGCGCGAGTGCCAGCACCGCGTTCGGCCCGGCGACGACCGACCCGTCGATGCGCTTCGTGAAGTGCACGCCGAGGAACGGGAACGCAGGGTCCGGCACGGGGTAGAGGAGCCCGCGCACGAGCTCGCGGCTCGCGCTGCCGAGCGTGTAGTAGTCGCCGCGGAACGGGACGATTCGCACCGGCGGGCGGGCACCGGCGAGCCGTGCGACACGATCGGACTGGAGCCCTGCACAGCCGATCACGGCACGAGCGTCCAACGGGCCTGCGTCCGTCTCGATCCGCACCTCGCGGGCGCTCGACGCGAAGCCGGTCACTCCGCGGCCGGTGAGGATCTGCCCGCCCATGGCTCGGACGTCGTCGGCGTAGGCAAGGGTCACACCGCCGTAGTCGATGATGCCCGTGTGCGGCGCATGCAGCGCCCGCAGCCCTGTCGCATGGGGCTCGACCTCGCGCAGCTCGTCGGGCCCCAGCTCGCGGAGGCCCTCGACACCGTTGGCGACGGCGCGCCGGTGCAACTCGTCGAGGCGCGGCAGCTCCTGGGCGTCGAGCGCGACGATGAGCTTCCCGCAGGCCTCGAACGGGATCCCGCGCTCGGTCGCATACAGCTCGAGCTTCCGCTTGCCTTCGATGCAGAGGCGGGCCTTCAGCGAGCCCGGCTTGTAGTAGATGCCCGAGTGGATGACGCCGGAGTTGTGGCCGGTCTGGTGCGTGCCGGCCGCCGACTCCTTCTCGAGCACCGCCAGGCGGAGCTGCGGGCGCTTGAGCAGCAGGGCCCGCGCCGTCGCAAGGCCGACGATTCCCGCTCCGATGACGACTACGTCGAAGCTCTCGTCGCCGCCTGCCACGGGGCCTGAGCGTAGACGACGACCGGTCGGCTTGCCCGCGCGCGACGGGTGCTGCATGATCGCGGAGTGCGGGTGCGCAAGGACCGGAAGCGTGAGCTGATCAAGGCTGTTCCGCTCTTCGCGCATTGCTCGAAGAAGGAGCTCGACCGCCTGGTGAACGAGCTGGACGAGATCGAGATGCCGAGCGGGAGGGTGCTCACGCGGGAAGGCGAGATGGGCCGCGAGTTCGTGGTGCTCGTCGACGGAACCGCCGAGGTGACGAAGAACGGACGTCGCGTGAACCTTCTCGGCGCCGGCGACTTCCTGGGCGAGATCGCGCTCATCTCCGGCGAGCCGCGCACGGCCACGGTGACGACGACCTCGGACGCGGATCTGCTGATCCTCACCGCACGCTCGTTCGCGCGAGTGACGAAGGAGATGCCTTCGGTCCAGGCGAGCGTCCTCAAGGCGCTCTCGGAGCGTCTGGCCGCCGACACGCTGTGACAGCTGCTCTACTGCTCTGCCAGGGGCAGAGGTCGGGCACTATTCCGTCGTGAAGCTGACCGTCGCAGGGTGCTCCCCCGCGTGGCCGAACCCTGGCGGCGCGCAGTCGGGATATCTGGTCGAGAGCGGCGGCGGCCGGGTCCTGCTCGACTGCGGCCCAGGCGTCCTGCCGCGCCTACGCGCTGCCGAAGGATGGCCGCACGTCGACGCGATCGTGCTCTCGCACTTTCACCTCGACCACTGGGGAGACGTCGTGCCCTGGGTGTGGGGGCTCAAGTTCGGTCCTGCGAGCGACGAGCCCCATCCCGAGCTGTGGCTTCCGCCGGGCGGGAGCGAGACGCTCGCGCGCTTCGGAGTCGAGCTCGGCCAGCCGAAGATGTTCGAGGACACGTTCGAGCTCCGCGAGTACGAGGACAAGGTGCCGTTCGAGGCCGCAGGGCAGAGCATCGTCGCGCACCGCGTCCTGCACTACGAGATGCTGGCGTTCGGCTTCCGTGTCTCGGCGAACGGGACGACGCTCGCGTACTCGGCCGACAGCGGCCCCACCGACGCGCTCGTGCCGCTCGCGCGGGACGCCGACCTCTTCCTCTGCGAGGCGACGCTGCTCGCGCCGAACCCCGAGGGCGGGATTCGCGGCCATCTGTCGGCTGTCGAGGCCGACGAGGCGTTCCGGGCTTCGGGCGCGGCGCGGCTGCTGCTGACCCACCGGCCGGCCGAGCGTCCGCTCGAGGACGGCTTCGAACAGGTCCACGACGGCTACGAGCTCGAGCTCTGAGTCGCGCGTAACTTTTAGCGGGCTTCGATCTCGCGGATCCGGGCCGCGAGCGCCTCGAGCAACGGCCAGGCGATGGTCGTGTTCTCTTCGACCAGAGGCCGGAATTGCCACGCGGAGAGACCGTAGGCCTTCCCGTCCGACGTGGCCGTGATCGTCGCGGTTCGAACGCCGCCGTCGACGAGCGCGATCTCGCCGTAGTAGTCGCCGGGGCCGAGCGTCCGCCGCTCCGCACCGTCGATCGTGACCACGGCGCTGCCCGTCTCGATCACGAAGAACCCGGCGGCTCCCTTCCCTTCGGCGGTGAGCGTGGCGCCGTCCTTGAAGGACCGCTCCGTGAACGACCCGGCGAGCAGCTTCATCCCGCGGTCGTCGACGCGTGTGAACAGAGGCACGTGCCTGAGCAGGTCGATCGGCGCTGCCATTGCGCCAGCGTAATCGACTCCGCGCCGCTTGTGAAACTAGGCGGGGCCGGGCACGACGTCGAGACGCACCGAGACGAGGTCGTCGGCGATCCCCGAGCTCGTCGCGTGGCCGGTCACTGCGGCGAGGAAGTCGTCCCGCTCCAGCGCCCACATCTCGACGTCGGTTGCGGCGACCACCGTAGCCGTGCGGGGCACGTCGTGCAGAAGCGCGATCTCGCCGACGGACCCTGGAGCTCCCTCGCGTTTGGTGCCGCCCTCGAGTCGGATCTCGAGTGCGCCGCTCGTCAGCACGTAGAAGCGGTCACCGTCGTCGCCGCGCTCGAAAAGCGCCTTCCCGGCCGGAAGCGCGACCTTCGTGACGCGCTTGGCGAGATACTCGAGCGTTGCCAGCGGCAGCGGTTCCAGGAACGACACGTGGCGAAGTGCCGCGACTATGGCGTTGTCGCCGCCGGCTCCCTCGTCGATCCTGCGGAGCTGCGACCACGTGAGCAGCACGAGGACGGGAAGAATCGCGCCGGTCACGATCAAGGCGCCCCGGACGCCGGCAACCCCCACGAGCACCGGTGCCATGAGCGAGCCAAGGGCGATGCCCCCCACGATGGCACTCTCAAGTACGCCGAAGACACGTGCGGCGACACCGGCGGGCGCGGCCCGCTGAATCAAGGTGATTGCGGAGATGTCGACGAGGCTGTTGCCAAGCCCGACGATCCCCCAGGCGAGGAGTGCAACGGCCGTATTCGGGACAAGCCCGACGAGGACGAGCGGTGCACCCCAGAGGACGAGGCCCGAGGCGAAATCGCGGGCGAGCTTGTTCCGCCCAATCAGCGTCAGCATGACGCCGGCGCCCACAATCGAACCGATGCCGCTCGCCGCCTCGAGCAGGCCGACGCCGGCCGAGCCGATTCCGAGCAGCCGCAGCGCGGTGACGACGAGTAGGACACCGAGCGCACCCGCGACGAACGTCTGGGCACCGTAGAGCCCGATCAGCACGCGGAGCCGTGGCTCGTGGCCGATCGCCCGAATGCCCGCGAGCAGCTCTGTCCGCCTGCTGGCCTCGGGCGCCGTTCCGCGCTCTTCGGAGATCGGGGCGGGTGCGTGGATGCGCACGACGCAGGTGGCGCTCCAGATGAAGGTCAACGTGGTTAATCCGAACACCGTCGACGGTCCTCCGGCCGCGAGCAGCAGTGCCCCGATCGCGGGACCGACGAAGGACGCGACGCTGTCGATCGTGCTCGCGGAGACGTTGGCGGCCGTCAGTTCTTCCGGTGTTTGCGCAAGCGTCGGGAGCATGGCTGCCGCTGCAGGCCGGAAGACCGTGCCGACGATCGTCGTGGCGGTCGCCAGGACGTAGACAACGGCGGCAGGTCCGTCGGCTGCCGCCAGAGCTGCACACGACCCGACGGTGACGATGCGCACGAGGTCGGAGGCGAGCATGATGTGCTCACGGTGGTGACGGTCGCTCAGCGAGGCGGCGAACGGCGCGACGGCGGCGGCGGCGCCGAGCCGAACGAACGCGAAGACACCGACGGCCGTGACGCCCCCGTGCTCGTAGGCGTACACCGCGATCGCGATCGTGTAGGCGTACATCCCGGCCACCGATCCGGCGAAGGCGAGCTGCACGTTCCGGATGTCGCGGTTGGCGTAGACGTCCCGGAATGCGCCCAGCGACTGGCCGAGCCGCTCGCTGACAGAGGTGCTCACAGCCCGACGATTTCAAGATTTGACGGGAAGGTGAAGGAGAAGGGAAGATTTCCGTCAGCCCAGCCGTCTTGTGGGCGTCCCTGAATTTTGACGAGGAGGTAATTCAAGTGTCGGACGAACCCCAGATTGGCGAGGAGCTCGAGGACGACGTCGAGGCTCATAGCAAGCCGGGCCCGAACGGCATGACGGTCGAGGCCGATAACGACGACGACTCGGACGACGTCGTGGCGCACAGCAAGCCAGGCCCAAACGGCTGATCGCTGCGGCGCAGCTAGAGGATGTTCTTCGAGGGCCCGGGCGACCGGGCCCTTACTTTTGCCCGAGTACCCGCTCAAGATCGCGCAGGAGGGCGAGTCCGCTTACGCGCCGTCGCCCCTCGAGCGCATCGAGCGCGCTCGCGACTCCCGCCACGGGCGAGAGGTCGCCGTGCCCCTTGAGCGCCGCGCGCGCGCGCTGCGCCGACCCGAGCAGCGCGAGCGCGATCGCGGCCTGCCCGGCGAACAGCCCGAGCAGCTCCATCTCCTGCAGCGAGAACCGCGAGCGCTGCGGGCGGTCGAGCACCTGCAGGACGCCGAGCGCCAGCTCCTCGTCGAGCAGCGGCACCGCCATCAACCCCTTGGGCACGTAGCCGGTCTTCTCGGCGACGTCGCGCGCGAAGCGCGGGTCGCTCTGCACGTCCTCCAGCACGAGCGGCGTCCGGGACGAGAGCACCCAGCCGGCGATCCCGGTCGACGCAGGAATGCGGCGCCCGACGAGATCGCTGCTCGCCCTCGCCGGCGACGGCAGCGAACACGAGCTCGTCGCTCTCCTCGATCGAACAAGCAAGATCGAGGACGCCTTGGCGCCGAAGATCGCCCGCGCGACGTCGACGATCGAGCGGAGCAGGCGCGCGAACTGCTCGTCGGAGGCGAGCACGCCCGCGGCCACGGCCGCCCTCAGCTCGTCAGTTCTGTCGGTCACCGATTCCTCCCACGTTGGACGAGATCAGGTAGAGGACGCTCTTCAGCTGGAACGGTGTCAGACTGCGGATGCTTGCTCAGGATGAGTGCGGCGATCCCGGAGATGCACGGGGTGGCGAAGCTGTTGCCCGTCGCGCGCATCGACGTCCCGCCGGTCCAGGCGACGTCGACGTCGACGCCGCGGGCGAAGAACTCGACGGGCGGGTGGGGATTCGCGTAGAAGACCAGCGGGTCGTTCTCCTCGTGGCTTCCCACCGAGATGACCGACGAGAACCGCCACGGAAACGACTCGACCGGCATGTTGTGCGCGGAGGCGACGAGGATCGTCCGCTGAAGTACGCCGAGTCTGCGAGCTCGTGGAGCACCTCGCCGAACTCCGCTTCGTCGTCGAGAGGCTCATGTTGACGACCTGGTAGCCCTGCTCGACCGCCCACCGCAGGCCGGCGACGAGGACGTCGCCCGACCCGTGAACCCGCTGCCGAGCACCCGCACCGAGTAGAGCTCGGCGTCGGGCGCGATTCCGTGGATCACCCCGGCGCAGGCCGTGCCGTGGCCGCAGAGGTCGCCCTCCGTGTCCTCCTCGCGACCGGGTCGCCGTCCTCGTCGAGAGGGATCGACGACGGCCCCCGCGAGGTGCCCGACGCGTGGATGGTCGGGCTCGACCCCGCTGTCGAGGACGCAGACCTTGACGTCCTTGCCGGTCGAGCCGCCGAGCGCCCACTCACGGTCGACGGGACCGGCGAGCGGGTCCTCGAGCGCGATCCCGCCGACTGCATCGAGCGGCAGCGACCAGGCGGGAAGGTCGTCGTCTTCCTCGTCGGCCGGGACCGCGCGTTCCTCGTCAGCCATCTTCGCCGACCAGTGCTCCGACCGAGGAGGAGGCCGCCGAGACGGCGTCGTGGGCGCGAGCATGCCGCTCGTCGCCGGGCCGCGAGGCGAGGTTGATGTCGACGAGATGTGCAGCCGCGCGGGCCGCTCCTTCGGCAAGGAGCGCCGCGCCGACCGCGTCGGCGCGTTGCCCGGCCG
>CAVZER010000011.1:0-98161 GCA_963774355.1 uncultured Thermoleophilia bacterium | reverse complement strand
CGGCCGGGCAACGCGCCGACGCCGGGTCGGCGCGGCCCTGCTTGCCGAAGGAGCCCGCCCGCGCGGCTGCACATCTCGTCGCACATCAACCTCGCCTCGCGGCCCGGCGACGAGCGGCATGCTCGCGCCCACGACGCCGTCTCGGCGGCCTCCTCCTCGGTCGGCGCACTGGTCGGCGACGATGGCTGAGCGAGGACGGCGCGGTCCCCGCAAGGCGAGGAAGACGACACCTTTCCGGCCTGGTCGCTGCCGCTGGATGCAGAGTCGGCGGGATCGCGCTCGAGGACCCGCTCGCCGGTCCCGTCGACCGTAGTGGGCGCTCGGCGGCTCGAGCGGGGACACGTCAAGGTCTGCGTCCTCGACAGCGGGGTCGAGCCGACCATCCACGCATCGGGCACATCGTGGCGCCGTTGCGATCCATCTCGACGAGGATGGCAACACGGTCGCGGAGGAGGACACCGAGGGCGACCTCTGCGGCCACGGCACGGCCTGCGCCGGGTGATCCACGGGATCGCGCCCGACGCCGAGATCCACTGCCGTGCGGGTGCTCGGCAGCGGCTTCACGGGGTCCGGCGACGTCCTCGTCGCCGGCCTGCGGTGGGCGGTCGAGCAGGGATACCAGGTCGTCAACATGAGCCTCTCGACGACGAAGCGGAGGCTGGGCGAGGCGCTCCACGAGCTCGCAGACTCGCGTACTTCAAGCGGACGGTCCTCGTCGCCTCCGTCGCACAACATGCCGGTCGAGTCGTTTCCGTGGCGGTTCTCGTCCGTCATCTCGGTGGGAAGCCACGAGGAGGACGACCCGCTGGTCTTCTACGCGAACCCCCACCCGCCCGTCGAGTTCTTCGCCTGCGGCGTCGACGTCGACGTCGCCTGGACCGGCGGGACGTCGATGCGCGCGACGGGCAACAGCTTCGCCACCCCGTGCATCTCCGGGATCGCCGCACTCATCCTGAGCAAGCATCCGCAGTTGACGCCGTTTCAGCTGAAGAGCGTCCTCTACCAGATCTCGTCCAACGTGGGAGGAATTCGGTGACCGACAGAACTGACGAGCTCGAGGGCGGCCGTGGCCGCGGGGTGCTCGCCTCCGACGAGCAATTCGCGCGCCTGCTCCGCTCGATCGTGGACGTCGCGCCGGCGATCTTCGGCGCCAAGGCGTCCTCGATCATGTTGTTCGATCCGGAGAGCGAAGAGCTCGCGTTCGCTGCCGTGTCCGGCGAGGGCGAGAGCGACCTCGTCGGCCGCCGCATTCCTGCTTCGACCGGGGTCGCCGGCTGGGTGCTCTCGTCCAGGACGCCGCTCGTGCTGGAGGACGTGCAGAGCGACCCGCGCTTCGCGCGCGACGTTGCCGAGAAGACCGGCTACGTGCCGAAGGGGTTGATGGCGGTGCCGCTCCTCGACGAGGAGCTGGCGCTCGGCGTCCTGCAGGTGCTCGACCGGCCGCAGCGTTCGCGGTTCACGCTGCAGGAGATGGAGCTGCTCGGGCTGTTCGCCGGGCAGGCCGCGATCGCGCTCGGGCTGCTCAGGTCGGCGCAGCGTGCCCGGGCCGCGCTGGACGGGGACGGCGACGTCGCCGCGGTGGCCGGCGTCGCGGGCGCTCTCGATGCGCTCGAGGGGTCACGCCGCGAACACGGGGTCGCCCTGCTCCGCGATCTCGAACGGGTATTGACGCAAAAGTAAGGGCCCGGTCGCCCGGGCCCCTCGTTCACGCGCGAAACCGGGGCCGAACTACTGCTTGACCTTGTGGTGAGCGACGACATCGTCGCCGCCGTCGTCCTCGGAAGACTCGGTGGACGCCTGCTTCACCTTGTGGTGAGCCTCGACGTCCTCCTCCTCCGACTCGACCTCTTCCTCGATGTTCCGTTCGTCGGACACTTGATCCTCCTCGCTTCACAAAACCAGGGACGCCCACAAGACGGCCGGACGCAGAGAAATCTTCCCTGCCGCTACACCAGTTCGTCAAATGTTGAGATTCTCGGGCAGTGAACGCCTTCTTCACCGCCCGGTTCGCAGAGTCGCTCCGGGCCTTCCGCGGCGTCTACGCGAACCGCGACCTCCGGAACGTCCAGCTCGCCTTCGCCGGCTCAGTGGTCGGGATGTACGCGTACGCGATCGCCGTCGCCGTGTTCGCCTACGAGCACGGTGGCGTCACCGCGGTGGGTGTCTTCACGTTCATCCGCCTCGGCGTGGCGGCGGTCGTGGCGTCCCCGGCCGCATCGTTGGCAGACCGCTATCACCGCGAGCACGTCATGCTGACGTCCGACGTGGCTCGCGCCGTCGCCCTCGGGACGGCCGCGGTCGTGACGGCGACACATGGGCCGGCGCTGATCGTGTACGCCCTCGCGACCCTCGCCACGGCCGTTGGGACGGTCTTCCGCCCGGCCGAGTCGGCGATGTTGCCGACCCTCGCCCGGTCGCCCGAGGAACTGACAGCCGCGAACGTCTCATCGAGCACCCTCGACAGCATCGGCTCATTCGTCGGCCCGGCGCTCGGCGCGCTGCTGCTCGCGATCGGAGGGCCGGCGACGGTGTTCACGATGACCGCGCTCACCTTCCTCTGGAGTGCTTCCTGCGTCGTACGCATTCATGCCCCTGCGCCTACTCCCCGTGACGAAGGTGAGTCGACGGTCGAGACGGCAACCCTGGACGAGCTGCTCGCCGGCGTCCGGGCGATCCGGCAGGAGCCGCGGCTGAAGTTGCTCATCGGGCTCTACGGCGCGCAGACGGTTGTCGCCGGCGCCCTCGTCGTCCTTCTCGTCGTCACGGCGCTGCGCCTCCTCGATCTCGGATCGGCCGGGTCGGCATTCTCGAGGCCGCCAGTGGGATCGGGTCGATCGTCGGGGCAGGGTAATGCTCGCGCTCGTCGGCCGGAACCGGCTCGCGCAGGATCTCGCGTTCGGCCTCGTCCTCTGGGGCATTCCGCTGGTGCTGGTCGGGCTCGTCCCGACCACGGTGATCGCGCTGCTCGCGTGGGGGGTCGTCGGGCTCGGAAACACGCTGGTAGACGTCTCCGCGATCACCCTTCTGCAGCGAGCGGCTCCGATCGCTGTCGCCGCGCGAGTCTTCGGAGTGCTCGAGAGCGCACTTTTCGCCGGGATCGCGCTCGGGTCGTTGCTCGCACCCGTGCTCGTCGGCCTCGCAGGCACACGCATCGCGCTGATCGTGACCGGCGGCATCCTCCCGATCCTCGTGTTCCTGACCTGGAGTCAGTTGCGCAGGATCGACCAGGGCGCAGGCGTCGACGAGGCGACCATCGCCACGCTCCGCGGGGTGCCCTTCCTCGCCCCGCTGCCTCTGGCCACACTCGAGTTCCTCGGCGCCCGCGTCGCTCACGTCGCGCTCGCACCCGGTCGCACGCTCTTCAAGGAGGGCGACTCGGGCGACCGCTTCTACGTCCTCACGAGCGGCACGCTCGAGATCGCGCTCCCAGAGGGCGCAAAGCAGGAGGTCGCCCCAGCCTACGTCGGCGAGATCGCACTCCTGCGCGACGTGCCGAGGACGGCGACGGTGGACGCGGTGACTGCCTGCGAGCTCTTGGCGCTCGAGCGCGGTGACTTCCTCGCAGCGGTCACCGGCCACGCAGGCAGCGCAGGGCTCGCACAGGACGTCGTCTCGCTCCGGATGGGCACCGTTCCCGGGCCGGCCTAGTTTCACTAGCGGCGCGGAGTCGATTACGATCGCGCGATGGCAGCGCCGATCGACCTGCTCAGGCATGTGCCCCTGTTCACGCGCGTCGACGACCGCGGGATGAAGCTGCTCGCCGGGTCGTTCACGGAGCGGTCCTTCAAGGACGGCGCCACGCTCACGGCCGAAGGGAAGGGAGCCGCCGGGTTCTTCGTGATCGAGACGGGCAGCGCCGTGGTCACGATCGACGGTGCGGAGCGGCGGACGCTCGGCCCCGGCGACTACTACGGCGAGATCGCGCTCGTCGACGGCGGCGTTCGAACCGCGACGATCACGGCCACGTCGGACGGGAAGGCCTACGGTCTCTCCGCGTGGCAGTTCCGGCCTCTGGTCGAAGAGAACACGACCATCGCCTGGCCGTTGCTCGAGGCGCTCGCGGCCCGGATCCGCGAGATCGAAGCCCGCTAAAGGTTACGCGCGACTCAGAGCTCGAGCTCGTAGCCGTCGTGGACCTGTTCGAAGCCGTCCTCGAGCGGACGCTCCGGCCGGCCGGTGGGTCAGCAGCAGCCGCGCCGCGCCCGAAGCCTGGAACGCCTCGTCAGCCTCGACAGCCGACAGATGGCCGCGAATCCCGCCCTCCGGGTTCGGCGCGAGCAGCGTCGCCTCACAGAGGAAGAGGTCGGCGTCCCGCGCGAGCGGCACGAGCGCGTCGGTGGGGCCGCTGTCGGCCGAGTACGCGAGCGTCGTCCCGTTCGCCGAGACGCGGAAGCCGAACGCCAGCATCTCGTAGTGCAGGACCGCGGTGCGCGACGATCCGCTGCCCTGCGGCCTCGAACGGCACCTTGTCCTCGTACTCGCGGAGCTCGAACGTGTCCTCGAACATCTTCGGCTGGCCGAGCTCGACTCCGAAGCGCGCAAGCGTCTCGCTGCCGCCCGGCGGAAGCCACAGCTCGGGATGGGGCTCGTCGCTCGCAGGACCGAACTTGAGCCCCCACACCCAGGGCACGACGTCTCCCCAGTGGTCGAGGTGGAAGTGCGAGAGCACGATCGCGTCGACGTGCGGCCATCCTTCGGCAGCGCGTAGGCGCGGCAGGACGCCTGGGCCGCAGTCGAGCAGGACCCGGCCGCCGCCGCTCTCGACCAGATATCCCGACTGCGCGCCGCCAGGGTTCGGCCACGCCGGGGAGCACCCTGCGACGGTCAGCTTCACGACGGAATAGTGCCCGACCTCTGCCCCTGGCAGAGCAGTAGAGCAGCTGTCACAGCGTGTCGGCGGCCAGACGCTCCGAGAGCGCCTTGAGGACGCTCGCCTGGACCGAAGGCATCTCCTTCGTCACTCGCGCGAACGAGCGTGCGGTGAGGATCAGCAAATCCGCGTCCGAGGTGGTCGTCACCGTGGCCGTGCGCGGCTCGCCGGAGATGAGCGCGATCTCGCCCAGGAAGTCGCCGGCGCCGAGAAGGTTCACGCGACGTCCGTTCTTCGTCACCTCGGCGGTTCCGTCGACGAGCACCACGAACTCGCGGCCCATCTCGCCTTCCCGCGTGAGCACCCTCCCGCTCGGCATCTCGATCTCGTCCAGCTCGTTCACCAGGCGGTCGAGCTCCTTCTTCGAGCAATGCGCGAAGAGCGGAACAGCCTTGATCAGCTCACGCTTCCGGTCCTTGCGCACCCGCACTCCGCGATCATGCAGCACCCGTCGCGCGCGGGCAAGCCGACCGGTCGTCGTCTACGCTCAGGCCCCGTGGCAGGCGGCGACGAGAGCTTCGACGTAGTCGTCATCGGAGCGGGAATCTCGTCCGACTCCCCCATGTCTCGAAGCGGTCGCGACGCGTGCTCGGCCCGATCGACGGTTTGTTCGTCGACGGCTGAACGAACAGGATGCAAGTCGAATCGGAGTCCGGCGAAACGCCCGACCTCGTGCTGCTCTGGAGCCAACGCCGGCGCCGGGGGTCGGAGCCGGCGAGTCGCGTTGAGCGGTCGGGCGTAGGTTCGAGGGAGTGCGGAGGTTCGAAAGAGTGCCGCGGCCTTACGGCCGCTGGAGCAGGTCGAGCAGGGGGCCGATTTCGTAGCCGAGTTGCGCTGGGTGGCGCATCTCGAGGTCGCGGTTGACGGTGTAGTGGTTGCGGCGGCCGGTGCGCTGTCGGGTGACGTAGCCGGCGTCGACGAGGTCGGCGACGATCCGTTGCGCTGCGCGTTCGGTGATGCCGACCTCGATCGCGATGTGTCGCAGACGGATCTCGGGGTTCTCACTGATGCAGAGCAGCACCTGGGTGTGGTTGGTGACGAAGCGCCACGAGTGTTGTGCTTCTTCTGCCCTTGACATAGAGGACTTAGTTGTCGTATGTTCTATTTCGTCTATTGTATTACCTCACTCCAAGACGGCCCATAGGTTAGCAAACGACCTGGCGAGTATGAGTGCGGTTGCGGCGGCGGATCGGGCTCGAGGGTCTATCTGCCGGAGGTGCCGCACACACATCAGCGGTCAGGCGACAAGCGCCGTCGGTCGAATCTGAAAGGAGGAGCGTTTCGTGTCCGCATCATCCGCGCTATCCGATATTTCGTCCGAGTTGGCCGACCAGGGCGGCAGGTCGGTACGGCGATTGGTGAACCGATCGATTTACGACCGGGCCGTGCGGCTCGGAGTCGCCGACGATGTTCCGATGGAGTTTCTCTGTGAATGCGGCCACCTCGAATGCGCCGACCTCGTCCGCCTCAGACTGACGGAGTTCGACACGGCGTCTCTGCCAGGATCAGTCACTGCGCACGGCCCGGTCATGCGTGGCAGCAAGCTGCGCCTGAGGAGCAGTTGAGCATGTCCGATCAGCCCGCGGCGGTTGTCGAGCAGCAGTCGTCTTCGAAAGCGAAACCGCGTCTCGTCTACTTCTTCTCACCTACCGACGGGCCGTCTCGCCGCGTCGACGGGTATCTCGACGCAGTGCTGCAGCGACGAGGAAACCACGACACGTTCGACGTCATCCGTGTCGATGTCTTACAGCGAGCCGATCTCGCAGAACGCTTCCGAGTCGCGGTCGTGCCGACGATTGTCGTCATCGAAAGTAACACGTGAAAGGCAGACTCGAGCGACCCCGCGGAAACTCGGCGATCGCCGAGTTCTTGGCGCCGTGGCTATCGCCTAGTCAGGCCCGCGGCTGACAACAAACAGATGCTGCCCCAAGCGGGCATCGAGGCGATCCTCAGCCGCAAGCACAAGAAGCAGCAACTCAGCCTTGAACTCGTCACTCACCACGATGTCGTCATCGAGGACCCCCTCGTCGAGCGCCGCCAAAAGCATCCGCGAGACTGCCAGAACGCGAATCAATCTCTGCGACTCCGCCAATTGACCTGGCCGCCTCCCCTGGACCGCTCCTGCGAAGACAGGAGTATGCATCAAAGTTCGCACGCAGAATCGGAAAACCTCTCGGGTCGTTTCACGCGAGTGCGCAGCGGTGAGAGAAGTCGCGAGATCCCTGCGGACAAGATGATGAATCGCGAGACCGAGCCGACTCCCGCCACCCCGCAGCCGGCGCGCGGCGAGCCCACCCTGCCGGAGGTTGCTGTCGGCGATCTCTCGCCCCGCGACTGGCTGGCGGTCGCCCGGAACGCCGGAAAGAAGATGCTCGACGACAACATGACGATGATCGCCTCGGCGCTCGCCTACAGCACCTTCTTCGCGATCCCCTCCGTCCTCCTAGCGGTCGTCGGCCTCTTCACGCTGCTCGCCGGGCCGGGGACGATCGACACGCTTATCCGGCATCTGGGACAGGTGATGCCCGCTCAGGCCACGCAGCTCCTCCGAGGAAGCCTGGTCAGGCTCGACAAGCAGCCGTCGGCGGGGCTGACAATGACGATTGTCGGCTTCGCGCTCGCCTTTTGGGCGACGACGGGTGCGATGACGAGCTACATGACTGCTCTCAACCTCGCCTACGAGCGAAAAGACACTCGTCCGTTCGTGAAGAAGCGCATCATCGCGCTCGCGATGGTGGCCTGTATCGGAGCTGCGTTCCTGCTCGTCGCCGGGCTGCTCATCTTCGGGCCGCCGATCGAGAAATATCTCGGCGCGCGCGATCGGTGCCCGGTCGATCCTGACGTATGTCTGGTGGGCCGCACAATGGCCGATCCTGGTCGCAGGCCTGCTCGCTGCGTTCGCGACCCTGCTGTGGCTCGGCCCCGACGTCGAGCATCCACGCTGGCGGTTCCTCACGGTCGGCAGTGCGATAGCTGTCGCGATCTGGCTGCTCGCCTCGGGCGCGTTCGCGTTTTACACCGCCCGCTTCGGCTCTTACAACAAGACGTGGGGCTCGCTTGCTGCCGTGATCATCATGCTCACCTGGCTCTGGTTGACGTCGCTCGCGCTGCTCTACGGCGCCGAATTCAACGCCGAGGCGGAGCGAAGCCGCGGACTCAGGCGCGGCGAGCCCGCCGAGCGTGAGCTCCAGGTCGCCCCACGTGGCTGAAGGCGGCACCCAAAGTCAACACAGTCCGCCCGGGACCATCGACTCGGACCAGCTGTCTCTCAGAGCACTGGCGTACGCAACACCGACGAGAGATGGTGATTCGGGAGACGCCAGTGTGCGATGAGGACGAAAGCGACCGTCTGAACCGGGAACTGATCGAGTTCCTGAACGAGCTCAGAGTGGTCCTACCCGGCGTACAGGTCTTGTTCGCGTTCTTGCTCATTCTCCCGTTCTCGAAGGGCTTCGCGGAGGTCACGCACGTCCAACGCCTCGTCTACATCGCGGCCGTGCTCTTCACCACGCTCTCGACGATCCTTCTGCTGGCGCCGAGCAGTTACCACCGGTTACGGTTCCGCGATCACCAGAAGGAGCAACTGATCGAGATCTCGAACCGGCTGGTGATCGCCGGCATGGCTGCTCTTGCGTTCGCAATTGACTGCGCGGTCTACTTGATCACGTCGTACGTCTTCGAAGGGTGGGTCGGAATCGTGGCGGTCGCGCTCGCCTCGGCTGGATTCGCGGGGTTCTGGTACGTCCTGCCGTTCACGCAGAAGGCGTAGCCGTAAGGCGGGTGCATTAGATGGATCGGGAAGACGTCGGGTGGTGCGCTCCGCTCGTCTGGCTGCTGCCGTTGAGAACGTACGCGTCGTGCAGACCGGCGAGCGGCGCGCTCCCGACTACTTCGCGCAGGCCCTCTCGCGCTGCGAAGGGTGAATCCCCTCGGCGAACTCCTCGAGTCAGTCTTAGCTTCCGGCCACCTCGAGCGCCTCCCGCGGTTCGACGAGCTCGACCTACTCGACCATGTCGGCGGGGACGATTGCGATCCGCCAGCCCTTCAGTTTCGTATCGGCCATCGAGTCCTCCTTCGTGCGCGTGTCAGCAGTTCGCCTACCAACGACCGTCAGGGGGAAACCTTCGCGGCGAGCTCACGATAAGACCAACGAAAAAGGCGGGCCCCCCCGCCCGCCTCTCCCGCCCGCCACGGCTGCCTGGCTCACCAAGAGAAGGAGTCTGGCGCCGGGTGGTTTGCCCCTACACGCCGTTTGACCGGCGCATCTGTCTTGTGACCGAACCGGCGTTGAATAAACCGACGCGCTCCTTCTGCTGCGAATCCGCTGAGCCACGAGGTTCCGCCTTGGCGGCGAGCACGTAACGAACGCGGTTACGCACTTCAAGTGGCGGGCGCGTGGCAAGCCCCCGTATCCGCTACAAGCTGAACGCCGCCTAGATCGCTGCCTGCCGGCAGTGGCTCGACGCGGAGCTCGCGGCAGCGCTTGTTCGAGACCCCAGGACGGTTCTCGGCCGTCCCAAAGGGAATCCCACCAGAGGGCCGTCTTGCCGATCCCAGCATCACCCTCGACGAGCAACGCCGATGCCGTGCAGGGCGGAGAGTCATCTGGCCGCCGACCGGGACACGGGAGTAAAGCGACGGAGTCGGCGCCGTACGGCGGCGACTCCGGGAATTGTCGCTTAGCCGCTTGCGAGTTGTCCGCGGATCTCGACGTTCGGATTCTTCGCGGTGTGAACGTTCACGTAGAGGAGATGCTTCTTGAACTCCGACAGCTCAGCCTTGGTGATGGTTGCGGTGCCGGTCAGGCCGCTCTTGCATGCCGGCGTCGCGCCGCAGAGCGGAATAAGGACGTTCCCAGACTTGCCCTTGGCTCCCAAGTGGATGTGGGCGGCGGTCGCCGTCCCTGTCGGCTTCGCATAGGTCAGCTTCCACTTAAGCGTGCTGCCAGTGAGTGTGCCCTTGAACAAGCCGTGCGCAGCCGCCATCTTGACGACCTGCTTCGGCACCTCCTGACCGGACGACAGCGCAGTCGTCCAGACCGTGCTCTTGGTGGCCGCACCGGAGAGTGCGGTCAGTCCCAGCGCGCAGACGGCGCGGCGGCCAACAATGCGACGAACTTCCTCATGTTGGGACGCCTGTCCAGCAGCGCAGTGTTGCTAGCGGGAAAGCTGCAGCTAGCCATGGGAAGGGCGCTCATGATCGGCGAGGTCGTCTTGTCATCACGCGAGGCTGAAACGCGAGCGAAGCCGTATCCGGCGTCTCGGATCGGCTTGCCGACGACCCGGAGATGGGTCACGGGCTACGCGCGCCGGACGAAGTAGACGATTAGCACCACGAGCAGGATGATCACGAGGATTCCAACCAGGCCGTAACCCACGAGTTGCCTCCTTCTGCTTTGAGGGACGGCGTCCCTGGTGCCCTGCTGCCCGGCCGATAAACGCGAGGCCTGCGGCAGCAAGACGCGAACGACTCCTGCGTCGAAGGGTTATTCCCTGGCTGGTCGGGCACGCACGAGTGGATATCTCCTGGGTTACGGAAGGAGGGACGAATGTCCACAATCGGTTGGGTCGCGGTGGCGGTGGTCGCCGCGCTCATCGTGGTCGCAGCCGTAGCCGGCTGGGCGGCGATGCGGGCGAGGAGGTCGAGCGGCCTGAAGGAGCGGTTCGGGCCCGAGTACGACAGGGTGGCGGCGGACGCACCGTCGCGGCGAGAGGCGGAGTCAGAACTGCGTCAGCGCGAGGAACGACATGCGCAGCTAGACATTCAGCCGCTCGATCCCAGACAGGCCAATCGCTATCGAACCCGTTGGCAAGAGGTGCAGGCCGAGTTCGTCGACGATCCTGCCGGCGCCGTGGCGAAAGCGGACGCGCTGATTGGCTCGTCATGCGCGAACGCGGCTATCCGGTCGAGGACTTCGACGACCGGGCGGCCGATCTGTCGGTCGACCATCCGCGCGTCGTCGAGAACTACCGGGCCGCTCACGGCATCGCCGTCGCGCACGAGCGAGGGAAGGCCGACACCGAGGCGCTCCGCACAACCCTACGTCACTACCGTCAGCTCTTCGACGAACTCGTAGAGTCCGCGGATCACGAGGCCGTCAGATGAGCGCCGAGATCCGGACCGAAGATCTGCTGCAGAACGATCAGTCGACGGTGGAGGACGACGAAGCAGCTCGCGCGGGTGAGAATCAGCTCGAGCCGCTCTTCGACGCGAGCCGTGCCAATGAGCTTCGTGATCGTTGGCATGCGCTCCAAGCACGTTTCGTGGACGATCCGCGCAAGACCGTCCAAGACGCCGACTCGCTCGTCGCCGAACTTCTACAGACGCTCGCCCACAACTTCAGCGAAACGCGCACGAAGCTCGAAGGACAGTGGGACCGCGGGGACGACGTATCAACGGAAGAGCTCCGGCTGACCCTTCAACGATACCGCTCATTCTTCGAACGACTTCTCGCAGTCTGAGCGTGGCAACTCCGGTCTGGCGCGCACGAGCGCAGCAGCGTTTTCGATTAAGGAGGCATTGATGGAGATCGACAAGAGCTTCGTGATCGACGAAATCAAGAAACAAGGTCAGTCGCAGCAGGTTCAGCAGGCACTCGACGAATTGCCGGCGAAGGTCGACCACGAGCAGCATGCCGCGCTGCTCGAGAAGTTCGGCATCGACCCTGGCCAGCTGGCCGAACGCGCAGCGAAGGAAGGGCTCACCAAACTCTGACGCTCGTGGCGTCGGCTAACGACATTCGCCTCTTTTGCCACCCAGCCCGGTCCGAGGGGCCAGCCTCGGTTCGCGCCGCGTCGTCGGGGACCGTCCGTGGGAGGAAGGCCGCAGGAAGCTGCAGGAGCAGCCGCGACGGTGGATCGCGGTGGAGCGGCTCGGCACAGGCCAACGCTGGGCGGTGGAGATCACCGCGGGATGTCCTCGACGGGTAAGCACGAGTTTGCTTGCGGCTGGTCGCGAGGAGCGTTCCGACTCCGGGACGTCGCGCAGCCGTCCCTCCAGCGGGCGCCAGAGGCTGGCCGCGGTCTGAATCTCGAGCGTGTCTACGTTGACGCGAGCCATGGGCCGAACACGAGCACTGGCCTCTGCGTAACGCGCATCAGCATGCTCCGACAGCTTCGCGCCATCCAGGCCGTCCCGGTTTCAGGATGCGGAGGATCAAGAACAACGATCGACATCATGGAGACGACAAACCTTGGCCTGGTGTCTGGCGGCTGGGGTCGAGGGCGTAGCGGGCGTCAGATTCGGCCGAGAGTTTCGACCGCGGCCGCGGCCGCGGCGAAGCCAAGACGGTTATTCCGAGTCGCCGGTCTGGAAGAAGCTCGCGATCGCGCCGGCCGAACCGGCGACCACGAGAACCACCCAGACCTCGAGGAAGACGTCGACGATGCGTCCGCCCGTGGTCAGCGGATTCTTGATCTGCGACGAAACGGTCAGGAGCTGCACCGTTGTGAAGAAGAACGCATCGAACAGACTTGGTGTGGTGAGGTTTATCGATGTTGGAGGGGGACAGAAGGAGAAGCCGCATACGGCCTGAGTGGCCGAGTTCGACGACGGACTCCAATTCAGTGTCCTCAGATAAAGGAGCCTTCATGGGTATCTCAGTCAGTCTTCTCTTGGTCGCTGCTGGCGCAATTCTCGCGTTCGCAGTTCACGCTTCTTCGGGCACATTCAACGTGCACACGATCGGAATCATCCTGCTTGTCGTCGGCGCAATCGGAGTGGTCATCTCGTTGGTGTTCTGGTCGAGTTGGGGCGGGTTCGGCCGCGACCGGGAGACGAACACGACGATCATCGAGCGGTAAGGGCCTGCCTCAAACCGATCGGCGGTTAAAGCGCCTGGCCGGAACCCGGCCAGGCGCTCGCCGTGTCGTGAAAGGAGCACAGCCTCGCCCTCGGATCCCCCGTCCGAGGGCTAGTAGTGGCGATCGGAGCGAGGTAGACCTCGGGCGTGAACGCCGAGCAGCTTCGCGAGGCACAACTGGAGGCGCTGCAGGAGTGTGCAGCGGCTGCGCGCGAGATGGCATTCCTCTGGTGGTGCGACCTGCTTGAGCGCGAGGGCATCGTGGAACCGGTGCCGGTCATCAAGATTGATCTGTGCGAGAGCGGCTCGTGCGACCCCGCGGACTGGCCGCGGGACGCGCCCGAGCATCCGCTCGGCTACTAGCTCTCCGGTCGCTCACGCCCGCGTGAACGCGGGACGCCGAGGCTCGTTTTTCGGGAACACCACCACCGAGAGGAGTGTTCGGCGGTCACGGTTGCGGTCTGGCTCAAAGGTGGTGAGCCACCGCTCCTCCTCGACCGGCAGTAGCCAACCGCACTCGACATGCTCTCCGAACCAACCGGCTACCCGTGGGAGGCCCGCCGTGACGGGCCTCCCACGGTGTCGTGCTGCTACGGCGTTGCTGCAATCAGGTCCGGAATCAGCTTCGCCGCGTTCGGCGTACCGAGGCCGGTGACCGCGTCCCACCCCGGTGAGGCGCAGTAGCCGGGGATGCTGGTGGTTTGGTTGCAGTTCGCAGTCACGTCGAAGAAGTCACTCGCGTACTGCACGGGGTTGCTGGCGATCTGGTAGAGCGCCGGGTTGATGTTGCCGAGGTCGCGTCCGGCAATCTGGTCGGCGATCGCGGCCAGACCGGCCCACTGCGGGGAGGAGGCCGAGGTGCCGCCGACCGCGTACCAGCCGGTACTGCAGGGGCTGCTGCCGCAGATCAGGCCGCTCTGGCCGTCCGGCGGCAGCGTGATGTAGACGAGCGGCGCGGTGGTCGCGGATGCCTGGTAGGCGATGTCCGGGACGCCGCGCATGTTCGTGTTCGGCCCTGGTGCACCGACGGACGAGCCGACGTAGGTGCTTCCCGGCGGGAGGGTGTTCTGGTAGCTCGGCCGGCTGAAGATCGTGCTGTAGCCACCGCCGGCGTCGACCCAGCCGGTCTCACGCTGCAAGCCCGGATTCAGTCCCGGCTGGCAGCGGACAGGTGGATCGGTCGTGTCGACGCTCGTACCGGTGGTCGGATTCGTGCACAGATAGGTGCCGCCGACCGCCGTCACAAGCGGATCGGATGCGGGCCAGAGCACGCTCGGATAAGGGATCAGCCGAGGGTTCTTGACCGGCTGCTTCATCGAGTTGGTGGTGCCGCCGTCGCCCGACGAGGCGAACACGCTGACGTGGTTCGCCTGTGCGTCCACGAACGCGTAGCGCAGGTTGAGCAGCGACTGCGGGCTGCCGAACGCCCCCTCGCCCGAGCCGAAGCTCTGCGTGATCACGTCGGCGAGATGGTTCTGAACGACGTAGTCCTCGGCGGCCATCATCTGCGGGAAGCCCTGCACGCCCAGCGTCTCCGCTGTTGGCGTCGTCACGAGCAGGATGTTCGCCTTCGGCGCCGTCGCATGCGCCCATTCCACGTCGAGCGATACCTCGAGCGCCCAGCCGGCCTTGTCCTGGAGTCCGGTGCCGTTGCTCTGTCCGGGCGGCGCCTTCGTCGCAGGTGAGCCCTGCAACGCCAACTGGCTGAAGGTCGGCATTCCGGCCGCGCAGGTCACGGCCTCCTCTCCGCACATCGCCTGCACGCCGAACGCCTGATCGAAGACGTGGAGGTCATGTGCGATCGTGTCGCTCCCGAACGCGTCAACGATCGCGATCGTCCTGCCCTGACCCTTGTTCCCGGCCGCATACAGCGGCGTCACGTTGTACGACGCGGTCATCGACTGCGGTGTGAAGCAACGCCGACCCGCCGAGAAGCACTGCGCCTCAGTCGGCGGAGTCGCGCTGCTCGAAAGCTGCGCGTACTCGCTTACGGTCGGCCGCGGTGACGGCAGCGCCTGCCTGCCACTGCGTCCTATCGTCGCCGCGACGGCGACCGCCACGGCCGCTACCACGACAAGAACCAAGGAATTCCTCACGACTCACCCCTCCCCGTGTTTGCCGTAACGTTCGTCGTGGACGACGCCCGGCAACGAGACCCGGACCGTCGTGGTCCACACGAGCGCGATGCGATGGGCGAATCTACCACGAACCATGTGAGCATCAGGCACGTGTACGCAGCCGACAGACCGGCGAAGCCGGCTCCTCTCCCCCGTTCGCCCAATCGGGCCGATCGCCCGCGTAACGAACTCACTGTAAGCCGAGTCCAATGAGCTCGTTCATCGGTGAGTGAGGCGTCGCGAGGCGCTTGTTGCCGCATGGCGTACGTCTGGGGAATCGGCCTCAGGCGGTCTACAGGGGGTGGAGAATGAGCAAGGTTCGTTTCGTGATCTTGGTCGCGCTCGTCAGCGTGGTCGCGGTTGCTGTCGCAGGCGGTGCAGCTGCTTCGAAGGGCGGCCCAACTGGATCAGGCGTCGTCGGGTACCTCTACGTCAATGACAACACCGCGCCACTGAACACGGTCGCCGGCTTCGCCCGCCGTGCCGACGGAGCGCTGACTCCGCTTCCCGGCTCACCGTTTGCGGTCGGCGGAGCGGGTTTAGGGCAGCCGGACGCCTCGCAGGGTTCGCTGCAGCTGAGCGCGAACGGGCGCTATCTCCTCGCCGTCGACGCTGGTAGCAATCAGGTCTCGGTGCTGCGGATCAAGCCCGACGGCTCGCTGCAGATCGCGGAGGGATCGCCGGTATCGTCGAACGGCGTCGACCCGGTCAGCGTCGCCGTGTCCGGCGGACTTGTCTACGTCGCGAACGCCGGCCCAGGCGTGAGCCCCGGCGACACCAACTACACCGGCTTCACGCTCAACGCCGGCGGTCACCTCCGGGCGCTTCCGGGCTCGACGTACGTACTGCCCAACGACTCCAAGCCCGGCGACGTCTTCTTCAACCGCGACGGCAGCAAACTCGTCGGGACGCGCATCCTGAGCTCGGAAATCGACAGCTTCAACGTCGGCAGCAACGGACTCCTAACCGCCGCGGCCGGCTCCCCATTTGCCGCTCAGGGGTTCTCCCCAACCCAGGGGTGGGGCCAACTTGGCGGCGAGTTCAGTCCAACGAACCCCTCGCAGCTGTTCGTCTCGGACGCGCATGTCGCGCCGCCGACGAATGGTCCTGCCGCGGGCATCGTCTCCAGCTTCACCGTCGCAGCCGACGGCACCCTCACTCCGATCGGGGGCTCGCCGTTCGGCAATGACGGAATCGCATCCTGCTGGGTCGAGATCAGCCGCGACGGCGCGTACCTCTTCGTCGTCAACACTGCCTCTGCGACGGTCTCCAGCTACTCGATTGCGTCCAATGGGGCACTCACATTCCTCCAAAGCACCCCGCCCGGCGCGATCGGCGCCGGCGCGGAAGACGCCCGACTCTCTCCTGACGGCTCGACCCTCTGGGTCGTCGAATCGGGAACAAACTCAGTAACCGGCTTCTCGGTCGACGGCGGGACCCTCACCCCACTCTCCTCAGCAGCCGGCCCGACCGGAGCAACTCCTTCGGGCATCGTCGTCACCTAAAAGCAACCGAACAACGGTAAGGCGGCGCGCAGGTACGGCGCCGCCTTACCGCGCTCGACTGACGCCAGAAGGACGCTTCACCCGGATGATCGCAACCATTGCCGCACCCTTCGTCCGCCTACTGACGCGACCGCGAGGATCAAGGCTGCCGAGTCGAAGACCTTGAGCTTGGCAAACCGCTTCCGGACGATCTTTGGGAGCGCCTCGAACGCCTCCGCCGGCCGGGCGTACGACGGATCCGCGCGCCATCGCCGTAAAGACGGCTCGGCAACCCTGGCCAGGTCGGCGAAGGTCCCGGCGGCCAGGATGACCTTCAGCTCTGCGGCGAAACTCTTCTCGCTCATCGCTCAGTCCTTCCCGTCCGCTGCTCGGCCGCCCGTGGATAGGACACTACCGGGCTGCTGCGAACTGCCAGAGGTCGCGGAGTTTCGGGCGGGATAGCCGGAGTGTCCGTGGCCGTCGGAACTGCGAGGATGGGCGCTGGTGAGCACGGCCGGTCCGAGCAGCTCGCCGGGATTCGGCGAGCAGACGCTGCGGCTCTCCTTCCCGGAGGAAGGCTTGCGCTTCGACAATCTCGTGCTGCGTTTGCCGACATTCGAGGATCTGCAAGGGCTCGCGGCCGCCTTTACCGATGGCGAGCTGAGCGAGGCGGACAACATTCCGTTCAGCCGGGATGAGCTTGCGACGCGACTCCCGCGCTCGCCTTCGCTCGTCCGGCTCGTCGTCGCCGACGCTGAGAGCGGCGTGATCTTCGGGGGCGGAACCCTCCACCACCTCGATGCCAAGCGAAGTGTCATCGAGATCGGCTACTGGCTTCTTCCGCGGGCACGCGGTCGCGGAATCGCAACGAAGGTCGCGCGGACGCTCGCTGAGTTTGCGTTCACGCTCGGCGTCCACCGTGTAGCGGCGTATGTCGAGGTCGGCAACGTCCAGTCCGAGCGCGTTCTCGAGCGGGCAGGGTTCACACGCGAAGGCATCATTCGCTCGATGCCGAAGTCCGACGGACGCAGAGTCGATAAGACGATCTTCTCGTTGCTCCCCGGCGAGTAGACGAACGGGCGGCAATGGTAGGCGGCAGGCTCCACAGGCTGAGTTCTGGTCGCAGCTTCTTTGTCAGCGCGGACTACAGTGGCCGTCCGTGGGCTTTCACGTCGTTCACCCCGACACTCTTCACTGGACCACGCGACCGCACGAGCCCGGTGAAGCACCGCGCCACGTCGCCGAACTGAGCGACCTTGCGGGTGTTCGGCACACGCGGGCCAACGTGTGGCGCTTCGAGCCAGGGGCGAAAGGTCGCCGGCATCGGCACAGATTCCAGGAGGAGACCTTCGTCGTCCTCGCCGGTACGTTGTCGATGTACCTAGGTGACCCGCCGGAACGACACGACTTGTCGAAGGGTGGGCTGATCCACGTCGAACCGGGCACACCGCTTCAGACGGTCAACCACGGCGACGAGGATTTGCTCGTCTTCGCCTACGGTTACCCGCCCGAGACCGAACAGGCCGAGATACTCGAACCGGCCGTGTAGATCACGTGAGCTGGCGAGCGGGCTTGCGCTACTCGCGCCAGTAGACGCCGCGGTCGTCGTGCGTGAATTCGAGGCGGCGTCCGTCGGGGTCGCTGAGGTAGAAGCCTCGAGACCAAGGCGTGTGCTCGAGCGGGCCGCGGATGGCGCATCCCAGGCGGTTTGCGCGGTCGAGCACATCCGCGAAGCCTGGGCCATCGACGTCGAATGCGATCTCGTCAGGATCGGCGGCCGCCCCGGGCGCCTTCGACGGAAAGAAGACGAGAAGCGTCTGGCCGAGCCGGAGCGGCCGGTGGTCACCCTCGATCTCCTCGGCGCCGGTCAGCTCGAGGTAGAAGCGCCGCAGAAGATCCGGGTCAGGTGTGCGAAAGGCGAGGTGATTGATACCGAGGACGCCCATGCGCCCGCAGGTCTCCGCTAGCCGACCAGCTCGCGAAACGCCGCCTCGCCCCGGAGCGGGTCGAGGTCGGTGTCCTCGCTCGCGAGGTCACGGAGGCTCGGCCGCTGCTCGAAGGCGACGCGAAGGTGACCGATTGCGTCCTCCTTGCGCCCGGCCAGTGCCTCGCAGCAAGCGAGGTTGTAGAGCGGCGCCGCGTACCCACTCGCCTCCAGTGGCTCTCGGGCGCGGTCGATCACTGCGTCGTAGTCGCCGGCCTCGTAAGCGGGATGGAACTCGGCCCAGACCTCCCAGCCGGCGGCCTCGTACGACTGCCCGACCTTGCTGCCGATCGCAATCACCGTCGTCCCCGGCTCCTCCGCAAAAGCGGTCCGGTTTCCCTCGGGCCGAACGAAGACGAGCGTGCCTTCGGGCGCGTTCACGGTGTCGCCGTCGATCTCGAACCGCGCCCGGCCACGGAGGACGACGTAGAGCTCCTCATTGCCCTCGTCTTCCTGGTGCTCGGGCATGAGCCGGTCGCCCTCGTTGGCGGCGGTCCACGCGTTCGTCCCGAACGCGGTGATCCCGAGGTGGTGTCGCACAGGCCGCATGTGCGTGTCCTGCCGGTAGGCGATGTCCTGCAGTTCGTCGATGGTCGCAACCCGATAGCTCACAGCAGCACCAACTCCTTTTCGGTCGTATCGAACGCGGCCCGCGCCCGTAGGATGCGCTCCTGCGCGATCGCAGGGTGAGATCTGACTCGAACCGGACGTTCCCCCGGAGAGGGACAGAGAAACCGACACACTGTCGCTAGCGAACGACCGTCACCCGGCGTCGACGAGCACGTTCGGGCCATGCTTGTCTTCGAACCGATCCAGCACCCCCGACGACACAAGACGCTCACGACCTTCGTTCGCGTCCTCGAGACTGCCGTACTCGAGGTAGATGAAGACCTCGTTCGCATCGTCGACACTACGCAGCACACGCTGAACCAGCGCCTTCTCTCGGGCACGCGGCAAGTCCTGGTCGAACATCGGTCGCCACCGGTCGTAGTCGCCGGTCTGAATACGGGTGATGATGAACGCAGCCATCTGCTTCTCCTCTCGGAACGCTAGGTCGTGCAGCCTAGGCCCTTGACGGGGGGCCACACCGTCTCGATACGTTGCTGTTCTTGCGTGCGCTCGACGGTGAACAGATCAGGGCGTTCCTCATGGAAGGCACCCGTACGGCAAAGCTCGCGGTCATACGCAAGGACGGATCACCGCTGGTTACGCCGGTCTGGTTCCTGGTCGAGGGCGACGGAACGATCCTGTTCACGACCGGCAAGCGCACGGTCAAGGGACGCGCGCTCGAACGCGACCCGAGGGTGTCTGTCTGCGTTGAGGATGACCGGCCGCCGTTCGCATTTGTGCGGGTCGACGGCGTCGCCGAGCTGTCTGAGGATCCTGCAGAACTTCAACTGTGCGCAACGCGGATCGCCGAGCGTTACATGGGCAAGGAGCGCGCACAGGAATTTGGACAGCGAAACAGCGCTCCCGGCGAGATCGTCGTTCGCGTGCGGCCGACGCGCACTGTCGGGCAAGCCGACCTGGCAGTCTGACCGTACCCCCGCGGCTTGCTGCCGGGGGCGCACGCACGGGTTGATCCGAGCTCTCCGACCCGGGGAGCAGGCGCCTCACGGCGCTCGCCAGCCGCCGTCCGTCGACACCACCGCGCCGTTCATGTTCGAGGCCTCCGCGCTCGCGAGCCAGGAGATGAGCGTGGCGACCTCGTCCGGCTGCGCGACGCGCTCGGCGAGCTTTAGGAACGACGCCTGGCGTTCGTAGCCCCACTCGCTGATGCCAGGGGCGCTCGCGCGGATGTTTGTCTCGACTCGCCCCGGGCAGACGACGTTGCAGCGGATCCCCTCGTCGCGATACATCCATGCGATCGACTTCGAGAGACCGAGCAGCCCGTGCTTGGAGACGCAGTACGCGACGCCACCGTTGCCGCCGAGTGAGGCGATCGACGCGACGTTGACGATCGCGCCACCTCCGGCTGCGCGCATGTGCGGGAGCGCCTCGCGGCACAGCAACATCGCCGCAGTCAAGTTCACGCCGAGGACCCGGTGCCACTCGTCGTCGGACAGCTCGTGGAGCGGCACGAATCCGTCCGACACGCCTGCCACGTTCGCGAGGATGTCGATGCGGCCGTGCAGGTCGAGCACGCGACGCACGATCGACTCGATCTGCTCGGCCTGCAGGAGGTCGCCGAGAATCACATCGCAACGCCGGTCGAGCGAGGCAGCCGCCTCGTCCAAGCCCCGCTCGTCGACGTCACAACCGATGACGGTCGCCCCCTCCTGAGCAAGACGCAGGAAGGAGGCACGGCCGATGCCCGAAGCCGCGCCCGTGACAAGCGCGACGCGACCGGAATGCCGGTTCGTGTCCATCAGCGCTCGATGTCGGCGTCACAGACGGGCGTCCGCACCGCCCGACACTACGGCACGCTAGAGCTTGGCGTACAAGAGCCGCGCCAGCTTCAGCACGCTGGCGGAGCCTGTGCCACCGCTCACCCACACCTCGCCCCAGTGGGCGCCCTTGGTGAAGGTCACCGCGATGAACGTGGTGCCGGGCCTGGTGTTGGTGGCCAGCTTCGCGCCGACGCCCAGTCCCGACGCCTTGCGCAGCGACGTCCCCGACGGCCACGCGGGAGACTTGAAGGTCTTCGGCGCCACAGAGACGACCAGCCGGGCCGCCGCGTACGTCCACGAGCAGTTCTTCGCGGTCGCTCCGTGGCTCTTCTGCGATCCGGGCGTCCCGTACTCCGGCGTGTCGGACGAGGCGCCGAACGCGGCATTCACCGCACCCGCCGAGACTGCCGAGCACGGATCGAGCTGTACGGCTCGCCGGCTCGCGGTCGCCGGCGCCACGACGAGCGCGCTCACGCCGAGCAGAGCCGCGACAGGAAGCGCAAACCGGCGAAGCAGAGCGGTCGAGGCCGTTTTCATCCGCGGGACTGTAGCGCGTCGAGCAGGAACGACCACGGCCGCGTTTCGGCGAGGCGCTGGCCGAGAACCACCCGCAAGCCTCGCGTATCGTGACCGCCATGGCCGGGGAGACGATGCTCGCCGTCCGCTATGCGACGGCGGGGCCCGACGCGGGAAGGCTCGAAGTCGCCGAGCTGCCGCGGCCGCAGCCGGGCGCCGGCGAGGTGCTCGTCCGCATCGCCGTCGCGGGCGTCAACCCGTCCGACTGGAAATCGCGGCGCCGCGGGGGAACAACCGAGGGTCACGGCTTCGTGATCCCTGGCCAGGACGGCGCAGGCGAGATCGTCGCCGTCGGCGAAGGCGTCGACTCGAAGCGCGTGGGCGAGCGGGTCTGGTTGTTCGAAGGCCAGTGGCAGCGTGCCGAAGGAACAGCCGCCCAGTGGATCGCGATCGACGCGAGCCGGGCCGTCGCGCTTCCCGACGAGATCTCGTTCGACCAGGCGGCGGGTCTCGGCATTCCCGCGATGACTGCGCATCGCTGCCTGCTCGCCGACGGTCCGATCTCGGGCTCTGCGGTGCTCGTCCACGGCGGTGCCGGCGCGGTCGGCCACGCGGCGATCGAGCTCGCCCGCTTCGCAGGCGCGCGCATCGCCGCGACGGTCAGCTCGCAGGAGAAGGCGCGCCTCGCCGCCGCCGCCGGAGCCGAGCTCGTCGTCAACTACCGGAGCGACGACGTCGCCGCCGCCGTTCGCGCATGGGCCCCCGACGGTGTCGCGCGCGTCGTCGACGTCGACGTCGCAGCCAACTTCGACGTCGACACGAAGGTCGCCGCAGCGAACGGCGCCATCGCGAGCTACGCCGTGCGGCCCGAGCCGGTCGTGCTCGGCCGCGAGCTGATGGTGAACAACGTCGTCGTGCGTTTCGTGCTCGTCTACTCGATGCCGGAGGAGGCGAAGCAGGCCGCCGTCCGCGACATCGATGCAGCCCTGCGCGCAGGGGCGCTGACGCCGCTGCCGGCGACCCGTTTCCCACTCGCCGAGATCGAAGCTGCGCACGACGCCGTCGAAGACGGCGCCGTCGGCAAGGTGCTGCTCGACCTTCCCGGCTAGGAGGGCTAGAGCAGCGAGAGCAGCTCACCGATGCTCGCAACCGATTCGGCAGGCCGTTGCACGGCCGGGAGCCTCCCCAGCGGTCTCGCGCCGCTGATTCCTGTCTGGACGAGCACGGTGTGCGAACCACCAAGGTTTCCGAGCGCGATGTCGAGCGCGACGTCGTCGCCGATCACCGCGAGCTCACGAGACGCAAGGCCGAGGCGACCGACGACCTCGCGCACGGCCGCGCGTGACGGCTTGCCGACGATCGTCGGCCGGGCGCCCGTCACCTTCGCGAGCGCCGCCGTCACCATCGCGCCCCGGCTGAAGATCGGGCCGTTCGCGCCCGAGTAGGCCGCCACGTAGCTCGCGGTCAGGAGCTTCGCGCCCTTCGTGATCGCACGCGCCGCGTGCTCGAGCGCCGGAAAGTCGACATCGACCGGATGGGCGACGAACACCACATCGAACCGGTCCGCGGCGTCGACGAGACGAATGCCTGCATCCGCCAGCCGCTCGTGAGTCGCAGGGGTGCAGAACGCGAGCACGCCGGCATCCGGGTCGCTGCGGCGCAGGAGCGAGATGGCGCAACAGACCGGCGTGAGCACCTCCTCGTCGCGCACGTCGAGGCCCCCGTCACGGAGCTCGGCAGCAAGCACGCTGGGCGCGACGTGACTCGCGTTCGTGAAGATCACGAACGGCCTGCCCGAGCCGCGGATCGCCGCGAGCAGCTCACGCGCACCCGCAATCGGCTCGTGCCCCGCCCGCGTCCGCTGGATCAACGTCCCGTCGAGGTCGAGCACGAAGCCCTTCGCGTCGGCGAGCCGCGTCATCCGCGACGCCACAACACGGTCGTCTCGCCCTTGGTGAGGTTGAGGTAGGTGACGTCGGGCCTCCGGTCGAGCTCGCGCAGCAGCGTCACGAGCGGGCTGCGCCTGCCCGGCGGCGCTGCGGCGGGCGCGCCGCTCGTCATGGCGTCGACCTGCTCCGCCGGCATCGTCAACCGGAGGAGCAGCTCTTCGTCCGAGATCTCGTCACCGAAGCGGACGCGCGCCCCGTCGAGGGAAAGCGGCCGGACGCGGCGGAGCTCGGCAGCGCGAGGAAGCGACAGCACACGGTCGGCGACTTCCTGGGCGGGCGGAGCCGGCGGCTCGCCGAAGTGGCCCAGGAAGTAGCGGATGATCTCGTCCGGAACGTCGGCGTAGCGCTCGGCGCCGCGGTGCAGCGCCATCACGTTCATCACCGCCTGGGTGACGAGGAACTGCGCGTAGGGCGTGACGACGATCGGGTAGCCGAAGTCGGCGCGCACGCGGCCGATCTCCTCGATCGATTCGTCGAAGAGCTCCGGGCGGCGCATCTCCTCGAGCTGCCGCCGCATGGTCGTGACGACGCCGCCTGGGAGCTGGTGGTGGTAGTAGCCCGCGTCGTACTCCGCGGGAACGCCCAGCGGAAGCCCTTTCTCCGTCGCGAGCCGGCGGAAGTGCGCCGACACCGCGGCGAGCGCGTCGGGATCGAGGTTGTGCGCGAAGCCGGACGCCTCGAGGTTGCGCAGCGTCGACTCGGTCGACGGCTGCGACGTGCCGTTCGCGAGCGGCGCGACGGCGGTGTGAAGCGTGCCGAACCCGAGCTGAGCGCCCTCGACGTAGACGAGGGGGGCGAGGCCGATCGTGCAGTGGCTGTGGAGCTCCACCGGGCGGCCGGCGAACGCATCGAGGAAGAGCGGCGCGAGCTCGCGCAGGCGGTCGACGGTCAGCAGCCCGCCGGGGTCCTTCAGGTAGAGGCGGTCGACATCGGGCATCGCGGCGATCGCAGCAGCGCGGGTTGCGTAGTGCCGGTCGTCGTGTACCTCGCTCATCGAATAGGTGAGCCCGATCACGACCTCCTCCGCGCCTTCCTGCTTCGCGAGCCGGGCGCTCTCCTCGAGTGCACGTGGGTCGTTCATCGGATCGGCGATCTGTACGCGCCGGATGCCGTTTCGCATCACCAGGCGCAGCGCGAGCCGGATCACGTCCTCCTCCGCCGGCTCCCACGAGATGAAGCGCATTCCGGTGGTGAGGAACGTCAGCAGCGTGTTCGGCATCGCGGCGCTCGTCAGCCGGATTCGCTCCCAGGGGTCCTCGTGGTGGAAGCGGACCGAGACCGCCATGTGCGTGCTCGAGGTGAAGTCGAGCGCCCGGTGGCCGACGCGATCGAGCGTGGGCGCGATCGACACGACATCGGGCGTCGTCAGGCCGGTCGCGCCCCACAGGCTCTGGTTGGCGTCACGCGTCGTCGTGTCGACAATCTCGATCGTCGTCATTCGACGTCAACCCGGAAGAGCGGCTGCCCGTGCTCGACGAGCTCGGCGTTCTCGCTGCAGACCTCGACGATCGTGCCCGAGACGCCCGCGACGATCGAGTTCATCATCTTCATCACCTCGATCAGGCACACGACCGTGTCCGGCTCGACCGGCGCACCGACGTCCACGTACGGTGTGGCGCCGGGAGCCGGCGCGCGGTAGAAGATGCCGAGCATCGGGCTCTCGATCGAGTGGAGCTCCGTCGACGCGGGAGCGTCGGCCGGCGACTCCGTCTCGCCGTCCGGCGGCTGCGTACCGCGGCGGACGTGCAGCTGGAGCTCGGGCGTGTCGATCCGCAGCTCGTCGAGCTCCGACTCGTCGATCAGGCGGAGGATCTCGCGAACGTCGTCGTCGTCGAGGCTCACGCGCCGCTCCCGGCCTGGGGCTTCACGCCGAGCGTCGACATCACCATCGCGAGCGCCGAATCGCCCGTCGGCCCGGACGCACGCGGAGCGACAGCGGTCACCGGTCGCGCCTGCAGCACGTAGGTCGTCCCGGCGCGGTCGATCGCCCACTCCACGTCCTGGTGCGTGCCGAAGTGGCGTTCCACGTCACGCGCCACGCGCACCAGCGCCGCAAGCTGCGCGTCGTCCAGGCACGGGACGTCGACTCGTTCCGCGGTCACGTCCAGGCGCATCGTTCCGGCTCCGCTCGGATCGGCCCTGTACTCGACCAGCTTCGCGTTGACCGACCGGCGGACGACCTCGCCTGTCACCTTGCTGACGAGCCACTCGTCGGGAGTGACCTCGCCGCCGACGACGGCCAGCCCGAGACCCCAGCTCGCGTCGATCGCGACGACGCTCGGGTCTCCGCTGACCGGGTTGCAGGTGAACAGGACGCCGGCGACCTCGGCGTCGACCATGCGCTGCACTGCGACGCCCATGGCCGCGGCGCGCGCGCTGCCGCCGAGCCGCGCGCGATAGGTGATCGCCGGCGGGCTGTGCAGGCTCGCCCAGCAGCGCCGCACGGCGCTGCACAGCTGCTCGGGCCCGCGCACCCACAGATACGTCTCCTGCTGGCCGGCGAACGTCGCCTCGGCGCTGTCCTCGCCGAGCGCGCTCGAGCGCACCGCCACGGGCGGGTCGCCGTCCCCCGACTCGCCCGCGACCTCCGCGTAGCGCTCGAAGAGCTCGCGACGCAAGCGCCTCCGGCAGCTCGGCGGCCTCGATCGCCGTCGTCAGCTCGGCCGAGACGGCCTGGACCGCGGCGAGGTCATCCGCGTCGAGCCCGGCGAGCGCGCGGTCGATCGACTCGGCGAGGCCGGCCTCGCCGAGGAACGCCTCGTAGGCGGCCGACTGAGATCGCGAACCCGCCGGGAACCGGAATCCCGCCGGCGAGCAACTCGCCGAGCGCGGCGCTCTTGCCGCCGAAGCGCTCCTCGTCACGCGACCTGAGCTCGGCGAGCGGCACGGTCGCCGCGTGCACTCAGGTCGCCTCGTCGAGGATCTCGACCACCCCGCTCGCACCGTCCACCCGCAGCAGCTGTCCCGTCTTGATGACGGCCGTCGCGCGGCCCGTACCGACCACTGCCGGCTTGCCGTACTCCCGCGACACGATCGCGGCGTGCGACATCACGCCGCCGATGTCCGTGACCGTCGCCTTGATCTTGGGGAAGATCGGCGCCCAGGCAGGCGAGGTGATCGTGCACACGAGGATCTCGCCGTCCTGGATCGCGCCGAGCTGGGTCGGGTCGTTCAGCACTCGCGCACGCCCCTCGACCGTTCCGGCCGAAGCGGCGGCGCCCTGCAGGCGGCGCGGCGCGCCCTCGAGCGACGCCGCCCACTCCTGGAGCCGTTGCGGCGTCACGCCCCACAGCATCACCGCCATCGGGTCGTTCACCGACTCGGGCATCGCGCCGAGCGCCGGCGGCGGCGTCCACTCCTCGAGGCGCGCGAGCAGCTCGCGGCGGCGCTCGACGATCGGCGGCCAGTGCTCGGGGCCGAGCGGCGGGCCGCCGGTCGCCCACATCAGGCACAGCTCCTCGAGCGCCGACATCACCTCGTGCCGGCCGAGCTGGAACACGTCCTCGCCGTCCGCCAGCCAGCCGTGGTTCGCCAGCACGGCGCCGAACTCGCGCACCTTGTTGTAGTAGCTCGTCAGGAACCAGTAGTCGCAGTAGAACTTGTGCTCCTCGACGTACGGGAACACGGTGCGCGAGAGCGCGAGCAGCTCCGCGAACGGCGCCTTGGCGTCCTCCGGCAACAGCTCGGCGTAACCCTCGGCGAGGCGGTCGCGATCCGCACGCAGCCGCTCGATCGGGCGCTCGACGTTCTCACCGGCGACGAGCGCAGCGACGTGGCCGACGAGCGACGCGTAGGGGATCGTCGGGTCGTCGAGCCAGCTGCGGTAGTAGTGGTACAGGCCGTCGCCCGTCGCCATGTTGAACCACGGGTCCTTCGACCTGCTCGAGCTCGGCGAGCCATGCACGGCCCGCCTCGCTGCCCTCGAGCTCGCTCTCGATCTCGCCCGGGGTCCGCCCCTGGACGAACGCCCCGGCGAGCCCCGTCTCGACCGCGAGACGGGCAAGCCGCCGCAGCTCGGCGTCGGGCCGGAAGAGGAGGACGTCGATCCCGGCGATCATCTGCGCGATGTGCTGCTCGGGGATGTCGGGCAGCTGCGCGCGACAGAACTCGGAGAACGTCAGGTAGGCGCCGTAGCCGAGGAGCAGGAACTCGAAGTGGTGATGCCACATCAGCTCGCCGAGCCGCAGGGTGCGCTGGTAGCCCTCGAGCAGCGGGACGTAGCTCGCGACGCGGTCGTTCTCGAAGACGAGCTCGTCCGGCTCGTACTCCGGCAGGTCGGACACCTCGATCGCGTGGAGCTCCGCGATCAGGTTCTCCATCTTCGTCCGCCAGCCCGCGTACAGCTCGTCCCAGTTCGCAAAGTAGTGGCCGGCGCGGCGCTGGAAGTACTCGGCGCGCTCGCCGATCTTCGCCGGGTCGGTGACGGGGTTGACGGTGATGTACACGTAGCCGTTGACGATCCGGTAGTCGACGCCCATCGCCGGCGGCACGGCGAACGCACGGTTCTGCCAGGCGCCGACCGCGTAATACGGGCCGTCGATCGAGACGATGTCGAACGCCGGCATCGGCATCGGGAAATGCATCGAGTTCCAGAACCACAGCCGTCCCTCGTCGATCTCGCGGCGCTCCTCGGTGAAGAGGGTGTAGTACGGGTAGAGCTCCTGCCAGCCCTCGCACCCCGGCGGCGTCTCGATCGAGAACGGGCTGGGGAAGGCGCTCACTGCGCCCGTCGCTGTCGTCATCCGAACGCTCCTCTTCTGTGCCCGCCGGGAGCGGCGAGCTCGCCCTGAGCCTAATCGGCGTGACCGTACCCGGCCAAGACGCGCGGTCGCCCGCGCCATAATCGGCGCGTGCCCCGTACCTCGTCCGCTGCCGCGATCCGCCGCCGCATCCCGGGCTTGACGCTGATCGAGCACGAGCTGTCCGCACCGCTCGACCACGGAACGGTCGACGGCGAGCAGATCACGCTGTTCGCCCGGGAGCTGATCGGCGCTGCCCCCGGTGCCGAGACCTTCCCGCTGCTCGTCTTCTTCCAGGGTGGACCGGGGTTCGAGGCGCCACGGCCTTTGAGCGCTCCGGCGCCGGCGGAGTGGCTCCACCGCGCGCTGCGGGAGTACCGCGTGCTCATGCTCGACCAGCGTGGCACCGGCCGCTCGAGGCCGGTCGGGCGCCTCGAAGGGCTGCGGCCCGACGAGCAGGCGGAGTACCTGACGCACTTCCGCGCCGACGCCATCGTGCGCGACGCGGAGCTCGTTCGTCGCGCGCTCGGCGCCGAGCAGTGGTCGGCGATGGGACAGAGCTTCGGCGGCTTCTGCGTCCTCGCCTATCTGTCGGCGTTCCCCGGTTCGCTGCGCGAGGCGTTCATCTGCGGGGGCCTGCCGCCGATCGGCCGCCCGACGGACGACGTCTATGCGCGTACCTACTCCCACGTGCGCGAACGGTGCCGCCGCTACTACGAGCGCTACCCGGACGACCGGGAGCGCGTTCGCGCCGTCCACCGCCGCATCGCCGACGAGGGGATCACCCTGCCGACGGGCGAGCAGCTGACGTCACGCCGCTTCCGCCAGCTCGGGCTGATGCTCGGGATGAGCGACGGCGCGGAGCGGCTGCACGGGATCCTCGAGCTTCCCGCCGACTCGCCTGCCTTCCTGCACGACGTGTACAGCGGCAGCGACTTCGCGCGCAACCCGCTCTTCGCCGCGGTGCACGAGTCGTGTTACGCGGACGGTTGCGTCACCGGCTGGTCGGCCGAGCGCACCATGCCGAGCGACTTCGACGACGTCGAGCTCTTCACGGGTGAGCACGTCTATCCGTGGATGTTCGAGGACTATGCCGCTCTCCGTCCGCTGCGCGAAGCCGCCGAGGTGCTCGCGCAGCATCCATGGCCCCGGCTCTACGACGAGACCCGGCTCGCCGCCAACGAGGTTCCGGTCGCAGCGATCGTCTACGGGAACGACATGTTCGTCGACCGCGACCTCTCCGAGGAGACGGCCGGCCGCGTCGGCAACCTTCGTCGCTGGCTCACGGACGAGTACGAGCACGACGGGATCCGGGCGGACGGGGCGCGCATCCTCGACCGGCTGATCACGCTCGTTCGCGACGAGATGTGACGGAGGGCGGGCCGAACCGGCACCCGCCCTCCGCAGATCATCCGAGCGTCAGACCGCCGCTCGTTCGGAGTAGCCCTCCCACCGCGCCGTCAGCGCGTAGAGGACGATGATGTTCAGGGCCATGATCACGAGCGTCCAGAGCGGATAGCCGCTCGAGCCCAGCCAGCCGAGCTGGCCGAGGATGTTCAGGGCCACGACCACGATCGTGACCCATCTCGCCCATGAAGACCCGCTCCACAGGGCGAGTCCCACGAGCACCAGCACGACGCCCCAGATCATCGTGATCCAGCCCCACGTCGTCGTGTCGAACACGATCAACTGGTTGCCGTGGATCACGAAGTATTGACCGCGAATGACGGCGATCAATCCTTCGAAGAAATCCAACATTCCGATGATCAGCATCACGACAGCCGCGAAGCCGATCCAGCCTGCCATCGGTTGTTTCACGCCTCCACCTCCGACCTTCCGGTTGTTCTTGACTCCGGCATGCGGTTCGACAAACCCGGCCACAGTCCTACGACGGTGCCGTTGACTATGCCGCTGCGATCGGTCGTTGCGCATCGGGCGAGCGCGTGATTCCGGCCGCTGCGTACGCGTCGATCTCGTCGAGCGTCTCGTGCTCGAGCAGCTTCTCGACGAGCCCGTCGAGCTTGTCCCGGTTCGCGTGGAGCAGGGCGACGACGTCCTCGTGCGCGGCCGCGACGAGCCGGCGCACCTCCTCGTCGATCAGTTGCTGCGTCTCCTCAGAGACCTCCGAGGCGCCCGGGAACACCGGTCCCTGGCCGTCGGCGGGCAGTACTGCCACGGTTCCGATCGCGTCGCTCATCCCCCACCGCCCGACCATCTGGCGCGCGATCTGCGTGAGCTGCTGGATGTCCGACTCGGCGCCCGTCGTGAGGTCGTCGTAGACGACCTCCTCGGCCGCGCGACCGCCGAGCGCGACCATGATCTTCGCCCGCAGCTCGCGCTCGGAGTAGTTGAACCGGTCTGCATCGGGAGCGGAGAACGTGACGCCGAGCGCGAAGCCGCGCGGGATGATCGAGATCTTGCGCACCGGGTCGGCGCCCTCGGTGAGCATGCCGACGATCGCGTGACCGCCTTCGTGATAGGCGGTCCGGCGCTTGTCGGCCGGGCTCATCATCACCTGCCGCTCGGCGCCGAGCACGATCCGCTCGAGCGCGTCGGTGAAGTCGGACTCCTGGACCTGCTCGTGCCCGCGCCGCGCAGCAAGCAGCGCAGCCTCGTTGACGAGGTTGGCGAGGTCGGCACCCACCATGCCCGGCGTCGTCGACGCGATCCCACCCAGGTCGACGTCGTCCGCGAGCGGGACGCCGCGGGTGTGCACACGGAGAATCGCCTCGCGTCCGTTGCGGTCGGGCGGCTGCACCGCGACGCGCCGGTCGAACCGCCCGGGTCGCAGCAGTGCAGCGTCGAGCACGTCGGGACGGTTCGTCGCTCCGATCACGATCACGCCGGTCGACGAGTCGAAGCCGTCCATCTCGGTGAGGATCTGGTTCAGCGTCTGCTCGCGCTCGTCGTTGCCGCCGCTGAACCCGCCGACGCCGGAGGTACGCGAGCGACCGATCGCGTCGAGCTCGTCGATGAAGATGATCGCCGGGGCGGCCGCCTTGGCCTGAACGAAGAGATCGCGCACGCGTGAGGCGCCGACGCCGACGATCGCCTCGACGAACTCCGACGCCGCCATCGAGAAGAACGGCGCGTTCGCCTCGCCGGCGACGGCGCGGGCGAGCAACGTCTTGCCGGTCCCGGGCGGACCGGACAGCAGCACGCCGTGCGGGATCCGCGCGCCGAGCCGCCGGTACTTCTCCGCATCGCGCAGGAAATCGACCACCTCGCTCAGCTCCTGCTTCGCCTCGTCGATCCCGGCCACGTCGGCGAACGTGACCCGGTCGCCCGAGGGCTCGTAGCGGCGCGCCCGCGACCGGCCGAACTGGCCGAGGACGTTCTGCATCCCGCCGGCCCGCCGCGTCGCGTACACGATCAGCCCCACGAGCAGGATCGTCGGCCCGAAGCCGACGAGCAAGGTCTCCCACCACGGCGCGCCGGTCTGGAGCGGCTCGGCGTTGACGATGACGTTCTTGCGCTGCAGGAGCTGCGACAGCGCATCCGTGTCGGCGAACGTCGGGATCTCGGTCTTGAAACGGGTGGTCGGCTTCGAGCCGGAATAGCTCTCGGGCACCGAGAACGTCCCCTGCACCGTCGTGCCCTTGGACGTGATGGCGAGGACGTGCTCGGCCCGCACCTGCTGGAGGAAGAACGGGCTGTACGGGACCCGCACCCGCGCCGGCGCCCGCGTCGCCCGCGAGCCGATCCAGAAGTTGATGACGAGCAGCCCGACGACCCACGCCAGCCACCAGCCGATGCGGATCCGCGGCCGTCGCGGCGTCGCCGGGCGCTGCGGAGTCGGCGCGCTCATGCTCAGAGCTGGGAGGGCCGCACGAACACGTCGGTTGCGCGCGACAACATCCGCCGCAGGTCAACGATCAGCTGGCGGTCGACGTCCTTGTGCCGAGGAGGCGTCAGCACCTCGACCTGGCCGCCGAGCTCGACCTTGAGCTTGCCGTTGTGTTCCTCCGTGACCGCTCCCAGCGCGTCGAGGAGCGACCGCACCTGGCGCCACTCGATGTTCTCGCTCGGGGGAACCGCGAAGAGCCGCTTCACTACGTCCCGATGATCGCTGTTCAAGTCGGTCGCCGCGAGGAAGGCATCGACGTCGAAGGTGGAATGATCGGTCATGCGGGGCCCCTTCCGGTCGCCTTCTTCAGGACGTCGCGGGCTTGCCGGAGCAGCCGCACTACGTCTCGTAGCGTGATCAGCGTACCCGGAGGGTGTACCAGGATGGCCCGGCCGAGGTAGACGGAGGCGTCGTCTCTGGATCCTCACGGAGCAGGCTGTGTTTGCATCCGCCTTGACGTAGACTCTCGCTGCACGCGCAAGTGAAATCGTTGGACGTCTGCTTCGAGTCTCGAAAGGAACCGAACATGGCACCAAGGACCTCACTGACGTCGGCCGCGAAGCGGCTCGACGAGGCGATCCGGGATGGTCGCTTGAAGCGCGAACAGCTGCGCCGCCGGCGGCCGACGGGCAAGGCGACGGCTGAACGGCACCACGTCGCCGAGCTCACCCAGAGCGCATAACCACCTCTGAACGGGTCGAGATCGAGACGCCGCACGGCCTCGCGGCCGCGCACGTCTCCAAGCCGGCGAAACCGCGAGGCGCACTCGTACTCGGCCACGGGGCGGGCGGCGGAGTCAGCGCACGCGACCTGACGGCGGCAGCGGACGCAGCGCGGTCGGCGGGCTTCGCCGTCGCGCTCGTCGAGCAGCCCTATCGGGTCGCGGGCCGGCGAAGCCCGGCGCCGGCGCACCAGCTCGACGCCGCCTGGATCGCGGTCACCCGGCACCTCGCGCGGCAACGAGCTGCGCCGCCTCCGGCTCGTCACGGGCGGACGGTCTTCCGGCGCGCGCGTCGCATGCCGTACCGCGTCGGCCGTCGGCGCGATCGGCGTCCTCTGCCTCGCGTTCCCGCTCGTGCCGCCCGCGCGCGCCGGGAAGGAGCCCGCCGCCAGCCGCCTGCCGGAGCTCGACGCGGTGACGGTGCCGGTGCTCGTCGTCCAGGGCACGACCGACCGGTTCGGCATGCCGCCGCCCGCCCCGACCCGCACGGTCGTGCAGGTGCGCGGCGACCACAGCCTTCGCACCGATCTGGTCGCGCTCGCCACCGCCGTCGGCGACTGGCTGTCGGGCATCTAGCTGCATCTAGCATCGAAGCATGTCGTGGGACGAGCGCATGTCCGAGCGTTACGACGAGTGGTCCGCCGACATGACCGACGACGTTCCGTTCTACGTGCGGCTCGCCCGCGAGGCGGACGGGCCGATCGTCGAGCTCGCGGTCGGCAACGGCCGTGTCGCGGTCCCGGTCGCTGAGGCGGTGGGACGCCGCGTGATCGGGATCGATCTCTCCCCCTCGATGCTCGACCAGGCACGCGCAGCAGCGGCACGGGCGGACGTGGACCTCGATCTGCGTCTCGGCGACATGCGCGAGCTCGAGCTCGACGAGCCGGCCGCACTCGTCTACTGCCCGTTTCGCGCGCTACTGCATTTGCCGACCTGGGCCGACCGCCGGCGGACGTTCGAGCGCGTCGCCGCCTCGCTTCTTCCCGGTGGGCGCTTCGCGTGGAACGCCTTCGCCTTCGACCACGCGACCGCGGTCCGCCTGGACGGATCGCACGTGGAGCACCCGGTTCCGCACACGCTCCAGCTACGCAGTCGGCGACAACCGCGTCGACATCGTGCTGGACACCGGTGTCACGAGCTCGCTCTGGTGGGCGACCAAGAACGAATGGCTCGGACTGCTCGACGTCGCCGGGCTCGAGCTGGAAAGCCTCGACGGCGACTTCGTCGGCACCCCCGTCGACGATGAGAGCCGCGAGTACGTCGTCGTGGCGCGGCGGCCGTGACCGCGCGCTTCGCCCTCATCGCCGTCGTCCTGCTCGCGACCGCGGGCTGCGGAGGGACGAGCCATCCGACCACGACCACGAGCACGACCGCCGGCGCCCCGCGTGACCGCTTCGGCACCGTGTGGCTCTGCCGGCCCGGCGAGCGGGCCAATCCCTGCCTCACGAGCCTCACGACGACGGTGGTCGGGCGCGGGGGATCGACACACGTCGTCCAGGCGGCGCCCGCGACGAGCCCGCCGGTCGACTGCTTCTACGTCTATCCCACCATCAGCAACCAGCGCACCGTGAACGCGAACCTGCAGATCGGGCTCCAGGAGACAGCCGTCGCCGTCACCCAGGCGTCACGGTTCTCGCAGGACTGCAACGTCTACGCGCCGGTCTATCGGCAGATCACTCTCGGCGCGCTCGACCACCCGAGCCGCATCACGCTCGGCAATGCGCGCCTCGCCTACCGGAGCGTCCTCTCTGCGTTCCGCAACTACCTCGCCCACTACAACCATGGCCGGGGAATCGTGTTCGTCGGTCACTCGCAGGGAGCGACGATCCTGATCAGGCTGCTGAAGCAGGAGGTCGACGACAACGCCGCGTTGCGGAAGCGACTCGTGTCGGCCCTCGTCCTCGGCGGCAACGTGACCGTCCCCAAGGGAGGGACCGTGGGCGGCGACTTCGCGCACATCCCTGCGTGCACCTCCCGCAGCGAGACGGGCTGTGTCGTCGCCTATTCGAGCTTCGCGAGCAAGCCGCCGGTGAACAGCCAATTCGGTCGAACGACCTCCGACGCAGGCGTCCCCCTCCTCGCAACGCCGCGCAGCGCCTCATCCTCGCTGCAGATCCTGTGCGTCAACCCCGCTTCGCCGGCGGGCGGCGTCGCGCCGCTCGATCCGTACCTGCCGTCCTTCGCGCTCGCCGCCCTCGCGCCCGGCTCGACGCCGACGGTGCAGACGCCGTGGGTCGCATTCCCGGGCGCGTACACCGGCCGCTGCGAGACTGCGGGGAACGCGAGCTGGCTTCAGGTCACACCGTCGCCCGGCGCGGCAAACCCGCCTGGCCTCACGCGTGCGCAACAGCCGGAGATCGGCCTGCACGTCCTCGACGTGAACATCGCTCTCGGCGACCTCGTCCGCCTCGTCCACGCCGAGGCGGCGGCGTACCAGAGCCGCTGAGCCTCTACAGCTCGAACTTCGCGTGCACCGCACGCACCGCGGCCTCGACGTCGTCCTCGCCGACGACGCACGAGATCCGGATCGGCGAGGTCGAGATGATCGCGATGTTGATCCCGGCCTCCGCGAGGGCGTCGAACATGTCGGCCGCGACCCCGGGATCCGACTTCATCCCGGCGCCGACGAGCGACACCTTCGCGATCCGGCGGTCGGCCGAGACGCCGGTCGCGTCGAGGGTGGCGGCGGCTTGCCGGAGGACCGGCTCGGCGCGTTCGAGGTCGTCCCGGGGCAGCGTGAACGAGATGTCGGTTCGGCCGGCGTCGGAGACGTTCTGCACGATCATGTCGACGTTGATGCCCGCCGCAGCCAGCGGGCGGAACAGCGCTGCGGCGATCCCGGGCCGGTCGGGAACGCCCGCGATCGTGACCTTCGCCTCCGATGTGTCGTGGGCGACGCCGGACACGATGGCGCGCTCGAGCATGTCTTCCTCCTTGAGGATCCAGGTGCCGTCGCCGGCGTGGAACGACGATCTCACATGGATGGGGACGCCGGCATTGCGTGCGAGCTCCACCGAGCGAAGCATCAGCACCCGCGCGCCACAGGCCGCCAGGTCGAGCATCTCCTCGTACGAGACCGACGCGAGCTTCGTGGCGCCGGGAACGATCCGCGGATCGGCGGTGTAGACCCCGTCGACGTCGGTGTAGATCTCGCAGACGTCGGCGTCGAGGGCCGCGGCCAGCGCGACCGCGGTCGCGTCGGAGCCGCCGCGACCGAGCGTGGTGACGTCCCGCCCCGGCGAGATCCCCTGGAAGCCGGCGACGATCGCGATCTTCTGCTCGCCGAGCGCCTGCCGGACGGGGTCGACCCGCACCTCCACGATGCGGGCCTGGCCGTGGGCGCCGTCGGTGACGATGCCGGCCTGGTCGCCGGTGAACGACACGGCGGCGAGCCCGAGCTCGTTGAGGGCGATCGAAAGGAGCGCGATCGAGATCCGCTCCCCCGCCGTCAGCAGGACGTCGAGCTCGCGCGGGTTCGGCGAGCTCGAAAGCTGCCGCGCGAGCTCGAGCAGGTCGTCGGTGGTGGCCCCCATGGCGGAGACGACGACGCACACATCGGCGCCGGACTCGGCCGTCACCGCGATTCGCCGCGCGACGTTGCCGATCCGCTCCGGGTCTCCCACGGACGTCCCGCCGTACTTCTGGACGACGAGACCCACGGTCATACTTTATCTTTTGAAGCCTGATGACGGAGATCCGCATCCCTCCCGTGCTGCGCCCCGAGGCCGCCGGCAACCGCTCGGTCGCCGTCGATGCGTCGACCGTCCGAGAAGCCCTCGGACAGCTCGTCGCCGAGTACCCGGCGCTCGAGAGCCGCGTCCTCGAGGGCGAGGGCGTTCCGAGCTTCCTCAACGTCTTCGTCGACGGTGACGACGTGCGCCTGCTCGACGGCCTCGAAACGCCGGTCGAGGCGACCTCCACGATTCTCCTGCTGCCCGCCGTCGCCGGCGGCGTCGGCTAGAGGGCGCGCGGTGACGCCCTTCGCACTGCGCTGCCGCGTGTGCGAGGAGGTGACAGCGCCCGAGCCGATCGACGCCTGCCGGCGCTGCGACGGCCCCACGGACGTGACCTACGACTGGGAGCGCGTCGCGCGTCTCGTCACGCACGAGGCGATTGCCGCGGGACCGGAGTCGCTCTGGCGCTACCACGGCCTGCTCCCCGGGGGCGCGCAGCTCGAGCACGGGGCCGGCTGGACGCCGCTGCGCCGGGCCGAGCACCTCTCCGACGCGCTCGGCATCGACCTGCGACTCAAGCTCGAGGATACGAATCCGACGCGCTCCTACAAGGATCGCCTCGCCGCGGTCGCGGTCTCGGCCGCGCTCGACCACGGCGTGACCACGCTCTGCTGCTCGTCGACCGGCAACCTCGGTGACGCCGTCGCAGCGGCCTCGGCTGCGGCCGGACTCGAAGCGGTCGTGCTCGCGCCCGTCGGCAGCGAGTCGGCAGCCGTCGCGGCACGCCACCCCGGCGCCCACGTGTTCGCCGTCGACGGGACGTACGACGACTGCCGACGGCTCGAGCTCGAGCTGGGCGCGCTGTTCCCGTGGGGGTTCGTCAGCGGCAACCTGCATCCGTACGCGTCCGAAGGCGCGAAGACGATCTCGTTCGAGATCGCCGAGCAGCTCGGATGGCGGCTGCCGGATGCAGTCGTCTGTCCGGCTGCGAGCGGGACGCTCTTCTCCAAGCTCGCGCAGGGTTTCACCGAGCTCGTCCGGGCAGGGCTCGCAGCAGGGCCGCTGCCGCGCCACTTCGCCGCCCAGGCAGAGGGCTCCAGCCCGATCGCCGACGCGTTCGCCGACGACCGCCGGATCTCGCGGGTCGAGGCCGACACGGAGTTCGCCTCGCTCGCGGTCGGCGATCCGTCGTACGGCGACCTCGCGATCGGCGCCGCGCGTGCCACCGGCGGACGGATCGTCGCCGTTCCGGGCGACGAGATCCGCGCGCATACCGAGCTCCTCGCAGCGACGAGCGGGGTCACCCCCGACGCCTCCGGCGGGGCGGCGCTCGGCGCCCTCGTCGACGCGTTGAAGCGGGGCGAGATCCAGCGCGGAACGCTCGTCGTCCTCGTGGTGACGGGAGCGAGACCCGAGCCGTCGAACGGCGCGACGTCGCGCGTGACCACGGTGAGGCCCGACGCCCACGACGTCTTGACGGCGCTCGGGCTCGGCTCCTGACCCACGCCCGATGACCGACACCGCTGCGCCACTTCGCCGCGACGTCCGGCTGCTCGGAACGCTCCTCGGCACCGTCCTGGTCGAGCAGGAGGGCCAGGGACTGCTGGAGGTCGTCGAGCGCATCCGCCGCGCGGCGCGCGAGGCGAGGCGCGCAGGCACCGTCGCAACCACCGATGTGATCGACGAGCTCGCGCCGACGGAGCAGGTGTTCGTCCTGCGTGCGTTCAGCCTGTACTTCCAGCTCGCGAATCTCGCCGAGCAGCATCACCGGCTCAGGCGGCGGCGCGAGGATGCGCACGAGGGTCGAGTGCCGCGGGAGTCGCTCGAGGATGCATTCCGTCGTCTCTCGTCCGTGCCGGCCGGCGAGCTGTCGGCGCGCGCGCGAGGGACATCGATCCGGCTCGTCCTCACCGCGCACCCGACCGAGGCGACGCGCCGCACGGTCCTGCTCGCCCACATCCGGATCGCGGAGCAGCTCGTCCGGCTCGACGACCCGCGACTGTCGATGGCCGAACGCCGTGCGGTGGAGCAGCGGATCGCCGAGGAGATCACCCTGCTCTGGCAGACCGACGAGGTTCGCCACGACCGGCTGCGCGTCACCGACGAGATTCGCCACGGTCTGTGGTTCTTCGAGCACAGCTTGATGCCGGCTGCCACCGAGCTCTTTGGGGAGTGGCAAGAGCGCCTGCCCGGCGCGCCGCCGCCGATCTCGTTCGGCTCCTGGATCGGAGGCGATCTCGACGGCAACCCTGCGACCGGGGCAGCGTCGATCCGGGAGGCGCTCGACCGCGCGCGCGCGCTCGCTTTCGAGCGTTATCGCGCCGAGGTGCGCGCGCTGGCGGTCGAGCTCGGGCCGGCGCGCTCACTCGTCCGTGTCTCGGCGGCGCTCGAGGCGTCGCTCGCGCACGACGAGCAAGAGCTTCCGGGCTACGCAGCCGAGATCGGCGCGCGTAACGAGCTCGAGCCGTACCGGCGCAAGCTCTCCTTCATGTGGTGGCGGCTCGGCAACGACGGCTACGAGCGGCCCGAGGAACTACTCGCCGACCTCGGCGTGATTCGCGCCAGCCTCGCAGCGAACGGCGGCGCCAGGATCGCCGACGGACGCGTGGCGCGCCTCGAGCGCATGGTCGAGCTGTTCGGCTTCCACGTCACGGCCCTCGATGTCCGCCTGCACGCGCGCGATCTGGACGGCGAGCGCGCCGCGGAGGCTGTCGACGCGGCCACCGAGGCGCGCCGGCGGCACGGAGCGCGCGCCGTCGACGCGCTGATCGTGTCCGGGACCTCGAGCGCCTCCGACGTGCTCCGGGCGCTCGCGTTGACCGACGAGCCGCTCTCGGTCGTCCCGTTGTTCGAGACGATCGACGATCTCGAGCGTGCCCCGCAGATCCTCGACCAGCTGCTCGGCGAGCAGCGCTTCTCGGCGCGCGTCGCTGCCAACGGCGGGCACGTCGAGGTGATGGTCGGATACTCGGACTCGGGGAAGGACGGCGGTTACCTCGCCGCGCAATGGGCGATCTACCGTGCGCAGGAGCGGCTCGCAGACGTCGCGCGCGACCGAGACGTCGAGCTGACGATCTTCCACGGCCGCGGCGGCAGCGCCGGGCGCGGCGGCGGGCCGACGCACGCGGCGATCGCGTCGCAGCCGCCCGGGCACCCGCCGGGTCGCGTCAAGCTGACCGAGCAGGGCGAGACGATCTCGTTCAAGTACGGGCTCGAAGGGCTCGCGCGCCGCAACCTCGAGGCCGCGCTCGCCGGGACGCTGCTCGCGACGTTCCCGGAGCACACGTCGACCGTTCCGACCGAGGCTGACCGGACGACGCTCGACCGGCTGGCCGAGAGCTCGCGGCTCGCCTACCGACGCTTCGTCTGGGAGGACGACGCGTTCGTGGGGTTCTTCCGCTCGTTCACACCGGTCGCGGAGCTCGCGCTCCTCGAGATCGCCTCGCGACCCGCGCGGCGCCCGGACGACGCCGACTTCCTGTCGTCGCTACGGGCGATCCCGTGGGTCTTCTCGTGGACGCAGAACCGTGTGCTGCTGCCGGCGTGGTTCGGCTGCGGCACCGCGTTCGAGGAGGCGGGCGCAGAGACGCTGCGCGATCTCTACGAGCGCCTGCCGTTTTTCCGGACGGTTGTCGACAACCTCGAGATGACGCTCGCGAAGTCGAGCCTGCCGATCGCGCGCGGCTACCTCACACTCGTCGAGCGATCCCTCGCCGTTCGAGGTCATCGCCGCGGAGCACGAGCGTGCCGTGGCGGGCGTGCTCGCGGCGACGGGCGTCACGCGGCTGCTCGAGCGCCAGCCGATCCTGCGACGTTCGGTCGATCTCCGCAACCCGTACGTCGACCCGATGAACGCCGTCCAGGTCGGTCTGCTCCGCCGTTTTCGTGCAGGCGACGAGAGCGCGCAGCTCCCGCTGCTGCGCTCGATCGCCGGCATCGCGGCCGCGCTGCGCAACACCGGCTGACGGCTTCCCGCCGGCGGCGTGCTACGAGATGCCGGCCAGCTCGAAGCGCGGGGTGTAGCCCGCCTCGAAGGCGTCGATCGCCGCCGCACGCTTCAGCGTCCGGGCGATGTCGTCGAGACCGTGGACGAGCGTCTCCTGCGAATGGGCATCGAACGGGAACTCGATCTGCAGGCCGTCCGGATGCTCGATCACGAGGTGCTCCAGGTCGACCGTGAGCTCGTTCCGCTGCTCGACCGCTGTCCGAAGACGCGCCACGTCCTCGGCCGCCAATGCGATCGGGGCGAGCCCGGTGTTGACCGCGTTCGTCCGGAAGATGTCGCCGAACGACGGCGCGATCACGACCCGGAACCCGAAGTCCTCGAGCGCCCAGGCGGCGTGCTCGCGCGACGAGCCGCAGCCGAAGTTGCGCCCCGCGATCAGGATCGGCGCGCCACGGCTCCCGGGGCGGTTGAGCACGAAGTCGGGGTCGCGCATCCAGTCGAAGAACAGGAACTCCCCGTAGCCCGTCCGCTCGATCCGCTTGAGGAACTGCTTCGGGATGATCTGGTCGGTGTCGACGTCGGGCCGGTCGAGCACGACGACGGTGCCCGTGACAGCGGTGAGAGGCCTCATGCCAGCTCCCGCACGTCGGCGAAGCGACCCTTGAGCGCGGCCGCGGCGGCCATCGCGGGCGAGACGAGGTGCGTACGCCCGCCGGCACCCTGCCGGCCCTCGAAGTTGCGGTTCGAGGTCGAGGCACACCGCTCGCCCGGCTGGAGCACGTCCGGGTTCATGCCGAGGCACATCGAGCAGCCGGCGCGCCGCCACTCGAAGCCCGCGGCCTGGAAGATGGCGTCGAGCCCCTCCTCCTCCGCACGCAGCTTCACCTGCGCGGAGCCGGGCACGACGATCGCGTGCACACCCTCGGCGACCCGCCGGCCCGCCACGACCTGGGCCGCGATGCGCAGGTCCTCGATGCGCGCGTTGGTGCACGAGCCGATGAACACCTTGTCGATCGCGACTTCGACGAGCGGCGTCCCCGGCGCGAGATCCATGTAGCGGAGCGCGCGCTCGACGGCCTCGCGCTGGTCGGGGTCGGAGTACTCGGCCGGGTCAGGGACGACACCGTCCACGTCCGCGACCATCCCGGGGTTCGTCCCCCAGGTGATCTGCGGCTTCAGCTGCGAGACGTCGATCGTCGCCCGCTCGTCGTAGGCCGCCCCTTTGTCGGTCGGCAGCGCGCGCCACGCATCGAGCGCGGCCTCCCAGGCCGAACCGGCGGGTGCGCACGGCTTCCCCTCGAGATACGCGAACGTGACGTCGTCCGGCGCGACGAGCCCGGCCCGCGCGCCGGCCTCGATCGACATGTTGCAGACCGTCAGGCGGCCCTCCATCGAGAGCGCGCGAATCGCCTCGCCGGTGTACTCGAGCACGCGGCCCTGGCCGCCCGAGACGCCGAGCTGCCCGATCGCGGCGAGCACCATGTCCTTCGCCGACAACCCGAACGGCAGCTCTCCGACGAAGTCGACCTGCATCGTGCGCGGCAGCACCTGCGGCAGGGTCTGCGTCGCGAGCACGTGCTCGACCTCGGAGGTGCCGATGCCGAACGCGAGCGCTCCGAGCGCCCCGTGCGTGGACGTGTGGCTGTCGCCGCAGACGATCGTCATCCCCGGCTGCGTCAGCCCGAGCTCCGGCCCGATCACGTGCACGATCCCTTCGCGGCCGTTACCGGTCGCGAACAGGAGGACGCCGAAGTCCTCGCAGTTCTGCCGTAGCGCCTCGAGCTGCGCGCGCGCGAGCGGGTCCGTGATCGGCCCGTCGAGCGTCGGGACGTTGTGATCCATCGTGGCGACGGTCAGGTCGGGCCGGCGCACGGGCCGCCCGGCGACACGAAGCGACTCGAACGCCTGCGGGCTCGTCACCTCGTGCACGAGGTGCAGGTCGATGTAGAGAAGCGCCGGGCCGTCGACCGGTTGGTCGACGACGTGGGCGTCCCAGATCTTGCGAAACAGCGTGCGAGCGCTCACTTGACCTCCGCGGGGTAGGAACCGAACAGCCGCAGCTCGCGCGTCTCGGCGCGCAGGTCGCGCAGCGCCGGACGCACGATCGGATCGAAGACGTGCCCGTCGAGGACGACGTCGAACCGGTAGCGCCACGGCGAGTTCGGCAACGGTCGCGACACGAGCTGCACCAGATTGACGTTGTAGCGCGCGAACGCGCCGAGGGCGTGGAACAGAGCTCCCGGCCGGTGGTCGGTGACGAACGACAGCGCCGTGCGCCAGCCCTCGGCCCCGGCGACCTGCGTGTACGGCGCCAGCGCGACGAAGCGGGTGAACGCCGCCGGACGGTCGCCGACGTCGTCGGCGATCACCTCGAGGTCGAAGTGCTCCGCCGCCTCACGGCTTGCGATCGCGAGCACCGCCGGGTCGCGCGCCTCGGCGACCTCGCGCGCAGCGTCGGCCGTCGTCGCCGACGGGATGCACCTCACGTCGAGGCCTGCAAGCAGGTCGCGGCACTGGTCGAGCGCCGCCGGATGCGACCGCAGCGTCGTCGCTCCCTCCAGGGTCGCGCCCGCAACGCCGACCACGCAGTGGTAGATCGGCAGCGACGTCTCGCGCACGATCGAGAGCGGCGCGCGGTAGAGCAGGTCGTGCGTCTCGGCGATCGGCCCGACGAGCGAGCTCTCGATCGGCAGCACGCCCAGGCTGACCTCGGCTGCCGCCGCCGCCTCGACCACGGCCGTGAAGCTCGGCAGGCTCACCGAGCGGACGGCGTCGGGGACGAGCACGGCCGCGGCTGCGCCGGTGTGGCTGCCGACCGGGCCGGGGTAGCCGACCGTGATGCTCATCCCGCCGTCACCAGGCGGCCGGAAAGAGAGGCGAGCACGGCGTCGCCGAACGACCGGGTCGTCGCGGCCCCACCGAGATCGGGCGTCGGATGCGACTCGAGCGTCTCGTCGACCGCCGTGACGAGCGCGGCGGCGAGGTCGCGCCGACCGAGCGAGTGCTCGAGCAGCAGCGCGAGCGACCGGAGCATCGCGGCGGGGTTGGCGACACCGGCGCCCGCGATGTCGGGAGCCGAGCCGTGCACCGGCTCGAAGATCCCGGGGCCGCCGTCGCCCAGGCTGGCCGACGCGGCCAGACCGAGGCCGCCCGTCACCGCCGCGGCGACGTCGGAGAGGATGTCGCCGAACGTGTTCTCGGTCACGATCACGTCGAAGCGGTCGGCGTTCGTCACGAGCTCCATCGCCAGGCTGTCGACCAGCGCGTGCCGCAGCTCGACGTCGGGATAGTCCGCCGCCACCTCGCCGACGACCCGCCGCCAGAGCCGCGAGGTGTCGAGCACGTTCGCCTTGTCGACCGACACGAGCGATCTGCCTCGCGTGCGCGCCAGCTCGAACGCTCGGCGCGCGATGCGCTCGATCTGGGACGGGTGGTACTCACACGTGTCGAACACGGTGCCGTCGGAAAGCACACCGCGCCGGCCGAAGTAGAGCCCGCCGACGAGCTCACGCACGATCACGAGGTCGACCCCGTCCGACGTCGCCGGACGCAGGTTCGCGTAGACGTCGAGCGCCTTGCGCAGTCCCATCAGGCCCGCCTCCGGTCGCACGGCGCCGCCGTCCCACTTCGGCCCGCCGACCGCGCCGAGCAGGACGCCGCGCGCCGCGCGGCACCCCTCGAGCGTCGCCGGCGGAAGCGGCTCACCGACTTCGTCGATCGCGGCGCCGCCGAACGGCAGGCGCACGACCTCGACGTCGACCGGCAGCTGCTCGAGCACCCGCACAGCCTGGTCCAGGACTTCCGGGCCGATCCCGTCGCCGGGGAGACAGGCAATGAGCTCTGTCATTCGCCGACCTCGCGCTTCACGAGGTCGAGCACGAAGCGGTGCAGCTCGGCGAGCCCCTCCTCCGACAGCGGCCCGGCGTTGTTGCGCTTCAGGTACTGCGCAAGCCACGCTTCGCGCGCCGGGTCGAGGAAGTCGATGCCGCGCTGCGCCTTGTAGCGCCGCAGCTTCTCCACCGCCTGGATGCGCGCGTTGACCACGCCGAGCATGCGCACGTCGAGCGCGACGATCTCGTCGCGGAACGACTTGATCACCGGGTCGACCGCGGCTGCCGGCTCGGGCGTCGTAGAACCCCGCTCCGGCGCCGGCGAAGCCGGCACCTCCGCTCCTTGTGAGCCTCCGTCGAGCCTACGGCTCATACGGTCACCCCGAGCTCGGCGAGCAGCTCGTCGACGTCGGTGCCGATCTCGATGCCTGCGCGCACGTCGACCACCTGCGGTGTCTTCAGTCCCGTCCCGGTCACGAGCACGACCACCCGGTCGCTCTCGCCGAGGGCGCCGGCTGCCGCGGCGGCGCGCAGCGCGCCGACGGTCACCCCCGCGGCCGTCTCGCCGAACACCCCGGACGTCGAGGCGAGCAGGGACATGTTCGGGCCGACGTCGGCCTCGGGCACCGCGTAGACCGCTCCGCCCGACGCGCGGGCCGTCGCGATCGCGAGGTCGCCGTCGGCCGGGGCGCCGATCGCGAGCGACTGCGCGACGGTCGCCGGCCGGACGGGCGAGACCGGCCGATCGTCGGCGAACGCGTGCGCCACGGGCGCACAGCCCTCGGCCTGCCCGCCGTAGAGGCGCGGGCTCTCGCCGGCGACCAGGCCGAGCTGCCGGAACTGCTCGAACCCCTGCCAGAGCTTCGTGAAGAGCGAGCCGGAAGCGATCGGAGCCACGACGGCGTCCGGTGTCTCCCAGCCGAGCTCCTCGGCGATCTCGAATGCGAGCGTCTTCGATCCCTCGGAGTAGTACGCACGCAGGTTCACGTTGACGAACGCCCAGTCGAGCTCGCCGGCCAGCTCGACGATCAGGCGCGAGCAGTCGTCGTAGCTGCCGTTGACGGCGTACATCTCGGCGCCGTAGACCCCGGTCTGCAGCATCTTCTCCGGCTCCACCGTGCTCGGGTAGAGCACGACCGAGCGCATCCCGCTCGCCGCCGCCCGAGCGGCGACGGCATTGCCCAGGTTCCCGGTGGACGCGCAGGCGAGCGTGCCGGTCCCCAGCTCGGCCGCCTTGGCGGCGGCCACGGCGACGACGCGGTCCTTGAACGAGTGCGTCGGATTCGTATGGTCGAGCTTCAGCCACACCTCGCCCACGCCGACCGCGTCGGCCAGCCTCGGCGCCGGCACGAGGGGCGTGAGGCCCGGGCCGCTCGCCGCATCGAGGGGGGCCGGCACCGGAAGCAGTGCCTCGTAGCGCCACAGCGAGCGCGGGCCTGCCTCGATCCGTGCGCGCGTCGCGCGGCTCGCGACGTCGGCCCAGTCGTAGACCGGCTCGAGCGGCCCGAAGCAGCGCACGCACGTCCCGCTCGCGACCGCCGGGTACTCCGCCTCGCACACGCGACATCTCAGTGTGTCGACAGGCATCTTCCCTCCTCGAATCTCATTCGGTTCTGGCTCCCTCGGACGCCGAGCCGACGGTCGCTGCGTACTTGGCGAAGACGCCGGTCGTGTAGCGCGGCTCGGGCGGCTGCCACGCCGCCGCGCGCTCCGCAAGCTCCTCGGGCGGGACGTCGAGGACGAGTCGGCGGCCTTCGACGTCGATCTCGACGGGGTCGCCGTCGCGCACCAACGCGATCGGCCCGCCGCGGAACGCCTCGGGCGCGATATGCCCGACCATCAGCCCGTGCGTCGCGCCGGAGAAGCGGCCGTCCGTGATCAGCGCGATCTCGTCGCCGAGGCCTTCGCCGACGAGAGCGGCCGTGACGTGCAGCATCTCGCGCATGCCCGGGCCTCCTGCGGGCCCCTCGTAACGGATCACGACGACGTCACCCGGCCGGATCGACCGCGATTTGACGGCCGCGAAGCAGTCCTCCTCGGACTCGAACACACGCGCGGGCCCGCGGTGGTGGAGCCGCTCATGACCGGCGAGCTTCACGACGGAGCCCTCGGGCGCGAGGTTCCCGCGCAGGATCGCAAGCCCGCCGGTGGGCTTGAGCGGGTTGTCCCACGAGACGACGACGTCCTGTCCCGGACGTTCGTGGACGCCGTCGGCGACCTCGCGCAACGACCGTCCGTCGACCCCGGCGGCATCCTCGTTGACGACACCCGCGCGCACGAGCTCGCGCGCCACGAGCGCGACGCCGCCCGCCTGGTAGAGGTCGGTCGCGACGTAGCGTCCCCCCGGCTTGATGTCGGCGACGATCGGTGTCCGCGCCGAGATCGCGTCGAAGTCGTCGATCGAGAGCTCGATACCGGCTTCGGCCGCGATCGCCAGCAGGTGGAGGACGCCGTTCGTCGATCCACCGGTTGCAGCGATCGCTGCGATCGCGTTCTCGAACGCCTCCCGCGTCAGCACCTGCGAGGGGCGCCGGTCCTCCTCGACGAGCCTCATCGCCAGCTCGCCGGCGCGCACTGCCGCCTCCGGCTTGCCCGGATGCGTGGCCGGGATCTCGTTCAGTCCCGGGGCGCTCAGGCCGAGGAAGTCGAGCGCGGTCGCCATCGTGTTCGCGGTGAACTGCCCGCCGCAGGCGCCGGCGCCCGGACAGGCGACGCTCTCGAGGGCGTGCACCTCGGCGTCGGTCGCGTTGCCGGCCGCGTGCGCACCGACGACCTCGAAGACGTCCTGGATCGTCACGTCACGATCGCGGTAACGGCCGGCGGCGATCGACCCGCTGTAGAGCACGAGACCGGGCAGGTCGAGCCGCGCCAGTGCCATCGCTGCCGCGGGAATCGTCTTGTCGCAGCCGACGACGATGACGAGCCCGTCGAACAGATGGCCGCGCGCCACGAGCTCGATCGAATCGGCGATCACCTCGCGGGAGACGAGCGATGCCCGCATGCCCGCCGTGCCCATCGACACGCCGTCGGAGACGGAGATGGTGTTGAACTCGAGCGGCGTCCCACCGGCCCGCCGGATTCCCTGCTTCACGTGGCCGGCGAGCATGCGGTGGTTCAGGTTGCACGGCATCGTCTCGATCCACATCGTCGCGACGCCGACGAGCGGGCGCGCCAGATCGTCGTCGGTGAAGCCGACGCCCTTCAGCATCGCCCGCGCGGGCGCACGGTCGACACCATCGGTCAACGCAGCGCTGTGGCGCTTGGCCGGGTGTGTCTTGTCGTACACGCTCATTCCGTGTGAGCCCCCTCGCGCGCGACGCGGAGCGTCAGCACCGTCGTGTCGTCGGGCAGCAGCGTCTCGAGCTCGCGCGCAACCGACTCCGCACGCTCTGGCGCCACCCAGACGACGACCGAGGGACCCGATCCCGAGAGCGTGATGCCCGCGGCATCCGCCGGCGGTCGCTCGCGCAGGATGCGCAGCAGCGGAGCGCTGTCGATCCGGTACTGCTCGTGAAGCCGGTCCGAGAACGCGTCGCCGAGCAGCCCCGCGTCGCCGGAGGCAATCGCGGCTCCGAGCAGCGCGGCGTGCGCGGCGTTCACCGCCGCGTCCTCATGACTGACCATCGCCGGCAGGCCGTTCCGCGACTGCGCCGTGTTCGTTCGCACCGACGGGACGGCGAGCACCGGGGTCAGCGGCAGATCCGACGCGATCCGTGCCACGCGCCGCCGGCCGTCGCCGAGCCAGGTGACGGCCACACCGCCGAGCAAGGCGGCGGCCAGGTTGTCGGCATGTCCCTCGAGCCGCTCGCCGAGCGTGAGCAACTCGGCGACCTCGATTGCGCGCTCGGAGGCCGCGGCGCCTGCGACGAGGCCGAGTGCGATCGCCGCTGCGCTCGAGCCCAGACCGCGCTCGAGCGGGATGCGATTGACGAAGCGAAACCGATAGCCGTCGGGCGACGCGACGAGCGCGAAGGCACGCAACGAGAGGTGGCCCGCGTCGGTCGACAGCTCTCCTGCGCCCTCGCCCTCGATCTCGACGACGGGACCGTCGTCCGACTCCTCGACGACGGCCTCGTTCCACAGTTCGAGCGCAGCCGCAGCCGAGTCGAAGCCCGGCCCGAGGTTCGCTGTCGTTGCCGGTGCGACGACCCGGAACGTCATGCCAGCTCCTCGAGGATGGCATCGATCGTCGCGTCGACGGTCGCCGACGAGGACTGGTCGACCGCCTCCGTGTCCTTCAGCCCATGCCCCGTGATCAGGGCGACCGCGGTCTGCCCGTCGCCCGGCCCGAGCTGCGCCAGCGCGGCGACTCCGGCTGCGGAGGCCGGCTCGCAGAACACGCCCTCCTCGCCGGCGAGCCGCTGCCACCAGTGGCGCAACTCGTCCTCGTCGAGCGTCACGACCTCGACCCGGCGCGAGGCAACGAGCCGTTCGACCTCCTCGGCGTGCGCCGGCTCGGCGATCCGGATCGCGGACGCCCACGTCGTCGCCCGTTCGGCAGCCTGGCCGACGACGAGCCGGGACGAGGCGCCGAGCTCGTCGAGCCCGAGAGCGACGGCACGCACGTTGCCGCCGCCGCCGTACGGAAGCGCGATCACGTCCGGGGCCGCGCCGAGCTGCTCGACGATCTCGTGCACCACGAGCTTCTGGCCGGCAAGTCGATTGTGGTCGGGGCTCGCCGAGTTGACGAGCACGAAGCCCTCGCGCCCGCCGAGCTCGAACGCCAGGCGAAGCGCGTCGTCGAAGCTGCCGCGGATCTCGAGCACCCGGGCGCCGGCCGCCTTGGCCTGGGCCCGCTTGGCCGAGGCGGTTCCGCCGGCCGGCGTCAGCACGACTGCCTCGAGCCCGGCCCGCGCGGCGTACGTCGCGGCGCTCGCGGCGGTGTTGCCGGTCGACGCGCAGACGACTGCCCGCGCTCCGGCGGCGGCGGCGCGCTCGACGGCCACAACCATCCCGCGGTCCTTGAAGCTGCCGGTCGGGTTCGACCCCTCGCACTTCAGGTGCAGGTCGAGCCCGAGCGCCGTCGACAGCCGCCCGGCGGCGACGAGCGGCGTCGCCCCCTCGCCCAGCGAGATCGACGAGACGGTCGTGGTCAGGCCCATCCGAGCTCCGTCACGCCGCGCTCGGAGACGACCGGCAGCGGGAGCGACCGGTCGTGGACCTCGGGCAGCGCACCGAGCGCGGCCAGCGCGTCCGCCAGCGCGCCTGCGCGCGCCTCGTGGGTCACGACGTGGAGCGCGGCGCCGGAGCCGTTCGAGTGCTGCACGAGCCGGGCAATCGAGATCTCCCGCTCGGCGAGCTCCTCGGCGACACGCGCGAGCGTTCCCGGCCGGTCCTCGACCGAGAGCCGGAAGTAGAACGGCGAGCGGCTGTCGCCCGAAGGCAGCTTCGGCAGGTGACGCCACGCGGCGTCGTTCTGCAGGAACCCGGTCCCCATCGTCCCGAGCACGCTCGTGATGTCGGCGACGACCGCCGAGGCGGTCTCGATCCCGCCTGCGCCCGGCCCTTCGAGCGTGATCTCACGGATCGCGTCGCCCTGCAGCATCACCGCGTTGAAGGCGCCGTCGACCTTCGCGAGCGGATGTTGCTTGTCGACGAGCGCGGGCCGGACGTGCACATCGAAGTGCCCGTCGACGAGGCGCGCTGCGCCGATCAGCCGGATCACCATGTCGAGCTCGCGCGCAGCCGCGACGTCGAGCGGGTCGATCGTCGTGATGCCCGAGTAGTCGACGTCGTCGAGGTCGACGCGCGCGTTGAACGCCACGGTCGCGAGAATCGCCATCTTCGCGGCGGCATCGGCACCCGAGACGTCGTCGGTGGGATCCGACTCTGCGAAGCCGCGCTTCTGCGCCTCGGCCAGCGCCTCGTCGTAGGAGCTGCCGGCCTCCATCTCGGTGAGCACGAAGTTGGTCGTACCGTTGACGATGCCGAGCACGTGGTGGACGTTCGTGACGACGAGCGACTCCCGCAGGACCTTGATCACGGGGATCGCGGCGCACACGCTCGCCTCGAAGCGCAGCTGCACTCCCTGCGACGAGGCTGCTGCGAAGAGCTCCGCGCCGCGACGCGCGACGAGCTGCTTGTTCGCCGTCACGACGTGGCGTCCGCCTCGCAGGAGCTCGAGCACGTAGTCGCCCGCCGGCTCGAGCCCGCCCATCACCTCAGCGACGACCGGGATCGACGGATCGTCCGCGATCTCGCGAAAATCGTCCGTGAGCACACCTCCCGCGGGCGGGAACTCACGCTCCTTCCCGGGATCGCGCACGAGCGCCTTCACCACCCGCAGGCGGTGCCCCGTGGCCCGCTCGATGTCGTCGGCCGACTCCGTCAGCAGGCGGTTGACGGCCGCACCGACCGTTCCGTAGCCGAGGAGTGCGATCGGGACGTCAACGGACGCCATGGACCTCCGCGGTGTCCTCACGGACATTCAGCGCCCGCAACCGCGCCCCGACCTGCTCGAGCTGGGTCTCGGCCAGCTTACGACGGTACTCGTCGAGCGACGGCTGACCCCGATCCATCTCCGCGATCCACTCGCGGGCGAAGGAGCCGTCCTGGATCGCCCCGAGGGCGGCGCGCATGTTCTCGCGCACGTGCTCGTCGACCACCTTCGGCCCCACCGTGTGCGAGCCGTATTCCGCCGTGTCGGAGATCGAGTAGTGCATGCGCTCGATGCCGCCTTCCCAGATCAGATCGGTGATCAGCTTGAGCTCGTGCAGGCACTCGTAGTAGGCGATCTCCGGCTGGTAGCCGGCCTCGACCAGCGTCTCGAACGAGAGGCGGATCAGCTGGGTGACGCCGCCGCAGAGCACGCTCTGCTCGCCGAAGAGGTCGGTCTCGGTCTCTTCGGCGAAGGTGGTCTCGACCATTCCGGCACGAGCTGCGCCGAGCGCGGCGCCGTAGGCGAAGGCGAGGTCGAGGGCCTGCCCGCTCGCGTCCTGTGCGACCGCGACGACCGCCGGTGTCCCGTACCCCTCCTCGTAGAGGCGGCGCACGATGTGCCCAGGTCCTTTCGGCGCGACCATGATCACGTCGTGGCCCTCGGGCGGCGTGATCCGCCCGTAGTGGACGTTGAAGCCGTGCGCGAACAGCAATGCGGCACCGGGCTCGAGATTCGGCGCGACCTCGGACTCGTACAGCGCCGGCTGTGCACCGTCGGGGACGAGGAAGACGACGAGTTGCGCGCCGCGCACCGCGTCGGCCACCGGGCGCACCCGGAGCCCGGCCTCTTCAGCCGCCGCCTTCGAGGCGCTGCCCTCGCGCAGCCCGACCTCGACGTCGACGCCCGAGTCGGCCAGGTTCAGCGCATGCGCGTGACCCTGGCTGCCGTACCCGAGGACGGCAACCTTGCCGTCCAGCAGCCCGACGTTTCCCTGCTTCACGATCTCGGCCATGGACTTCCTTTCAGATCAGACTTGTTGGACGGACGGCGTGCTCGTACGACCTGACGCGCTCGGCCGCCGAAGCCCCACCCGGCCGGTGCGCACGAGCTCACGGACACCATACGGGCGGATCAGCTCCTCGAACGCCTCGACCTGGTCGGGACGGCCGACGAACTCGAAGGTGATGGCGTCGCGGCCGATGTCGGCCACGCGGGCGCCGGCGATCTGACTCAACGCAACGAGCTCGGCCCGGCGGTCCGGCGGGACGGTGACGGTGATCAGCGCCAGCTCGCGCTCGATCGCCTCGTCCGGCTTGAGCTCGGTGACGCGAAGCACGTTCACCAGCTTGTGCATCTGCTTCTCGATCTGCTCGAGGGAGTGCTCGCTGCAGTCGACCCGCAGCGTCAGCCGCGAGATGTCGGGCCGTTCGGTCGGCCCGACCGCGAGGCTCTGGATGTTGTAGCCGCGCCGCGAGAAGAGCTGCGACACCCGCGCCAGCGCCCCCGGACTGTTCTCGAGACGGACGGAGATGGTGTGTGTGCTCATGCCAGGCCGGCGTCTGTTCGACGGGAAACGCTCGCCGGCGTAGGCTCGACGGAGCCGGCCAAAGAGCGGAGGTGCCGGCTTGGCCGGCGCCGGAGCGGAAACGACGAGGTCATACTCTGACCTCGTCGTCGGCCTCGATGATGTCGACGGCGGCGGCGCCGGCCGGCACCATCGGGAAGCACTTCTCCTCGGGATCGCAGCGAACGTCGACGACCGCGGTGCGCCCCGCTTCGAACGCCGCGGACAGCGTCGACTCCAGGTCGTCCTCGCTCTCGACCGTGAATCCGGCACAGCCGTACGCCTCCGCGAGCTGCGCGTAGTCCGGCACCGCGTGGGTCAGGTGGGTCTGGGCGTAGCGCTCGTCGTAGAACATCTCCTGCCACTGGCGCACCATCCCGAGCCAGCCGTTGTTCAGCACGACCGCGACGACGGGCAGCCGTTCGAGCGCGGCGGTCGCGAGCTCCTGGCAGGTCATCTGGAAGCAGCCGTCGCCGTCGACGCAGACGACGGTCGCATCGGGGCGCGCCGCCTTGGCGCCGACCGCCGCAGGCAGGCCGTAGCCCATCGTCCCGAGGCCACCGGAGGTGATGAACGACCGCGGCCGGTCACAGACGAGGTACTGCATTGCCCACATCTGGTGCTGGCCGACGCCGGTCGTCCAGATCACGTCCTCGGAGCGGGAGGCGGTGAGGTCGCGAAGCGCCTCGACGGCCGTCTGCGGCTTGAGCACGCCGTCGACCTTCGTGTACCGGAACGGGAACTGCTCCCGCCAGTCCTCCACCTGGCGCAGCCACGGCTCGTGCGCCGGCGCCCGGCCCTCGCGCACCCGCTCGAGCTCCTTCGTGAGCTCGGTCAACGCCACCGACAACGGGCCGACGACGGGGATGTCCGCATGGCGGATCTTCCCCACCTCGGCGGCGTCGATGTCGAAGTGGATCACCTGAGCTCCCGGCGCGAACGCGGAGACCTTGCCGGTGACGCGGTCGTCGAAGCGTGTGCCGACGGCGATCACGAGATCGGACTTGTTGAGCGCCCAGTTCGCGTACTTCGAGCCGTGCATCCCGGGCGGGCCGTAGTTGAGCGGATGCGAGTCGGGGATGCAGCCCTTCCCCATGAGCGTGACGACGGCCGGCAACCGGCCGGCTTCGACGAGCCGGAGCAGCTCCTGGCACGCGTCGGCGTTGAGCACCCCGCCGCCGGCGTAGATGATCGGGCGCTGCGCGGCTGCGATCGCCTCTGCCGCCTCCCGGATCTGCTTCGGGTGCACCTTGCGCGGCGGCTTCCAGCCGGGCAGGTCGACCTCGTCCGGATAGGCGAAGTCGAACTCCGCCTCTTGCACGTCTTTCGCGACGTCGACGAGCACGGGCCCCTGCCGGCCGGTACGGGCGACGTGGAACGCCGCCTTCATCACGTGGGGCAGCTCCTCGACGTCCTGGACGAGCCAGGAGTGCTTGACGATCGGCATCGTGATGCCGGTGGCGTCGGTCTCCTGGAAGGCGTCGGTGCCGATCAGCGACGACTTGACCTGGCCCGTGACGCAGACGAGCGGCGTCGAATCCATCCACGCGTCGGCGATCGGCGTGACGAGGTTGGTCGCGCCTGGGCCCGACGTCGCGATCGCGACGCCTACCCGCCCCGACGCGCGCGCGTAGCCCTCTGCCATGTGCCCGGCGCCCTGCTCGTGACGCGCGAGCACGTGCCGAACCGACGTGCCGCGAGCCATCGCGTCGTACGTGGGCAGGATGGCGCCGCCGGGGATGCCGAACGCGATGTCGACTCCCTCGAGCTCGAGCGCGCGCAGGATTGCGTCGGAGCCCAGCATTCTCGTCTTCTCGCTCAACGCCACACCTCGTCGAAATGATCGACATCGGTTCGCGCCCGGGGCAGCAGCTCGATCACGGCATCCGTGAACGATCGCGTGTCGCGGGGAGCGCCGCCGTTCGAGCGTGTCGATGCCTCGCCGACGGCGCGCTCGAGCGTGCGCGACGACGCGCGGCGCTCGAGCCCCTCGGCCAGGAGGAGCGAGGCGGTGAGCAGCATCCCGGTCGGATCGACGACACCGAAGCCGGCGACGTCGTCGGCGTCGGACGAGCCCGGAGCGAAGACCCCCGGGCCTTCGTCGGACAGCCACGCGCGCGCGACGGACGACTGTGTGCCGGCGAAGTGCGCAGCGGCGTCGACGATCCCGGAGTGCAACTGCGCCTCGGTGACGATCACGTCGAGCTCGTCGGGCCGCTCACGCAAACGGATCAGCGTCTCGCCGAGGCCCGCCTCCTCGACCTCGAGGCCGTCGTGCCGTGCGCGTCCGCGTTCGACGGCCACGCGCCAGTCGGGAGTCTCGCCCACAGCGAGAATCCTGCCTCGCCGGGCGCTTGCGCAGACGAAGGCCCGCTCGACGGCGATGCCGTTCGCCCAGTCGCCGACCGGTGCCGAGACGACGAGGTCGCGGCCGGGGCCGAGGTGGATGCCCGCGACGCGCCAGGCAAGCTGCAGATCGGCCTTGACGCCTTCGAGCGCCGGCTCGGCCGACGACGCGACGAGGATCGCGTCGGCATCGCGGTAGCGGGCGCGCGTCTCCGCCGGCAGCGGATGGCCGGAGCGAGTCACGCCCTCTCCCGCGAACGGCAGATGGATGTCATCGAGCGACCAGCCGTGGAGCCGGGCGACGCCGTCGAGTGCCCGCGTCGCCGCGGCCATCAGCTCGGGGCCGACTCCGTCTCCGGCAAGGCACGCAACGGTCTTGCTCGTCATACCGGGACCTCCGTGAACACATCGTCGAGAGATACGAGCGCGCCGCGATCGGCGAGCCGCTTGAACCGCCTGAAGGCGGCGTCGAGCTGGTTGTGGTCGAGAATCCGCCCGGCGTCCGAGCAGGCCCGGGCGAAGGCGTGCCGGCCGGAGTGCTTCCCGAGCGGCAACGTCACGTCGGCGCCGAGATCGGCCGGGTCGATGATCTGGTAGGTGCGACTGTCTTTCAGCATCCCGTCCTGGTGGATGCCGGCCTCATGGGCGAAGGCGTTGGCGCCGACGATCGGCTTGTTCCGCGGGACGGCGTATCCCGTCAGCTCTGCGACGAGCGCGGACGCCTGCGGGATGACGCGCGTGTCGACGCCCGTGTCGACGTCGAACACGTCGGCGCGGACGCGCAGCGCCATCACGATCTCCTCGAGCGACGCGTTTCCTGCGCGCTCGCCGATGCCGTTGACGGTGCACTCGACCTGGGTCGCCCCCGCGGCGATGCCCGCGAGCGAGTTCGCCACCGCAAGGCCGAGGTCGTTGTGGCAGTGGGCCGACAGCTCGACGTTCGCGAGAGCGGGACAGCGGAGGAGCATCTCTTCGAATAGCTCCGCGTATTCGGCCGGCGATGCGTAACCGACCGTGTCGGGCAGGTTGACAACAGTCGCCCCCGCGCCGATCGCCGTCTCGCAGACCCTGACGAGGAAGTTGCGGTCGGAGCGCGTCGCGTCCTCGGCCGAGAACTCGACCTCGTCGAAGAGCGCAGCCGCGTGGTCGACCGACGAGGCGATCTGCTCGAGCACTTCGGCCGGCTCGAGGCCGAGCTTGCGCTCCATGTGCAGCGCGCTGGTCGCAAGAACGATGTGCACGCGCGTTCGCGGCGCAGCCCGAAGCGCGGATGCCGCCGCGTCGATGTCCGGTCGGGTCGCCCGGGCGAGCGAACCGACGGTGACGCTCGAGACCGCCTCGGCGGCCGCCTGGACGCCTGCGAAGTCACCGGGAGACGACGCCGCGAAACCCGCTTCGATCACGTCGACACCGAGTCGTTCGAGCATCAGGGCGATCTCGCCCTTCTCGTCCGGACGCAGGGCGATGCCCGGCGACTGCTCGCCGTCTCTCAACGTCGTGTCCAAAACCTTGATCCTGCGCACTCTTCGCTCCTCGGTCGGCACCCGCATGCGGGCGCACCTCTGCCGCTTGTCGGTCGGCGTGTGCGGCGTCGTTGGCCGCGTGAGTGCGTCCTCCCCCTAGAGGGGGAGAATCGAGATGAGCGTAATGACGACGACGCCGTCGGCAGGCGAAGTGCGCAGCTGAACGTCGCGAGTCATCTCGACCTCAGTGTGCCCAGCCCTGGAAGGACTGTCAAGCGCAACGCTTCACTTTCGGAAGTGGCCGGCGCTAGCGGCGCGTCGATGCGGCCCGGCGGCGGACCGGCTCGACGACCATCCACGAGCGGCCGAAGCGGCGCATCTCGCGAATGACGGGCAGCAGCGCCCGCCCTTTCTCGGTCAGCTGGTACTCGACCCGCGGCGGCGACTCGGGATAGCTCCAGCGCATCAGCACCCCCTGGCGCTCGAGCATGTCGAGCCGCTCGGAGAGCGTCCGCGGGCTGATCCCGGGGCAGGCGTGCTCGAGCTCCATGAACCGCCGGGGGCCTTCGGAAAGGTCGTGCAGGAGCAGCGCCGTCCACTTGGTGCCGATGATCTCCGCAGTTGCCGCGACGGCGCAGTTGCCGTCGTGCACGTCGTTCATCGTGCGCTTCATCGGACCTCAGTCTACTGACCTGGGCGGCTCGTAGCTATCGAAACAAAAGCGGCACGGTCGCGAGGCCCCGGCGGCCGTCCGCCGTCCAGCCACGCCCGCACGGAGGCGGCGCAGTCCCGGCCCTCGCGGATCGCCCAGACCACGAGCGACTGGCCGCGACGGGCGTCGCCGGCGGCGAACACCCCGTCGGCCGAAGTGGCGTGAGCCGTGGTCTCGGCGTTGCCGCGCGCATCGCGGGCGACGCCGAGCTGGTCGAGCAGCTCCGGCTCCGGGCCGAGGAAGCCCATCGCGAGCAGGACGAGCCCGGCGGGATGGGACTCCTCCGTGCCGGGCACGAGGTCGAACGGCGGCGTGCCGCTGTTGCGCTGCCAGTGGATCCGGTCGACCCGGCCGTCCGAGCCGGAGAGGTGCGTCGTCGAGATCGAGAAGTCGCGATCGCCGCCTTCCGCGAGCGCGTAGGACGTGCGCAGCTTCATCGGCCAGAGCGGCCACGGCGTCAGCTCGTCGGGGCGCGAGCGCGGCGGCTCCCCGAGCAGCTCGATCTGGGTCACCGACGCCGCGCCCTCCCGATGAGCGTGGCCGACGCAGTCGGCGCCGGTGTCACCGCCCCCGATCACGATGACGGGTCGGCCGGCGGCGCTGATCGCACCGCCGGCCGACCCGGAGACGACCCGTGCTCGGTCGTACAGGTAGTCCATTGCGAAGTGGACGCCGTCCAGCTCGCGGCCGGGAACCGGCAGGTCGCGGGGCACGCGCGCGCCCGTCGCGATCACGACGGCGTCGAAACGCTCGCGCAGCTCGCTGCCGCTCACGTCCACGCCGGCGTCGACGCCGAACGCGAACTCGACGCCCTCGGCGACGAGCTGTTCGATCCGGCGCTCGACCAGCCACTTCTCGATCTTGAACTCGGGGACGCCGAAGCGCACCAGGCCGCCCGGCTGCCTCGTCGCGTTCGAAGACGGTCACCGCCTCGCCGGACCGTGCGAGCTGCTGGGCGCAGGCGAGCCCGGCCGGCCCGGAGCCGATGACGGCTATGCGGCGACCGGTCTTCGTCGCGGGCGGCCGTGGCGTGATCCAGCCTTCGTCCCAGGCGCGGTTGATGATCGCGAGCTCGACCTGCTTGATCGAGACGGCGTCGCCCTCGTTGATCTCGAGCACGCAGGCCGCCTCGCACGGTGCCGGACAGAGCCGGCCGGTGAACTCGGGGAAGTTGTTGGTGCGGTGCAGCTGGTCGATCGCCTCGCGCCAGCGGTCGCGGTAGACGAGGTCGTTCCAGTCGGGGATCAGGTTGCCCAGCGGACAGCCGTGGTGGCAGAACGGCACGCCGCACTCCATGCAGCGTGCCGCCTGCTCACGGATGCCGACCACTGGGAGTGTCCCGACAAACTCACGAAAGTCTCCGACGCGTGCGCCGGGGTCGCGCTCGGGTGCGGGCCGGCGCTCGTGCTCGAGGAAGCCGCGCAGTTTTCCCACTACGCGCGCTTCCGTCTCGCGGGTGAGGAAGCCGACGCCGCCGGCCGAGACGGCCTCGGCGAGCGCGCGCTTGAAGTCGTGCGGCATCACCTTGACGAACCGGGGCAGCGCAGCCTCCCAGTCCGAGAGCAACCTGGCCGCGACAGGCGAGCCGGTGCGCTCGGCATGCTCGGAGACGAGCAGCCACAGGGCCTCCTCGTCGGTCTCGTCGAGCGGATCGAGCGCGACGAGCTCGGTGTTGCAGCGCGACGAGAACGTCCCGTCCTCGTCGAGCACGTACGCGACGCCGCCGCTCATCCCCGCGGCGAAGTTGCGCCCCGTCGGGCCGAGCACGACGACGCGACCGCCGGTCATGTACTCGCAGCCATGGTCGCCTACGCCCTCGACGACGGCGTTCGCGCCCGAGTTGCGAACGCAGAAGCGCTCGCCGGCGAGCCCGCGGAAGAACGCACGCCCGGCGGTGGCGCCGTAGAGCACCGTGTTGCCGACGATCACGCTCTCCTCGGCCGCGAAGGCGGCATCCTCCGGCGGCCGCACGGCGAGCACGCCGCCCGACAGGCCCTTCCCGACGTAGTCGTTCGCCTCGCCGACGAGCGTCAGCTCGACGCCGGGTGCGAGCCAGGCTCCGAACGACTGCCCGGCCGAGCCGACGAGCCGCAGACGGATCGTCCCGGGCGGCAGGCCGCCGCGACCGTGCCGCTTCGTCACCTCGTGCGACAGCAGGCCGCCGACCGTCCGGTTCGCGTTGCCGAGCCGGAAGGTGCCTTCGTACGGCTCGGCGTTCTCGATCGCCCGGCGGGCGGACTCGATCAGCTCGAAGTCGAGCGCACCGGCGAGCGGCGAGACCTGCGGCCGGGTGCGGCGAAGCGGCGTCCCGGCAGGCGCGTCGGGCGCGCGCAGGACGTTCGAGAGGTCGATGCCGCGCGCCTGCCAGCGCGCGATCGCCTCGTCGGGCTCGAGCAGGTCGACGCGGCCGACGAGATCCTCGAACCGGCGGACGCCGAGCTGGGCCATCAGCCGGCGCACCTCCTCGGCGACGAAGAAGAAGAACTCGATCACGTGCTCGGGGCGGCCGCGGAAGCGCGCGCGCAGCTCGGGGTCCTGGGTCGCGATCCCGACCGGGCACGTGTTCAGGTGACAGGCGCGCATCATCACGCAGCCGGTCGCGATCAGCGGCGCGGTTGCGAAGCCCATCTCGTCGGCGCCGAGCAGCGCGGCGATCACGACGTCGCGGCCGGTCTTGAGCTGACCGTCGGTCTGAACCCAGATGCGCGAGCGCAGGTCGTTCAGGACGAGCGTCTGCTGCGTCTCGGCGAGCCCGATCTCCCACGGGATCCCGGCGTGCAGGATCGACGAGATCGGCGAAGCACCGGTTCCCCCGTCGTGCCCGGAGATCAGCACGTGGTCGGCGTTCGCCTTCGCCACCCCGGCCGCGACGGTGCCGACACCGACCTCGGCGACGAGCTTCACCGACACCCGCGCGCGCGGGTTGGCGCAGCGCAGGTCGTAGATGAGCTGCTTCAGATCCTCGATCGAGTAGATGTCGTGGTGCGGGGGCGGTGAGATCAGGCCGACGCCCGGTGTGGTGAGGCGAACGCCGGCGATGTAGGCGTCGACCTTGTGCCCCGGCAGCTGGCCGCCCTCGCCGGGCTTCGCGCCCTGCGCCATCTTGATCTGGAGCTCGTCCGCGTTCGTCAGGTAGTCGATGTTCACGCCGAAGCGCCCCGAGGCGACCTGCTTGATCTTCGACCTGCGCTCGTCGCCGAAGCGCGCCGGGTCCTCTCCGCCTTCGCCGGTGTTCGACCTGCCGCCGATCCGATTCATCGCGACCGCGAGGGTCTCGTGCGCCTCGCGCGACAGCGAGCCGAGCGACATCGCGCCGGTCGAGAAGCGCTTGACGATCTCGGCCGCGGGCTCGACCTCCTCGAGCGGGACGCCGCCGTCCTCGGCGAGGCGGAAGCGCAGCAGGCCCCGAATCGTCGAGGCACGCGCCGTGGCCGCGTTCACCGTCTCCGAGTACTGCTCATACGTCTCGAAGCCGCCGTGGCGCACCGCATGCTGGAGCAGCGCAATCGTCTCGGGGTTCCACTGGTGGTGCTCCCCGCCGGAACGCCAGGCATAGAGGCCGACGACCGGCAGGAATGCATCGGCCTCGCCGGGATACGCACGCGCGTGGCGCGCGAGCGCGTCGATCGCGAGCTGATGAGCGCCGATGCCGCCGATCCGCGACGGCGTCCCGGTGAAGTACCGGTCGACGAGCTCCTGCGAGAGCCCCACCGCTTCGAAGATCTGTGCGCCGCAGTAGGACGGGACGGTGGAGATCCCCATCTTCGAGATCGCCTTCAGCAGGCCCTTGCCGATCGCCTTCACAGCTCGGGCGCGTGCTTCCGCCGGCGCCAGCTCGAGCACGCCGTCGGAGACGAGATCGTCGAGCGTTGCGAGCATGAGATACGGATTCACCGCCGCGGCGCCGTAGCCGATCAGCACCGCGACGCTCTGAACGCTCCGGGGCTCGCCCGACTCGACGACGAGGCCGGCCTGGAGCCTGGTTCCCGCGCGGACGAGATGATGGTGGACCGCGGCGGTCGCGAGCAGCGAGGGCAACGCGACGCGCTTCGGTCCCACCGAACGGTCCGAGAGAACGAGGATGTTCGCGCCGGCGAGCAGCGCGCCGTCCGCCTCGGCGCAGATCCGCGCCACGGCACGCTCGAGACCGTCGGGGCCCTCCTCGACCGCCCACGTCGTGTCGATCGTCGCCGCGCGGAAGACGTCGGAGTCGACCGCACGCAGGCGCTCGAGCTGCTCGTCGTCGAGGATCGGGTTGTCGATCACGAGCTGCCGCGCGTGCTCCGGCGACTCACCGAGCAGGTTCCGCTCCGAGCCGACGAGCGTCTGGACGCTCATCACCACGGCCTCGCGGATCGAGTCGATCGGCGGGTTCGTGACCTGCGCGAAGAGCTGCTTGAAGTACGAGTAGAGCAGCGCGTGACGCTCGGAAAGGACGGCGAGCGCCGTGTCGTTGCCCATCGACCCGACCGCTTCCTCGGCGTTCGCGGCCAGCGGCGCGAGCAACACCTTCATGTCCTCCTGCGTGTAGCCGAAGGCGAGCTGGAGGCTCCGCAGCGGCTCGGCGAGCGGCCTACCTGCGCCCTCCGCCAGCTCGGCCAGGCGCACGGAACCCTGCTCGAACCACTCGCCGTAGGGCCTGCGCTCCGCCACCCGCTGCTTCACCTCACGGTCGGGGACGATCCGTCCTGCGTCGAGGTCGACGAGAAAGAGCCTGCCCGGCTGCAGGCGTCCTTTGCGCGCGACCTCGCTCGCCGGCACGTCGAACACGCCTGCCTCGGAGGCGAGCACGACCCAGCCGTCCTTCGTCTCGAGCCAGCGCCCCGGTCGCAGCCCGTTCCGGTCGAGCGTCGCGCCGATCACGCGCCCGTCGGTGAACGCGAGCGCCGCAGGCCCGTCCCACGGCTCGATCAGGCAGCCGTGATACGCGTAGAAGCCCTCGAGCTCGGGCGACAGGTCGCCCGGCCGATGGGCCTCCGGCATCATCATCATCAGCGCGTGCGGCAGCGACCGCCCCGACAGCACGAGCAGCTCGAGCACGTTGTCGAAGGTCGCCGAGTCGGAGCCGCCGGGACGCACGACGGGGAGCGCCTTCTGGAGGTCCTCGCCGAAGAGCTCCGAGGCGAGCTGTGACTCGCGCGCGCCCATCCAGTTCGCATTGCCGCGCAGCGTGTTGAACTCGCCGTTGTGCGCGACCATCCGGTACGGATGCGCGAGCTCCCAGCTCGGGAACGTGTTCGTCGAGAACCGTGAGTGGACGAGCGCGAGCGCGCTGGCAAAGTCGGGATCCTGCAGGTCCGGGAAGTAGCGCCGGAGCTGCGGCGCCGTCAGCATCCCCTTGTAGACGATCGTCCGTGACGAGCAGCTCGGGACGACGAGGTCGGCCCCGGCGAGCCGCTCGGCGATTCGCCTGATCACGTAGAGCTTGCGCTCGAACGCGTCCTGGTCGGCGGCGAGCCCGCCGCAGGCGCGGATGAAGAGCTGCCGGATCTGCGGGGCGTGAAGCTGCGCCGTCGACCCCGCCTCGGTCGGGACGACGGGCACGTCGCGCCAGCCGATCACCTCCTGACCCTCGCCGGCGACGGTGGCCGCGAGCAGCTGCTCGAGCTCGGCGCGGCGGCGGGAGTCGCGCGGCAGGAAGCAGACCGCGACGCCGTACTCACCCGCGGCCGGCAGGTCGAGCTGCCGGGCGAGAAACGGATGCGGAAGCTGGACGAGGATGCCTGCGCCGTCACCGGTCTCGGCATCGGCGCCGGCCGCCCCGCGGTGCTCGAGACGCTCGAGCGCGGACAGCGCGCGCACGACGACCTCGTGCTCGGAGCGGGCGTCGAGACGCGCCACGAATGCGACCCCGCACGCGTCGTGCTCGTACGCCGGGTCGTACAGGCCCTGCGCCTTCGGCTTCATCTCCGCTCCTTTTGAGCTGCTAGTCCGGCGGGGAGCGGGGAAGATTCGCCGGCTAGCCCTGACGCGGGCGCGCGAACGTGAAAATCTGCTTCGAAATAACGTTCGGGTTCGCTGCGCGGCGACTCATCGCTTCAAAGAGTAAAGAAACGACGGCGCCGGCGCAAACGGGAGATAGTTCCCACCCATGGCCGACGTCGACACCATCGACGAGCTCACGCTGCTCGACTGGAAGCGGCGGATCTTCGATCTCTACGCGCAGGTCCGCGCCGACCCCGAGCCCGAGCGCGCGTGGCGGCGGTGGCGCGAGGCCCGCGACGAGCTCTTCCGGTCCCATCCACAGTCCCCGGTCCCGGCGCAGCGGCGCTCGTCGTTCGCAGGGCTCCCCTACTTCGACTACGACCCGGCTTTCCGCGTCCTCGCGGCCGTCGAGCGGGCCGAGCCGGTTGTGCGCGAGATCGCGACGTCGGGGGAGCAGCCCTACGCGTTTCGCCGCTTCGGGCAGGCGCGCTTTGCGCTGGCCGAGGAGGAGCGGACGCTCGACCTCTTCTGGCTCGAGGGCTACGGCGGCGGAGTCTTCCTCTCGTTTGCCGACGCGACCAGCGGCCGGGAGACGTACGGCGCCTGCCGCTACCTGCTCGACACCGTCAAGGGGGCCGACCAGGGCGAGCGCGACGGCCGTCTCGTGCTCGACTTCAACTTCGCCTACAACCCGTCCTGTTCGTACGACGCCCGCTGGGTGTGCCCGCTGGCCCCGCCCGAGAACCGACTCGACGTGGCGGTGCGCGCCGGGGAACGGGTCTAGGCCGCGCGGCCGAGCTTGTCGAGGTCGTCCGCCAGGAGCGCCGGCACGAACGGCATCAGGAACCCGGCCCGCTCGTCGCCGCGCCGGTCGATCACGTAGAGAGCCGTCGAGTGGACGATGTCGCCCCGGACCGGAATGACCGTGATCCCGTAGGCGCGCCAAACCGGCTGCAACTCGGCGTGCGTACCGAGAAGCCACGACACGTCGCCGGGGAGCCGCCACTTGTGGACGGCCTCCGCAACGGTGCGGGGAGTGTCGCCCGCCGGATCGACGCTCACGACGACCACGCGCGGCCGCCGGGCCGCCGGCACCCGGCGGATCGCCGCGGCGGTCATCTTTCCTTCGAGCGGGCAGGCCTGCCTGCACAGCGAGTCCTCGAACATCAGCACGACCGTGTGGCCGCGGAGCGAGCTCAGCGAGACGCGCGTGCCGTGCTGGTCACGGAGCGCGAAGGTGGGCGCGGACCGCGCGCCGGCAGGCCAGGTCGCCTCCCCGTGGAGGTACGGCAACGCCGGTGCCGCAAGCGTCGCAGCGGCGGGTGCCGCGCTCAGCCGCCCGTGCAACGCGGCGCCGATCCCGACGCCGACGACGGCAGCGACGGTCACGCAGAGGATCGTCAAACGCAGCATCGACTCACAGCTGGCGGCGGCGGCGCACGGCCCATGCCCACCAGCCTCCCACGAGGAGCAGCACCATGACAGGCAGGACGAGCGTCAACAGCGCGCCGGTCTGGAACGAGGCAACGGTCATCAGATCTCCCTCGGTCGAAGGTCCTCGGCGTGTCCCGGGCGACGCCGCCGGCCGGCCTCGGTCGCCGGCTCGAGCCAGCGCGAGACGGCGAAGAACAGCGCGATCGTGAGCGGCACCGATCCCGGGACCCACATGACGCCGGCCGCGAGCTGCTGGTCGGCCAGCGCCGACAGTCCGCCCGGGCGGCTGGCGAGATCGGCGTAGCCGCTGTAGAGCGCCTGCGGCGCCAGGCCGAGCACGACCGCGAGCGCCCAGCTGACGAGCATGGCGGCCGTGCCGTAGGCGACGCGGCCGACGTCCGTGAGACGCGGGCGTGGGCTCGGCAGGAGATGAACCCAGAAGAGCAGAGCCGAGCCGAAGAAGAGCGCATGCTCGAGGTCGTGCACCGGGCCGTCTTTGAGCGTGAGGTCGTAGAGCGACGGGAGATGCCAGACGAGCAACATGCCGTTGAAGAACGCGAACGCAGGCCACGGCGACGCCAACCATTGCGCCGCCCTCCGGATCGGGGACAGCGGTTCGCCGACGAGGACCGCGCGCGCGACGGGACGGCGCCACCCGATCGGGAACGGACGCACGATGCGCGGCCACGGGCGGCCGAGCAGCAGCAGCGGCGGCGCGACCATCATCAACAGGATGTGCTGCACCATGTGCACCCAGAAGAGCGTGGTCGCGTAGGAGTCGATCGGGCGAGTCGACGGCGAGCGCGAGCGTCAGCAGCCCGAGGTAGAAGGCGGCGCCGCGGCCGCGCTTCGCAGCGTCACTCGGCGTGGCACTCGCCCTGCCGCCGAGGTAGTAGAGGACGCCTGCGGCGACGATCGCCGCGAGCGGCCACTCGAGCGGCCAGTTCGACGCGCGGAGCATCAGAGGAGGTAGAGGATCGCCCAGGCGACGACCGCGAGCCCGGCGAAGAACACGGCGTAGAACGACACCGCTTCGAGCGCAGGCCGGACGAGCGACAGCGGGTCCTCGATGTCCGGCTCGGTACGGTGGGAATCGCCCGAGGCCTCTCCCGGGCCTGGAGCGCCGCGGAGCGTCCGGCGATAGCGAATCGACGTCGCGACGGTCGTCTCGGCCCAGTAGAGCAGGCGTGAGCACGAAGAGCGCCTGGAGACCCGTCCAACCGACGTACACGCTCGCGTATCCGCCTTCGGTCGGACCGAAGCTCTGCGTGGCCCAGCCGGCGATCTGGAGCGCGAGCGCCGCAGCCAGCGCGACCAGCGCCAAGCCGCCTTTCAATCTCCAGGCGGCCCTGCCGCTCCGCCAGGTGGTCGCGGTAGCCGAGCCGCAGGAGGGCCGCGGCGAGCACGATCGCGGCGGTCACGAGCAGGCCGATGATTTGCGGCGGGTCGACGCCCTTCGGCCGCCAGAGGTCGTGCGAGTTCAGCGAGCGGAGGTAGAAGTACGCGAACAGAAACGCGAAGAAGAAGAACACGGTCGCGGACGCCCAGAGACGCGAACCGACGCGAAGGTTCGCGCCCATGATCTCGGGCGGCTCGTGTTCGAGGACGGCGTAATCGGTCGTGGCGCTCGCGAGCTCGCTCATGGCGTGGGCCTCGCCGGAGCCACCAGCGGGCGAGTGGGAACACCGGCGACGTCGCCGTACGGATACGGGTCGGGACCGAAGGTCGGGATGCGGTCGAAGTCGTGGACCGGCACCGGCGACGGCAGCTGGAATTCGATCGACTTCGATCCCCACGGGTTGGCGCCGGCAGGAACGCGCGCGAACACGAGCGACCACACGAAGTTGGCGATGAAGATCAGCATCGAGAAGCCGAGGACGAACGCCGAGATGGAGACCCACTGATTCGCTCCCTGGAGGTAGCCGGCGTACGTGACCGAACGCCGCGGCATGCCCAGGAAGCCGATCACGAGCAGGGGCCCGAAGGTCGTAGTTGAACGAGACGAACATGATCCAGAAGTGGACCTTCCCCCACCGCTCGTTGAGCATGTAGCCCGTCATCTTCGGCACCCAGTAGTAGATGGCCGCGAAGAAGGTGAAGATCAGCCCGCCCATGATCGTGTAGTGGAAGTGCGCCATCGAGAAGAAGCTCCCGTGCGTCGTGACGTCGCTCGGCACGTCCGAGAGGAAGACGCCCGACAGCCCGCCGATCAGGAAGTTGAAGAGCCACGCGAGGCAGAAGAGCATCGGCACCGTGAGCCTGATCCGCCCCGCCCAGAGCGTGCCGAGAGCGCACAGGAAGATGAAGCCCGTCGGCAGGGAGATCAGCTCGGTCGAGAGCATGTAGAAGGGCCGCAGGTCGGCGTTGATTCCGCTGACGAAGAGGTGGTGCTGCCAGACGAGGAAGGAGAGCAGCGTGATCCCGAGCATCCCGGTCACGGCCAGGCGGTAGCCCCAGACGGGCTTGCGCGAGAACACGGGCAGGATCTCGAGCAGGATCCCCATCCCAGGGATCGCGAGGACGTAGACCTCGGGGTGGCCGAAGATCCAGAAGAGGTTCTCGTAGAGGTACGAGCTGCCGCCGGTCTGCGGGTTGAAGAATCCGGTCTGCGCCGTTCGGTCGAGTGTCACCATCAGCAGCGCCGAGATCAGCACCGGCGCTGCCAGCACCATCAAGATCGCCGTCGAGAACGAGCCCCACACGAACATCGGCAGGCGTCCCCACGTCATGCCGGGTGCGCGCATCGTGATCACGGTCGTGATCATGTTCAACCCGAGCAGGGCCATCGACACGCCGACCAGTGCGAAGAAGGCGATGTAGGCGTCCATCCCCCAGTTCGCCTGATTCGCAAGCGGCTCGTAGCCGGTCCAGCCCGTCGGGAAGCCGCCGAACCCCCACGAGGTCATCAGGATCACGCCCGCGGCCATCAACAGCCAGAAGGTCAACGCCTCGATGCGCGGAAACGCCATGCGCCGCGCCCCGATCATGATCGGCAGCAGGTAGTTGGCGAACGGGCCCAGGATCCCGCTCGTCATCATCCCCATCATCATCGTGCCGTGGAGGCCGACCAGCGTGAGGTAGTTGTTGCCGTTCCACGCGTGCTGGTTCGGTGTCAGAAGCTCGAAGCGGATCAGCATGGCATTCAGCCCGCCGATGAAGATGAACACGCCGATCCCGATCAGGTACTGGATCCCGACGACCTTGTGGTCGGTGCAGAGACCGAAGTAGCGTCCGACGCCGCCCCCCTCCTTCTCACGGAGGCTGGCGGGCTTGCCCAGCAGACGCTGCACCGGGTAGTTCGCGAATCCGAGCCCGACGAGGAACCCGATCACGCCGACGAAGTACGCCGTGAACAGCGCGATGTCGTTCTGGCCCGTATCGCTGAAGTAGTCGATGCTCTTCGCGTGGATCTGGTGCCCGAGCCAGAAGCCGACATAGAAGCCGACGATCCCGAGCACGACGGCGCTCAGCAGGTTGAAGCCGAAGAGGCGGCGCAGCTTCATCCCGCACGATCCGGCGGTTGCGGATTGTAGTACCTCGCGTACGGCGGCAACTCTTTCGTCACCTCGCGGAACATCGCCTGCTGCTCTGCGATCCAGCTCGCGAACGTGGCGTCGCTCACGACCTTCCCGGTGTCGAACATGTAGCCGTGCCACAGCCCGCAGAGCTCTGCACAGCGGATCGTGAATGTCCGGACGGTCTTCGGCTTGACGTACGCGACGTTGTCGACGCCCGGGTTCGCGTCGGCCTTGACGCCGAGCTGGTAGGCCCAGAAGGAGTGGATCACGTCGAGCGACGTCACGTGGAACGCGATCTGCCGGTCGACCGGGATAACGAGCTGGGGCGTCTCGACGCCGCCGTAGGTGGGATAGCGATACGTGAACTCCCACTGCTGGGCGATCACCTGCACCGGGAGCGCGACGCTGCTCGGCTTCGACAACGGGTGTGGGCCTTGCCCGCCGCCCGAACCGGTCGACGTGATCAGTGTCACCGAGCCGAAGATCGCAAGGAAGAGCACGACGACGGTCGTCGAGACCAGCCAGATCACCTGCAGACGCGTGTTGCCGCGGATCGGCGCACCGTCGCGGTCCTCGCCGTCCTCACGAACACGGAAGACGGTCAGCACGTAGCCGAGGTACACGAGGATGAACATCGCGATCGGCGTGAGCACGACGAGCATCACCGTGTTCGAGAAGACCTGGGCCTTGGCCACGTCGGTTGCCTTGCCGGGAGGCATGTTGGGGCCGAGCACCCAGATCACGAGCGGCAAGGCGATCAACGTCAGGACGACGGTGATGATCGCGATCCGCATTGCGTGACCGCCGCGAGCGGGCCCCACGTCAGACGACATTGATGAACCCGTCCATGTAGCCGATCGTCTGCATCGGGCCGCCGAACCCATAGAGGAAGCCGGCGGCGCACGGCACGAAGCACTGCCAGCGGTAATGGCCCTTGGCGCCAGTCCGGAATGTGAAGGTGATCGTGTTGTGAGCGTTCGAGAGGCTGCATGGCGCGACGTCGCACTGGTTCTTCGCGTTGTCAGCGACGCCCTCGAGCGGCACGATCACATCGAACGCGGGAATCGCGAACGTGTGCGATGCGTTGTCGGGCGGGATCCTGGTCACCGTCTTTCCGTTGAGGGTGAACGTGCCGCCGACGAGACCGCGCGACTGCGAGAGGAATGGGTTGCGCAGCCCGCTGTTGCCGTCGAACTGGTAGAGCGTCACGTGGACGAGCGCGTTGGCCGGGAGCGTCCACACGGTGGTGCGGCTCCACGTTCCGTTGACCTTGGTCAGGTAGGACACCCAGCTCGGGTTGGGCGAGAGCTTCGGCCCCACGGCGGCGACGGTCTGCAGGGTCAGCTCGACGGAGGGGGTGCCGGCCGCGTTTGCGACGGCAGGCGAGTACGGCGTCGGGCCGTTGGTCAGAAACGCGACGTACACACCAATCAGGACGGCGACGATGACGACGGAAGCCGCGACGATCACGCTCTTGCGGGCGTTCGAGCTCACCGCGGTCGCATATATCGCCTTGGGGACCGAATCACGAACCTTTCTGACGAAACTGTCATGCCTGCGTCATCTGACCGTCATCTGCGGCCTCCAAGGGAACTCTCAGCCGACGCTCAGTGAAGTCTCGAACACCGCCTCGAGACTTCCGGCATGACACTCACATCGTTGATCACGCTGAACGCGATCCTCGCCGCGGTCGTCGTCTCCGGAATCGTGTGGCTGCTCGCCTCGGCGGTCGGCGCCGACCGCGGCAACCGGCTCGCCCGCGAGGCCGCACTGCCCCGGGTGCACCCAGCCGAGGGCAGCGACCGTATCGCCGCCTGACCGAACCGGGATCGGCGGGTCGACGGCGTTATAGACTCGCCGCCGACTCAAGATGAAGATCCTGGTCATCGAAGACGAACCTCGGATCCTCGAGTTCCTGCGCCTAGGGCTCGAGGCCGAGGGGTTCGTCGTCGACGGCGCCGAGGACGGGGCCTCGGGCCTGGCCGCGGCGCTGGCCGAGCCCTACGAGCTCGTCGTTCTCGATCTGCTGCTGCCTCGCCTCGACGGGCTCCGACTGCTCTCGGAGTTGCGGCGCGAACGAGTCGACCTGCCCGTTCTCGTCCTCTCGGCACGCTCGGATCTCCCGACGAAGCTGCGCAGCTTCGACCTCGGCGCGAACGACTACCTCTCCAAGCCGTTCTCGTTCGACGAGCTCGTCGCGCGGGTGCGGGTCCACGTGCGCCGCGGTCGCGACACCGTGGGCGGAGCGAGCGTCCGCATCGGAAGCCTCTCGCTCGATCTCGCGCGGCGTCGCGCCGAAACGGAGGCGGGCAGCATCGACCTCTCCGACCGCGAGTTCCGGCTCCTCTACCACCTTGCGACCCACGCCGGCGAGATCGTCAGCCGGGAGCGACTCCTCTCCGAAGTCTGGGGCTATTCGTTCGACCCGGGCTCGAACGTGGTCGACGTCTGTGTTCGCCGGCTGCGCAAGAAGCTCGGCCCGGCCTGGCCGATCGAAACGGTGCGGCATGCCGGCTACCGGCTGGCCACGGCCTGACCGGCTCGAGCTCGGCTGGGCGGCGCTCGCCGCCTGCTGCCTGGCGCTGATGGTCCTCTCCCCCTCGTGGGAGACGATCCCGTTCCACGTCATCTGGATCAGCCTGACGCTCCTCTACGGGTTCCGCGTCTGGGGCCTCGCCACGACCGGCGCCGTGCTCGCCGTCGTGGCCCTCTGCACAGGCGCCTCGATCCTCACCGATGCGTTCGACGGCCAGCAGCTGTGGGGCGAGCTGTTCGAGGTGCCGCTGATGTCGGCGATGTTCCTGGCGATGGTCTGGCACGCTCGGCGGCGCGCTCAGGCGCTGTCGACGGTTGAGGCGCTCGCCGACGAGCGGGCGTCCCTCCTCGAGCAGGAGGAACAGCTGCTCCACAACGTGTCGCACGAGCTGCGCACGCCGGTGACGATCGCTCGCGGACATCTCGAGCTGCTCAGCCGGCGCCTCGACGGCGACGCACCCGAGCTCGACGTCGCCTTCGACGAGCTCGCGCGCATGGAACGCATCGTGGAGCGCGTCCTGCTGCTCGCGCAGGCCGAGCGAAGCGACTGGCTCGTGCGCGGGCCGGTCCCGCTGGTCTCGTTCCTGGAGGACGTGCTCATGCGCTGGGCCGGGATCGCGCCTCGGGGGTGGCGGCTCGGCGAGATCGTCGACGTGACCGTGATGGCCGACGAGACATGGCTTCGCGCGGCACTCGACGCGTTGCTCGAGAACGCGGTCCAGCACACCGACGACTACGGTCACATAGTCCTCTCGGCACGTGGGGATGCCGATTCGGTCGTGATCTCGGTCGACGACGACGGCCACGGCATCGCGCCGTCGCAGCTCGACCACGTCTTCCAGCGGTTCGCGCGGACCGACGCGTCCCGGTCGCGCAGAGCCGGCGGGGCAGGGCTCGGCCTCGCGATCGTGGCGGCGATCGCCCGCGCCCACGGCGGATCCTGCTCCGCCCACTGCGGCGAGGGCGGCGGGACATCGTTCGAGCTGCGCCTTCCTCTCGTCCATGCCTTCGCGGCCGATCTCGAGGAAGCGCCAGGGCCGAGCCTGGGCGTCGGGGCCGGATCTGCTTCAATCGGCGGGTGACCGCGCTCTACCGCAAGTACCGGCCCCAGACGTTCGCGGAGGTCGTCGGACAGGAAGCGGTGGTGCGGACGCTCTCGAATGCGATCGAACAGGACAAGGTGCGGCAGGCCTACCTGTTCGCCGGGCCGCGGGGGACCGGGAAGACGTCGCTCGCGCGCATCCTCGCCAAGTCGATCAACTGTGCGCACGGCCCGACGGTGACGCCCGACGGTACGTGTCACTCGTGTGTCGCGATCGCCGCGGGAACCTCGCTCGACGTCGTCGAGATGGACGCAGCGTCTCAGCGCGGAATCGACGACATCCGCGAGATCCGCGACCGGGCTGCGCTGCAACCGGTCGAGGGCCGGATGAAGGTCTACATCCTCGACGAAGCACACCAGCTGACCGACGCGGCGTGGAACGCGCTGCTGAAGCTGATCGAGGAGCCTCCCCCGCACCTCCTCTTCATCTTCTGCACCACCGAGCTGCAGAAGGTGCTCCCGACCGTGCGCTCGCGCTGCCAGTCCTTCGTCTTCGAACGGCCGAGACTTCCCGATCTCGTGCGCAAGCTGCGGCGGATCGCAGACGCCGAGGGCATCGAGGTGCCCGACGCCGCCCTCCACCTGCTGGCACGGAGCGGTCGCGGAGCCTACCGCGACGCGGAGTCGACGCTCGACCAGCTCGCCTCCGCGACCGGCGGGGCAGTCGGCGTCCAGGACGTCCTCCAGTTGCTCGGCACCGTCGAGGACGAGGTGCTGTTCCGGCTCTGCGACCTCGTCGTCGACAGCGACACGGCCGGCACGCTGACGTTCCTCGAGGAGCTGTCGGAGCGCGGCCAGGACCTCGGACGCCTCGTCACCGACCTGCTCGAGCACCTCCGGCACCTCATGCTCGTCCAGCACCTGGGCGAGGTGCCCGACTCGCTGCCGGTGACCGAGGAGTCGCGTGAGCGCCTGCGCGAGCAGGCGAATCAGCTTCCGCGCCCGGCGGTGATCCGCCTGATCGACCTGCTGGCGGTCGCCGTCGACGACATGCGCCAGGGCGGCGACCCGCGGCTGCCGCTCGAGCTCGCGCTCGTCAAGGTGACGCGCCCGGCATCCGACCTCTCCCGCGAGTCGGTCGCCTACCGCCTGGAGCGCCTCGAGGCCGGGGCGCCTGCAGTGCCGCCATCGCCCCGCTCCGAGCCGCCGCGCGCGCCCGTCGCGGCCCCCGCCGACGAACGGGCCACCGAAGAAGAGCCGGGGCCGGCCGCCTCGGTCGACCTGGGGCAACTGCAGGAGGCCTGGCGGCGCTCGATCCTGCCGGCGATCGAGCAGCGCTCGATCCCGATCGGCAAGACCCTCGCCGAGGCGCACCCGGCGGGTCTCGCAGGCGACACCCTCACGCTCGAGTTCCCCCAGACCGCGGCGTTCCACCTGCGGCTCGCGGAGGATCCGAAGAATGCGGCGATGCTGCGCGAGGCGCTGTACGAGGTGACCGGCCGCGAGCTCGCGGTCATCTTCGAGCTCGGTGAGCGCACGGAGGAGGTCGACGACGACGATGCGCCTGCCGACGAGGAGGACGTCCTCAAGCTGCTGCAGAGCACCTTCGACGCGAGGGAGCTGGAGGAATGACGGGTGGGTTCGATCTGGATGCATTGATGCGGCAGGCGCAAGAGATGCAGGCGCAGGTGCAGAAGCTGCAGGAGGAGGCGGGCAACGAGCTCGTCACGGCGACGGCAGGCGGCGGCATGGTCACGGTGACCGCGACCGCGGCCGGCGAGATCAAGCAGATCGAGATCGATCCCAAGGCGATCGACCCGAGCGATCCCGAGCTGCTCGCCGACCTCGTGACCGCCGCCGTCAACGAGGCGCTTCGGAACGGTCAGGCGCTCCTCGCGACGAAGCTCGGCGAGGCGATGCCGCCCGGGCTCGGCGGCCTGCTGCCCGGGCTCTAACACGTCGTGCAAGCCGACGCCTCGGGGCACAATGCCCCTTGTGTTCAGCCCGTCGGTCGAGAACCTCGTAGCGCAGCTGACGCGCCTGCCCGGCATCGGGGCGCGCACGGCCCAGCGGCTCGCGTTCCACATCCTGCAACGGCCCGCCGAGGAGGTACTGGCGCTGGCCGGCGCGCTTCAGGACGTGAAGGAGCGGGTCCGGTTCTGCAGCGACTGCGGCAACCTCACCGAGGAGGAGCGCTGTTCCATCTGCACGGACGGCCGCCGCGATCACGCGCTCATCTGCGTCGTCGAGCAGCCGGTCGACCTGGTCTCGCTCGAACGGACGCACGAGTTCCGCGGCCTCTACCACGTGCTCGGCGGAGCCCTGAGCCCGCTCGACGGGGTCGAGCCGAGCGACCTGCGCATCGACGAGCTGATCGAGCGGGTCGAGGCGAACGGCGTTCAGGAAGTCGTGCTCGCGACGAACCCCAACATGACGGGCGAGGCGACCGCCGCGTTCCTGGCCGACCGGCTACGCGGACGAGTCCGCGTCACGCGCCTCGCCAGCGGGCTCCCCGTCGGCGGCGATCTCGAATACGCCGACGAGGTCACTCTCGGTCGCGCGCTCGCGGGCCGCCGCGAGATGTGACGGATCTTCGCGGCCGAGCGCGACGTTGACCGCCAGCGAGAGGAAGCGCTCGGTGCGATAGGCGATCCAGAAGCAGAGCGCCGCAACCGGTAGCTCCGCGAACATCGCCTCGACGATCGCCGTCCGGAGCTCCGCGCCGCGGCTCTCGAGCACGACGTCGAACCATGCGTCGGCCAGCAGGAGCGTTCCGGTCGCGGCCGCGAGCGTGCCGACCCACGGCGAGCGCCTCCAGGCCGCGAATGCCGTTCCGGCGAAGCACACGGCGAGGCCGATGTCGAATCCTGTCCACGCGAGGTCCCAGCGGTGTGCGAGGTGGTGTGGCGGCAATGAGGTCGACAGCCAGATCGTCCACGGCACGAGCAGCACTCCGATCGCGCCGAACACCGGGACGATCCAGTCACGCATGGTTCTCGAGCGACGGCGCAAAGCGTCCCTACACTGTCGCAGAATGGCCGTAGCCGAGTACGAGGCGATTCCGACTCTCGGGAACGCACCGCGTTCGCCCGGCGTCGTCGTGATGAAGTTCGGAGGCACGTCGGTCGGCGACACGGAGCGACTCAAGCGCGTCGCGCGTCGCCTCGTCGCGGCGCACGAGGCGGGGAAACAGGTCGTCGCCGTCGTTTCGGCGATGGGGCAGCAGACCGACGAGCTGCTGACGCTGGCTCACGACGTCTCGCCCAGCCCGCAGCCGCGCGAGCTCGACATGCTGCTGTCAGTCGGGGAGCGGATCTCGTGCGCGCTCGTCGCGATGGCGATCGTCGACCTCGGCCATCGGGCGATCTCGCTGACGGGCTCGCAGGCGGGGATCGTGACCGACTCGTCGCACACGAAGGCGAAGATCGTCGAAGTCCGCGCGCAGCGGATCAACGACGCGCTCGGCCGAGATGAGATCGTGCTCGTAGCGGGCTTTCAGGGCGTCTCGAGCGAGTCGCTCGACGTCACGACGCTGGGCCGTGGCGGGTCGGATACGACCGCCGTCGCGCTGGCTGCTGCGCTCGGCGCGGGCGCGTGCGAGATCTACACGGACGTACGGGGCGTGTTCACGGCCGACCCGCGGCTCGTGCCCGGCGCGCGCAAGCTCGACCGCGTCAGCTTCGAGGAGATGCTCGAGATGGCGTCGTCGGGCGCCGGAGTGATGATGGCGCGGTCGATCGAGATCGCTCGGACGCATACTGTTCGTCTCAACGTGCGTTCCTCGTTCGAGGACGACGGCGGAACGTGGATCACCGAGGAGGACGACCCGATGCTCGAGAAGGCGCTGATCTCGGCCGTCGTGCACCAGCGACAGGAGACGGTCTACCGTGCGCGCGGCGCGACGCCGGCCAGGCTGTTCGCAGCCCTCGCCCAGGCGAACGTCAACGTCGACACGATCCTGCAGGAGCGCGAAGGCGAGGTCGTCTTCTCGGCGCCGCCCGAGGATCGCGACGCAGCTGTGCGCGCACTCGACGGGCTCGGAGCGGAATGGGAGGCGCGAGACGACCTCGGCAAGGTGTCGGTGATCGGCGCCGGTATGAAGAGCCACCCCGGCGTGGCCGCGCGCACGTTCGCGACGCTCGAGCAGGCCGGCGTCACCCCAGCTGTCGTGTCGACGTCGCCGATCAAGATCGCCTGCCACGTCGAAGCGTCGCAGGTCGACACAGCCGTGAGGGCGCTCCACGAGGCGTTCGAGCTTGGCTGAGCACCGCCGCATCGGCGTCGTCGGCGGGACCGGTGCGGTCGGCACCGTCACGCTCGATCTGCTTCGCGAGCGTGGGTTCGATCACGTCCGCGTGTTCGCGTCGGCGCGTTCCGCAGGCAGGCAGCTCGGGGCAGCGACGGTCGAGGAGGCGACGCCCGAGGCCCTGGCGCGCGGAGACGTCGACCTGTTCCTCTTCTCGGTCGGGACGTCGGCGTCGCGCGAGCTCGTGCCGCACGCCGTGCGCGGTGGGGCCGTCGCGATCGACAAGTCGGCCGCATACCGGCTTGCACCCGACGTGCCGCTCGTGGTGCCGGAGGTGAACGGCCGCCGCGCGACCGAGCACCACGGCATCGTCGCGAATCCGAACTGCTGCGCGATCCCGCTCACGTGCGTCCTGAAGCCGCTACACGATGCAGTCGGTCTCGCGCGTGTGCGCGTAGCGACCTACCAGTCGGTGTCAGGCGCAGGAGCTCAGTCGATGGAGCGGCTGCGCGCGGAGACGCCTGACGAGCACGACCTGCGCATGGACTGGACGTTCGACGGCGAGGAGTTCGACGAGGAGGCGAAGCTCCGTGACGAGACGCGCAAGATCCTCGAGCTGCCGGAGCTTCCGGTGCAGGCGACGTGTGTGCGCGTTCCCGTGATGGTCGGCCACGCCGAGGCGATCTGGGTCGAGCTTCAGGACGACCTCTCGGTCGACCAGGCCCGCTCGATCTTCGCCGCCGCGCCCTCGGTGCGGATCGAGGACGTTCCCTCCCCGGGCAAGGCCCGCGGCATCGACGACGTGCTGGTCGGCCGCATCCGGCGCGACCCGACGGTCGAGCGCGGCCTCGCGCTCTTCGTCGCCGCCGACAACCTGCGCAAGGGCGCAGCGCTGAACGCAATCCAGATCGCCGAACTGCTCCTCGATCGCGAGCGCGCCGCGGCGTAAGCCTCGTACGTGGTCTGACGCTCGTCTGACCTTCGTCTGACACACGAAAGCGTCACGGACTGCAACGAACGTGTGTAAACGGCTGCTCAGGGGCGCGGCGCGGGGACCGGCTCGGGCACGCCGAAGGCCTCTTTCACGACCCGCAACACCTTCTCCCGCGTCCCTTCCGCGACCGGCAGCAACCCTCCGAGCTCGAGCCGCGACAGCGACACCCGCCCGGACGCCCGCAGGACGCTGAAGCCGAAGTCGGCGAGGAAGTCCTGCGGAAAGACCGTGCGGTGCACGCGGAAGCGCTCGTAGCTCGACTCGCCCTCCGAGTAGCGGTACGAGAACGCCTCGAGGCCGCGGAACCCGCGATCGCGCGCCTCGCCGATCGCCGCGAGGAAGAGTGACTGCAGCACCCACGGGCTCGACGGATCGACGAGGTACGCGCACGTCACGAGCATCGCGTCGTTCGACGGCGGGCCGCCCGGCAGCTCGTAGGCGCGCGGGAACGAGGGCGCCGGCCCGTACTGCATCGAGGCGAGCACCCGCTCGTCGGAGTCGTAATACACGGTGCCGAAGGCGCCGAACTCGATCTCGACCTTCTCCATCCACCGGTCCTTGTCGAGGGCTCGCCGGCCGCGCGTCTGCCACCAGATGCACTCGTGGCAGACGGTCGGCGCCGTCTCGAGCGTCAGCTTCGTGAGCCCGGCGATGCGCGTCGCCATCAGCGAACGGCGACGTCGTCGACGACGACGTGGACCGCGGCGGGCCGCACGTCGGTCATGCGCTCGAGGTAGTCGAGCACGCGGCGTTGCACCTCGGCGGCGACGGCGGGAATGTCGGCCCCGTGATCGACGACGACATGCACCTCGATCTCGCCGTCGGAGGCACGGGCGGCACGGCGCTGCTTCGTGTGCACGCCAGGAACCTCTGCCGCCGCGTCGACGGCATACCGGGCGAGCACCTCGGGGGAGATCACGCTGTGTCCTTCCACGGCTCCGCATATCGTAGGACGAGCTCGGTCGCCTCGGGGCGGGCGAAGTAACGGAACGGCACGAACGTCGTGCCGAGCCCCGGCGAGACGTGCATCGTCGTCGCGCCGCGCCGGTAGACGCCCTTGTCGTAACGGGCGCGAGGATGGGCGAGCATCAGGCGCCCACCCGCGTACGGGAGCACGATCTGGCCGGCGTGCAGGTGGCCGGAGAGGATCAGGCTCCAGCGATCGGGTGGTGCGAAGTCGAGGACCCGGGGGAAATGGCAGAGGAGCAGCCGAAACGGCGCGTCCGAGGGTGCGAAGCCGCTGCCTCGCTGGGCGCGCCACGTCCGCGGGTCGACGCCTGCGACCTCGATCCGACAGCCGCGTTCGAGGATCTCGACGCTCTCGTCCTGGAGGAGGCGGCCGCCGGCGATGTGGCCGAGTGAGACCGGTTTCGAGAAAGGGTCGCGGCTTAGCGCGTGATCGTGGTTGCCGAGGACGACGAACGGCGAGCCAAGCTGCTCGAGCAGCCGCTCGAGCAGCGGCGTGCCGCGCGGACGCGAGACCAGGTCGCCCGTCACGCAGACCAGATCGGGACTGCGCTCGACGACCCAGCGGACCGCACGCTCGACGGCGTGGCGACCGCCCGACGGCACGCCGAGGTGGAAGTCCGACAGGTGGGCGATCCTGAGCCCGTCGAGCTCGGCCGGCAGCCCCGGCAACGACAGCTCGAGCACGCGCAACCGGACCCAGCCCGCTTCGAACGCGCCCCACCCCAGACCTCCGAGCGCGGCCGCGCCCGCGGCGGCAGCGTGTTTGCGGGTCGCTCTCAGGCCTCGATCTTCTCGAGCATCGGCTTCACCGACACCACGTGCCGCTTGAACCTGAGCTCGGACTCCTCGAGACCTGCAGCGACGCCGACCAGCTGCGAGAGGTGCAGGATCGGCATCTTGAAATCGCGCCCGGTCGTCGCCTTCAGCTTCGACTGCCACGCGTCGAGCGAGAGGTGGCACAGCGGACACGGCGTGACCATCGCGTCGGCGCCCGCCTCGACGGCCTGCTCGATCGGCTGGATCAGCTCGCCGAGCGCCGTCTCCTCGCGTGCCTGGATGATCGGAAAACCGCAGCACTTGATCTTCGCGGGATAGTCGATCGACTCGCCGCCGCACGCCTCGATGATGCGCTCGAGCGACCACGGCCGGTCGGGGTCCTCGAAGCCCTGGATCCGCGAGGGACGGAGGATCTGGCAGCCGTAGAACGGAGCGATCTTCAGCCCCTTGAGGCCGCGGTGCGCCGCGACCTTGAGCTTCTCGTAGCCGTCTCCCTCGGCGATCTCCCAGAGCAGGTGGCGGACGTCGACGTCCCGCTCATAGGCGGGGACGCCGATCGAGACCAGGTTCTCGTTGATCCGCGCGCGGAGATCCGTGTCGCCCATCAGCATGAAGTTCGCCTGGCGTAGGTTCAACGTGCACACGTTGCAGACCGTCAGCAGCGTGTCGACACCCTCCGCCGCGGCATACGCGAGGATGCGGGCGTTGAGGTGAAGGTAATAGTCGGGCTCGGCTTCGTGGATGTCGCCGGCCCCGCAGCAGGTCACCGACTCCAGCTCCACGAGCTCGAGCCCGACCTTCGGCGCGAGCGCCTGGGTCGCAGAGTCGAGCTCCTTCGCCGACAGCGACGCGAGACAGCCCTTGTAGTACGCAACACGCCTCGTCGCGTCCGTCTGCGTCATCCGGTCGCTGCTCCTTCGGTCGGCTTGCCATTCTCGTCGGCGATGTAGGGACGGGGGAACGCATCCGGCCGCGCGTAGATCTCGTCGAGGGTCTCGTCGGCGCCGTGCCCGTGGGCGAGCTTCCCGAGCGCGCGCTCGCCCTGGACGATGCCTGCGTACCCGCTCACTCCCTGGTCGCGGACGAGGTCGTAGAGGCGGCGCGCCTGGCGGACGTTCTTCGCAACGTGCGGCGGCACCGGCGGCGGCACCTTCCCTTTGCGGGCGAGGTCGAGCGCGAAGCGCGTCTGCTTGATCGCCGCCACGACGCCTTGCGTCTTCGGGACGAGCTCGGTCTCCCGGAGCCAGCCGGTGGTCTTCGCCGACACCACGAACCACCGGGCGTGCTTTGCGCCCATGTCGCGATCGATGCCCTCCTTCATCGACTCGGCGCCGAGCTTCGCGATCGCGTCGCGCGGATCGACTCCCTTCGGGCAGCGCTCGTTGCAGAAGTAGCAGCGCGTGCACTCCCAGATGCCGTGCTCGCCGTTGAGAGCGTCGAGGCGCTCGATCTTGTGCCCGTCCCGGGGATCGCCGACGAACCGCATCGCCTTCGCGAGCGCCTGCGGGCCTGTGAACCTCGGGTCGGACTCCATCGCGTTGCACTCCGACACACAGCAACCACAGTTGATGCAGAGCGACTCCTTGTGGATCACGTTCATCCGCTCCTGGCGAATCAGGTTCTCCTTGCCGCCCGGCGGCTCGTCGTAGCCTGGGCGCAGGAACGGATCGACGCTCATGAACTTCTGCCAGAACGGGCCCATGTCCACCACGAGGTCCTTGACGATCGGAAGGTTTCCCATCGCCGAGATCACCGGCACGTGGCCCGCCTGTGCGATGTCGTACATGCGCATCTGGCACGCGAGCACTGCGGCGCCATCCATGCGCATGCCGCACGAGCCGCAGATCATCATCCGGCAGCTCTTGCGATAGGCGAGCGTTCCGTCGTGCTTGTCCTTGACGATGTCGAGGACGTCGAGGAGCGTCGCCTCCTCGGGGGCATCGACCTCGTATTCCGCCAGCTCGCGCTCGCCGCTCCGAGCGTTGAAGCGCCAGACCTTGAGCCCGACCTGCATCAGTGGCTCTCCAGGTGGCGGCTTCCGGCCGGTGCGGTGTCAGGAGCAAGCCAGGCAAGGACGCAGGGAGCGCGGGTAGCAGAAGCTACCCGCGCGACCGAGGACGCAGCATGGCGCCGCTCCTGGCGCCGCACCGGCCATCTAGTTGTCGCCTGGGGAGCCACTTAGTAGTGCGTTCCATCGGCTCGAACTCTGTCACGCGCACCTCCGAGTAGGACAGCTGCGGCGCCCCGTCGACCCAGCGGGAGATCGAGTGCTTCATGAAGTTCTCGTCGTCGCGCGTCGGGTAGTCGTACGGCCGCGCGTGCGCGCCGCGACTCTCCTTGCGCGCGATGCCTGCCTGCACCATGCACCAGGCGAGGTCGAGCATGTTGCCGAGCTCGATCGCCTGTGTGAGGTCGTTGTTGAAGACCTCGCCCTTGTCCTCGATGACGACCCCGCGTTCATAGCGTTCGCGCAGCGACTCGATCACGTCCAGCTGCTCGAGCATCTGCTCTTCGCGCCGGAAGACGCCGAAGTTCTCGAGCATCGACGATCCGAGGTCGGCGCGGATCTGCCACGGCCGCTCGCCCTCGCTCACCTCGAGGAGGTCGCGCAGCTCGTGCTCGGCATCGGTCTCGGCGCTCTGCGGCACGTCGATGGTCGTGTGCGAGAGCGCCCACTCGGCCGCCGCCCGCCCCGCGCGCCGGCCGTACGTGATCGTCTCCATCAGCGAGTTCCCGCCGAGACGGTTCGCGCCGTGCACCGAGACGCAGGCGACCTCGCCCGCGGCGTACAGGCCCGTCAGCTCGGTCCCGCCGTCGTTGTCCGTCTCGACGCCGCCCATGTGGTAGTGAGCGCCGGGCCGCACCGGAACGGGATCGTAGATCGGGTCGATGCCGGCGAAGGTCATCGCCAGCTCGCGCGACCCGGGCAGCCGCTCGATGATCCGGGCGGCGCCGAGGTGACGCATGTCGAGGAAGATCGACCCGTCCACGCCGCGCCCCTCGTCGATCTCGGTCTGCTCGGAGCGCGAGACGACGTCGCGCGATGCCAGCTCCATGGCGTTCGGCGCGTAGCGCTTCATGAATCGCTCGCCGTCCTTGTTCACCAGGTATGCGCCCTCGCCGCGACAGCCCTCGGTGAGGAGGATCCCGGTCGGGTAGAGCGTCGTCGGGTGGAACTGCATGAACTCCATGTCCTTCAGCGGGAGCCCGAGATGCAAGGCCATCGCGGCGCCGTCACCGGTGCACGCGTACGCGTTCGTCGTCGTGCGGTAGATGCGGCCCTGGCCCCCGGTCGCGAGCACGACGGTCTTCCCGCCGACCGTCTTCAGGCCCCCGTTCAGGAGATCCCAGCAGATCACCCCCTGGCAGCGATCGTCGTTCTCGACGAGCTTCCAGGCGAAGAACTCCTCGTAGACGGTGATCCCGCGCTTCACGAGCTGCTCGTAGAGCACCTGGATCAGGACGTGGCCGGTGATGTCGGCGGCGTAGACGGTGCGCGGCGACCCGGCGGCCCCGAACGGCCGCTGCGCCAGCTTCCCGTCCTCGCGCCGCGAGAACACGGCCCCCCAGTGCTCGAGCTGGTAGATGTCGCCCGGGGCCTCGCGGCACAGGATCTCGATCGCGTCCTGGTCGCCGATGTAGTCGGAGCCCTTCACCGTGTCGAAGGTGTGCGACTCCGGCGAGTCGTCGGCGGCGTTTCCGAGTGCGGCGTTGATCCCGCCCTCGGCCGCGCCCGAGTGGCTCCGAGTCGGGTGAAGCTTCGAGATGACACCGACGTCGGCGCCCGTGTCGTGCGCCTCGATCGCCGCCCGCATGCCGGCGCAGCCGGCACCGACGACGAGGACGTCGTGCGTTGCTTCCACGTCGATGGACGCTACCGAAAGAGTTGCCGAAGGCGGGCGAGAAGCTGCCCGGTGCGGGGAACCCCTCGCAGCGCCCGTTCACGGGCGAGCTCGGCGTTCGTCCAGGCGCGCTCGCGCATGCTCCGCGTCGGGTAGCGAGGCTTCCAGTAGGTGGGCCGCTGGCGCGTCATACCGGTTCGGTCTCCAGGATCCACAACGGCCCGTCGGCGCAGTCGAGCCGCTCCGCGCCGTCGACCTGCACGAGGCTGGTGGACGCAAGTCGCACCTGCGTGCCGTTTCGCTCCAGGATCGGCCCGCGGCCCGGGATCGGCGGCATGAACCGCCACGCGCGGGACTGCCGGTGCACGTCGGCGGCCGGTTGCGTCAGATCGACGTACCGGTAGTCGTCCTCGAACCCGCTCTGGTACTCGCCGCCGTCCTGCGGATCGCCGCGATCGCCGCGCGCGAGTCGTTCGAATGCGACCGGGACGAGCTCGGCGGCGACCGGCATCAACCGCTCCATCAGCGTCTCGAAGTCGTCCTCGTCCTCGAGCGGCACATGCGCTTGCGCGAGCAGGTTCCCGGTGTCGAGCGTCTCGTCCATCAGGTGGTAGCTGAGCCCGATCTCCGTCTCCCCGTTCCGGACGGCCCAGGCAACCGGGTACGGGCCGCGGTAGCGAGGCAGCAGCGACGGGTGACCGTTGACGATCCCGAGCCGTGGGACGTCGATCGCCTCCTGAGAGATCCGCCACGGGAACGTCGTGCAGAGCCCGAGGTCGAGGTCGTAGGCCGAGAGCAGCCGCGTGAGCGATCGCTGCGACGCGGCGAAGAGGATGTCCAGATCGTGGTCGTCCTGGTCGACCAGGTCGAAGACGAACGGCGGCGTCGGCGTTCCCGGTCGCATTCGCCGCGGCGTGATCACGCACACCGGTTCGTGGCCGAGCTCGCGCAACAGCGTCGCGTACGCGCGCGCGATCCGCGGCACCACGCAGATGATCGCGACACGCCACGATGACGGCACCTCTTAGAGCCGTGGCCCGGCGCTGCGGATCGACTCGCTCGCGTCCGCGAAGCGAGAGGCGAAGTTGTCGACGAACATCTGTGCAAGCCGGCGCGCCGCCGTGTCGTAGGCGGCCGGGTCGCTCCAGGTCGAGCGTGGGTCGAGGAGCTTCGCATCGACGCCCGGCACGTCGGCCGGGACGGCGAAGCCGAACAGCTCGTCCGCGCGAAACTCTGCGTCGTCGAGGTCGCCTGCGAGCGCTGCGGCGAGCATGGCGCGTGTCGCTGCGATCGGCATCCGACTGCCCTCGCCGGCAGGCCCGCCGGTCCAGCCGGTGTTGACCAGCCAGACCGCAGCCCGGTGCCGGTCGAGCGAGTCGCCGAGCATGCCCGCGTACACCCGGGGCGGTTGCGGCAGGAACGGCTGGCCGAAGCACGTCGAGAAGGTCGGCTGCGGCTCGGTGACGCCGATCTCCGTGCCGGCGAGCTTGGCCGTGAAGCCCGAGAGGAAGTAGTAGAGCGCCTGCTCGCGCGAGAGGCGGGCGATCGGGGGCAGGATCCCGAAGGCGTCCGCGGTGAGCAGCACGACCGATCGCGGATGGCCCGCCCTCTTGGCGGGAAGCGCGTTCGAGATCAGCTCGAGCTTGTAGGCAGCCCGCGTGTTCTCGGTCTTCGAATCGTCGTCGAGGTCGAGTCGCCCGTAGTCGTCGATCGCCACGTTCTCGAGCACGGTCCCGTACGAGTGGGCGGCGTTCCAGATCTCGGGCTCCGCCTCCTGCCGCAGGCGAATCGTCTTCGCGTAGCAACCGCCCTCGATGTTGAACACGCCGCTTCGGCCCCAGCCGTGCTCGTCGTCGCCGATCAAGCGGCGGGACGGATCCGCCGAGAGTGTCGTCTTGCCCGTCCCGGAGAGCCCGAAGAAGATCGCCACATCACCGTCCGGCCCCACGTTCGCCGAGCAGTGCATCGGGAACACGCCTTCGAGCGGCAACCGATCGTTCATCACTGTGAAGATCGACTTCTTGATCTCGCCGGCGTAGAAGGTGCCACCGATCAGCACCTCGGTGCGCGTCGGATGGAGAACGACGAACGTCCCCGTCCTCGTGCCGTCGACGTCCGGGTCGGCCTCGAGGTCGGGCGTGTGCAGGACGAGTGCCTTCGGCTCGAAGGAGCCTTGCTCGTCGTCGGCCAGGTCGATGAACATCGTCTTCGCGAACAGGGCGTGGTACGGATGCGCAGTCACGACCCGAACGCCGATCCGGTGCGCCTCGTCTGCGCCCGCCCACGCGTCGACGATGTACAGCGTCGAGGAGTCACCGAGGCGGCGGGTCACCTTCTCGCGCAGCCCGTAGAAGTGATCCTCGGAGAGCTCGCCGTTCACCTCGCCCCACCAGATGCGGTCCTCGGAAGCAGGCTCACGGACGATGAACTTGTCCTTGGGCGAACGCCCGGTATGGAGGCCCGTGTCGACGACCAGCGGGCCGTCCTCCCCGAGCCTGCCCTCGCCGCGCGTCAGCGCGTGCGTGTAGAGGAGCGACGTCGTCGGATTCCGGTAGACGCGGCCGGTCACGTCGATCCCGTGCCCGGCGAGATCCACCTGACCGGGGAGCTCGGTCGTCGTCATGGGCGGAAGCCTATGGTACGCCCGCTGGCTACAGCTGCCACGCGCCGCCGCGAAGAATGGGGACGCGCTCGCCGGAGGCGGTGACGCCGTCGACCTCGAGCTCGGGCGAGCCGACCATGAAGTCGACGTGCGCGCCGCTCTTGTTGACCCGCCCGACGTCGTCGCCGTCGACCACGAACTCGAAGCCGCCGCCGAGCGCGATATGGCTGGCGGCATTCTCGTCGAGGAGCGTGTCGAAGAACACGGTCCCGAGCGGCCCGATCCTGCCCGCCCGGTCGACGAGCGCGAGCTCGCCGAGACGGAAGCCGCCCTCGTCGACGGCGAGCTGCGAGCGGAGTGTGTCGGCCCGAGCCTCCGCGGTGATCTCGACCGCCCGGCCTCCTTCAAAGCGGACGCGCAGGTCTCTGATGATCGACCCGTCGCGGAGCATCAGCGGCTTCGTGCTCGTCACGTGCCCTTCGGTACGCGCTGGATCCGGTGTCGTGAAGACCTCCTCGGTCGGGAGGTTCGGGAAGTGCCGCACGCCTTCGCAGGTGACGAAGTCGGCCGCGATCCAGCGATGGCTCGGCAGCATTCCGATACGCAGCTCGGTGCCGGGCCCGCGCAGCTCGACGGCGTCGAACCGGCGGTCGGTCAGGCGGGTCGCGGAGTCGCTCAGCATCTGCATCCGCTCGTCCCACGCCCGGAAGGGATCGGCCTCGTCGAGCCGCAGGACGTGCTCGAGCTCGTGCCAGAGCTGCTCGAGCGCGTCGGCCTCCGGAAGCTCGGGGTAGACGAGCTTCGCCCATTCCGGATGAGGGCACGGGACGATGCACCAGTTGGTCGTACGCTCCGAGACGATCCGCGGGATTTCCGCGAGGTACGGCAGTCGGTCCCGTCCGCTCAGCTCGGGGTCGAGATCGTCGAGCAGCCCGGGAGCGGTCGGGCCCGTGATCGTGACCCGCGCTCCGCGGCCGTCGGCGTGCTCGAGCAGCCGCCGGCCGTACCAGGGCGGGACGAACTCGATCGTGTCCGGGTCGGCGTGGGCGATCCGGGCGCGCTTGACGTGCGGATCGAAGTAGGCGACGTCGACGAACTCGGCCCCGCGGTCGTAGGCAGCGGCCGCCACCGCCCGCGCGAGCGGTTCGTGCCCGAGCTCGCCCGAGACCAGCACCACCTGGCCGGGCTGGACGTTCGCCCCCTGCACGGCGAGCTCGGCGAGCGGTCGGAATCGGGCGGGGTCCACCGGCAGGCGATCCTACCCGTGGCGCCGAACACGGAAACGGTGACGGTAGATGCCGCGACGGAGCGCTTCCTGGAGCGCGCAGGGCTGTCGGCCGCGACGCGTCGCGCGTATGCAGCCGACCTCGACGAGTTCGCGCGCTGGTTCGGCCGGGATTCCCCGCTCGAGGACGTCGACCTGCGTGTGCTCGCCGACTGGGTGACCGAGCTCGGGCGCGCCCGTCCGCGCGGCAAGCTCGCACCCGCCACGATCGCGCGCAAGCTCGCCTCCGTCAGGGCGCTGCTTCGCTTCTCGCTCGGGCCCGACAACATGCCCGGCGGCTCTCTGGCGCCCCGCCGCCCGCGCCGTCTGCCCGATGCGCCGAAGCTCGGCGAGATCGACGCGATCGTGGCCGGCGTCGCCGGCGACGGCGCGCTCGCCAGCCGCAATCGCGCGCTGATCGAGCTCGTCTACTCGGCCGGGCTCCGCAGCGCAGAAGCAGTCGCCCTCGATCTCGGCGACGTCGACTTCGAGCAGGAGCTGGTGCACGTTCGGCACGGCAAGGGCGGGAAGGACCGCGTGGTTCCGCTCGGCGAAGAGGCGGCGCATCTCGTTGCGCGCTATCTCCACGAGGGCAGGCCGCAGCTCGTCCACGGTGCGGAGAACGCCCTCTTCGTCTCGGCGCGCGGCCGGCGACTCGACACCTCGACGCTTCGCCGGCTCGTCCCCCACCCCCACCGGCTGCGTCATGCCTTCGCCACACACCTGCTCGAGGGTGGCGCCGACCTGCGCACGATCCAGGAGCTGCTCGGGCATGCCTCGCTCTCGACGACGCAGATGTACAGCCACGTCGACGCACGCCGGCTCCGCCGTGTCTACGACCATGCCCACCCGCGATCCTGATCTCGACGGCTTCCTCGCGCTGCTCGCAGCGCAGAGGGCGCCTGCGACCGTCGAGGCCTACCGCCGCGATCTGGATGCGCTCGCGGCCGCGCTCGACAAGCCGCTCACGAGCGCGAGCGTCGACGATCTCGAGCGCTGCATCGCCGAGCTCCGCGCCCGCGGGCTCGCAGGCTCGACGATCGCCCGCCGGACGGCGGCGGCACGAAGCTTCTACAAGCACCTGCAGCTGCTCGGTCGGCGCGACGACAATCCTGCGGCCGCCCTCACGTTGCCGAGACGGCCGCGCACGCTGCCGAAGACGCTCTCGGCCGGGGAAGCGGAGCGTCTGATCGACGCCGCGCGGGGCACGCAGCCGCGCGATCTCCGCGACCACGCGCTCGTCGAGCTCCTGTACGGCGCGGGCCTCCGCGTCTCGGAAGCGGTGGGGCTCGGCTCCACCGGCGTCGACCTCGACGGCCGGCTCGTCCAGGTCGTCGGCAAGGGCGGGAAGGAGCGGATCGTTCCGGTCGGGCGTCCCGCGGTCGACGCGCTGCGCCGCTACCTGTCGCGCGGCCGGCCGTACCTCGACAAGCGCCATCGCCCCGAGTTGTTCCTGAACGCCCGCGGCGGGGCGCTGACCCGCGCCGGAGCGTTCCTGATCCTCCGCCGCCTCGCCGAGAAGGCGGGGCTCGACCCGCTCCGGGTGCATCCGCACCTGCTCCGGCACTCGTTCGCGACGCACCTCCTCGAGGGTGGAGCGGACCTGCGCTCGGTCCAGGAGATGCTCGGGCACGCCGACCTGTCGACGACGGAGCTCTATACGCACGTCTCCGACCGGCGGCGCCGGGCCGTCTACTTCGACGCGCACCCGCACGCGCGCCGACGCTCCGACCGATAACTAGGGCCGCGTCCTGCGGCGCAGGTCCTGCGCGACCTTCGTCGCCGCCTGACGGAGCTCGCGCGGCTGCTCGTCGTCGTCGCCGAGGCTCGACAGGATCTGGATCGTGTCCGGCCGAGCCGAGCCGTTCCGGAGCGCCGCCACCGCCAGCCGTCGCACCGCGTCGTTGCCGTCGTTGGCGACGATCTCGTGCAGCAGCGGCCGCACGTCGTTGACGACACCCGGATGGTCGCGCGAGAGCAGCTCGAGCGCGAGCAGCGCCGACCCGCGGACGGCCGGGCTCTCGTCCCCCAGGCCGCGACGGAGCAGCTCGATCTTCGCGCGGAATCGGAACTGGCCGATCGCCCGGAACGCGACCGCGCGTTCGCGGAAATCCGCTGACCGCGCCGCCGACTCGAGCTCCTCGTCGAAGCGCGCCCGAAGTTGCGACAGCTCGCGTTCGTTCCCCTCCTCGGCGAAGGCGTCGGCCTGGACCGCCGCCTCGGCCAAAGCGCTCACAGCTCGTCCGCGGTGCGGGCTGCCGGCCCGATGTAGACAGCCGAGGGACGGAACAGCCGCCCCGTCCGCTTCTGCTCGAGGATGTGCGCCGACCAGCCGGCGACACGGGAGCAGGCGAACATCGCGGGGGCGAGCGGCGGTGGGATCTCGGCGACGTCGAGAACGATCGCCGAGTAGTACTCGACGTTGGTCGCGAGCACGCGCTCGGGGTGCCGCTTCTGCAGCGCCGCGAGCGCGACCTGCTCGAGCTGCTCGGCGACGTCCACCTGCGGCGAGCCCAGCTCCTTCGCCGTCTGCTTGAGGATCCGCGAGCGGGGATCTTCCGCACGGTAGACGCGGTGCCCGAAGCCCATGATGCGCCGGCCGCTCGCGAGCGCCTCGTCGACCCAGCGCTGCGGGTCGCCCATCTCCTCCACCTCGTCGAGCATCGGCTTCACGTACGCGGGTGCGCCGCCGTGCAGAGGCCCGGACAGCGATCCCACCGCCGCCGACAGCGCCGCGCCGCAGTCCGCGCCGGTCGATGCGACGACGCGGGCGGTGAACGTCGAGGCGTTCAGCCCATGCTCGGCCGTGCAGATCCAGTACGTGTCGATCGCGCGGACGTGCTTCGGGTCGGCTTCGCCGCGCCAGCGAAGCAGGAACTTCTCCGCGGCCGTCTTCCCGCGTGCGACCACATCGTCGGGCACCGGCTCGGGATGTCCGTCCGCGACACGCGCCGAGCGCGCGACGATCGACATCACCTGCGCCGAGAGGCGGCCGAGGTCCTGCCGCGCCTGCTCGTCGGAGATCTCGTTCAGCTTGCCCAGCTTCCACACGGCGGACAGGCGTGCGGTTCCGGCCTGCAGATCCGACGGTGCGTTCCCGGTCAGGCCGGCCGGCTCGTACGGCTCCGGATCGGGCATGCGCGACGAGAGGTCGCTGTCGACCAGCAGGCCCCAGACGTTCTCGTACGGGTAGCGGCCGACGAGCGGCTCGACGTCGACGCCCCGGTAACGAAGCGAACCGCCGTCGCGATCCGGCTCCATGATCTCCGTCTCGACGGCGACAACGCCCTCGAGCCCCGGCTTGAAATCGCTCGTCGCACTCACCAGTGAGTTGACAGTACCGGACAGTGCTCGAGCATCGATAGGTAGGCTCGGGCGCTGCCATGGCGCACCGTGTGACGCTGATCGAGGGCGACGGGACCGGCCCGGAACTGACCGAGGCTACGCGCCGCGTCCTCGAGGCGACCGGCGTCGAGTTCGACTGGGACGCGCAGCCGGCGGGCGAGGAGGCGATGCACGAGCACGGCGGCAACCCGCTCCCTGAGCAGACGCTCGAGTCGATCCGGGCGAACGGCGTCGCACTGAAGGGGCCGATCACGACGCCCGTCGGGGGCGGCTTCCGCTCGGTCAACGTGGGGCTGCGAAAAGCCCTCGACATGTATGCGCAGGTGCGCCCGTGCAAGACGTACCCCGGTGTGCGCACGCGATTCGACGACGTCGACCTCGTGATCATCCGTGAGAACACCGAGGATCTGTACGCGGGGATCGAGTACGAGGAAGGGTCGGCCGACGCCGCCGAGCTGATCGCATGGATCGAGTCGAAAGGCGGCGCGCTGCGCTGGCGCGACGCCGGAATCTCGATCAAGCCGATCTCGGTGACGGGAACACGCCGGATCTTCGAGTTCGCCTTCGACTGGGCACGCCGCAACGGCCGGCGCCAGATCACGGCCGTTCACAAGGCGAACATCATGAAGTTCTCGGACGGCCTCTGGCTGCGTGTCGCGCGGGAGGTGGCGGAGGAGAACCCGGACATCGAGTTCAACGACCGCATCGTCGACAACATGTGCATGCAGCTCGTGCAGCGTCCGGAGGAGTACGACGTGCTCGTACTGCCGAACCTCTACGGCGACGTGCTCTCCGATCTGTGCGCGGGGATGATCGGCGGGCTCGGTGTCGCCCCCGGCGCGAACTACGGCGAGTCGGTCGCCGTCTTCGAGCCGACGCACGGGTCGGCGCCGAAGTACACGGGCCAGAACAAGGTCAATCCGATCGCAGAGCTCCTGTCCGGGATGCTGATGCTCCGCCATCTCGAGGAGAACGAGGCGGCGAACCGCCTGGAGATCGCGATCGCGGCGGTGATCGAGGACGGCCGCAGCCTCACCTACGACATGAAGCCGACCCGCGACGATCCGACCGCCGTCGGAACGAGCCAAGTCGCCGACGCGATCATCGACGAGCTGAAAGGACGGTCATCGTGAGCGAGAGGCGCAAGGTCACCGTCGTCGGCGCCGGAAACGTCGGCGCGACCTGCGCGCAGGTGCTGGCGGTCTCCGACTACGCCGACGTCGTGCTGGTCGACATCAAGGAGGGCCTGCCGCAGGGCAAGGCGCTCGACATCAACCAGATGGGCGCCGTGCTCGGCTACGAGCCGAACGTCGTGGGCTCGAACGACTACGACCCGACGGCGGGCTCGGACGTCGTCGTGATCACGGCCGGTTTGCCGCGGTCGCCGGGAATGAGCCGCGACGACCTCGTTCAGACCAACGAGAGAATTGTCAAGGACGTAACAGAGCAGGTCGTTGCCAAGAGCCCCGACGCGATCCTGATCGTCGTCTCGAACCCGCTCGATGCGATGTGCCATGTCGCGAAGAACGTCTCGGGCTTCCCGAAGGAGCGCGTGTTCGGGCAGGCAGGCATTCTCGACACGGCGCGCCTGAAGACGTTCATCGCCTGGGAGACGGGCGCCTCGGTGCAGGACGTCGCGGCAGTGGTGCTCGGCGGACACGGCGATCAGATGGTCTCGGTGATCTCGGCGACCACGGTCGGCGGCGTCCCGCTCCGCAAGCTCGTCTCGGACGAGCGCATCGCCGCGATGGTCGACCGCACCGCGAAAGGGGGCGGTGAGGTCGTCCAGCTGCTCGGCACGTCGGCGTGGTACGCGCCCGGAGCCGCCGCCGCCCAGATGGTCGACTCGATCATGCTGGACGCGAAGCGCGTGCTCCCGTGCACGGCCTACCTCGAGGGCGAGTACGGCATCGACGGCCTCTATATGGGCGTGCCCGTGAAGCTCGGACGCTCGGGCGTCGAGCAGATCCTCGAGGTCTCGCTCGACGAGCCCGAGCAGGCTGCGCTCGCCGCCTCGGCGACAGCCGTCCGCGAGGTCGTCGGCGTCCTCACAACCTAGGGGCTTGATGTGGAACTCACGCGACCGCGGCTGGTGCGTCAGACACGGCACGGCTCGGCCCGGTCGGGCTCGCCCGTAGCCACCGCTACGGGCAGCGCCCGCCCCGTCCAATCCGCTTGGTCTGACGCATCCCCGCGGACACGCCATTCCACATCAAACCCCTAGATTCGCCAATTCTTAGGGAAATTGACCCGGTTTGACCGGGCCCTGCCTCCGACCGGCGCTGTACCTTGGCGCCGATGGATCTCGGTCTGGGCGGCAGGACGGCGGTCGTCTGCGGAGCTTCCTCCGGGCTCGGCCTGGCGGCGGCCGAAGCACTCTCGGCGGAGGGCGCGAACGTGGCGATGTTCGCGCGGCGCCGCGAAGAGCTCGAGCTGCATGCGAACCGGTTGGGCGCGCTCGCCGTACGCGGTGACGTGAGCAACGCTGCCGATCTCGAGCGACTCGTCGAGCGAACGGTTCAGGCATTCGGCGGCGTCGACGTGGTGGTCTGGAACTCGGGCGGCCCGCCGCCGGGAAGCGCAGCAACGATCACCGACGACAGCCTCGAAGCCGCATTCGGGCTGTTGCTGCTTCCCGCGGTCCGCCTCGTCAGGCTCACCCTTCCGTGGCTGCAGAAGAGCGCCGCAGGACGCATCGTCTTCATCACATCGGGCGCCGTGAAGGAGCCGACAGAGCATCTGGCGCTCTCGAACACCGTGCGCCCCGGCATCGCCGGCTTCGCGAAGACGCTCTCGGCCGAGCTCGGCGCCGACGGGATCACCGTCAACTGCGTCGCCCCCGGACGGATCGACACGCCGCGTATGACAGAGCTCTACGGCGAAGGCGGCCCCCCTCCCGAAGAGATCGCGCGTATTCCGCTCGGCCGCCTCGGTACGCCGCAGGAGTTCGGCGACGTCGTCTGCTTCGTTGCCTCCGACCGGGCGGCCTACGTCACCGGCACGACCCTGGCGGTCGACGGAGGCGCGTCGCGCTCGCTGCTATGAGAAAGCTGAGGCTCACTCCGGGACGGCTCCTCGCGCTGGGGCTGGTGCTGCTGGCCGTGACGCTCGCGCTCGTCGTCCTGCCGTCGAGCCAGTACATCTTCCTTCCCGACCGCGCGCATCCGGTCGGGCCGCTCGTGACGGTGCCGGGCGGGCACACCCCGACCAAGGGCGGGGTGTACTTCGTCGACGTCGTCGTGCGCAAGGCGACGCTGCTCGAACGCCTCTTCGGCGGCCTGCACGACGGCGCCGACCTCTATCCGGCATCGGCGATCGACCCGCCCGGGGTCAACGACACCGGGCGCCAACGGATCGATCTGGAGGACATGCAGCGATCGCAACAGATCGCAGCCGCCGTCGCGCTCAAGGCGGCGGGGAAGAAGGTCGTGCTGCGCTCGACCGGCGCGCTGATCGACGCGGTCGAGGCGGGGCTGCCGGCCGACGGAAAGCTCGATCCCGACGACGTCATCGTCGCGGTCAACGGCACCACGGTCCACAACGAGCGAGACGTCTTCAACGTGATGGCGAAGCAGCGGATCGGCAGCGTCGTCCGCTTCACGATCCACCGCGGCAACCAGACACTGCTCGTTCCGATCAAGACGGTCGCCTCGCCGACGCCGCCCAAACGCGCGGTCGTCGGCGTGTTGCTCGAGACCGCCGTCGACGTCCACCTCCCGATCCCGGTGCGCATCGACGCCGGCAACGTCGGCGGCCCCTCCGCCGGTCTCGCGTTCGCGCTCGAGGTGCTTGCGAAGCTCAAGAAGGGAGTCCTCCACGGGCACCGGGTCGCCGCGACCGGCGAGATCTTCCCGGACGGATCGGTCGGGCCGATCGGCGGAATCAAGCAGAAGACGATCGGCGCCCGCGAGGCGGGTGTGGACGTCTTCCTCGTGCCGGCTGGGGAGAACGCGCGCGATGCCGAGAAGGACGCCGACGGCCTTCGCATCGTGCCTGTGAAGACCTTTCCACAGGCATTGCACGCGCTGGCAACATTGCCGGCGAACGGCTAGAAACGGCCCCGGGACCGGCGCCGCGAAGTCGGCCGGAAACTGCGCGTTTTCCGTTTGGACAAGCCCTGTTCGGACGTGAGAGAGGCGCGTAGCATCCCCGCCTCGTGAGGGGAGAAACCCAGAGCGCACTGAGCTGCGACGACTGCTACTTCCGCCGTGAGGGCCTCTGCGCGATGCGGCCGGATCGGATCTGCCCGACGTTCAGGGCTGTGGCGCCCGGGCTCTCACCACCGCTGCGACCCCAGCTCGTACCGCTGGCATCCGTGGCCGCGGCCGGCGCCGTCGCATAGGCTCGCGGTCGGCATGACCGACCCGACGCCCACACCGAGCAAGCAGCCGAAGCCCGCACGCACCGGTCGCAGCGCTGGGTCGAATGCGCGGCTGATCGTGATCGGGATCGTCGCCGTCTTCGCGATCCTGTTCATCGCGCTCAACACTCACGACACGAAGATCGACTTCGTCGTCGGGTCGACGAAGATCTCGGTGATCTGGGTGATCCTGCTCTCGATCGCGCTCGGCTTCGCGCTCGGAACGCTGTTCCCGCAGCTACGCCGTCGCCGGCGAAGCAAGAAGAGCTGACGCCAGGCGGTCGACGCCTTCGGCGATCTCCGCGGTCGAGACGAAGCTGTAGGCGAGCCGCAACGAGTCGGGATCCCCGCCGAAGTCGGTCCCCTTCACGAACGTCACTCCCGTCTGCTCGGCGCGCTGCAGCAGCTCGCCGCTGTCGATCCCGTCGGCCGTGAGCCAGACGAAGTATCCGCCGTCGGGCCGCGAGGTCTCGCACTCGGGGAGCTTGGCGTCGAGCGCGGCGAGCATCGCGTCCCGGCGCGCACCGAGCAGCCCGCGCACGCGCTCGAGGTTGGGCTCGAAGAGACCCCGGGAGATGAACTCGTAGACCGTCCCCTGGCCGAGCAGCACCGGCGTGATGTACGTGCCCGTTGCCGTCGCGGCGATCTCCGCGGCGAGTGCCTCGGGCAGCACGAACCAGCCCACCCGGAGGCCGGGAGCGATCGTCTTCGAGAACGAGGAGCTGTATGCGGTCTCGCCGTTCGACAGCTCGAGCAGCGAGGGCAGCGGCTCGCCGTCGAAGCGCACGAGCCCGTACGGGTCGTCCTCGAGCACGAGCACTCCGTGCTGCCGCGCGAGCTCGACCACCCGTCGCCGCCGTTCGATCGGAAGCGTACGGCCGCTCGGATTCTGGAAGGTGGGAATCAGATAGAGGAACGCTGCGTCGCCGGCATCGAGCGCCTGCTCGAGCGCGTCGGGATCGAGACCGTCGTCGTCGCAAGCGAGCGGAACGATCTCCGCGCCGAGCTCCCGCAGGATCTTGAGCGGCCGGTCGTAGGTCGGCTGCTCGACGAGCACGCGACGGCCAGGCGCAAGACGCTGCGCCAGGAAGACGAAGCCCTGCAGCGAGCCGTTGGTGATGAAGATCCGTGCGGGGTCGACGCCGTGCCGTCCCGCGAGCCATTCGACCAGCGGCCGGTAGCCCGGCGAGGGCCCGTAGGACAGCACCGTCGTGCCGTCGCGCTCGATCACCGCACGCGCGCAGTCGGCCAGCTCGGCCACCGGGAGGCACTCGGGGGCCGGAATGCCGCGCGCAAACGAGATCATCGCCATCTGTCCGCAGCCTACCGACCGCGCATCTCAGCAGACTCTTAGGCGGTCGGGTGACAATTCCCACATGACATCGCGCGTCCTGGTAGTCGACGACGACCCGGCGGTCCGGGCCGCGATCGCCCGTGCGCTGCGCGTCGACTACGAGGTCGACGAGGCGGCCGACGGATCCGAGGCGCTCTCGCGCCACGCCGCCAGCGCCGCGGACGCGATCGTCCTCGACCTGCTGATGCCGGAGATCGGCGGCCTCGACGTCTGCCGGTCGCTGCGACGACGCGGCGACTCGGTCCCCGTCCTCGTCGTGACGGCGCGCGACGCGGTGTCCGACCGCGTCGAAGGGCTCGACGCCGGCGCGGACGACTACCTCGTCAAGCCCTTCGCGATCGAAGAGCTCCGCGCGCGGGTGCGTGCACTGCTTCGCCGCACGGGCGGCGGCGGCGGCGTGCTCACGTTCGCAGACGTCCGGCTCGATCCGTCGACCCGCGAGGCGTTCCGCGGCGACCGGAGGCTCCAGCTCACCCGCACCGAGTTCAACCTGCTCGAGCTGTTCCTGCGCAATCCGCGGCAGGTGCTGACGCGGTCGCAGATCTACGAGCGCGTCTGGGGCTACGACTTTGGCGCTACCTCGAACGCGCTGTGGGTGTACGTGGGCTACCTGCGCCGCAAGCTGGAGGACGGCGGCGAGCCTCGCCTGCTGCAGACCGTGCGCGGCGTCGGGTACGCGCTCCGCGAAGAGCTATGAGCTTCCGCGCACGCATCGCCCTGTTGACGGCGGCCGCGATCGCCGTCACCGTGGCCGGCGCCTCCGTCGCGGTCTGGATGATCGCGAAGCACGAGCTCTACTCGCAGCTCGACGCGACGCTCTACACACAGGCGAGAAGCGGTGCTCATAGCCCCTTTGGCGGCAACGGCCTGACGTTGGTGATCAGCCCGAACGGCGATCGCAACGGGCCGCCGTTCATTCCCGTGACCCAGCGGGCGCTCAAAGTCGCGAACGGGACCGTCGACCGCGGCTATTACACCAACACGTCGGTCGCGGGATATCCGGTGCGCGAGCTCGTCCTGCCCGTCGAGGGCGGCGGTGCCGTGCTCACGATCGCTCAGCTCCAGCCCACGAGCCACGCCCTGCACCGCATCCGCTTCTGGATCTTCCTGGTCGGCGGGATCGGCATCGCGCTGGCAGCCGGTCTCGCGGCTCTCGTCGCGACGGCCGCGCTCCGTCCCGTCCGACGGCTGACGGCAGCCGCCGAGAACGTGGCAGCGACCGGCAGCCTGACCGAGCGCGTGGAGGTGACGGGCCACGACGAGCTCGGCCGCCTTGCAACTCGCTTCAACGACATGCTCGCAGCACTCGAGAAATCCGTCGGCGCGCAGCGGCGCCTCGTTGCGGACGCATCGCACGAGCTGCGCACGCCGCTCACAGCCGTCCGCACGAACATCGATCTCCTACGCGAAGGGAAGCTGCCCGAGGACGAGGCTCGTCACGCGCTCGACGAGTCCTCGGTCGAGCTCGACGCGCTCACGCGGCTCGTCTCGGACCTGGTGGAGCTCGCGCGCGGCGAGGAGCGCAAGCTCCGACTCGAGGACGTGCAGCTGGACGACCTCGTTGCCGGGACCGTCGAGCGGGCACAGGCGCGGGCCCCGCAGGTGACGTTCGTGACCGCGCTCTCACCGACGCAGGTGAACGCCGATCCGGTGCTACTCGAACGGGCCGTCTCGAACCTGCTCGACAACGCCGTCAAGTACAGCCCCGACGGCGCGCCGATCGAGGTGACTGTTCGTGGCGGCGAAGTGATCGTCGCCGACCACGGCCCGGGCATCGCCGACGAGGACCTGCCGCGCGTCTTCGACCGCTTCTACCGGGCTGCAACCGCTCGCTCGAAGCCGGGGGCCGGACTCGGGCTCGCGATCGTGCGCGAGGCCGCCGAGGCCCACGGCGGACGGGCGACGGCCGAGAGCTCGACTGCAGGCGCCCGTTTCCGGCTCGTGCTCCCGACTGCCTGAGCGTCCGCGTCACGCGATTGACATGTGACCTAATGGTCACCTATTATCCCCGGCGATGGACGACGACGACCTGGTGTTCAAGGCACTCGCCGATCCCACGCGCCGCCACCTCCTCGACCGGCTCTACGAGCGCGACGGCCGCACGCTCACGGAGCTCGAGTCGGAGCTCGAGATGACGCGCTTCGGCGTGATGAAGCACCTTCGCGTGCTCGAGGACGCCGGCCTCGTCGTCACCCGCAGGGACGGACGGGAGAAGCACCACTACCTGAACCCGGTTCCCGTCCGGCTGATCCACGACCGCTGGATCGACAAGTACACGGAGCGCCGCGTGTCGGCGCTCGCAGACCTCAAGCACGAACTGGAGGCATCATGAGCACGACGACGAGCACCGCCCTCGCGACGCAGGTCTACCAGGTGTTCATCAGGGCGACGCCCGAGGCGATCTGGGACGCGATCACGAAGCCCGAGTTCACCGAGCGCTACTTCTACGGCGCACGGATCGAGAACACGCCCAAGCAGCATCTCTCTCTGGGCCAGGACGGGGCCGATCTGGGCAGCGCGCCCACCCTCGAGTTCGACCCGCCGCGCAAGCTCGTGCACGGCTGGCAATCGCTCTACGACCCCGAGCTCGCAGACGAGGAGCCGAGCCGCGTGAGCTGGGAGATCGAGCCGCAGGAAGGCGGCTACTGCCTGCTGACCGTCACGCACGACCAGCTCGACGGCGCACCGAAGACCGCCGAGAGCGTGTCGGGGACCGGCTGGATGATGGTCCTGAGCGGGCTCAAGACGCTGCTGGAAACAGGACGGCCGCTGACGGACTGAGCACTGTGAGCGGGACGAGACGGGCGTTCCCCCGATCTCGTCCCGCTCACCACCCACCCGGCAGTCGTGCTCTTAGACCGCGATCTTCTCCAGCACCGCGTCGATGCGGGCGAAGCCGCCTTTCGCTCCTTCCTCGACGCCGTACTGCATCGTCGTGTCGCGCTCCTCGGTCGAAGCGAAGCGCATCGTCTGCGTCAGCTTCGTCTGCTCACCGAGATCCTCGAACTCGAGCGTCTGCAGGTGGTTCTGGAACGTCTGCACGAGCCGCTCGGGCGCGTCGACCTCGCGGAACTCGCCCTCGACGACGCCGAACGTGGTGCGGAAGCGATAGGTGCCGCCGGGACGGACGTCCATCTCCTCGACGACCGTGCCGTCGCCCCACCATTCCGGGATCAGCTCCGGGTCGGTCCAGACGGAGAAGACGTGCGCGCGCGGTGCGTCGAAAATCCGCTCGACGCGGATCTCGAGCTCATTCGGGGTGGTGACGGTGGTGGTGTTCATCGGTCTCCTTTCGTACGTTCTACGACCTGTGCGAAGCGGTCGAGCCGCTGCAGCCACGTGCTGATGCCCTCGAAGGCATAGGGCGCGAGCATGCACCTGCGGACACGGCCGACCTTCTCCGTCGTCACGAGCTCCGCCTCCTCGAGCAGCCGGATGTGCTTCTTCATCCCGGTCAGCGACATGCCGAACGGCTCGGCAAGCTCGCTGATCGTCGCTCTGCCGGTACCGAGCCGTTCGAGCACGGCGCGGCGGGTCGGGTCGGCGAGGGCCGCGAACGCCCGGTCGACGGTCGTTGGATACTGAACCATTGAGTTCAGTATTGCAAATGTTCAGCGAAACG
>CAVZER010000010.1:0-379925 GCA_963774355.1 uncultured Thermoleophilia bacterium | reverse complement strand
CGTCTACGCCGATGATCTGATGAAACGGCACTGGTCACGCGCGTCTCCCAGCTCGGCCGAGACGCACCGAAAGCGCGCGACGGTTCTCTTAATCCCAAGGTCGAAGGTTCGAATCCTTCACGGCCCATCGCTCTTCTTGTGCGTCGATCAAACTTCTGCCCGCGCGACCAAGTCGATCTGTGCGCGGGCGCGGTCCGCGCAGGGTAGGCAGCGTTTCCGTTCCCAGTGCGCGAGAGCGCGCGCTCGAGCGCCGCGCGCGCGTCGTCGGTCCGGCCGGCGCGCCCCAGTACGGTGGCGAGGTCTTCGTTCGTCCAGCCCTGGAACCAGACGTTGTCGGTCTCTGTCTCTGCTCTCGCGACTGCCGTGCGTGCCAGCGTCTCTGCCTGCTCGAGTTCGCCGCGTGCTGCCAGCAGGAGCGCTTCGGCGGAAGGCGCCATCACCCGGACGGAAGCGCGCGGCGGGACGGCCTGAGCCTGGCGGAGCCATCCTTCCGCCTCGTCGAGGCGACCGAGGTAGCAGAGGTCGCGCGCCTGAAACGACTGGAACGCGGCGGCGACGCTGACGCTCTTCGCTAGCACGTCGATCGTGTCGGCGTTGTGCCGGCATGCGCGCTCCCGGTCGCCTTCGATCGTCGCGATCAGCCACAGGTAGACGTGTCCCTGCTGCGAAGAGTTGCCCGTGATCTCGCGCACGTGGCTCGACCGCGCCTCAGCAAGTGGCCACGCCTCGTCGATGCGGCCGAGCATCGCGAGCAGCGCCGCCCGCGAAAGGTCCCCGGATCCCGGCGGCCTCCAGGCGGCGAGCTCGTCGAGCATTCGCATCGCCTCGTCGGCCGGGCGCGGGCCGAGGATCAGCGGCCACTCCACGCGCACGTAGGAGGGGAAGTCGCCGGCGAGGCGGTGGTAACGGAGAGCCTGTTGGGAAGCGTGGACGTCGTCGTCGTTCTGCATCCGGAAGTTTGCGGCTTGGGCGAGCATCTCCCAGAGCAGCGCGAGCCGCCGTGGGTCGCCCCGCTCCTCCTCGAGCGGGAAGCGCTGCGCGGCACAGCTCTACCTGCTCGTCGACCCCGGCGAGCTCACCTTCGTACATCCGGTTTAGGAGCACCTGCGCACGACCGAGCATCGCTCCGGAACGGTCGCCCGCGGCCTCGGCACGTTCGGCCACCGCCTCCGCCGCCTCGGGTGGAAGCGCGCAGGTCGATGTCGCTCTGCACCCATGCGGCCTCGAGCTCGAGCGTCAGGTCGAGCCGGTGACGGTCGCACGAGCTCCGGCGGCGCGGGTGAGGAGCGCAGACGCCGTGCGCAGGTCCAGGCGGTCGATACGCGCGTCTGCCGGCGGTGGCGAGTCGCGCGGCGGCGCGCTCGGCGAGGCGCGGGATCGGCGCTGTCCGAGCTCCGCCTGGTAACGGACGGCCTGTTCGAGGTGGTAGCCGACGATCTCGTCGCGCTCGACGAGTTGCCTGGCCGTGCTGGTCGAGCCAGTCGGCGAAGCGGGCGTGCAGGTCGGCGCGGACGGCCTTGGGCAGGGCGTCGTAGGCGGCGTCGCGGATCAGCAGGTGGCGGAAGCGGTAGCCGTCGTCGCCCGCGAGCTGGGCGCGGTCGGGGCGGACGAGCTGGTGACGGACGAGTGCGGCGAGCCGGGTCGTGACCTGAGTCTCCTCGGGAGCGAGCGCCTGGACGGCGCCGCGGTGGAAGATCTCGCCCTCGACCGAGCCGCGCTCGAGCACCCGGCGCTCGGGTTCGTCGAGCTGGTCGAGGCGCATCGCCAGCAGCGCCCTGAGCGTGGGAGGCACCTCGACCTCCGCGTTCCCGGCGGCCATCGCGAGCATCTCGGAGATGAACAGCGGGTTGCCGCCCGCCGCCTGGGTGATCCGCTCGCGCAGCTCCGGCGCGACGTCGTCGCCGATCATGGCGTCCGCCTGCTCCGGCGGCAGCGGCTCGAGCCGCAGCGTGGCCGGCCAGGCGGGACGCCGCTCCACCAGCTCCGGCCGCGCCATGCAGAACAGCAGCAACGGCGCACCGGTCGAGAGCAGCGCCGTCGACTCGACCAGGTCGAGGAACGTCTCCTCGCCCCACTGCACGTCGTCGAAGACACAGACGAGCGGCGCCTGCTCCTCGAGCAGCTTGCGGAACGCCCAGCCGATCTCATCCCCGCTCGTCCCGACGTCCGACTCGCCGAGCAGCGAACGGATCGCCGCCGCGGCGGCCGGATCGGACGGCAGAACCGCCAGCTGCTTCACGCACCTCCACCACCGGCCAGTAGGTGATCCCCTCCCCATACGGCAGACAGCGGCCCCGCACAACCCGAGCCTCGATCGCCGCCAGCGCCTCCGCGACCAGCCGCGACTTGCCCACCCCGGCCTCGCCGACCACCGTCAGCAGCTCGCAGCGCGACTCGCGCCTGCGCGCGCTCCCAGGCCTCCCCGATCAGCGCCGAGCTCGCGCTCGCGGCCGACGAACCGCGAGCGGTGACTGCGCTCCGGCGCGTCCAGCACCGAGACGAGCCGAAACGCCGGCACCGGCTCCGACTTCCCTTTCAGCTCGAGCGGCTCGACCGGCTCTGCGACCACCGCGCTCGCGCACGAGCGCATACGTCGTCTCGCCGATCAGCACCTCGCCCGGCGCCGCCGCCTGCTCGAACCGTGCCGCCACGTTCACCGCATCCCCGGTCACCAGCCGCTCCGCCGTGCCCGTCACCACCTCACCGGTGTTCACGCCGATCCGGCCACGAATGCCGAGCTCCGGCAGCGCGTCGCGCATCTCCACCGCCGCCCGGCAGGCCCGCAACGCATCGTCCTCATGCGCCTGCGGGATCCCGAACACCGCCATCACCGCATCGCCGATGAACTTGTCCACCGTCCCGCCGTGCGACTCGACGATCGCCTTCATCCGCTCGAAATAACGGGCCAGCAACGCCCGCAGCGCCTCCGGATCGAGTCCGCTCGCCCAGCGCCGTCGAACCCGCCACATCACAAAACACCACCGACACCGTCTTCCGCACCTCGTGCTCGGCTGGGGGCTGAGGAGAGAGGGGAGCCGTGCAGAAGCCGCAGAACTGGAACCCCTCCGGGTTCTCCTTCCCGCAGGCAGGACAGACCGCCACGACGCGAGTCTGACCGGCCGGCCCGGTGCGGGCAACACCGGGGCAACCAGGCCCACCGAGATCAGCCGAGACGCGAATGCCTCGGATCTGATGAAGCGTCAGTTGTTGCGCTCGACGCTGCGGAGCACGCGCAGCCAGTTCTCGCGCAGGACCTTCGCGATGTCGGCATCGCCGAACCCGCGCTCGACCAGCAGTCGTGTGACCGTCGGAGCGTCCCCGTGATGGAGCAGATCAGGGGGAAGATGGACGGTCGCGAGGTCCTGCTCGAACGCCGCCTTCTGCTCCGACGGCATCGCGCGATAGATGAAGTCGAAGAAGTCGAATCCGAGCCCGACGTGGTCGATGCCGATCAGCTCGGCGACGTAGGCGACCTGATCCGCAAATGCCGCGGCGGTCGCGCCGTCCTTGGACGGGCTGAGCAGCACCGAGCTGATGCCGACGACACCACCCCGCTCGGCCACAGCTTGCATCTGAGCATCGCTGCTGTTCCGCTCGGCGTCGTAGAAGCGGCGCGGGTTCGTGTGGCTGATCACCAGCGGCCTATGCGTGCGGTCGAGCACGTCTTGGACCCCCGCGGGATTCAGGTGCGCGAGGTCGATCAAGATCCCCAGCTCCTCGCAGGCATCGACGACAGCGCGCCCGAATGGAGAAAGTCCCTGCGGCGACGACCCGGTTGGCGCGATCAGCCCGCCGTCGCCGGCCAGGTTGCGGCGGACGTGGGTGAGGCCGATGCAGCGCACGCCCAGCTCGTGGAAGGCACGCAGCAGGTGGATGTCAGAGCCGAGTGGCTCGACGCCCTCCATCGTGAGGAGGAAGCCGATGCGGCCGTCGGCTCGGGCCGCCTCGATCTCAGCGCTGTCGCGGCAGACGGCGAAGCGGGGATCGTGCGCGACCTCCTCGTAGAGAAGCGCGAGCTGGTCGATCGCGACGCGCAGCGCAAGCTCCGGCAGGTAGCGGTCGTCGAGGAAGATCGCTGCGCCGACGACCCCGATTCCGCCGTCGTGAAATCCCTGCCAGAAGTCGCGCCCGAGGACGCCGATCGGCTCGCGTTTGTTGGCGCGCTTCTCATAGAGGTCGAGCAGCAGGTCGAAATGGAGGTCGACGACGACGCCGTGAACGCGTCGCACGTGTGCGCCGAGCTCCTCGGACGATGACGACCCCACGGCGTCATCATGGCGACTCGCAAGGAGCCGGACGCCGCACGTCAGCCCGCACGGCTTCCGGCGCGCCCCCCGGCCATGCATTCAGGGCGAAGCGTGTATCGCCCCCCGCAGAGCTTTCAGCGCTGCGACGTAGATCTCGGAGAAGGTCGGAAAGGGCTGGATCGTGTCGCGCAACACCTCGAGCGGGACGCGCGCGCGGATCGCCAGCGTCGCCTGCTGCAGCCACTCGCCCGCCTCCGGGCCGAGCGCGTACGCGCCCGTCAGACAGTCCCCGTCGCTGAGCAGCGTGAGGAAGCCGTTGGACTCCGCGTACGCACGCGTGTAGGTGGCGGTCTTCGCCACCTCCGAGATCGGCGCAGTTGCGCTGAACGGGGCCTCGGTCGCGCCCACCGCCGCCGCCTGTGGGTCGGTGAAGACCGCGCGCGGCACAGCCTCGTAGTTGGCGTCGCGTGGTTCACCGAGGATGTTCGCGGCGACGACCTCGCCCTGGTACTTCCCGACGTGGGTCAGCTGCCAGACGCCGTTCACGTCGCCGATCGCCCACAATCGCTCCCCCACACGCAGGCGGGCGTCGACCGGGACACCATGGGTGTTGGCTTCGACGCCCACCGTCTCGAGGCCGAGTGAGTCGACGCGCGGCCGCCGGCCGGTCGCCACCAGCAGACGGTCGCCGCGGAGCTCGCGACCGTCGTCGAGCTCGAGGACATAGTCCTCACCCTCGCGGCGCGCGGCGCTCGCGCGCACGCCCAGGAAGAGCTCGATGCCTTCGCGGCTGAGCACCTCGCCGAGCGCTTTGCCGAGCGGCGCCGCCTCATGAGGGAGCAGGTTCTCGGCGCCCTCGACGATCGCCGCAGTGCCGCCGAGCCGGGTGACCGCCTGTGCCATCTCGACCCCGACCGGCCCGCCGCCGAGCACGAGCAGGCGGTGCGGCACGGCCTTCATGCCGGTCACCTCCCGGTTCGTCCAGATGCCCTCGAGCTCTCGCAGGCCCGGAACCGGCGGCACGATCGGGTCGGCACCGTTCGCGAGGACGACGTGCTCCGCCGTGTGGCGGACGCCGTCGACCTCGACGACGCCGGTCCCGGCGAGCCGGCCGGTGCCGCGGAGCAGATCGATGCCCTGTTCGGCGAGCCACCGCTCCTGTCCGGCGTCGGAGTAGTCGGAGACCATGAAGTCGCGCCAGGCGAGCGCTGCTGCGACGTCGACCTCCGCGCTTGCGGCAGCGTCGCGCGCGGCCTTTGCGGCTTCGCCCGGACGCAACAGCGTCTTCGAGGGGATGCAGGCCCAGTAGGAGCACTCGCCGCCGACCAGCTCGCGCTCGACGAGCGCGACGCGCAGGCCGCCGTCGGCCAGCGCGCCTGCGCAGTGCTCGCCGGGCGAACCGCCGCCGACGACGATCACGTCGTAGTCCGTCATGACGGCAGCTCTTCTCCGGCCTGTTCGCGCACCATGTACTCGGCGTACCAGTCGGGCCAGTTGGCGTCTTCTTTGCCGGTCCGCTGCTCGTGCTCGCCGTGCGCGGCCGCCGCACGCCGAAGTGCGCTTGCCAGTTCACTCGCCGATGCGAAGGACGTCGCGGCCGGGTCGACTCGGCCGGGCAGCCGCGTCGTGATCTCCTGGAACAACCAGCCGTTGCCGTCCGGGTCGTCGAACGAGGCGAAGGATCCGTAGCTGCTGCGCTCGGGAGCAGCGCCGCTGACGCGACCGCCTGCTCCGGGGCGATGGAAACGATCGCCGAGCGCTCCTTCGTGGAAGACCTCGCTGACCGCGACACCGTGCGCCGCCAGCTCGTCGCGGGCCGCCTGGACGTCGGAGACGATGAGGTACATGCTCCGGGCCGAGCCCGGCGCCGCCGACGTGATCCCCGTGCCGAATTGGATCGAGCACCCGGAGCCTGGAGGCGTGAACTGGATCAAACGGAAGTCGTCACGGGCGACGTCGGCGTCGAGTCTCCAGCCCAGGCTCTCGTAGAAGCTCTTGGCGCGATCGACGTCAGAAACGGGGACGACCACCACCTCGAGCTTCATGTCGGTGACATCCCGCGCGGTCGCCGCTGCGCTCTGACTGTTCGTCTCGGTGCTGGTCATCTCGACCTCCGTATCGGGTGGCGTTGGAGCTTCAAGATCGCATAAGCCGGCGCGGCTCGAACACAACTGGCTGCGATCACGAGATCCCTCTCCTGTCGGTCGCCGACAGGCTTTCACGAACAGGAGAATCTGGCTGTAGACCCGGTTCCACCCGGGCGAGATACTCGGGGTGATGAAGGCCATCAAGAACGGTAGGGCGACGATCTTCGAAGTGGCCGAGGCGGCAGGCGTTTCGATCACGACTGTCTCGCACGTCTTCTCCGGGAAGCGACGCGTCCATGAGCGAACGCGGCAGCGGGTGCTCGACGCCGCGACGCGGCTCTCGTATGCCAGTCCAGCACGCGACAGGTCGGAGCTATGCGCTCGCGTTGCAGGTGTCGTGTGGGCAACACCCTGGTCGCACGGCAGGCGCAACCGCCGGTGACGTCGGTCGCCGTCTTCCCCGAGCGCTTCGCCGAACCGGCGATCGAGATGCTCGACAGCCTGATCCGCGGCGTCTCACCCGACGCGCCTGCCGTCGTCGCGGCGCGGCTCGTCCCTCGTTCTTCGACCCGTCGCTAGGCACTCCCGATCTTCGGGCCGCCGGGGCGGCTCCCGGCCTACCGCCGTCGGCGTCGCGCGACGAAGCCGGTGAGGAGCACCGCGGCCACCGTGACGACCAGCGAGACCGCCTTGCGGCCGCGAAGCTTCGAGATGCCACCGGCGCGCTCGGCCATGTCGACCGGCACCTCCCTCAGCCGCAGTCCGGCGTTGCTGATGCGGATCAGGGCCTCGACCTCCGGCGCGCCCGTCGTGAACTCCTCGGCGAGGAGCGGCAGCGCCTTGGCGTTCACCGCGTAGAGACCGCTCGTCGCGTCGCCGAACGGCTCGCCCAGGACGAGTGCGAGCGCGCGGCGCAGCACCGCGGTGCCGACCCTCCGCGCGGGGCTCGGGAGATAGCGGTACGGCGCATAGCCGTCGCCCGAGACGAACCGCGAGCCGACCGCCACGTCGCAGACATCACCGCGCACGAGCTCGAGCAGCCGCGCGAGCTCGTGGCCGGGGTGCTGGCCGTCGGCGTCGACACGGCCGCAGAGCGTGTAGTCGTGCTCCAGGGCGAAGCGGTAGCCGGCGGCAACGCCGACGCGCAGCCCGCGGTTTGTGCCGAGGGACAGCACCTCGGCGCCGCCGGCGCGTGCGACTGCGACGGTGCCGTCCGTCGATCCGTCGTCGACCACGAGGATGTCGGCGCCGGGCAGCTCGTCCCGGAGATCCTCGAGCACCGCCGGCAGATTCTCCTCCTCGTTCCAGGCCGGGATGAAGACGAGCGTGTCGCTCAACGCGCGCTTTGCTCGAGCTCGTGCAGTGCCTGCTGCAGCTGCCGGCGCGCGAGCGGCAGTGCGGCAAGCTCCCACACGAGCGCGCGCGACGACGGAAGTTCAGGGACGACACGAACGCGTGTCTTCACACTCCGGGAGGCGTAGAGCGAGTGGAAGAAGTACCGGGCGCGCAGGTAGTGGAACGGCGCGCAGACGACGTCCGCGAGCTCGACGCCACGCTCGAGCAGGAGCGGCAGCGTTCGCGCCGCGTTCTCGGCCGTCACCCGCGCTGTCGGCTCGACGACCAGCTCGACGTCCGGGCCCCGCCATGCATCGCACATCTGCTCGGCCTCCGAGCGGCCGCCGTCGGGCGACCACCCGGTGAAGACGACCGCGGAGGGCAGCAGCCGCTCGGCCAGGTGCTCGGCCGCCACCACGAGTCGTCTGCACCGGGCGCTGATGCGGTAACCGGTGCCGTCGAAGCTCCCGTGGCCGGGGACGACGATCGCAGTCCGTGGCATTCCGTCAAGGTAGACGCTTCGGCGTTTGAGAAGGAGTCTTGGGGGAGATTGCGAAGGCGGCCTTTCACTGCCCTTACAACTTCTGCCGATGGTTCTCGCATCGCATCCCTGCCGATGAGAATGGCCCGCTTCTTCATGCCGCTCGCGACCGCCGCTCTGGTCGCCGCCCTGGGGGCAGCTCCGCTGTCGGCGTCACCTGCGGGGAAGATCAAGCTCAAGCAGCACGAGGCCGACGTCGTGCTGGCGCAGGTGAACGCACTCGACAACCAGCTCGGCAAGACGGTCGAGGCCTGGGACGGCGCCAGTTACGACCTCAGCCGGGCGAAGAAGCAGCTCGCGGCCAATCAGGCGTCGCTGACGATTGCGAAACGAGCGGAACGGCACGCCGAGCAGCTGGTTCAGTCGCGGCTCGTGACGATCTACGAGAGCAATCAGCCGACGACGATCGACGTCGTCCTCGGCAGCTCGAGTCTGAGCGATCTGATCGACCGGATGCAGGCTGCACGGTCTGTCGCGACGTCGGACCATCAGCTCGCGCAGCATGCGTCGCAGGTGCGTGACCAGCTGGAAACCGCGCAGCACGCATTGCAGACGACGGAGCACCGTCGCGCCGCGTCGGTGGAACAGCTTGCGAGCCAGAAGGTTCAGATCGGGGCGATGCTCGATCGACGTCGCCGCCTGCTCGCATCGGTGCAGACGGAGATCACCGCGATGCGTGCACAGGAAGCCCGTCGTCAGGCAGAGCTCGCCGCCGCCGCGCGCCGCCGGCTCGCAGCGGAGCAGGCCGCGCTTCGCCGTCAGGCGGCCGAGCGGGAGCAGGCGGCGGAGGCAGCGGCCGCGGCGCCGAAGGTCGCGCCGAAGACCGTCACGCCCGCCACGTCGACGACCACGCAGACGGCGCCACCGCCGGCGACCACGTCCCCCGTGACGACGGCGACGCCACCGCCGGCCGTGACCGATCCGACGACCGTCGCGTCGGGCGGGACCACGACCGACCCGACGACGTCGACCGACCCGACGACGACGGCCGCCGCGCCGGCGTCACCGGTCCCGCTTCCTGCGGGGCATCCCGAGGCGGCGACGATCGCGCTCCGCTACCTCGGCGTGCCGTACCTCTGGGGCGGCGAGAGCCCGAAGGGCTTCGACTGCTCCGGGCTCGTCGCCTACGTGTATGCGCAGCTCGGGATCACGCTGCCGCACTACGCAGCCGCGCAGTACTCACTCGGGGTCGCGGTGCCCCGCGATCAGCTCCAGCCCGGCGACCTCGTCTTCTTCGACGCTCTCGACCACGTCGGCATCTACATCGGCGGCGGCGAGTTCGTGCACGCCCCGCACACCGGTGATGTCGTGAAGATCACCAGCCTTGCCTCGTACGGCCCCGGCTACGTCGGCGCGCGGCGGATCTAGCCGGCCGACCTACTGCGAGCGGGCGCCGCGGCGGAGCTCGTCCCACACCGACCGAAGCAGCTCGGCCTCCTCGGCGACGGCGTCCTCGGGCCGCGGCTGCGGCGCGCGGCGTCCGGCGGTCAGCCGCCGGGGCGCGGTGGTGTCTCTGGTCAGGCGCTTCATGCGTGTACCTCCGTCGTCTCGGCGGGCGCCGGGGCCCGCGTGATCCGGATGTCTCCGCTGACCGTCTTGGCGCGGATCTCGACCAGCGGCCCGTCTCCTTCGGGGACCTCCGGAGACAACTCGAGCTCGGAGCTCGTGTCGCCGCTGACCGTGTTGCAGTCGAGCCAGGCGCGTGAGCCCCGGCGCACGCCGATCTCGATGTCGCCCGAGACCGAGTGGGCGCCCACGTTGCCGCGCACGACCGCGCGGTGGTGCTGGTCGCCGCTCACGGTGTTGACGGTGACATTCTCGAGGGCGTCGCCGATCTCTACGTCACCCGATGCGGTCGCGACGTTCACTGCGCCGCGCGCGATGTCGATCGAGACGTCGCCGGATGCGGTCTGTGCATTCAGTCCACCGGCGACCTCGCGCACGGTCACGTCGCCGCTCGCGCTCTTCACGACCACGCCACCGTCGACCGTCTCGAGCTCGATGTCGCCCGAAGCGGTGGCGATGTTCACGTTGCCGAGCACGCCGCGCGCGACGACGTCGGCCGACTTCGTCTGCGCCGTGACCGCGGAGTGCTCTGGGCAGCGCACGCGGCAGTTGACGCCCTGGCGGCCGAAGATGAACCCGAAGCCGAAGCCCGGCCTCCGTTGTGGCAACTCGATCACGACCTTCGGAGTGGCGTGGTCACGCAGCTCGACGCGCGCCTCCTCGACCAGCGCCGCGGACTCGTCGTCGTGGCCGATCAACTCGACCTCGACCCTGCCGTCGAGGCTCGCGTCGATCTCGACGTCGCCCGACTGCAGGCGGACATCGATCTCGACGGGACCGGCAACCTCGAATTGCTTCTGCATCGTTCGCCTCCCTCTCGCTAGCTCTGTGCGTATCCGGTGAGGCGCTTGCCGCCCGGCCGGGCGGGGCGCGCCTCTGCCGCGCGCGCGATCGCGCGCACGATCCACGTGTTCGTCGACACGCCCTCACGGCCGGCGGCCTGCTCGACCGTCAGCTTGAGGTTGTCCGACAGCCGCAGCGTGATCCGCGCTGAAAGCTCCTCGCCGCTCCCGCCGGTTGCTTCCGGTGTATCGACGTAGACGAACTCGGGCTCCTGGCCGGCGAGGCGCACCTCGACGTGTCCCGACGGCAGCTTCGAGGACACCTCGACGGCCGCCTGTGAGAGCAGGTCGAGGAGCTTGAGGCGCAGGCTCGACCCGATCGAGTCGGCCAGCCGGCGCGCGATCTGCTCGGCGCGGTCGTCGCCCAGCTCGGCCAATCCTTCGAGGTCCTCCTGGACGCCGCTCAGCACGATCGTCAGATTCATCGTGACATCACTCTGACATCACTACCGACAGCTGTCAAGCATCACGGTGGCCGCCGAGCCCGTCCGAGTTCGTGCGCAACGCCGCAAGATCGGCACCGTTAAGCCGTTACAGTGGCCGCACGGCGCTCCGGCTGGTTGATTAGGCTAGCCCCCGGGTGCGCAAGGGGTCCGTCATTCAGCTCGTGGCAATCGGGCTCGTTGCCGGTGCCATCTGCACGGCGGTGGCGCTGGCGATCCCGTGGCTGCCGGTGGCGGCCGGCCGGGAGGCGAGCCGGATCCAGTTCGTCTACTGGTTCACGACCGTGATCGCGATCGTCGTCTTCTCGGTCGTCACGGCGGTGCTCGTCTACTCGGTCTGGAAGTTTCGGGCGCCCCCCGACGACTGGTCGGACGGTCCGCCGACGCACGGCCACACCACCATCGAGATCGTCTGGACGGCGATCCCGGCCGTGCTCGTCACCGCGATCTCGATCGTCAGCGCAATCGTGCTCGCGAAGAACGGCGAGGCGGGCACAGACCCGGTGAAGATCAACGTCGTCGCGCAGCAGTTCGCGTGGGAGTTCACGTACTCGAATGGCAAGACATACGGCTACCTCACGCTGCCGGAGGGTCGGCATACGAAGCTCGACATCACGTCGAAGGACGTGATCCATTCGTTCTGGGTCCCGCAGCTCTCGCAGAAGCAGGACGCCGTCCCCGGCGAGCACAACAGCCTCGTGGTGACGCCGACGAGGCTCGGCACGTACCCCGTCATCTGCACCGAGCTCTGCGGGCTCGGACACTCGGTCATGCGCAGTCATGTGACGATCGTGAGCCAGGCGCAGTTCGCGAAGTTCCTCAAGACCGGTGGGAGCACGACGGGGCCGCCCGGTCTCGCGGTGTTCCAGAAGAACGGCTGCGGGAGCTGCCACACGCTGAAGGCCGCCGGCGCGACCGGGACGATCGGCCCCGACCTCGACAAGCTGGTCACCTACGCCAAGCAGGCGAACCGCGGTTCGCTCGAGGCATTCATCCATGAGTCGATCGTCTCGCCGGGCGCGTACATTCAGCCCGGCTACAGCGACCTCATGCCTCACACCTTCAAGTCGCAGATTCCGCCGGCCCAACTCGACCAACTCGTGCAGTATCTCGTGGCGAACGCCAAGCAATGACGACCGCGGAACAACACTCTCCCGAGGTCCACGCTCCTCGCTCGCCCGGAACGGGGATCCATCGGTTCACGCGCGCCGGCTGGTTGCGCGTGCTGTGGACGGTGCCGCTCTTCTTCGGCATCGGGCTTGCGATCGTCACGGGGCTGAGGTGGCTGTTGGGCTGGGATCCGATCTGGGACGGCGTTCCGATCCTCACCGTCGAGCTCGTCACGACACCAATCGGCTTCCTCGTCGGCATCGGCGGCTTCGACTACTGGGCGTACTACGCCTCGGGTCGCCCGACGTTGGCCGAGGACCACACGGGCCACGGAGCAAAAAGCTGGCGCGACTACTTCCGCATCAACACCGATCACAAGGTGATCGGGATCCAGTACGTCGTCACGACGATCTTCTTCTTCTGCGCCGGCGGTCTGCTCGCCATGCTCTTCCGAGCGGAGCTGGCACAGCCGGGCGATCAGTACTTCAGCCCGCAGACCTACAACGTGCTGGTCTCGGACCACGCAGCGTTGATGATCTTCCTCTTCATCATCCCGGCGTTCGCGGGGCTCGGGAACTACGTGATCCCGTTGATGATCGGCGCCGGCGACATGGCGTTCCCGCGGTTGAACGCGCTCTCGTTCTGGCTGCTACCGATCGCCGGCACGATGCTGATCGTCGGCATGGCGACGCCGGGCGGCGGTCCGTCGGCAGGCTGGACGTGCTACGCGCCACTCTGCTCGCATCAGCCCACCGGGCAGGTGTTCTTCAACATGGCGGTGCAGTGGGCGGGTGCGAGCTCGATCATGACCGCGCTCAACTTCCTGGTCACGATCATCACGATGCGCGCGCCGGGAATGACGTTCTGGCGCATGCCGCTTCTCGTCTGGGCGAACTTCACGACCAGCATGCTCGTCGTGCTCGCGACGCCGTTCATCGCCGGCTCGCAGTTCTTCGTGATGTTCGACCGCGTCCTGCACACGAACTTCTTCGAGTACCAACAGGGCGGGTACGTGCTGGGCTATCAGCACATCTTCTGGTTCTACTCGCATCCGGCCGTCTACATCATGATGCTGCCCGGGTTCGGGATCATCAGCGAGGTGATCTCCGTCATGAGCAGGAAGCCGATCTTCGGCTACCGGCTGATGGCCTTGTCGCTGATGGCGATCCTCGTGCTCGGTTTCTCGGTGTGGGCGCACCACATGTTCGTCGCGGGGATGGCGAGTTGGCTACGCGTGCCGATGATGGTGACCTCGATGGTGATCGCGGTGCCAACCGGGATCAAGATCTTCTCGTGGTTAGCGACGATGTGGGACGGGCGTATTCACTTCACGACGCCCATGCTGTTCGCGCTCGGCTTCCTTTCGATGTTCGTGATCGGCGGCCTCTCCGGCATCTATCTGGCGTCGGTGCCGATCGACATCCATGCGAGCGACACGTACTTCATCGTGGCGCACATCCACTACGTGCTCTTCGGCGGATCCGTCTTCACGATCTTCGCCGGCATCTACTTCTGGTTCCCGAAGATGACCGGTCGCATGTACAGCGAGCGGCTCGGGAAGCTGCACTTCTGGCTGACGTTCGTCGGCTTCAACCTGACGTTCTTCCCGATGCATTACATCGGGCTGCAGGGGATGCCGCGGCGCGTCGCCGACTACGCAAGCCGCTTCGCCGACATCAACCTGTTCATCTCGATCGCCTCGTTCGGGCTCGGCGCATCGACGCTCGTGTTCCTCTACAACATGGCGCGGTCGTGGGCGCACGGCCCGCTCGCCGAGGCGAACCCGTGGCACTCGCTCACGCTCGAGTGGCAGGTGTCCTCACCGCCGCCGATCTTCAACTTCGACGAGATCCCACAGGTCGTCGGCAACCCCTACGAGTACGGCGTTCCCGGCGCACGCCATGCGATCTTCGGAGCTCCCGCCCCGAAGCCGGTCGGGGCAGCTGACTAGTGTCGAATCACGTGCTCGTGATCGCAAACGAGACGGCTGCGTCACAGACGCTGCTCGAGGCACTGCGCGGCGAAGCGGAGACGTCGCAGCTGATCACCGTCATCGCTCCGGTCAACGAGCCGAATCAGGGGTACGTCGTCTACGACGACACCCGGCGCGCGTCGGCCGGCCGTCGCCTCGAGAAGACGCTCGGCGCGCTGCGGGAGGCGGGTTTCTCGGCGCAGGGCTTCGTGGTCGAGACCGGGCCCGTTCAGGCTGTCGTCGACGCGCTCGCCCAGCTCGAGCCGAAGATCGATCAGATCGTCGTCTCGACGCACGAGCCCGAGCGGTCGGGGTGGTTGCGGCGCGATGTCCTGGGCGACATCGAGCGCCGCGCACAGGGGATCCCCGTGAAGCACGTCGTCGTCGACACGTCCGGCGGCGAGGACGTCAACGTGCTGGTGCTCGCCAATCAGACCGTCGTCGCGCCGGAGTTGCTCGACAGCGTCCGTCGGCGCGCGGAGCAGGGCCCGGCGAGCTTCTTGATCGTGTCGCCCCAGGGCGACGGCGAGGAGCATGCTGATGCCGACCGGCGGCTGCGGCTCGCGCTCAGCGAGTTGCGCGGCGAGGGAATCGACGCGCACGGCCAGGTCGTGCACCCCGATCCGTACACGGCTGCGATGCACGTCGTGAACGACGAGCGTGTGGACGAGATCATCGTCTCGACGTTCCCGGGCGAGAAGAGCGGCTGGCTGCGCCGTGACCTGGTGCAGCGCCTCCGCAAGGACACCGGCCTGCCCGTCGAGCACGTCGTCGCAACCTTGGAGAGAGTATGAGCGCAGCGGCCGAGGCACACCCCCATGGCGGGCATCACGGCCCGCCGACGCCGCACTACAGCTCGCGCGTCTCTCCGGCGACGCTCGGGATCCTGCTGTTCATCGGGTCGGAGATCATGCTCTTCGGCTCGTTCTTCACCGTCTACTTCTTCATCCGGGTCGTCAACAGCTCGTTCTGGGGCGGGCAGTGGCCGCCCTCGCCGTACCAGCTGCCGGCGTTCGTCGCCGGGGTCAACACGCTCCTGCTGGTCACGTCGAGCTTTTCGATGCACTGGGCGGACAGCTCGATCAAGAAAGGCAACCGCGCCGGGATGCAGGCCGGCCTCGTGCTCACGTTCGCGCTCGGCCTCAGCTTCCTGATCATCCAGCTGATCGAGTACAGCCGGATCGGCTTCAACACCAGCGACACGGCGTTCGCGGCGACGTTCTACGGCCTCACGGGCCTGCACGGCGCGCACGTGTTCATCGGGTTGACGATCCTGATGGTGATGATCGTCCGGGCGTTCCGCGGGCACTTCTCGGAGGAGAACCACAAGGGAATCGAGCTCGGCGGGATCTACTGGCACTTCGTCGACGTGATGTGGATCGTGGTCTACCTCACGGTCTACATCATCTAGGCAATGGAGAACCCGATCCGGAGCGAGCGGGCCGCGTTCCGGATGGTGTTGCTGGCGGTCGTGTACTTCGGTCTGATCGGGATCGGGTCGAAGATCGACCGGTGGGTCGGTGTCGCCGTGTTCGTGGTCCTGACCGTCGCTGGGATCGTCTGGCTGCTCCGGGCGCGACGAGGAGGCTCGGAGCCTCGCGCCGTGCGTCGGCAGAACAGTGGCGAGCGCAGGATCCTCGTCGTCGCCGAGGACGACGTCGGCGGCCCGGAGCTGCTCGACGAGCTGCGCAGGCGCGCCGCGGGCCGGCGCGCCCTCGTCCAGATCGTGAGCTCGGGCTCCGGTGAGCGGCTCGCGGCGAAACTGGTCTCCATGCGGGCCGCCGGTCTCGACGCCACGGGCGAGGTGGTCGACGGCGATCCGGTCGTCGCGATCCACGAGGTCGTGCTGCGGTTCAGGCCGGACGAGCTCCTCGTCTTGACCGGGTCGGATCGGGCGGAGCGCTGGCTCGGGCCCGGGTTCGTCGACCGGGCGCGCGAGCGGTTCGAGCTGCCGGTGTCCGCTCTCGTCGTCGACGCGGATCCCCCCGCGTGACGGCGACCGCACTTCGCGTCGAGCCGATCGACCCCCTCCCGCGGCGAGACGAGCTGCGCGAGGTGCACCGGGCCGCACTCGGCGCGGGTGCCCTCTCCGACGAGTGGGCCGAGGAGCGGCTGCCGCGTCACGTCACCCGCCCTGACTTCGTCTTCCTCGTCGCGTGCGATCGCGAGACGATCGCCGGGTTCGGCTACGGGTACACCGGGTCGTACGGCCAGTGGTGGACCGACCGCGTGTCCCGTGGGCTCACGAAGGCGCAGCGAGCCGACTGGCTCGACCGTCCGCACTTCGAAGTCGTAGAGCTGCACGTCCGGCCGTCGGCCCAGCGTCGGGGTATCGGCAGCGCTCTGCTCGCCCAGCTCCTCTCCCGTCAGCCGCACAGGCGGGCGGTGCTGACGACGCGGTCGGCGTCGACGTCGGCGCGCCGCTTCTACGCGAAGAACGGCTGGCAGGAGTTGGCGGAGGTCGACTTCGGGCGCGGCTACCCGCCGTACGTCGCGCTTGGCAAGCGCATCAGCTACTTGCCGGCGACCGAGGCGACGTAGCCGGCGACCGCCTGGATCTGCGCCGCGCTCAGCTTGTCCTTGAACGAGGGCATCACAGCGCCGCCGTTCGTCACCTGCATCGCTACTACCGCCTTCGACGGCTTCAGCTGGTCCAGGTTCGGCCCGACGGTGCCGGTTGCCCCGGCGTCCTTGAGGGTGTGGCAGCCGCTGCAGCCGGCCGTCTCGAAGACGCTCTTGCCGTTGACCGCCGGCCCGCTCGCCGCCGTATGCGGAGAGGAAGAGGGGGTTGTGGGTTTCCGGCCGGACGCGGTGACGCCGCAGGTCGGATTCCCCGAGCACTGGGCGACGTAGAGTGCGATGTCGTCCGCGTTCTGCCCCTGGTAGAGGTTGGCCGGCATCGGAGGCTCGGGATAGGCGATCTGCCCGCGGACGACGTTCGTGATCGTCGAGAGCGCGAAGCCCTGCTCCTTGTCGCTCGAGAAGGCGTCGTCGAGGTTCGGGCCGACGGTGCCGGTCGTCTTCGCGTCGGCGAGCGTATGACACGAGCCGCACGACGGGTCGCCCGGCTTGGCGGGGGTTACGAAGAGCAGCTTCCCGTGGCTCGGGTCGCCCTGGGTCACGGGCTTGACGGCACCGCACCCGGCGCTACAGACCGCGACCGCGATCACGACAGCGGAGAGGAGAGCTCGGCGCAGGGTCAAGTCGCGACGGTTTAGGAGGAGGAGTGTCGGGTCCCGTCCGGCAGGCTCGCGAGCGCTTCGTCCCTGGTGCCGACGACGTCGAAGACGCGATCGAGGCCGGTGATCTCGAAGATCTTGGTGATGTTCGGGTCGCTGCACACGATCGACAGCTGGCCGTCGGTCGACCGCAGTCGCCTCAGGCCTCCCACGAGCACGCCGAGCGTGGTCGAGTCGATGAAGGTCGTCGACGTCAGGTCGACGACGACGTGCTTGGCGCCCTCGCCGATCACCTCGAGCAACTGCTGCTTGAACTCAGGGGCCGTGTAGAGATCGATCTCGCCGGAGAGCGAGATCGCGTAGGTGTCGTCGGCCAGCTGTTCGGTCTTGATGTCGAAGTTCACGTCCAACCCCCGTCGACCGGGCACCGATCATCGGGCCCGCGCCGTCGAGAGTCTAGTGGACGCGAAGAGAGGCTTGATCCGGAACTCACGCGCCGTGGGCGCGCCATTCCAGATCAAGCCTTTAGCCGGAGCCCTGGGTGCTGGCCTGCGACGCCGCGACCTGCTGCTTGAGCGAGGTGATCACGCTCTTGACCTGTGATGCGAGCGGGTCGTTCGGGGCGAGCTTCAGGAAACGCTTGTAGGCGACCAGGGCCGTCGGAATGTCGCCGGCGGTCTGTGCCGCCTGCCCGAGCTGAATCTGGAGGTTCGCGTCGTCGGGCGACTGGGCAGCGAGCTTCTCGTAAGCGCTCTCCGCCTTCGTTGCGACCGTCTGCATCTTGCTGTAGGCGGCGGAGACCTGGGTCTGCGCCACCGACTGCACTGCGGTCGAGATCGGGTCGCCGAGGGCATTCGGATCCTGGAACGCGCGGCCGAGCGCGGTCGTGGTCGGCGGCAGGAACGACGCGCCCGGCGCGGCGACCTGGGCGGCGACCTGGGCGTTCGTGTAGTCGGTGCCGTACTTCGTCGCGAGCTGGGAGTACTGCGGATGCAAGCTCCGTGAGGCTGTTCGTGTCCTTCGGGTGGAGCGCGGTCAGGTGCTCGAGCGCGGTCACGGCGTCGGCCGTGCGCTGCTTCTGCTCGTACGCCGTCGCGAGAGCACGCCAGTCGGCTGCGCTGTTCGGGTTCTTGGCGACCTTGCTCTCGAGGCTCGAGATCGAAGTGCCGCCGCTGCCGCCGAAGTTGAAGGCATTCTGGAGCGCGTTGCCGATGCCGGTCGAGCCGGAGCCGACGCCGAGGAGAACGAAGCTGAGCACGAAGACGACTGCGAGGCCCACGTAGATCCACTTGGCGTGTGTGCGCAGCCGCTGGAAGAAGAGCTCTTCCTGCCACTGCGGCGGCTTGGACTTGTGCGGGCGTGCTACTGCGGCGGCGGCCTGAGCATCCGTTCTCGGGCGGCGCTTGCGGTGTTGCGTACCTCTTGCCACGTGTCCTCGTCTTCGCTCGTGTATCGGGTTTCGCCGTCGACCACCGTCGCCAGCACGCGTTCCGGCGAGCCGCCGAACACGACCGCCGCCGCCGGGTCCTCTACCGGATGGTAGGGGCTTCCGGCCAGCGACACCACTGTCAAGTCGGCGCGCTTGCCGGCGGCCAGGGTACCGACCCGGTCGTCGAGCTGGAGCGCACGGGCCGCATCGAGGGTCGCGAGGCGCAGCGCGGCGTCCGCGTCGAGCGCGGCCGGGTCCTTCGCCTGGGCTCTGGCGAGGTAGACGGCGGCGCGCATCTCCTCGAACACGTCGAAAGACGGCGCGGATGCGGGCGAATCCGTGCCGAGGCCGACGCGCACGCCGGCTTCCCTCAATCGAGTGAGTGGGGCGACGCCGCAGCCGAGGAGCGCATTCGACCGGGGACAGTGGGCGACCGGGACGTCGCGCGCGGCGAGCAGATCGATCTCCGCCGGCTTAACGTCGACGCAATGGGCGCACAGCAGGTCGGGCCCGAGGACGGGCTCGAGCTCGGCGACGCTGCGCCTTCCGGTCGGCGGCACGAGAAAGGGCCCGATCTGCTGCAGGGGCCCTGTCCCATGCTCGAGCCACTCGTGCTCGTTCGCGCTCTCCGCGAGGTGCGTCCCGACCGGGATCCCGAGCGACAGGCACCACCTATAGACGTCGAGGGAGCAGGTGTACGGCGCGTGGGGGGAGACGCCGATGCGGACGAGCGGGCCCTCCTCGACGCCGGCGCGCGTCGTCTCGAACTGCCGCTCCGCGTCGACCGGGTCGACTGCGAACACCTCGAGGTAGACGATCGCGCGGAGGCCGAGCATCGCCGCGGCCTGGGCGGCGGCGCCCGAGAAGCTGTAGTCGGCAGTCGTCGTGATGCCTGCTGCGAGCGAGTCGGCAGCGCCGCGGAGCGCGATCGCAAGCATGTGCTCACGTTCGAGCGCCCGCTTGCGCTCCATGTGGGTCGCCAGCCATTCGGCGAACGGGGCGCCGTCGGCGAAACCCGCGTAGACGGCGTACTCGAGGTGCGAGTGCGCGTTGACGAAGCCGGGGACGATCGCTGCGTCCGCGTAGTGACGGTCGGCGCGGCCAGGGCCGACCTCGACGATCTGCCCGTGCTCGTAGCGCACCAGGCCCCCGGCGATCGGTGGCCCTTCGACCGGCAGGACCCAGTCGGCCGAAAGTACGCCTGCGCCCGCGGTCACGTACCGGCGGTCGCGGCGGCCTGGGCGCGCGCGGCGCGCCGGTCGAGCAGCAACGAGAGCCAGATCGAGCCCTCGTAGAGAACGACGAGGGGGATCGCCTCCATCGTCGTCGTCACGGGGTCGACCCCGGGGAGCGCAACGGCGACGCAGACGACGATGAAGTAGCCGATGCGGCGGTTCTTCCGCAGCTTCTGCGTCGTCAGGATCCCGGTGCGGGTCAGGCCGACGACGAAGATCGGCAGCTCGAACACGATCGCCATCGCGATGAGCACCTTGGCGGCGAACGAGATGTAGTCGCGCGCGCGTATGAACTGGCGGTAGTCGCTGCTGTCGTAGTGGGCGAGGAAGTGTGCGGCGGCGGGTAGCGCGAGGTAGTACCCGAAGAGGACTCCTGCAACGAGCAGAAGGGTCGCGAGGAGCGTGAACAGGCGGACCATTCGCGCATGCGCCGGGTCGATCGCCGGGCTGAAGAAGAGCCATCCCTGCCACAGGATCACCGGGATCGCGACGAGGAACCCGGCGTAGAGGCTGATCCACATCGACGTCATGAACGGTTCGCCGAGCGTGAACGTCGAGAGCCGGCGGTACCCGGGTGGCAGCGCCTGCGTGAGCAGGTGGATCAGGCGCTGATGGAAGATGTACGCGACGATGAAGCCGAGGAGGAGCGCACCGAGGCAGACGAAGATGCGCTGGCGCAGCTCTTCGAGGTGTTCGACGAGCGTCGCCTCTTCGCCGTGCTCGAGGCGACGCGGCAGACCGGCCACGGTCGCTCCTAGCGGACGGTTTCGTTCTCGCGAGGCGCGGTGGTGACGGTCGGGTCCTGCGGCGGGGCAGGCGGCAACTCGCTTGCCTGCGTCACGTCGGGCTTGCCCGCACCCGTCACCGAATCCTTGAACTCCCGCATTCCGCTACCCAGCGAGCGACCGATCTCCGGCAGGCGCTTCGCTCCGAAGAGCAGCAGTGCGACCAGCAGCAGGAGAACGATTTCTCCAGTACCGATGTTCGGCATGGAACCAGCGTACCACTGCCGTCCGGCTACGATGAGTCAGGATTCCAAATGGCAACGCTGGAGCTAAAAAACCTGCAGGTCGCGCTCGAGGACGGCACCCAAATCGTGAAGGGTGTCGATCTCACCGTTTCCTCGGGCGAGGTGCACGCGGTGATGGGGCCGAACGGCTCCGGCAAGTCGACGCTCGCCTACGCGATCGCCGGTCACCCTGCCTACGAGATCACCGGCGGGCAGATCCTGCTCGACGGAGCGGACATCACCGAAGCCGGTGCAGACGAGCGCGCGCAGGCGGGGCTCTTCCTGGCTTTCCAGTATCCCCAGGCGATTGCCGGCGTCACGGTCACGAACTTCCTTCGTCAGGCGCTGAACGCCATGCGAAAGGCCCGGGCGGGCGGGGTCGACGACCCGATTCCGGTGCCGGAGTTCCGCACCGAGCTGCTCGGCCAGATGGACCGGCTGAAGGTGAGCCGCGAGCTCGCATCGCGGTACCTGAACGACGGTTTCTCGGGAGGCGAGAAGAAGCGTGTCGAGATCTTGCAGATGGCGATGCTGAAGCCGCGCATCGCCGTGCTCGACGAAACCGACTCGGGCCTCGACATCGACGCGCTCAAGATCGTCGCGAGCGGCGTCTCCGATCTCATCGGCCCAGACATGGGCGCGCTTGTGATCACGCACTACCAGCGGATCCTCAACTACATTGAACCGGACTTCGTACATGTGTTCGTCGACGGCAAGATCGTCGAGGAAGGCGGTAAGGAGTTGGCCGAGAAGCTCGAGGTGTCGGGCTACGAAGAGTGGGAACAACCGAAGGCGGCTGCCTAATGACTCAGACCGAGAGCGAGATCGTCGAGGGGATCGGCTCGGATTACGAGGTCAAGTACGGCTTCAACGTCCCCGAGGATTACTTCTTCAAGTCGGGCCGCGGCCTGTCGCACGAGCTCGTCGACGCGATCTCATCGCACAAGGACGAGCCCGACTGGATGCGGAAGTTCCGCCACAAGTCGCTCGACTACTTCCTCGCGCGGCCGATGCCGACCTGGGGCGGCGGCCGGACGCTGCAGGAGATCGACTTCGACAACATCTACTACTACATCAAGCCCACGGAGAACCAGGCGGAGTCGTGGGAAGACCTGCCCGCCGACATCAAGGACACCTGGGACAAGCTCGGGATCCCCGAGGCGGAGAAGAAGTACCTCGCGGGCGTCGGCGCCCAGTACGAGAGCGAAGTCGTCTACCACAAGCTCCAGGAGAGCCTGACCGCGCAGGGCGTGATCTTCCTCGACACCGACACGGCGCTGCGCGAGCACGAGGACATCTTCAAGCAGTACTTCGGGACGATCATCCCGCAGAACGACAACAAGTTCGCCGCGCTGAACAGCGCGGTGTGGTCGGGCGGCTCGTTCATCTACGTCCCGCCCGGCGTGAGGATCGAGCTGCCGCTCCAGGCCTACTTCCGCATCAACGCGGAGAACATGGGCCAGTTCGAGCGCACGCTGATCATCGTCGACGAGGACGCCTACGTGCACTACGTCGAGGGCTGCACCGCGCCGATCTACTCGACCGACTCGCTGCACAGCGCGGTCGTCGAGATCGTCGTCAAGCCGCGCGGCCGGTGCCGCTACACCACGATCCAGAACTGGTCGACCAACGTCTACAACCTCGTCACGAAGCGCGCCGTCGCCTACCAGGACGCGACGATGGAGTGGGTGGACGGCAATCTCGGCTCGAAGCTGACGATGAAGTACCCCGCGATCTGGCTGCTCGGCGAGCGCGCGCACGGCGAGGTGCTCTCGATCGCGTTCGCGGGCAAGAACCAGCATCAGGACGCCGGCGGCAAGTGTGTGCACGTCGCGCCGCGGACGACCAGCGTGATCACCTCGAAGTCGATCTCGAAGAACGGCGGTCGCGCCGGCTATCGCGGCCTGCTCGAGGTCGCCAAGGGCGCACGCGGCTCGAAGTCGAAGGTCGTCTGCGACGCGCTGATCCTCGACGACGAGTCGCGGTCGGACACCTATCCGTACATTCGCATCGACGAGAACGACGTCGATATCGGCCACGAGGCAACGGTGTCGAAGATCGGTGAGGAGCAGCTCTTCTATCTCATGTCGCGCGGCCTCAACGAGGCCGAGGCCTCGGCGATGGTCGTTTCGGGGTTCGTCGAGCCGATCACGAAGGAGCTGCCGCTCGAGTACGCCGTCGAGATGAACCGCCTGATCCAGCTGCAGATGGAGGGCAGTGTCGGTTAGCCCTCGCCGGACGCGCCGGCTGCGGGGCGTAGGTTGATCGTCGAGCGGACGGACTTCGTGTCCGTGCCGGTGACGGACATGGCGCGCTCGGTGCAGTTCTACGGCGAGACGCTCGGGCTCGAGCAGGTCGGTGAGGGCGGTTTCCCGGAGTTTCAACTCGGCGAGAACGTCAGCCTGTACCTGATCGACCCGACGAGTGTCGGCAGCGAGTTCGGCGCGCCGCACAGCGCTTACATCGCCCTTCGCGTCCCCGACGTCCAGGCGACCCGCAGCGAGCTCGAGACGAAGGGCGTCGCCTTCTCCGGCGACACCCACGACTCCGGCGTCTGCCACATGGCCTTCTTCCACGACCCTGACGGCAACGCTCTGATGCTCCACCGCCGCTACGCGTCGGCGTCATGACGACCGTGACCCGCGAAAACGCCGCGAAGCTGTTCGCGGAGCTGCCGCTGCCCTCGACCGCCGACGAGCACTGGCGCTTCACCGACCTGCGGGGCTTCGACCCGGAGCAGGTGCCAGGCACCTTGGTGCCTGGCACCGGAGGCGGGCCGATGCTCGACCTCGACGTCTCCGGGCGGGCGGCCGTGAACGAGAGCGGGATCGAGATCCTCTCGGCGCCGCCGGGTATCACCTTCGAGCCGCTCCCCGTCGACTACGACGCTCGACTGATTCCGGAAGACGACCGTTTCGCGCTCGAGAACCTGGCCCAGTGGCGCCACGGCCTGCTCGTGCGCGTCCCGAAGGGGGTCGAGCTCGACCGTCCGTTGTACGTGACGGTGACCTCGAACGGCGGCTCGCTCTACTGGCGCATGGTCGTCGAAGCCGAGGAAGGATCGCGGTTCACGCTCATCGAGGATCTCTCGTCGTCGGCTCCGGATGCGGTCGCGTACACGAACGCCGTCGTCGAGTTGTTCGTGCACGACCGCGCCAAGGTCGAGTACGTCTCGCTGCAGAATCTCTCGCAGGAGACGTGGCATTTCGGCCGGCATCGCGCGGTGCTCGAGCGTGACGCGGAGCTCGACTGGGTGATCGGGGGCTTTGGCTCCAAGCGCGGAAAGGTATGGGTCGAGAACGACCTCGCCGGACCGGGCGCGACTTCCCGCGTGACCGGGGCGTATTTCGCCGACGGCGACCAGCACCTCGACTACGACACGTTCCAGGAGCACATCGCGCCGAACACGGAGAGCGACTTCGCCTTCAAGGGTGCGCTCCGGGAGCGCGCGAGCGCCGTTTGGCGCGGGATGATCCGCGTGGAGGAGGGCGCGCAGAAGACGAACGCGTACCAGGAGAACCGAAACCTCCTGCTCTCCGATACCGCGCACGCGGACTCGATCCCGGGCCTCGAGATCATGGCGAACGACGTTCGCTGCACGCATGGGGCCACGCTCGGGCGGGTCGACCGCGAGGCGCTCTTCTACCTGATGGCGCGGGGGCTCTCCCGCGCCGAGGCGGAGCGGTTGATCGTGCGCGGCTTCTTCCAGGACGTGCTCGACCGGATCGAGCTCGAGCCCGTGCGCGAGGCGCTCGGCGCCGCGCTCGAGGCGCGCATTCCGCAGGCGTAGCGATTTCTTAGGTGCGGATGCGAGGATCGCGAGGATCCGAGCGAAAGGAGAATCGAATGCTCGGTCGGAGAGTCGCTGTCGTGGTGGGAACCGCAGTCGTCGCCGTCACCGGCGGCGGCGTTGCGCTCGCCGCGAATCAGGGCGGCTCGCACAGCACGAAGCCGGCGACGCACGCGACGTCGAGGCAGTACTCGGCGGGGAGCATGCTGAGGAGCCAGGGGAAGGGCAACTGCCCGAACATGGGCAACTCGTCCTCGAACACCTCGTCGCAGCTCTAGGCCGGCTCGAGTGGGTCGGGGCGCCCGGCGCGTGCCGGGCGCCCCGTTCTCTAGAGCTCGTGGTTCGAGCGGATCCGGTTCTGCGGATCCACGGCGGCCTTGATGCGGCGAAGCCGCCGGTAGCTCGTCTCGCTCCAGAGGTTCTTCCCGTCGCGCTTCGTCTCGGCGAAGTTGAGGTACGTCTGCGACGACTCCGACCCCGCGAGCGCCGAGCGCAGGCCGTCGACCGCTCGGTCGACCGCGCTCGCTGCCTCCGGCGTGGGCGCGATCCCGACGGCGTAGAGCAGGAAGGGCGCTTCGAGCGCCGCCACGGCGCCGTGCTCGGCACGGGTGCGGCCGATCGCGCCGCCGAGCTGCCGGACCTCGACGGAGAGGAGCGGCGAACCGACCGTCGCGCAGACGAGCGCATCGATCGCGTCGACGTCGAATTCGACGAGCGCCATGCCGTCGCCGGAGCCGGGCACCGGGTGGTCCGGATCCATGTGCAGATGCGAGAGCGCCTCCACCGGGATCAGTTCGACGGTGTCCATGACCGGCCTGAGGCCGCGGAGCGGCGCGACGAGCTCGCGTCCCTCGCGCTCGCCGCCGCAATGGATCACCTCGACCACGACGAACGACTTGCCGCGCACCGGCTCGGGGATCTCCTCGAACGGTGGCAGCTGGAGGATGCGGCCGACCGACGTCGTCTCGTCCGGCAGCCCGTCCGTCCACGCCCGCCACTCGGCGAGCACCTCGGCCGCGCGGTCGACCGGGAACCAGAGGATGCCGGCGTAGACCTCCGGCACCGGGAACAGCCCGAACTCGATCGCCGTCACGACGCCGAAGTTGCCGCCGCCGCCGCGCAGCGCCCAGAACAGATCCGGGTCGTTGTCGCGGTCGACGCGGCGGAGCCGTCCGTCGGCGGTCACGAGCTCGATCGCGGTCACCTGGTTGGCGCCGATGCCGTGCTTGCGGCTGAGCCACGACAGGCCGCCGCCGAGCGTGTACCCGACGACGCCGACGTCCGGTGACGAGCCGGCGAGGGCGGCGAGGCCGTGACGCGCCGCCTCCTCGACCACCTCGATCCAGATCGTTCCGGCCGCGACCCTCGCCGTCCTCGAGTCGGGGTCGATCGTGACGCCACGCAGGCGGTGGAGCTTCACGAGGATCGTGTCGTCGAGCGAGCCGAGGGCCGCCGCGCCGTGGCCGGTGCCCTGGGGCGCCACCCGCAGGCCGGCTTCGCGCGCGAACTCGACGATCTCGATGATGTCGCCCGCGCTCTCCGGCGTTGCGACCGCGGCCGGGCGCTGGTCGACGGCGAGATTCCAGGCCAGGCGGGCTTCGTCCCACGCCTCGTCGCCCGGGACGAACACCGTCCCATCGATCCGGTCTGTGAGCTCACGCGCGTCGATCGGGCCGAACTGCTTGCTGCTCCATGCCTGGGTCATGTCGATCGAGCCTCCTGCGAGTGGTGTCGCAGGCGATCGTGCTTCACAGGCGGCCTACGCGCGTCGGCCGCCGAGGCGATCTTGTGGTCGCTCGCCCGAAGGAGGTCGGCGGCGGGCAGTCATCCGTCAGGACGACGGCCCGCCGATCGACTCACTTGACGATGTTGGCGCAGTAGAGCGAGTCCGGGCCGAACGCGGCCGAGTCGCACTGCGTGGTCGTCGCGAACTGCGCCCCTTGCCCGAAGTCGTTCTTGTTGTCCGGGTAGTCGACGCCGTAGTGGAACCCGCTCTTGCCGAGCGAGTACCACGGATAGATGCAGAAGGGACCGCCGAACGCCGAGCAGTCCTGATTGATCTCCGCGTTCCCACCGAAGTCGCTCACCACTGCCCAGTTGGTCGGGGCGGAGCCGTCGCCGAACGTGACGGACTTGATCTGGATCGGTGAGAAGCCGGCCCAGGATGCGGCGTTGTACGAGTCGCAGATCGGATCGCCCGGCAGGCAGAACTGGGATGCAGGGCTCGAGAAAGGCGACGTGTGCCCGATCTCCCAGACGAACGCATTCGGCGTGTCGTAGACCGAGCCCCAGGCGAGCGCGTTGCCGATCGTCTGTGTGTCGAAGATCGGGAGAAGGGGCCCGGCGGCGCTGTTCAGGACGATCGTTCCGGAGCCGCCGGTCGTCTTGTCGGCCACGTCGACATGCCATCCCTCCCGGGTCGAAACGACGTGGAAGTGGATCTGGATCGTGTCGCCTGCATGCATCACGAGTGGGGTTTTCTTGGAGCTCCCGTTGGTCAGCATGGCGTTGAACGCGGCCGGCTCGTGGAAGTTCGGCTTCTGGCCGGTCGTGTGGATCGACCAGACCGGCGAGCAGACGGTGTAGGTATTCGGTGCGTAGCTGACGACGAACCCGCCGTTTGGCGTGCAGTTGTGCACGAGCGCGTCGGGGTAGAACTGAACCTCGAGGAAGTCCTGGCCGCCGAAGCTCGTGAGGTCGGGCCCGACGACGCCGCCGAACCAGAACGTCGGTCCCACGGCGGAGACCGGCACCAAGCCATCGGTCGGGAGAACGAAAGTCCAGGTGAGATCTTTCGCCGACCCGGGCGCGTTCGACACCGGGTCGAGCTCTGGTTCGTCGTGGCCCGAGCACCCGGCGACGTAGGAGGACTCGAAGACGCCTTCGATGTAGGCAGGTCGGTGGGCGATGCACCCCGAGCCGCTGGTGTTGCCTGCTGCACCGGAGCCGCCGGCGAGGACGGCTGCGATCGAGGCGACACCGAGCAGGGTGAGGATCGTTCTCGTCATTCCGCTCCCCTCGGATAGAAGATCCACTATTTGCGGGCGGAAGTATGAAACACCGCACGCTGAGGGGCAAATTAGAGGTGTGATGCCTAGACGCGGACGAGCGGCTTGTACTTGATCCGGTGCGGCTCGAGCGCCTCCGGGCCGCGCGTCTCGCGCACCCACTCGGCGTATTCGGCCCAATCGCCCTCGAACCACGTCACCTGCGAGTCGCCCTCGAAGGCCAGGATGTGGGTGGCGACGCGGTCGAGGAACCAGCGGTCGTGGGTGATCACGACGGCGCAGCCGGCGAAATCGAGCAACGCCTCCTCCAGCGCGCGCAGCGTGTCGACGTCGAGGTCGTTGGTCGGCTCGTCGAGCAGCAGGACGTTTCCGCCGCTCCGCAGCAGCTTGGCGAGGTGAACGCGGTTGCGCTCCCCGCCCGAGAGCATCCCGACCGGCTTCTGCTGGTCGCCGCCCCGGAAGTTGAACCACGACGTGTACTGACGCGAGTTGACCTCGCGCTTGCCGAGCAGCACGACGTCCTGTCCGCCCGAGATCTCCTTCCACACGGTGCTCTTCGGGTCGAGGTCGGCGCGCGACTGGTCGACGTACGCGAGCTGCACCGTGTCGCCGATGCGCAACGTCCCCGCGTCCGGCGACTCCTCGCCGGCGATCATCCGGAACAGCGTCGTCTTGCCGGCACCGTTCGGCCCGACCACGCCGACGATCCCGGCGGGCGGTAGCGAGAACGTCAGGTTCTCGACGAGCAGCCGGTCGCCGAAGCCCTTGGCGACGCCGTCCGCTTCGATCACGACGTCGCCGAGTCTCGGCCCCGGCGGGATGTGGATCTCGACGCGGTCGAGCTTCACGCTCTGTTCCTCGGCCAGCAGCTTCTCGTAGGCGCCGAGCCGGGCTTTCGACTTCGCGTGGCGCGCGCGCGGTGCGAGCCGAACCCATTCGAGCTCCCGCTGCAACGTGCGGCGGTGCGCCGACTCGGTCTTCTCCTCGTGCGCGAGTCGCTCCTGCTTCTGCTCGAGCCAGCCCGAGTAGTTGCCTTGATAGGGGATGCCGCGGCCGCGGTCGAGCTCGAGGATCCAGCCGGCCACGTTGTCGAGGAAATAGCGGTCGTGGGTGACCGCGACGACGGTGCCTTTGTAGTCGGCGAGGAAGCGCTCGAGCCAGAGCACCGACTCCGCGTCGAGGTGGTTGGTCGGCTCGTCGAGCAGCAGCAGGTCGGGCGACTGCAGGAGCAAGCGGCAGAGCGCGACGCGCCGACGCTCGCCGCCGGACAAGGTGGACACGTCACGGTCGCCGTCCGGAAGCCGGAGCGCGTCCATCGCGTGGTCGAGCTGCGCTTCGAGCTGCCAGGCGTCGCGCCGGTCGATCTGATCCTGCACCTTCGCCTGCTCGGCCAGCAGCGCGTCGAAGTCGGCGTCGGGCTCGGCGAAGCTCGCGGAGATCACGTTGAAGCGGTCGACCAGGTCGCGAACCTCGCGCACGCCGTCCTCGACGTTCTCGCGCACGGTTTTGGCCGCGTCGAGCTCGGGCTCCTGCTCGAGCAGTCCGACGGTGGCGTTCGGCGCGAGCTCCGCACTGCCGGACGACGTCTCCTCGCGTCCGGCCATGATCCGGAGCAGTGTCGACTTGCCGGCGCCGTTCGCGCCGAGCACGCCGATCTTCGCGCCGGGCAAGAACGACAGCGAGATCGACTGGAGCACCTGCCGGTCGGAGCCGTAGAACTTGTCGGCCCGGTACATGCTGAAGACGTAGTCGCTGCTCACCCGGCGGCCACGATACCTTCACCCGTGCCGAGCACCTGTTTGGGGGGTGACGGCCGCCGAACGGCGCTGCATCGTGTGACGTGCCGCTATGCGCTTCGTGATCGCACTCCTCTTCGCGCTCGTCGCCGTTCCTTCGGCCTTCGCGGGCTGGACGACGATCTCCAGTGTTCCCGTGCAGAACACGATGCAACCCGGCGTGCTGCGCACGGGCTCCGGCGTCGAGCTTGCGGCGTACAGCGACGGCAACGGCACGCTCAAGGTCTGGTCGAGCGCGACCGGCGACCACACCGTCGCGTCCGGGCTGCTGTCGGTCGGGAAGCCTGCGCTCGTGCAGCTGCCCTCCGGCGCTGTCGAGCTGTACGCGCCGGCGACGACGGCCGGCTTCGCCGAGCAAGGCGTGCTGCGCTTCGAGTCGACCTCCGACGGCGCGTCCTGGTCGGCTCCGGTGGCGACGCACTCGACCAGCCTCGGCGACGTGCAGGCTGCCGCCGTGCGACCCGACGGGACGCCGATGTTCACGCAGGACGGAACGTCCGGCGTCGTCGTCTTCCAGGGGTTGAACGGCGAGGCGTCGCACACCGTGTTCGGCGCCTGCTGCGGCTACGCGGAGTCGCTGGCCGTCGACACCTCGAACTACGCACAGATCGCGTTCTGGTCGAACGCGGGCGCCTTCCCGAGCCAATTCGTCTACGAAGGGCTCGACGCGACGGGCGCGCAAGCCGGTCCCGGCCGCGCGTTCGGCCAGCCGCAGACCGCGCCGCGCGACGACGACGTCCCCCTCGTCGCCGACGGGCTCGGCAACACCTTCATGGGCTGGTCGGGCGGCTATCCGTCCTCGACGAGCTTCGCAGTGAACTCGTTCCGCGGCGGCAACCTCCTCTACTCGACGGTCGTCGCCGGAGGAACGTTCGGGGGCGGGGATCCCCACATGGCGCTCGGAGTCGACCCGGCCAACCGACTCTGGGCGGTCTGGACGCAGGGTGGTGCGGTGCACGCCCGGCGGTCGCGCAGCGCGGCCCACCATTTCGGTGCGGTGTCCGTCGCCCCGCTCGGCAGCGTCACGGCCTACCAGCTCGCGGCGGTCGCCCTGCCGAGCGGCAGCGTCGCCGTGTACGTGGATACCGGCGCCGCGATCGAGCGGACGGTGCTCCTGCCGAGCCTGACGGTGCACGCGACGGCGACGACCGTCAGGGTCACCGACGACGGCTTCGGCGTGAAGGCGACGCTCAAGGGCGGCGGGCACACGGTGAAGACGAGCGCAACCGGCAAGGCGAGCCTTGCGTCCTTCCGTCACGGGACGCACGTCGCCGTGACCGCCGCCGGCTACGCGGCCACGTCGTTCGCCAAGCGCTGAGTCTCCGGTCGGGCGGTCGGTGCCTGCCGGATGCGCCTGGGTACAGTAGGCGCATGGCCGTCAAGGCACCTTCGACCCTGGACGTGCACGAGCTGCGCGCCGACTTCGCCGTCTTCGACGAGCTCGTCAACGGCCGCCCGTTCGCCTACCTCGACTCGGCCTCGTCGACACAGAAGCCCCGGCAGGTGCTCGACGCGATGCGCGAGTTCTACGAGCACTCGTATGCCAACGTGCACCGCGGCGTGTACACGCTTGCCGAGCGTGCCACCGCCGGCTACGAGGGCGCCCGCGAGAAGGTGCGGGCGTTCGTCAATGCGCCTTCGAATCGTGAGGTGATCTTCACGCGCAGCGCCACCGAGGCGTTGAACCTCGTCGCCTACGCATGGGGCCTCGACAATCTCGGGCCCGGTGACGTGGTGGTCGTCACCGAGCTGGAGCACCACGCGAACTTCGTGCCGTGGCAGTTCATCGCCAAGCGCACCGGAGCCGAGTTCGCGCACATCCCGATCGACGATCTGGGCGAGCTTCAGCTCGATGCGCTCGACGGGCTCGCGGCGCGAGGCAACGTCAAGGTCGTCGCCAACAATCTGGTGTCGAACACGCTCGGCACGATCAATCCCGTCGAGAAGCTGGCGGAGTGGGCGCACGCGCAGGGCGCGATCATGGTCGTCGACGCCGCACAGGCCGCACCGCATCGCCCGATCGACGTGCAGGCACTCGGCTGCGACTTCCTCGCGTTCTCCTCGCACAAGCTGTGTGGGCCGACCGGGATCGGAGCTCTCTGGGGCCGCCGCGAGCTGCTCGAGGAGATGCAGCCGTTCAATCTCGGCGGCGAGATGATCCGGTCGGTCGCGCTCGACCGCACGAGCTGGAACGAGCTGCCCTACAAGTTCGAGGCGGGCACGCCTGCGATTGCGGAGGCCTACGGCTTCGGCGTTGCGATCGACTACGTCTCCGCCATCGGTCTCGATGCGATCGAGCAGCACGAGCACGAGCTGCTCGTCCAGGCGATGGACCTGCTCGCGGAGATCCCCGGCATTCACATCTTCGGGCCGCCGGCCGACCGGCGTACCGGGATCGTCAGCTTCGAAATGGACGGGGTGCACCCGCACGACGTGGCGCAGATCCTCGACTGGGAAGGTGTCGCCGTGCGCGCCGGACATCACTGCACGCAGCCTCTGATGACCCGGCTGGGCGTCGCCGCCACCTCGCGTGCGAGCTTCTACCTGTACACGCTGCCCGACGACGTCGACCGGCTCGCGGCGGGCCTGCTCAAGGTCAAGGAAACGTTCGGCGTCTGAGCGTATGAGCGAGTTCGACCAGATGTATCGCGAGGTGATCCTCGACCACTACAAGAACCCGCGCGGGCACGGGATCCTCGAGGGCGCCGATGCGCAGGCGGAGGGGGAGAACCCGCTCTGCGGCGACGAGGTGACGATCTCGGTGCGCTTCGGCGCCGACGGCGAGACGATCGACGACATCGGGTTCGAGGGGCGCGGCTGCGCGATCTCGCAGGCGGCGACGTCGATGCTCACGGAGATGGTAAAGGGGCGGAAGGCGAGCGAGGTTGCGGCGCTGCCGAAGGAGGAGCTGCTCGAGGAGATCGGGATCCCGCTGACGCCGATCCGCCTCAAGTGCGCGATCCTCGGTCTCGGTGTGCTGAAGGTGGCGCTCCACCGTGCGAAAGGGACGCCGCTCCCCGAGGAGTGGCGCGGCCTCTCCGAGGGCCTCCAGTTCGACTAGTGGTGCACTAGCCGATGCCGGAGGTCCACGTTGCGCCGCTGGCCGATTTCGGTCCCGGTTCGGTCAAGATCGTCACCGTCGGGTGGACGTCGATCGGCGTCTACAACTGCGGCGGCGAGCTCTTCGCCCTCGAGGATCGGTGCTCGCACGACGACGGCCCGCTCTGCGAGGGCGAGTGGGAGGAGGATTCCTGCCGCGTGATCTGCCCGCGGCACGGGTCGGCCTTCGACCTGCGAACCGGTCGGCCGCTCTCGCTGCCGGCGTTCGAGCCGGTTGACACGTACGACGTCGTCGTCCGGGACGACGTCGTGATGGTCGTCGTCGCGGACGTGCACCCCTGATCCGCTGCTGGGAATCGGCCGACCCGCTCTACGTCGCCTATCACGACGAGGAGTGGGGACGCCCGGTGCGCGACGAGCGCGGCCTCTACGAGCGGCTGACGCTCGAGGGTTTCCAGTCGGGGCTCTCGTGGCTGACGATCCTGCGCAAGCGCGAGGGCTTTCGGGCCGCATTCCGCGGCTTCGACCCGGAGCGGGTCGCCCGGTTTGGCGAACGCGACGTGGAGCGGCTCCTCGCCGACCCGTCGATCGTGCGCCATCGCGGGAAGATCGAAGCGGCGATCGCAAACGCACGTGCGACGCTCGCCTTGCGCGACGCGGGAACGCCGCTGCACGAGCTCGTGTGGGAGACGGCGCCGCGACGTCAGAAGGCGCCGCGCTCGCACGCGGATTGGGTCGCTTCGTCCCCGGCCTCGACGGCGCTCGCCAAGCGCCTCCGCGCCGCCGGCTTCCGCTTCGTCGGGCCCACCACCGTCCACGCCTCCCTCCAGGCGTGCGGCGTCCTGAACGACCATCTCGCGACGTGCTGGGTGCGCAAATCGGTCGAACGAGAGCGGGCATCCGTCCTGGCCAATCCGCTAAGGTGAGGTCAACCGCGGAAAGGAGGTGGTCCGGCGTTGGAGACTTCGAGTACGGGCAGTGGAGGTACCGGCTCGTAGAGGCGTGTCCCCGGGACCTGACGGGGAATCGCTTAGCCAGCGTGGGGGACTCGCGTTACGCGCCGCCTGATCGGCCGGAAGCGCCTCTACGAATACCAGCTGGTAACCGGATCGAGGCCGCCTTCTAGGCGGCCTCTTTCTTTGTTGGGAAGAGAACCTACGCCGTGTTGGGAAGAGAACCTGCGGTTCCCTTCCCAAGGCCCATCCCTCCCTTTTCGCGAGGTGTCTCGGGCTCGCGCTTCGCCTCCCGGCCGGCCGAGCCGGCCTCCGGCGGCTGCTGTCTTCGTTTGAAGAGCGGGAAGACCGAAAAAAGAGCGGGTCTACGCCGTTGCTCGGCGGAGTTGGTCTGGCAGGGTGACCAGCTTGAGGTTGAACGTCTCTGCTGCTTCGTTGTTCTCGAGCACGTTGTCGCCGGCTTCGAGCATCTTCACCTGGTCGGCGGTGAGGGGCGCGCCCGGGAGCCACTCGGTCAGCTTGGCGCCGGTGCGGGCGACGGCGAACGGGACGTGGAGCAGGCGCCGCTTTTTGCCGAGCGTTCGGGCGATCTCTTCGTAGAGCTCGTTCCACGTGACGATGTCGGGGCCGCCGAGCTCCCAGATCCGGCCCGGAGCGCGCTCGTCGTCGACGACCGTCGCGAAGAACTGGGCGACGTCCTCGAGCCAGACCGGCTGGAGCCGTTGGGTTCCCGGGCCGATCACGGTGACGACCGGCGAGAGCTTCACCTGCCTGACGAACGTCGACAGCGCGCCGCCGCGCCCGAAGACGAAGCTCGGCCGCACGATCGCGTACTCGAGGCCCGACCCGGCGACCGCGCGCTCCATCGCCCACTTCGCCCCGTAGTACGGGACGAGCGTGCTCGTCTGTTCGGTCGTCCCGAGCGCGCTCATCTGCACGAACCGCGTGACGCCGGCGTCGCGAGCGGCGTCGACCAGCGACGCCGTCCCGCGGATCATCACCCGCTCGAAGTCGTCGGGGGCGCCCTTGATGATCGCGACCAGGTTGACGACGTGCGTGCAGCCCTGGACCGCCGAACCGAGGCTGCCGGCGTCGGTCAGGTCGCCCGGAACGATCTCGACCCCCAGCGACGCGAGCGGCGCAGCGCGATCGGGGCGCCGGGCCAGCACGCGGACCTCGACCTCTCGGGCGCGGAGCGCGTGGACGATCGCCGTCCCCACGAAGCCCGTTCCGCCGGCGACGAGGACCTTCATCGCTCGAAGTTCTGCCAGTAGCGGCTGGGCGTCGGGCCGCGCTGACCCTGGTACTTCGACCCGAGGGTGCTGCTCCCGTACGGCGCCGATGCGGGCTCGGAGAGCTGCATGAACGAGAGCTGGCCGATCTTCATCTCGTAGTAGATCGTGATCGGGAGGTTGGCGACGTTCGACAGCTCGAGCGTCACGTGGCCGTCCCACCCGGGATCGATGAAGCCGGCCGTCGAGTGGATCAAGAGCCCGAGGCGGCCGAGCGAGCTCTTGCCCTCGAGCCGCGCGACGAGATCGTCTGGCAGCGTCACGCGCTCGAGCGTCGAGCCGAGCACGAACTCGCCGGGGTGGAGGATGAACGGCTGGTCGCCCACGATCTCGACCTCTTCAGTCAGTTCTTCCTGCGGCTGCTTCACGTCGATGAACGGGTAGCGCGCGTTGTGGAAGACGCGGAAGTAGCGGTCGACGCGCACGTCGACGCTCGACGGCTGCAGCAGCGAGGAGTCATACGGGTCGATCGCGATGCGACCTTCGCCGATGAGCCGCTCGATGGTGCGGTCGGAGAGGACCATCGGGTGATTCTTCCATCAGCGCGTCTGCGAGCGTGCTCAGGCCCTTGAGAAAGGCCTCACGCTCGTCCGGCGTCAGCGCCGAGAGCGTTCGGCTGAACGGGCGATCCCGGTTCTCGAGCCACGTGCGGACGCGCTCCGAGGTGACCGCGTTCAGGTCGACGACCGTCCGGCGCCGGTCGTCGACGTCCTCCCGGCGGTGGACGAGGCTTGAATCCTCGAGCTCGCGCGTCAGCTTGCTGGCGGCCGGCAGCGAGAGCCCGAGCTCCTGCGCGAGCTCGCCGACCGTGCGCTCCCCCTCCGTACCGATCTGGGCGAGCACCGCGATGTGGCGGCGCGAGAGCCGGCGGTCGCCGTGGACGAAGGCCAGGAGGTCCTCGCTCGGGCGGCGGCGCTGCCAGAGCCCGCGCATCACCCGGCGCAGGCTGCGGCGCAGCTCTTCCAGCTGGTCGTCTTTCGTTACCATTCAGCATCAGTTATCATCTGATAACTATTATCGAGTGACTCGAAAGGAGGTGAGCGTATCCATGTGTGGAGAACACCACCACCATCACCACCGCCGTTTCGGCCGTGGGCGGCGCGGGTTTCCGAACCGCGAGCAGCTCGTCGAGCGCCTGACCGGCTACCGGCAGCATCTCGAGAGCGAGCTTGCGAACGTCCAGGACCTGCTCGAGCGGCTCGGCAACGACGCCGGCCCGGCGTCGGCCGACCCGCAGCCCGAGATCTAGCTCTAGCGGCTTGATGCGCCGGCCGGCACGTAGTACCGCTCGGTGTACTCGATCACCGCTCGCAGCATCGAGAACCGTGGCGCGAGCGTCGCGATCGAGGCTCTCATCATCGAGGCCCAGTCGTCCCGCGCCGCGAAGCGCGGGACGACCTGTGTCGCGAGCAGGTCGTACAACTCGGCCGCGTCCTCCTCGTCCGTCGTTCCCCTGATCGCCCACCCGTACCCGGCGTCGTAGGCCTCCGCCCACCACCCGTCGAGCACCGACAGGTTGAGGACGCCGTTGACGGCTGCCTTCATGCCGCTCGTGCCGGACGCCTCGTACGGCCGGCGTGGCGTGTTCAGCCAGACGTCGCAGCCGGGGATCAACGTGCGGGCGAGATCGATGTCGTATCCCTCGAGGAACACGACGCGCCCCGCTCCCGGCCCACGCGACAGCTCGACCACCTCCTGCAGCAGGTCCTTCCCCGCCGCGTCTTGCGGATGCGCTTTCCCGGCGACCACGATCTGCACGGGGAGGGCGAGCAGCCGTTCGAGGTCGCTGAAGACGAGCGCGGCGCGCTTGTACGTAGCGAAACGTCGCGCGAAGCCGATCGTCAGCAGGGAGGGATCGAGGCCGGTCAGCTCGGCCAGGCGCTCCCGCAGCGGCGCGCGCACGGCAAGCAGCGCGTCCAGGTCGAGGTTCCAGGCCGCCTCCCAGCCGCCGAGCGCCGGCGGTGCCTCCGGCTTCACGCCGGCGTCGCGGAGCAGCGCGGCGAGCTCGGGCGCGATCCAGGTGCCGAGATGCACGCCGTTCGTAATGTGGTCGATCGGCGCGCGCTCGTCGGGCGGAAGCCCGGACCACATCGAGCGGGCGACCTCTCCGTGGAGTCGCGAGACGCCGTTCGCGTGTGCCGACAGCCGCAGCGCGAGCGGCGTGAGCCCGAATTCCGCCACGCCGTTCGCGCGACCGAGGGCGAGTAGCTCGTCGGGTGCGATTCCGGCCTGAGCCGCCGGCCCGGCGACGTACCGCAGCACGAGCTCGTCGGCGAAGACCTCGTTGCCGGCGGGGACCGGGGTGTGCGTCGTGAAGACCGTTGTCGCTGCGACCCGCTCGAGCGCGTCGTGCGTCGAGCTGCCGCCGGTGACGAGTCGTCTCGCCCGTTCGATCGCCAGGAACGCGGCGTGCCCCTCGTTCACGTGGTAGACGCGCGGGTCGAGCCCGAGCGCGTCGAGCGCACGGACGCCTCCGATGCCGAGCACGAGCTCCTGGCGGATCCGGTGCTCGCGATCGCCGCTGTACAGCCCGTCGCTCACGCCGTCTGCGTCGAGCAGGTACAGCGGGACCGAACCGACGTCGTAGCGCCAGACCGTCACCTCGAGCGGCTCGCCGGCCAGCTCGACCTGCACGGAGACGGGCTCGCGCACGAGCCCGAAGGCGACGGGATCGAAGCCCTCCTGCGACTCGACCTGGCGCCCGGACACGTCGACGGACTGGCGGAAGTAGCCGTCGCGGTAGAGCAGCCCGACGCCGACCAGCGGCAGGCCGAGCTCGGACGCAGCCTTCAGGTAGTCGCCGGCGAGGACGCCCAGACCGCCCGAGTAGATCGGCAGGCGCGCCTCGACGCCGAACTCCATGCTGAAGTAGGCGACCAGGAAGTCTCGGTCGGCGGCGTGGCTCTCCGACCACCAGGTGTCGGCGTTGGGTTCGGTCTGGACGGTCGGCATCGTTGCCCTGGGGACGGGCGGGAGGCTAGCGAAGGCGGGCCGTTTCGGGTCGAACCATCGCCACGGCCGTCGTGGCGACTCGCTACCCTCGGGCGACCATGGCAACGACCCGCACCGCGCAGATCGTCACCGAGCTTCCAGGCCCACGCTCACGCGAGGTGCTCGATCGGCTCCGCGCAAGCGTGGCGTCGCCTCTCGATCTGACGTTCCCCGTCGTCGCCGCCGAGGCACGTGGCGCGACGATCACCGACGTCGACGGGAACGTCTTCATCGACTTCACCGGAGGCGTCGGCTGCCTGAACGTCGGGCACGCGCATCCGCGCGTCGTGGCGGCCGCGCAGGAGCAACTCGAGCGGTTCGCACACACCGACTACACGGTCGTTCCCTACGAGGTCTACGCGCAGCTCTCCGAGCGGCTGCTCGCACTCGCTCCGTTCACCGGCCCGGCGAAGGCCGCGTTCTTCAATGCCGGCACCGAGGCCGTCGAGAACGCGGTCAAGTTCGCGCGCGCGTACACCGGTCGTCCGGCGGTGATCGGCTTCGAGGGCGCCTTCCACGGTCGCACGCTGCTGTCGCTCTCGCTGACGTCGAAGACGCACCCGTACAAGGCCGGGCTCGGGCCGTTCGCGCCCGAGGTGTATCGCGTGCCGTTCCCGAACGCCTACCGCGGGCCGTCTGCGGCCGAGGCGCTCGCGGCGTTGCGTCGTGCGTTCGCGACGCTTGTCGCCGCAGAGACGGTCGCGGCGATCGTCGTCGAGCCGGTCCAGGGCGAGGGCGGCTTCATTCCGGCCGACGCCGACTTCCTGCGCGGCTTGCGTGCGATCTGCGACGAGCACGGGATCGTCCTCGTCTGCGACGAGGTCCAGACCGGGTTCGCAAGGACCGGCCGTTTCTTCGCGATCGAGCACTTCGGGATCGAGCCGGACCTGATCACGGTTGCCAAGTCGATCGCGGGTGGATTGCCGCTCTCGGGCGTCCTCGGGAAGGCCGAGATCATGGACGCGCCGGCCGTCGGCGGCGTCGGCGGCACCTACGTCGGCAACCCGGTCGCCCAGGCCGCGGCGCTCGCGGTGCTCGACGTGATCGAGGACGAAGGGCTCGTCGAGCGGTCGGCGGCGATGGGCGAGACGATGCGGACGCGCATGGAGGGCTGGCAGCGCCGGTTCCCGAGCATCGGCGACGTTCGCGGTCTCGGTTCGATGCTGGCGATCGAGCTCGTCGAGGATCCCCAGACCAAGATTCCGGCGACGGCGCTCGCCGGCCGCGTCCAGGCGGAAGCCCTCGCGCGCGGCCTGCTCCTGTTGCTCGCCGGCGTACAGTCGAACTGCATCAGGGTGCTCGTCCCGCTCGTGATCGCGGACGGCGAGCTCTCAGAGGCGCTCGACCTCTGGGAAGACGCGCTCGTCGCGGCCGGCTGACGAAGCCCGGGAGGGCTACCCTCAGCGGGGATGGTCGGGGAGGTTCTCCTGGACCGCTACGAGCTCGAGGAGCTCGTCGGCTCCGGCGGCATGTCGAGCGTCTACCGGGCGCACGACCGGTTGCTCGACCGTACGGTCGCGCTCAAGATCCTCCACGAGCGCCATCTGCAGGAGCCGGAGTACGTCGAACGGTTCCGGCGCGAGGCTCGCTCGGCGGCCGTCCTCTCGCACCCGAACATCGTCACGGTCATCGACCGGGGCGAGCACGGTGGGCAGCAGTTCATCGTGTTCGAGTTCGTCGGCGGCGACAACCTCAAGCGGCTGATCGAGCAGTCGAACCCACTGCCGGTCTCGACGGCGCTCGAGCTGGCGATCCAGATCGCGCGCGGGCTCTCGTTCGCGCACCGCAACGGTCTCGTCCATCGCGACGTCAAGCCGCAGAACGTCCTGCTGAACGGCGACGGCCAGGCGAAGGTCACCGACTTCGGCATCGCCCGCTCGCTCGACGTCAAGCGCGGGATGACCGAGACCGGCACGGTGCTCGGCACGTCCGACTACATCGCGCCCGAGCAGGCGCAGGGCATGCACGTCGACGAGCAGACCGACGTCTACTCGCTCGGCGTCGTGCTCTACGAGATGCTGACCGGAGAGGTCCCGTTCCCCGGTGAGAACTTCGTCACCGTCGCGATGCGGCACATCAACGAGCCGCCGCCGTCGGTGCGTGCGAAGCGCGCCGACGTTCCGCCGCGAGTCGACGCCGCGGTGCAGCGCGCGATGGCGAAGGACCCCGGCGACCGCTTCCAGTCGATGGCCGACTTCGGACGCGAGCTCGAAGCGTGCGCCGGGGGCACCGAGGAGGGGACGCAGATCATCGCACCGGCGAAACCGAAGCCGGCCCGGCGCCGTCGCTCCTGGGCATGGCCGCTCGTCCTGCTCCTGCTCGGGCTGATCGCGATCGGCGCCGTCGGCGCCTACCTGCTCTTCCGCGGCTCGGGAAGCTCGTCGCCGGGCGGCGGGGCGGCACCGCAACGGTCACCGCGGTCACCGCGTACGACCCCTTCGGCACGGGCGCGCCGGGCGAGAACAATGCCCAGGCGCCGCTCGCCACGGACGGCAACGAGTCGACGTACTGGCCGACCGAGACCTACCGCGCGAGCTTCGCCGAGCTCGACAAGCCGGGCGTCGGGCTCGTGCTCCGGGTCAAGGGCTCGGGCAAGCCGTCGAGCATCGTCGTCACGACCGACACGCCCGGGTTCACGGCGGAGATCAAGGCCGGCAACAGCGACCATTCCTTCACGCAGGTGGTGTCGAGCCCACAGGTCGTCTCCGCGACCACGACGTTTGCGATCGGCGGCAATGCGCAGCCGTACTACCTGCTCTGGATCACGAATCTCGGCCCGCACCAGGCCGACCACGTGAACGAGGTCCGCGCCGGCTAGAACCTGAGGCCGCTGCGCCGGTCGAAGCGCTCGACCGCGAGGTCGGCCAGTCGCTCGAGCAGCTCGCCGTAAGGGATCCCCGAGGCGGCGAACAGCTGCGCGTAGACGCTCGTCGGCGTGAAGCCGGGAATGGTGTTCAGCTCGTTCACGAGCACCTCGCCGTCGCTCGTGACGAAGCAGTCGGCGCGGGCCATGCCCTCGCAGTCGGTCGCGACGAACGCGCGCACCGCGAGCTCCTGCACCCGCTCGCTTTGCCGGTCGCTGATCCGCGCCGGGACGCGCAGGTCCATCTCGCCCTCGTCGTACTTCGCCTCGAAGTCGTACCACTCGTTGCGCGTGACGACGATCTCGCCCGGGAGCGACGCGATCGGCGAGAGGTTGCCGAGCACCCCCACCTCCACCTCGATGCCCTCGACCAGCTCCTCGACGAGCACCTTCTCGTCGTGCTCGAACGCGAGTGAGACGCCGTGCCGTAGCTCGCCCTCGTCGTGGGCCTTGGTGATGCCGATCGAGGAGCCGAGCCGCGCAGGCTTCACGAAACATGGATAGCCGAACGGATTGCGCGGCTCGTCGCCGAGCCGCAGCGTGATGTTGCGGGTGACCGGGATGCCCTGGTCGCGCATCACGGACTTGAACACGTCCTTGTCCATGCACAGCGCAGACGCGAGCACACCGGCGCCGACATAGGGCACGCCGGCGAGCTCGAGCAGGCCCTGCACCGTGCCGTCCTCGCCGAACGGCCCGTGCAGGATCGGAAAGACGACGTCGACCTGCGCGAGGGTTGCGGTCACGGCGCGCGGTGGTAGGCGCTCGAGACTGGTCGACGTCGATTCGCCTTCGCCACCGGGCTCGATCGCCGCGCGTCCCGCCTGCAGCTGCCAGCGCCCGCTGCGGTCGATCTCGACCGTCACCACGTCGGCTCCGCCCTGCTCGAGCGCGGCGACCACGCTGCTCGCCGAGGCGATCGAGATCGCGTTCTCGCTCGAGCGGCCGCCGAGGATCACGGCGACGCGCCGTCTCACGGAGCGGTGGTGGTCGTCTGCGTCGTCGTCACGCCGGTCGTCGCCGTGCCCGTGGGGCCGGTCGGTCCCGACGGCCCCGCGCCGGGCTGGAACTGTCCGATCGTGATCACGATCACCTCGCCCTGCTGTCCGGTCGAGTTGCCCTTCGGCGTCTGGCTGATCACGACGCCGTCCTGGCTCGGATCGCTCACGGGCTGCGTGACGGTGGCGACCGAGAAACCGGCGCCCTGCAGGATGCTCGTCGCGTCCGCCTGGGTCAGGTTCGTCACGTCGGGCACCTGTGACGTCGTCGGGCCCTTCGACACGGTCAGGGTGATGCGCGTGCCGCTCGGCTCCGCCGATCCCTGCGGCGGATCCATCGAGATCACCACGCCCTGGGGCTGCTGGTCGGACGGCGCGTCGATGCGCGAGACGGTGAACCCGAGCCCGATCAGCTGGGACTGGGCGTTCGCGAACGGCTGGCCGGTGACATCGGGGATCGTGATCGGCTTCGCGCCACGGGAGACGTTGAGCGTCACGGTGTAGCCCTTGTCGACCTTGTCCCCTGCCGCGGGAAGCTGCGCGGTCACCGTGTCCTGGGGCTCGCTCGAGTAGATCCGCCGGATCTTCGAGTTGAACCCCTTCTGCGCGAGCGTCTGGACCGCGCTCGTCAGATCGAGGCCGACCACCCCTGGAACGGCTACCTGCGCGATGCCGGTCGACACGATCAGGGTCACCGTCGAGGTCTTGTTGATCTTGGCGCCGCCTGCGGGGTTCTGTTCGGCCACTTGTCCCGCCGGCACCGTGTCGTTCGGCAGCTTCCGCACCTGCGGCGTCAGGCCCGCCTGTTCGATCTTGGTCTTGGCGAGGTTCTCCTCGAGGCGCGTCACGTCGGGCACGGCGACGGGCTTCGAGTCATTCAGCTGGTCCTGGATCTTCGTGTAGAGGAACCAGCCGCCCGCCGCGGCGGCGACGATCAGGAGCAGCGCGAGCAGCCACGGCAGCAGCGAGCGGCGGGGCGGCTGCTCCTCGTAATCGTAGTAGGGCGTCGGAGTGCGGTAGGCGGGCGGGATGGGCGGCGTCGCGACCGCGCGCGGCTTCGTCACCATGGTCTGCGAGGCGGCGACGCCCGCGCCGGCGAGAACCTGGGTCATCGCGTCCTCGGTCTCGCGCGAGACCGCGACGCCACGGGCGACGCGCGCCAGGTCGGCGTCCATCTCCTCGGCCGACCCGTAGCGTTGGTCGGGATCCTTTGCGAGCGCACGCATCACCACCGCGTCGAGATCGTGCGGCACCTCGGGCCGGAGCGTCGACGGCGGCTCGGGCACCTGTGACAGGTGCTTCATCGCGATCTCGACCGGCGTGTCGCCGGTGAACGGCACCTTGCCGGTCAGCATCTCGTAGAGGACGATCCCGAGTGAATAGAGATCCGAGCGCGGATCGACCGGCGCGCCGCGCGCCTGCTCCGGCGACAGGTACTGCGCCGTGCCGACGATCGAGCCGGCTTCCGTCATCTGCGACGCGCCGGAGCGCGCGATCCCGAAATCCGTCACCTTCAGCCGGCCGTCGGGACGCACGATGATGTTGTGCGGCTTGATGTCGCGGTGAACGATCCCGTTCCGGTGCGCGAAGGACAGCGCTCCGAGGATCTGGCGCGCATAGTCGATGGCGATCGCCGGCGGCGTCGGGCCGTTCCGGATCAGCAGCTCCTTGAGGGTGCGGCCGTCCAGGTACTCCATCGCGATGTAGTAGGTGCCCTCGGCCTGGCCGCGGTCGAAGATCGAGACGATGCTCGGGTGGTTGAGCCCGGCGGCGCTCTGCGCCTCGCGGCGGAACCGCTCGACGAACTGCTCGTCCGAGGCGTGCCGCTCGTCGAGCAGCTTGAGCGCGACGCGGCGGCCGAGCTCCTGGTCCTCTGCGAGGTACACGTCCGCCATCCCGCCCGAACCGAGCTTTCGCTTGATCACGTAGCGCGTGTCGAAGATCCGGTTGATGCGCGTGTCGGTCGAGGCCATGGTTCGGGGGCTACTGCTTCGACGCCGCCGGGAGGATCGCCTGCATGAGCTCGCGCGCGATCGGCGCCGCGACACTGCCGCCGAAGCCGTTCAGCTGGTGCTCGACGACGACCGCGCCCGCGACCTGCGGATTGTCGGCCGGCGCGAAGAAGATGAACCACGCGGTGTAGACGTGCGCCAGGCCCGTCTCGGCCGTTCCGGTCTTGCCGGCGACCTTGATTCCGGGGATCTGCGCCGCCGTTCCGGTACCGCCGGTCACGACGGCCTGCATCATCTGGTTGAGGGCGGCGGCGGTGCTCGGCTTCATCGCCTTGCGCCAGACCGTCGGCTTCGTCTTCACGACCACGCTCCCGCCGGGGCTCCGCACCTCCTTGAGCAGGAAGGGCGTCATCACCCTGCCGCCGTTGGCGACGCCCGCTGCCACCATCGCCATCTGCAGCGGCGTCACGAGCATCCGCTCCTGGCCAAAAGCGAGGCGTCCTGGATCGACGCCCGACGGGTTCTCGATCAGGGAGTGGTGCTTGAAGTCGTAGAGGCCGCTCGGCGCGCGTTCGTCTGCGGGCAGCTCGAGCGGCGGCGTCGAGTAGAAGCCGAAGTCCTTCGCCTTGTCGAGGATGCGGCGGGCGCCGATCTTCTGGCCGATGTTGCAGAAGACCGCGTTGATCGAGTGCTGATAGGCCTCGATCATGTTGACGTTGCCGTACATCTCCGGACCGTTCTGGTCGGGGTTGCCGGAGTTGTAGACGCGCTTTCCGTACTCCGTGCAGTACCCGGGATCGAAGAACCGCGACTCGGGCGTGTAGATGCCGGCGTCGAGCGCCGCCGCTGCGGTGACGGTCTTGAAGGTCGAGCCCGGCGCGTACAGGCCCTGAGTCGCGCGGTTCAGGAGCGCCGATGAGGAGCCGGGACACGCGCTCGGCGAGTGCAGGATCGACGCGTAGCCGGCCGACGACTCGATCTTGTTCGGGTTGAAGCCGGGCGAAGACGCCATCACGTCGACGGCGCCGGTCTTCGGGTTGAGGACGACCGCCGCGCCGCACGAGCCCGCGAGCGCAGACTCCGCGAGCTTCTGCGCGTTCGCATGGATCGTCAGCGTCAGGTTGTTGCCGGTGACGGTCGTCCCGCGCAACTTGGCGGTGATCTTGTCGATGATCGTTCCGAGGTTCGCGTTCGACGCCGTCAGGTAGCCGTTCAGCTGGCGTTCGACGCCCGAGCGCGACCGGCCTTGCGTCGAGTAGCCGACGACCTGCGACGCGAGCCCGTTCGTCGGGTAGCGGCGGAAGTAGAAGGTCTGGCTCCCTTCCTTGACCCTCTTGTTGCCCGCGAGCAGCGTGTGGCCGTCGGAGGCGTAGATCAGCCCGCGCTTGATCTGGAACTCGGCCACCTGCTGGATGGCGTTGTCCTGGCGAGCGGCGAGGCCGGGCGCGGCCCACGACTGCCAGTAGGTCGTCGCGACGATCAACGCGGCGAGCAGCAGCAGCGCGACGATGGACAGGCGGGAGATCTGCTTGTTCATGACGGCGCGTTCGCCCGGTTCGACACGAGTAGGAGCCCTGCGAGCAGGAGGAAGTTCGCCACCACCGACGAGCCTCCGTACGAGATGAAGGGCAGGGTGATCCCGGTCAGCGGGATGATGCGCAGGACACCGCCGACGATGATGAACGTCTGCAGCGCGAACCCGAAGGTGAGGCCAGCCGCGAGCAGCTTCGAGAAGCCATCGTCGGCCTGGAGCGCGACGCGCATCCCGCGCGCCACGAACAGCATGAAGACGAGCAGCAGCGCGGCGGCGCCGACGAGGCCGAGCTCCTGTGCGAGCGCCGAGTAGATGAAGTCGGTGTTCACGTAGGGGATCAGCGCGTGACCGTCGGCCGACGCGAAGACGCCCTTGCCGAGGCCCGCTCCACCGAAGCCGCCGTTGCCGATCGAGTAGAGCGACTTCACGAGCTGGTAGCTCTCGCAATCCTGTCGCAGCGCGAGGCCGCCGCTCTGAGGGCAGAAAACCGGGTGCGTCGTCCACGGCTGCAGCCAGATCGTCACACGCTCGTGGACGTGCGGGATCTTCTCGTAGGCGACGAAGCCGCCCGCGGCGAAGAGGCCGATCCCGGCGAGCACGAATGAGAGCCGGTTCGTTGCGATGTAGAGCATCGCGAGGAAGATCCCGAAGTACAGGAGACCCGAACCGAGGTCGTTGGTCGTGACGAGCACGAGCATGCAGCCGCCCCAGATCACGAGGAGCGGGCCGAGATCCTTCAGCCGCGCCTGCGCGAGCACCTCCCGCTTCTCACGCAGATAGCCGGCGAGGAAGACGATCAGAAAGATCTTCGCAAGCTCGCCGGGCTGGAAGCGGAAGGGGCCCGCCTCCACCCAGAGCCGCGCCCCGTTCACGGTGGTGCCGATCCCCGGCAGGCGTGGGAGGTACAGGAGCACGATCGCGCCGATCCCGAAGAGGTACTTGTACTGCTCGAGCACGCGGTAGTCACGCCGCAGCCGGAGGAGCGCCAGCGAGAACAGGACGAGACCGATCACGATCCAGAGCCCTTGCTTGAACGCGTCGCTCGGGCCGAGCCTGTAGATCTCGGTGAGGCCGACCGCCGTCATGAGCGCGGCCATGGGCAGCAGGTACGGGTCGGCGTTCGGCGTCGCGTACCGCGTCACGAGGTGTGCGACGAGGTAGAGGCCGAAGAAGAAGAGCGCGTAGGTGAGCGAGCCCCAGCTGACCGTCGACTGACGTGCGATGTAGACGGACGCGAACCCGAGCCCGGTCAGCACCCCGACGACCGAGAGGTAGAAGAGCTCCCGGTTCCGGTAGCTCAGCGTGCCAGCCCCCACCAGGCGAGCACCACGATCAGGACGACGAGCATCACGATCACGAGCGATGCGAGCGCCTTGCGCCCGAGCCCCGCCTCGGGCTCGACGGGCGCGGTGGCAACGGCCGCTGCGCTCTCGCGCGCTTCGGCGAGCTCGGCTGCGGACATCACGATCGTGTCGTCGACCGGCGGGTGCCCATCGAGCGCCTCGGGCGGGAGCATGACGTTGTCCTCGGGATACAGCGTGTCCTCGTCCTCGGGGTGCGGGAGGGCCGGCGCCGTGGCGTACTCGCGCGTGCGCTCGTCCGGCTCGCCGTTCGCGCCGACCGCGAAGAGGACGGCCGTGATGTTGTCCTCCCCGCCGCCGCGATTCGCCGCCTGGATCAGCGACCGGGCGGCTGCCTCGAGGTCGGTCCGATACTGGGACACGATCTGCTCGATCTCCGCGCCGTCGACGTAGGACGAGAGGCCGTCGCTGCAGATCAGGAAGACGTCGCCCGCGCGCGCCTCGACCGAGAACGTGTCGACGTCGACGTCAGGGTCGGTCCCGAGCGCGCGCGTGATCACGGACCGCTGCGGGTGTACCTCCGCCTCTGCGGGTGAGAGCTCGCCGCGCCGCACGAGCTCTGCGACCAGCGAGTGGTCGTCGGTGAGCTGGTCGAGGCGGCCGTTGCGAAGGATGTAGGCGCGCGAATCCCCGACGTGGCCGAACGCCACCTGCCCGTCGGGCGCGACGAGGGCAGCGGTGATCGTCGTCCCCATCCCGCTCGCGGCCGCGTCGGTCGTGGCGCGGTCGTGGACGCGGCGATTCGCCTCCTGGATCAGCTGCGCGACGCGCTGCTCGCCGCTGCCGTTGCCGCCGGCCTCGCGTAGCGCCGACGCGGCGAGGCCCGAGGCGACCTCGCCCGCCTGGGCGCCGCCCATGCCGTCGGCGACGGCGAACAGCGGCGGCTCGCAGACGAAGGCGTCCTCGTTGCGCCGGCGCTTGCGGCCGGTGTCGGTGCTCCCGAACGACTGGACGACGGCGATCACGACTCGAACCTCAGGTCGGTCTCGCCGATGCGCACGACGTCGCCCGGGGCGAGACGCCGCTCGCGCGTCAGCCTGATGCCGTTGACGAACGTCCCGTTCGTCGAGCCGATGTCCTCGAGCCACACGCCGTCGCGCCGGCGCTCGAAGCGCGCATGGCGTCCCGAGGCGTACTCGTCGCCGGCGAGCGCGACGTCGTTGTTCGTGCCGCGACCGACGGTGAGCGGGCGCGAGTCGAGCGGGTAGATGTCGCCGTCGTCGAGCGCGGGGCTCTCGAGCACGACGAGCCGCCCGGCCGGCGGCTGTGTCGGCTTCGCGGTCAGGCTGGCTGCGTCGAGCGGGGAGAGGATCATGGACTCCTGGGACGGGCGGAGGTCACGCGTCGCCGACCGGACGATGCGCCAGATGAAGAGATAGAGCAGGACGAGGAATGCGATCTTCAGAGCGAGCAGCGTGGTCTCGACCTGAGCCGATCCGAGCACCGCTGCGGCCTCGGTCACCGCGTCTCCCGCGAGAAGGTGACCTCCGTCGAGCCGATCGTGAACCGGGTCCCGTCCTCGAGCTTCAGCCGCTTGACGCGCTTGCCGCGAACCTCGATCCCGTTCGTCGAGTCGAGGTCGACGAGCCAGTACGCCGACCCTTCCCTGCGGAGCTCCGCGTGGCGGCGTGAGACGTTCGGATCGGGCACCTGGATGTCGGCGTCCTTCGAGCGCCCGACGACCGCTCGGGGTCGCGTCGCCTCGTGACGTCCGCCCTTCCACGTCAGGACGGCGACCTCGGGCTCGATGCCGAGTTCGACGGGCGAAGCCGCCTCGGTTGGCTGGGCCACGGCTGGCATCGGGGCGTACACCATGGTTGCACCCCGTGCGGCCGCCTCGGGGAGCTCGGCCGCAGCCGGCTCGACCTGGGCCAGACGGGTCGCGATCCCGAACATGCCGACGTCGAGGTCGTCGTCCGTCTCGAGCAGCACGCGCGGCGGCGTCAGCAGGGCGTAGTTCTCGCGACGCGCGTGCTCGGCGAGGTAGTCCGCCAGCTCGTCGGTCAGCTGCGTCTCGTAGGTCTGAAACTGCGCCCGGTCGGCCGGCGCGAGGAACACCGTGTACTCGTTCGGGACGTAGACGCGCGACACCGAGACGTTCCGGTGGTCGTCCATCTCCTTGACGAGCTTCCGCGCGAGCTCGACCGGTTGGACGTTCGTCCGGAAGGCGCGGCCGAAGACGCCCTCAAAGAGCGATTCGAGCTTCGATTCGATGCTGCGGAGCACGGGCATGGGCGGCAGGGGATCCTTCCCCGGAGATCCAGTTTACGGCCTCGAATCGAGGGTTAGAGCGGCGGCCGAGATCCACGCGGCCGCAATCAGCGGCAGGATCGCCGCCGCCGGCGCGGTCAAGGCGGTCGCCGCGAGCAACGCGGCTCCGTAACCGGCCGCAACCCACGGCCCCCGGCGACGAAGCAGCGGGAGCACGGCGGCAGCGGTGGCCAGGATCAGCGCTTCGGCGAGCAGCGTCGGATGGGCTCCGAGCTGACCGATGAGCGCATGCGCGACCGCGGTCGGCCGCCTCGAGCCGTCGATCCCCAGCCCGAGCGGCGGCTTCGAGAGGTCGAACGGAAGGCGGGCGTGCCGGAGCCCGGCGACGATGCCGGCGAGCAGGACGGCGCCTGCCGCCTGGGCGACGCGGCGAGGAGTGCCACGGGCGCATTGCGCGGCAAGCGGGATCAGGCCGAGCGCCGCGATCGGCGCCAGGAGCGGTCCGACGACGAGGAGGAGGCCGGCGCGCGCATCGCGCCAGGTGAGGGCGATCCACGCGACTGCGACGACCGCATAGAGCAGTGCGAGGCCGGTTGAGATGTTCGCGAGCGGGAAGAACAGCGTTGCGAGCGCTGTGACGAGACCGAGCCTTGGGCCGGCAAGCGTGGCCGCCGCGGTGAGCGCGCCGAGCCCCAGCGACCAGCCCGGCGGGTAGAAGGGCAGCGCGGAGGTCGCCCAGCCGGTGGCGACGCCGGCCGCCGTGGCCGGGAGCACGCGCTCCAGGAGGACGGCCCGGCGGTCGAGCGGGGGCGCCGCCGGCCGGGAGCCCTTCATCTTGCGGCGCCGGGCGGAGAGCGATCGCAGGTCGGCCGCCAGGCGGGCCGCCGACGGGCGGCGCTCGGGGTTCAGGATGAGCGCGCCGGCGACGGTCTCGATCAGGCTCGACGGCAGATCCGGCCGGATCGTCTCGAGCGGCGGCGCACCGTGCTCGATCCGCCGCGTCGTCTCGTTCAGGTCGCCGTGCCAGAACGGGTGCTCTCCGGCGAGCGACTCCCAGAGCACGACGCCGACGGCCCAAACGTCGGCGGCGGGCGTGGCCACCGCTCCGTGCAGCCGCTCCGGCGAGATGTAGGCGAGCGTGCCCGGTACGTCGCCGAGCGCCGTCAGAGTGTCGAACTCGGCCATCTGGGCGAGCCCGAAGTCCAGGAGGCGGATGTCGATCGAGCCGGTCTCGGCGAGCAGCACGTTCGACGGCTTGACGTCGCGGTGGACGATTCCGCGGCCGTGGGCGTGGGCGAGCGCGTCGCAGATCTGCGCGGCGACCTCGATCGTCGCGCGGTCGTCGAGCTCGCCGGAGCGCATCGCCTCGCGCAGCGTCCGCCCCGGCACGTACTCGTAGGTGATGTAGACGTGCGACGAGTCGTGTGCCAGCGACCGGATGCGCTGGCAGCGTGGATGGCGCAGCGCCGCCGCGGCTCTCGCTTCGCGCTCGGCCCGATGTCCCGCCTTGCCCTCGCGGGCGACGATCTTCAGTGCGACGTCGAGGCCGGTCCGCTCGTCCCGCGCCAGCCAGACATGGCCCATCCCGCCCGAGCCGAGCGGGCGGACCGGCCGATACCGGCCGAGGAAGAGGTCGTGCTGAACCGCGGCCTGAGACACGTACAGGGGCTTACACCGCGGGCCGGGCGACTCCTTCACCGGGTCGTTTCCGACCGCGAAGCACTGTACCCTCGGGGGGTCGATGGGCCCCACCGACGACGACATCCACTTCGATTTCTTCGAGGACGAGCCCGCTACCACAGAGGTTCAGCAGCCCACGCGGAGCCGGCTTCCGAGGCGGGGTGGCAGCGGGCCTCGCCGGCCCAGCGTTCCGAACCGCAACCTGACGCCCCTCCTGCGACTCGGAGCGCTCGTCGTCGGACTGATCGTCCTGCTCGTCGTCTTCGGGCTCCTCCTCCAATCGTGCACCTCGACCTCGAAACACGACACCTACGCCAACTACATGGACAAGGTCTCCGTGATCGCCAAGAGCTCGGCCGACGACGGCGCGGCCGTCACGAACGCTCTCGTCACGCCGGGGATCAAGGCGCCCGAGCTGAGCCAGAAGCTCTCGGGCATCGCCGAGCAGGAGCGCCAGAACGTGACAGCCGCCTCGAAGCTCGATCCGCCGGGCACCCTCCGAGACGAGAACGGGCACATGATCGAGTCGCTCCAGCTGCGCGTGAGCGGCACTCAGGGCCTTGCGAACGCGTTCGCCAAGACCACGGCCTCGACGAAGGCGAGCGACGAGGCCGCGATCCTCTCCGAGCAGGCGAATCGACTGGTCGCGAGCGACGTCGTCTGGGAGGACCTCTTCCGAGCGCCGTCGATCGCGGAGCTGAAGCAGCAAGGCGTGGTCGGCGTCCCGGTGCCGCAGTCCGTCTTCGTCACCGACCCCGACCTCCTCGGCACCTCGTCCATGACCGGCCTGCTGAACCGCATCAACTCGGCGGGCACCGGCACGACGCCGAGCGGCCTGCACGGCACCGACATCGTCCAGACGAAGGCGCTGCCCGTCCGGGCTCGTGCTCTCGCAGACGCAGCAGAACACGATCAACGGCGTCAGCACCAACCTCGCGTTCGCGGTCACGATCGAGGACTCGGGCAACTTCCAGGAGGCCGGGATCAAGGTCACCCTGACGATCCAGCAGAAGAACCCGATCGTGAAGACGCAGACGATCGACCTCATCAACCCCGGTCAGCAGAAGACGCTGACGTTCTCGAGCCTCGGCGAGGTGACGTTCGCGCTTCCCGCCCACGTCAACGTCGACGTGAAGCCCGTGCCTGGTGAGGTGAAGGTCAGCAACAACAGGGCCAGCTACCCCGTCATCTTCTCGCTCGGATAACCCATGCACGTCTCGGCTTCAACCGCGCTCGTCGTTGCGATCGCCGGGCTTGCGGTCGGAGCGATCTCGCTCGGGCTCGCCTGGTGGGGCATGGTCAGGGTGCGGCGCGTGCGCGAGGCGCAGCGCCTGATGCTGGGCGGGGGACGCCGCGACCTGGTCGAGTTCGCGGTCACGCTCCAGGGCCGGGTCGACGATCTGCACCGGGCCGTCGACGAGGTCGCCGCCGGCCTGCAACGCGTCGACCGCCGCGTCGACGGCGTTGTCGCGAACAGCTCGATCGTCCGCTACGACGCGTACGAGAACACGGGCGGCCACCAGTCCGCGTCGCTCGCCCTGCTCGACTCCGCCCGCAGCGGCATCGTCGTCACGGCGATCCAGGGCCGCGACTATGCGCGCATCTACATGAAGGAGCTCGACCGCGGCCGCGCCTCGGTCGACCTCTCGCCGGAGGAGACCGAAGCGGTCGAACGCGCCATGGGCCGCTGACGCTCTCGGCCGGCGGAGCGTCAATCTCTGAGCGGCTTTGCGCCCGCTTCGTCCGGTACATTGCCGCCAGGGTGCAGCAGGTTCTTGTTCTGAACGCGAGCTACGAGCCCCTGAACGTGTGCTCGCTGCGCCGCGCCCACGTGCTGGTCTACAAGGGGAAGGCGGAGGTCATCGAGCAGCTCGAGCGACCACTCCGCTCGGCCAGCGACACGTTCCGCTGGCCGCACGTCATCCGGCTCGTGCACTACGTCCGCGTGCCGCGGCTCGTGCAGCGGAAGATCTCGCGACGCGCCCTCTTCGCCCGTGACGGCTGGCGCTGCGTCTACTGCGGCTCGACCGGCGGTCGCCTGACCCTCGACCACGTGATCCCCCGGTCGCGCGGCGGCGACTCGACGTGGGAGAACGTCGTCACCTCCTGTTCGCCCTGCAACCTGCGAAAAGGCAATCGCCTTCCCCACGAGGTGGAGATGGTGCTGTCGCGGCACCCGCGCCAACCCGCGCCGGTGCTCTTCATCCGCCTCGCGACGCCGAAGATCCCGGATCGCTGGGAGCGCTATCTCGCTCCCTATGCGACCACGACGATCGGCGCGGCAGCCTAGGGCTCGCCGCCGGACGTGCGCGGCAGGTCGGCGCGCTGCTCCCACTCCGACCACGATCCCGGATACAGTCGGCCGTCGCGCCCGGCCAGGTGCAGCCGGTGCAGCGGGACGCACGCGGTCACCCCCGAGCCGCAGTAGGCGACGAGCTCGCCCTCCGGCAGCGTGGGCAGCGGTTCGTTCCACGGCGCGTTGTACGCACCCGGGATGCGGCCGGGGACGCGATCGGTCGGATTCGGCTCCCCGCGCCAGCGTGGGGCAAGGCGCGCGTCGACGACGACCAGATCGGAGAGCCTTGCTGCAAGCTCGCCGGCGTCGATCGTGTCGTCGCTCCGCGCCCGCGGCGTGAACGTCGCCGGCGCGATCCGCTCGTCACCGCTGCGAAGCGGCCCGCGCCAGGCCTCGAGGTCGATCACCGCGCACGCGTCGTGCCCGAAATGCCGCAGCAGCCACCAGAGCCGCTCCGCTCCGCCGAGTGAGCCGTACGCGACGACGAAGGTGGACGGGCCGATGCCGGCTCTCCCGGCGGCCGCGGCGAACTGCGTCGCCGGGGGCAGCGGATGGCGGCCGGCAGGCCCCGGCGGCGACGAGAGGTCGCGCTCGACGTCGAGGAAGGCGGCTCCGGGGATGTGCCCCTCGAGATACGCGCGGCGCCCGTGCTCCGGGTCCTCGAGCGACCAGCGGCAGTCGACGAATCCGTAGATCACCGTGACATCTGAGCACGCGGCGGCGTATCGGCAGCATGAGACGCAATCTTCTCCTCTCCATCTTGGCCGCCGCCGTGCTGTTCGCGGTCGCGGCGATCGCCGGCGTCGGCCGGCCGGCCCCGGCCAGTGGTGCGGGCACGACACCGGTCCAGCCGAGCCTCGTCACGACGAGCGGCCACGGCGACATCGCGGCCGTGCCCGACGAGGCCGTCGTCTCGGCCGGGGTCAACACGCACGCGGCGACCGCGGCCGCCGCCCTGTCCCAGAACGCACAGACGATGCAGCAGGTGATCGCGGCGCTCGAGAACGCCGGTGGCACCGATCTCCAGACGCAGGAGGTCTCGCTCGATCCGCAGACCGACGACCAGGGCAGCGTCACCGGTTACGTCGCGCAGAACACGGTCAGCGCGAAGTCCAAGATCGCTGCCGCGGGAGCGCTCATCGACGCCGCCGTCGGAGCGGGGGCGAACACGGTCGACGGGCCGAGCCTCGACGTCTCCGACAGCGACGCGCTCTACCGCGCCGCGCTCAAGCAGGCCGTGGCAGACGCGCGCGCCAAGGCGCAGGCACTCGCCCAGGCGGGCGGCTTCACCGTCGGCCCGGTGTACTCGGTGACCGAAGGCGGCCAGGCGCCCCAGCCCGTCTACCAGGCCGCCACCGCCGGTGCGGCCGCGTCGACGCCGATCGAGCCCGGGACGCAGGACGTGACCGCCGACATCACCGTCTCGTTCCTGATCCGGTGATGCCTAGACTCGGCGTGTGACGGATGTCGTCTTCGTCGAGATCCCCTCCGGCTCGCGCAACAAGTACGAATGGGACGATGAGCTCGGCGGGATCGTGCTCGACCGGCGGCTGTTCACGTCGATGACGTACCCGGCCGACTACGGCTACCTCGAGGGCACGCTCGCCTCCGACGGCGATCCGCTCGACGCGATCGTGCTCGTCGGCGAGCCGACGTTTCCCGGCTGCCGCATCAGGGTTCGCGTCGTCGGCGTGTTCCACATGGCCGACGAGAAAGGCGACGACGAGAAGTTGATCTGCGTCCCGCTGAACGACCCGCAGTGGAGCGTCGTCTCGGACATCCACGACGTTCCGGCGCAGCTCCGCAACGAGATCGAGCACTTCTTCCAGGTGTACAAGGATCTCGAGGACAAGGAGACGGTGACGCGCGGCTTCGGCAACCGTGTCGAGGCCGAAACCGTGGTCGACACGGCCCGTCGCCGCGCACAGAGCTCGAGCTGAAATCTCGCTTGCGAATCCGGCGGGTCTCGCCTATCTTGGATCGCAACATGTTCGGGATCGCCAACGCAGACGTGCTGCCTCGCCGCTGACCGCGGTCGAGGTACGTCTTCGTTCGGTTCTCTTTTCACGCGATCCAAGGAGCATGTATGCAGTACCAGCAGCACCAGGCAGTCGTCGTCTCGGACCTTCGGAAGGTCTTCACCCGTAGGAAGGGCCTCTTCGGCCGCCGTCACCGGCGTTCCGCGCTGAACGGCGTCTCGTTCTCGATGGAGCGCGGCGAGTGCGTCGCGATCCTCGGCCAGAACGGGTCGGGCAAGTCGACGCTGGTCCGGCTGCTCTCGACGCTGCTCCTGCCCGACGGCGGCGAGGCGCGCATCTTCGATCACGACGTGTTCGGCGACGCGCGCTCCGTGCGCCGCCTGGTCAACCGCGTCTCGGTCGAGGCGAGCTTCTTCAAGAAGATGAGCGCGGCCGAGAATCTCGCGTACGCCGCGCGGTTCTACGGAATGACGCCCAGGGAGACGCACGTGCAGATCCCGGCGATCCTCGAGCGGGTGGGCTTCCCGCCCGACCGTCGCGGCGAAGCGATGGAGAACCTCTCGCGCGGCATGCAGCAGAAGGTCGCGCTCGCCCGTGCGTTGCTCACGTCTCCGGTGGTGCTCCTGCTCGACGAGCCGACCACCGGCCTCGATCCGCGCTCGCGCGCAGAGGTGCAGGCGTTCATTCGCGAGATCCGCACGAGGCACGACTCGACGATCCTGCTCTGCACGCACGACATGAAGGAGGCAGAGGAGCTGGCCGATCGCATCGGCCTGCTCGACCGCGGCGAGCTCTTGTTCCTGGAGCCGGCCGAGGCGGTCAAGGCGCGCTACGGCGTCGACACGATCGAGGAGGCGTTCTTCGCCGCCACCGGCCGCGAGTTCGAGGACGAGAAGACCGAGGAAGACGAGGAGAGGGAGGTGTTCGCGTAATGGGCTCGTCAGAGATCACGTTCACCCGCCGGCGCGTGCTTCGCGACGAGCTGGTCGGGCTCTACGGCGTCGTCGAGCGCAACCTCTACCTGACCAAGCGCTACCTGCTGTGGGACCTCGCGTTCCTGGTCTGGACGATCGCGAACACGCTCACGATCGTGTTCATCGCGCGCGGCGTCGGCGTGCCGCCCGCCGAGCAGAACGAGCTCGCGACGCAGCTGCTCGTCGGCGGCGTGATCTGGGCCTACCTCGGGATCATCTTCGAGATCGTCACCGAGACCGTGGCCTGGGAGCGCTGGGAAGGGACGATCGAGTACACGTTCATGGCCCCGCTCTCGCGCCCGGTCCATCTGATCGGGATGGGCCTCTACTCGGTCATGTACGGGTTCGTGCGCGCGGCAGCGGTGTTCGTCGCCGTGGTCGCATTCATCGGCATCCACGTGCCGAACGCGAACTATCCGGCGTCGATCGCGCTGCTCGGCATCGCGTCGGTCTCGTTCATCGGCGTCGGGATGATGACGGCAGTCCTGCCGCTGATCTCGCCGGAGAAGGGCACGCAGCTCGGGTTCGTGGCGCAGGGGTTGATGCTCGTCGTCTCGGGCGTCTACTACCCGGTCAGCGTCCTGCCTGAGTGGATGCAGTGGATCTCGAAGATCTCGCCGGCCACCTATGCGTTGCGCGGCGTGCGGGCATCGATCATCGACGGCGCGGGGCTCGCCTGGGGCGACGTCTGGCCGTTGCTCGTGATCGGTGTCGTCTCGATCCCGCTCGGGCTGCTCGTGTTCCGGTCGGGCGAGCGCTACGCGAAGCGGAACGGAAAGCTGAAGCGGTCGGGATGATCGAGCTTCGCGTCGCCGACTCGGCGGCCGACCTCGAGACGTGGGCCGGCATCAAGAGCGCCGTCGTCCCGAACGAGCCGGTCACGCGCGACCAGCTCGAGCGGACGGCCGAGCCGGACCGCCTGCTCCTGCTGGCGTCGATCGACGGGAGTCGACGCCGGCAGCGGCATCTGCAGTCTCTCCAACATCGACGGCCGTGCGTTCTGCGCCGCCCGCGTCCTGCCGCCGTACCGCAGGCGCGGCGTCGGCGCCACGCTCGTCCGCGCGCTCGCCGACCACGGGCGCGGGCTCGGCCGTGAGGGCGTGAACGCCTTCGTCGACGCTGCCGACGACGGGGCGATCGCGTTCGCGCGCGGATTCGGGCTCGTGGAGGCCGACTACCAGCTCGAGCAGCTGCGGCCGGTGGCGACGGCCGAGAGCGCGCCGCTCGCGCCTGCCGGCATCGACCTCCTTCCGCTGGCCGGTCGCCGCGAGGAGCTGCTGACTGCTGCCTGGGACGCCGTCGCGCGCGCCGGCTACGAGGACATGCCGCTCCCGGGGCCGATCACCTACCGGTTCGAGACGTGGCTGCGCGAGGAGGCGACGCGTCCCGAGGGGTCGTTCGTGGCGATCGAGGGCGGGCGCATCGTCGGCTACGCCGGCCTGCTCGAGCATGCGAACGGCTCGGCGATGGCCGAGCACGGGCTCACCACCGTCCGGCGCGACCGACGGCGCCTCGGGATCGGACGCGCGCTCAAGCAGGCCCAGCTTCACTGGGCCTCGCGCGCCGGCGTGCTCGAGCTCGTCACCTGGACCCAGAAGGGGAACGAGGGGATGCAGGCGCTGAACCGCAGCCTCGGCTACCGCGACGTGTCGAAGGTGCTGACGATGCAGGGGCCGCTGCCCTGATCGCCCCGTCACGGGGGTGAGGCTTGACGGCCGGCCGCCGTCCCCGCTACGTTTGGGAGGCGCCGCCCCGGTGGGCGGTGCTGGGCGATGAGGCCTGAGGACTCTTGGAGTCCTTGGGCCTTTTGTCGTTCCCGGGCTCGAAAACGACCACCACAGGACCACGACACGGGAGAATCGATGACCAAGTACAAGCTCGAATACATCTGGCTCGACGGTTACGAGCCCACGCCGAACCTGCGCAGCAAGACGAAGGTCAAGGCGTTCGACGCATTCCCGACTCTCGAGGGGGTGCCCGTCTGGGGATTCGACGGCAGCTCCACCCGCCAGGCGGAGGGAAGCAACTCGGACTGCCTGCTGCAGCCTGTTTCGATCTTCCCCGACCCGGCCCGCCGGAACGGCGCGCTCGTGATGTGCGAGGTGCTCCTTCCCGACGGCAGCCCTCACCCGAGCAACACCCGCGCGACCGCCGCCGACGATCCCGACACGTGGTTCGGCTTCGAGCAGGAGTACTTCCTCTACCGGGACGCCAGGCCGCTCGGGTTCCCGGCAGAGGGCTTCCCCCTGCCGCAGGGCGAGTACTACACGGGCGTCGGGTACAAGAACGTCGGCGACGTCGCGCGCGAGATCGTGGACGCCCACATCGACCTCTGCATCGACGCCGGTCTCGGCCACGAGGGCATCAACGCCGAGGTGGCGAAGGGCCAGTGGGAGTTCCAGATCTTCGGCAAGGGCTCGAAGCGGGCGGCCGACGAGCTGTGGATCGCCCGCTACCTCCTGCTGCGGCTGTGCGAGCGCTACGGCGTGGATGTCAACTTCCATCCGAAGCCGCTCGGCATCGAGCTCGACTGGAACGGATCGGGGCTGCACACGAACTTCTCTTCGAAGCACATGCGCGAGGTCGGCGGCGAGGAGTACTTCCTGGCGCTGATGGACGCGTTCGACGAGCACAAGGACGCGCATATCGCCGTGTACGGGCCTGACAACCACATGCGCCTCACCGGGCTCCACGAGACGCAGGCGATCGACAGGTTCAACCACGGCGTCGCCGATCGCGGAGCGTCGGTCCGCGTTCCGCACAGCTTTGTCGCGAACGACTACCGGGGGTACCTCGAGGACCGCCGGCCGAACTCGCTCGGAGATCCCTACCTGATCACAGGGCGTATCGTGCAGACGATCCGGAAGGTGCCGACGGACGGCGTGGAGGCCTCCGAGCCCTTGGCGGTGGCAGCGGCGTAGCGAGTTGGCTTCGAGGAGAGGAGCAAGAGCAGATGGCGATGATTGAGAGCAAGTTCCGGGCGACATCCGATCCGGCCGCCCGGAAGTCGGTGCTCGACGACGTGTCGAAGCAGAGTGTCGAGAACGTTCTCTTCTGGTTCTCCGACATCGAGGGGCACCTGAAGAGCTTCGCGATCACGCCGTCCGAGATGGAGGACGCGCTGAACGACGGGATGGGCTTCGACGGCTCGTCGATCACCGGCTTCAACGCGATCGAGGAGTCGGACATGGTCGCGATCCCCGACCCGGCGACGTACCGGCTGCTGCCGGCGCGCCCCGGCGAGGCCCGGGTCGCGCGGATGATCTGCGACGTCGTCACGCCCGACGGAGAGCCGTACGAGGGCGACCCGCGCCACGTGCTTCGCCGCGCGATCGAGCGGATGCAGACGATGGGCTTCGACACGTTCAACGTCGGTCCCGAGCTCGAGTACTTCCTCTTCCGGGACAAGCACGGCACCGAGACGCTCGACGAAGGCGGGTACTTCGCGATGACCGCCCTCGACGCGGCGACCGAGCTGCGGAACGAGACGATCAGGGCCCTCGAGGAGATGGGCATCGGCATCGAGTACCACCACCACGAGGTCGCGCCGTCACAGCACGAGATCGACATGCGTTATGCCTCGGCGCTCGACATGGCCGACCAGACGCTCACGTACCGGCTGATCGTCAAGGAGGTCGCCGCCAAGAACGGCGTCTACGCGACCTTCATGCCGAAGCCGCTCTTCGGCGAGAACGGCTCGGGGATGCACACCCACATGTCCCTGTTCACGGAGGGGCGGAACCAGTTCTTCGCCGAGGGCGACGGCTATCACCTCTCCGAGACGGGAAAGCAGTTCATCGCGGGACTGCTTCGCCACGCGCGCGAGATCTCGGCGGTGTTCGCGCAGTGGGTCAACTCGTACAAGCGGCTGGTGCCGGGATACGAGGCTCCCGTCTACGTGGCGTGGTCGCAGCGCAACCGCTCGGCGCTGATCCGCATTCCGCTGTACAAGCCGGGCTCCGAGCAGGCGACCCGCGCGGAGATCCGTTGCCCCGACCCGTCCTGCAATCCGTACCTCACGTTCGCGGCGTTGCTCCATGCCGGCCTCGAGGGAATCGAGAAGGGCTATTCGCTCGACGACCCGATGGAGACGAACCTCTACCACCTCACCGCCGAGCAGCGGCGGGAGCGCGGGATCGTGTCGCTACCGGAGACGTTGGGCGAGGCGATCGACGAGTTCTCCGGCTCCGAGCTCATGCGGCGTGCTTTCGGCGACCACATCTTCGACAACTACGTGGCGCTCAAGCGCAAGGAGTGGGACGAGTACCGGGTGCAGCTCACCCAGTGGGAGCTCGACCGGTATCTCGGCGTGCTCTGAGAGCCCGGTTGGGGAAACCCTAGCCCTGGTCCCGGCTTGGCGAGGCCGGGGCCAGGCGCTACGCTCGAAGCACCCAGCGCGGTTTGACCCGCCGCGCTGCTGGCGGCAGATCGCGGGGCGTCGTTCATCGGCGCCCTGTGGTCTTTAAGGAGCCGGTCCTAGAGGAAGGTGCGGATCGACTCGCGCTCGACGCGCAGCCCGATCACGCGCGAACTGTCGTCGATCTGCTCGATCGAATCGGCGGGCACGAGGCGCCTCCGGCGGGCGAGCCAGCCCGAGCGGACCGAGAGAGCGTCGGGCTCCTCAGGGGAGGTCCCGTACATCGGGCACTCGACCCGACCGACGATCCGGCCGCGAGCGTCGGCCACCAGGAACCCTGCGGTGCGGCGGAGATCGACGGCGACGGCACTCACGGCTCCCGACGCTATTCCCCGTTTACGAGGAAACTCCCCCTCGGGCGGTAAAGGTTCTGTAAGCGGCGGACGGTCCGGCTACGACCACTTGCCGGACATCGCCAGCCAGGCAAGGGCCAGGAGTGCGAGGTAGAGGCCCGAGAGGCCGCCCACCAGGCGCCCGGCCAGGGTCGTTCCTGTCCGGTTCCACCAGAACGCGACGCCTGAAGTGACGAGCAGGATGAGCAGCCCCGTGTCGGCGACGGCGAAGCCGATGCCGATCCAGGTCGGGTCTTTGACGCCCGAGCCGAACTCCTTCGAGTAGATCCATTGCGCTCCGACCCGCATCACGGCCCATGCCGGGATCGCGACGATCAGGAGCGTGCGGAACGCCGCCCGCCGCAGCGCCGCCACCTCCGGGCGCCGCCAGGCGGCGACCGTCAGCACGATCACCGCGAGCATGGCGCCGACGAGGGTCATCGCTCCCAGCACGTGCAGGAAGAGCGGGAAGAACGGGCGGCTGTAGGCGATCATGCGCCCGGCTTCCAGATCATGTCGACGAGCAGGAGCAGCGTCGCGAGACCGGCGAGCCACGACATCGCGTTCCCGCGCGGATCGCGGAGGATCGCGCGCAGCTCGTCGTCGCGGGTGTCACCGGCCGCGGCGAGGCGCTCGGCGATCTTCCGTGCGCGCTCCTGGTGCTTGCCTCCGGCGCCTCCGAGCGCGTTCGCGAGCAGCCAGAGGACGATCGCCGCGACGATCCAGAAGCTCCAGAAGGCGAAGTGCAGTTCGTGCACGAGCCAGAGGCCGAAGATGAGCGTTGCGACGGACCCGATCGCGATCACCGGCAGGACGGTGCGGATGAGCCGCAGGAAGAGAGCCGTCTCGCTCGGACGCTCCGCCCGCTGCGAGAGGACGTTCAAGACGCCGGCGGCGACCGACCCGCCCACGAGGAAGAACGCGCCGGTGATGTGAAACATCAGGAGCCACTGCGCCGTGGTCACGGCGGGAGCCTAGTGCCGGGAGCACTAGTCTGAGGTCGTGGAGACACGCGACCGTCACCTGAAGCTCCTGACCGGGACGATCGAGGCCGTCAACTCCACGCTCGACCTCCAAGAGGTGCTGACGCAGGTGGCGACGAACGTCGGCGCGGCGCTCGAGGCGGACGCGTGCTTCGTCTACCTGTACGACGAGCAGGCCGACGAGCTCGTGCTGCGCGCGACGCACGGCTCGCTGATCGACGAGCTGACACGCCGCCCCCGGATGCGGCCGGGCGAGGGGATCACGGGCACGGCCGCGGCGGCCCGGGCGCCCGTCATGATCGAGTCGGAAGCGCACCTCGATCCGCGCTTCAAGCACTTCCCGAACCTGGCCGAGGACGAGTACCAGTCGATCCTGGCCGTCCCGATCCTCACGCGCGACGGGACGCTCGAAGGGGCGCTCAACGTGCGCACGCGAGAGCCGCGGTCGTTCGTCGACGACGAGGTCGAGCTGCTGCTCGCGATCGCGGCGCAGGTCGCCCAGTCGATCGAGCACGCGAAGCTCTACGCCGAGGCTCAGCGTCGCGTTCACGAGCTCGAGGCGCTCGCACGGATCTCCGAGGCGGTGTCGAACTCGCTCTACCTGGAGGAGTCGCTCGAGGCGATCGTCAAGACGACGATGGACGCGCTCCATGCGGCGGGGGCCGCGCTCGTGCTCGACGACGGGCGGATCGCGTGGCCCGAGGGGGTCGCGAGCACGCATGCGATCCGTCAGCCGTTGCGGTGGCGCAGCCGGCAGATCGGCGAGCTCGTCGCCGACCGCGAGACGCCCTTCACGGCGGCCGATCGCGAGCTCCTCGCGTCGATCGCCACCCACGCGGCCGTCGCCCTCGAGCATGGGCGCGCGGTGCTGCGCGGTGTGCTCGCGCAAGAGATCCACCACCGCGTCAAGAACAACCTGCAGACCGTGGCGTCGCTGCTGCGGCTGCAGGCGCGCGCTGCCGAGACGACCGATCCCCGCGAGGCGCTCGAGCACTCGGTGAACAGGATTCTCGCGATCGCGGCGGTGCACGAGCTGCTCACGGAGCGGCGCGACGAGGAGGTCGACCTGGCCGACCTGATCGACCGCCTGCGCGCGATGCTCGTCCAGGGCGTCGGCGGCGGCAAGGAGGTGACGGCGGAGCTCGAGCCCGTCGAGCTGCCCGGTGCCCGGGCGACCGCCCTCGCGCTCGTGTTCGCCGAGCTGTTGCAGAACGCGCTCGAGCACGGCGGAAATCGTGTTCGCGTCGAGCTCAGAAGTCGCGACACCGAAGTCGAGCTCGCGATCGCAGACGACGGCGTCGGCGGCGTCGAGAAAGGGGGAGCCGGGACCGGCCTCTCGATCGTCAGCGCGCTCGTCCGCGACGAGCTCCGCGGCAGGCTCGACCTGCGCTCGGACGGCGACGGCACGCGGGCAGCGGTCGTCTTCCCGGCATACACCTCTAAGCCGAGCGGGCACGACTGAACGAATCGCCCCGCCGCGGTCGCGACCACGAATCGCCGCCGGGCGCCCGCGGCGAGCGAGCGGCGACCCACCCCGAGCATACGACCCCAGGGCCCCGTGTGAACCGAATGTCACGCTTTCGGCCGCCTTCCGCCGCCGTTTCGTACGGGCGGCTGCCGCCGGACCAGGCTCTGCAAGCCGCGGCCGTAGCGGACGCGTCGTGTGACGTGATCGTGACGTGATCGTGACGAACGGCCCGCCGGCGGCGCGAACTCCTGCGAACCTAGCGGCCGTGCGCATCCTGATCGCCGAAGACGAGACGATCATCCGCCTCGACCTCCGCGAGCTGCTCGAGCGCGCCGGTCACGAGGTCGTCGCCGAGGCCCGTGACGGCGAGGAGGCCGTCGCGCTCGCGCACGAGCACTCGCCCGAGCTCGCCGTCCTCGACGTCAAGATGCCGCGCCTGGACGGGATCGAGGCGGCGCGGCGCATCCTCGCCGACCAACCGATCCCGATCGTCATGCTCACCGCCTACGGCCAGGACGAGCTCGTCGGCCGTGCCGTCGAGGCCGGCGTCTTCGGCTACCTGGTGAAGCCGTTCCGCGAGCAGGACCTCGTCCCGGCGATCGCTGCCGCCCGCGCGCGGCACGCCGAGCTGGAAGAGGTGCGCAAGCAGGCCGAGTCGCTCGCGGACGCGCTCGCCGCCCGCAAGGTGATCGAGCGCGCGAAAGGGCTCTTGATGGAGAAGGAGAGCCTGACCGAGGACGTCGCGTTCGCCCGTCTACGCAGCGCGAGCCAGGCGACGGGTCGTCCACTGCGCGTGATCGCCGAGGCCGTGATCGCTACATTCGAGGCGCGATGACCCAGACGATCTCGCCTCCACGCGAGCGCACGCGCCGGACGAGCGGTACCGGCATCGGCGACGCCTGGCGCGTGATCGTCCTGAACGACGAGCACAACACCTTCGAAGGCGTCGCGTTCGCGCTCGCGCAGGTCATTCCGGGCGTCGACTACGACCGGGGCATGGCGATCGCGAACCGCATCCACTCGACCGGCCAGGCGATCGTCTGGTCGGGCCACCGCGAGCTCGCCGAGCTGTACCACACGCAGCTCGAGGGGTACGGGCTGACGATGGCGCCGCTCGAGCGATAGACGCGCTCGCCGGCATCCACCGCGTTTTCGCCGCGTTCGCGGGCGGCGATGCGCGCGCCCTGTTCGAGGTGATCGACCCCGAGGCGGTGTGGCGCGTTCCCGGGACGGTGTCGGTCGCCCAGGAGTACCGCGGCCGCGAGCGCATCTTCGAGCTCTTCCGCGCGACGCGGAGCCTCACGGACGGCACGTATCTGAGCGAGCTCCGCTGGGCGATGGCCGACGACGAGCACGCGGTCGCCGTCTACCGGGCGCGTGGCACGCGGCTCGGCCGCACGCTCGACATCGACCAGGTGCTGCTGATCGCGCACCGCGACGGCGTGTGGATCGACGTGACGGCCCTGCCGACCGATCCGGACGCGTTCGCGGTGTTCTGGGCGTGAAGGTCGGCGTCCAGCTGCCCGAGGTGGAGCGCGACGTGCGCTGGCTCGAGTACGCGCAGCTCGCGCGGGCGGCCGAGGAGACGGGCTTCGACTCGATCTGGGTCGGCGACCATCTCCTCTACCGCGACGGCCGTCCCGAGCGCGGGCCGTGGGACTGCTGGACGCTGCTCGCCGGGCTGGCGCTCGTGACCGACCGCGTGGAGATCGGGCCGCTCGTCGCCTGCACCGCGTTTCGCGAGCCAGGCCTGCTTGCGCGCGCAGCGTCCGCGGTCGACGAGCTGAGCGCCGGCCGGCTGCGCGTGGCCGTCGGAGCAGGGTGGAACGAGGACGAGTTCCGCGCCTTCGGGCTTCCGTTCGACCGGCGCGTTTCGCGGTTCGAGGAGGCGTTCGAGATCGTGCGTCGCCTGCTCGCCGGCGAACGCGTGACCTTCACCGGCCGCTACCACTCAGTCGACGACGCCGTCCTGCTCCCGCCCGCGGGACGCCGGCCGCCCCTGATGGTCGGAGGCGACGGCGAGCGGCTGCTCGCGGCAACGCTCCCGCACGTCGAAGCCTGGAATGCCTGGTTCGACCGCTTCGGCAACCGGCCCGAAGGGTTCGCCGCTCTCAACGCGCGCATCGATGCCGCGTGCGAGCGCGCCGGACGCGACCCGGCCACGCTCGTGCGCAGCGTCTGCCTGCTCGTCGAGGTCGACGGCGGTCGGGCCGAGCGTCGTGCCGACCCGTCGTCACCGCCGCTCCACGGTGATCAGCTCGCGACGGCGCTCGCCGGGTTCGCCGAGCTGGGCGTCGACGAGGCGATCCTCGTGCTCGACCCGATCAACGAGCGCTCGATCCGCTCTCTTCGAACAGCGCTTCCCACCGTTTGAGGAGCGACTCGAGATCGGTTCGCGCCTCGCGGTGGGCGCTGAGCAGGTCGAGATCGGTCCAGTCGACCGCGAGCTTCCCCTCGAGCTCGGCGATGCGCGCCTCCGTGCGCGCAACCTCCGCCTCGACCAGCTCGAGCGGCGTCGGCTGCGGCTTGGCGGGGTGTGCTGTGCGCTCGCGCCGCGGTTTCGGCGGCGGCGCGGGAGCCGGAGGCTCCTCGACCACCTGCGCCCGGGCGTAGTCGGCAAAGCCTCCGGCGTACGAGACGATCTGCCGCTCCTCCACCGCGAGCAGCCGGTCGGCGACCGCGTCGAGGAGCGCGCGATCGTGCGAGACGAGCAGCACCGTTCCGGGGAATGCCTCGAGAGCCGCCTCCAGCGACTCGCGCGACTCGAGGTCGAGGTGGTTCGTCGGCTCGTCGAGGACGAGGAAGTTCGCGCCGGAGGCGACGACGATCGCCAGCGCGAGTCGGCGACGCTCTCCGCCGGAGAGCGCCACGACCGGCTTCTCGTGCTCGTCCCAGCCCGAGAACAGGAAGCGGCCGAGGAGCGCCTGAGCCTCGGGACGGCGCAGGCCGGTGCCTGAGATCGCCGCGTCGAGCACGGATCCGCGCTCGTCGAGCTCTGCCTCGTGCTGTGAGAAGTATGCCGCCACGACGCCATGGCCCAGCCGCACGCGCCCGTCGAGCGGCTCACGACGACCGAGGATCGTTTCGAGCAGGGTCGTCTTGCCCGAACCGTTGGGTCCGACCAGAGCGATGTGCTCGCCGCGCTCGATCGCGAAGGTGCCGTCGTCGAGCAGCCGCTTGTCACCAGCCTCGACGACGAGGCCCTCGGCCACGACCACGTCGCGGCCGGACCGGGGCGGCTTGAGGAACTCGAACCCGAGCGTCCTGCGCCGGTCGTCGGGCGCGACCACGCGGTTCGACTTGATGCGGTCGATCTGCTTCAGCTTCGACTGCGCCTGCCGGGCCTTCGATGCCTTGTAACGGAAGCGTTCGACGAATCGCTCGAGGCGGGCGATCTGCTCCGCCTGACGCTCCGACTGTCGCAGCAGATGAGCGGCGCGGGCCGCCTGCTCGAGCCGCCAGACGTGCCAGGCGCCCGGGAAGAAGGTCGAGCGACCGCGGTCGAGCTCGAGCACGGCCGTCGTCACCGCCTCGAGGAACCACCGGTCGTGCGCAACCAGGATGACCGCGGCGTCGATCGTGCGCAGCATTTGCTCCAGCCACTCGAGCGACTCGATGTCGAGGTGGTTCGTCGGTTCGTCGAGCAGCAGCAAGTCGGGCTGCGCCGCGAGTGCCCGCGCGAGCGAGGCGCGGGTGAGCTCACCACCGGAGAAGCTGTGCACCGGCCGGTCGAGGTCGGCTTCGGTGAACCCGAGCCCTCGCACCACCGACGCGGCGCGGTCGCGCCAGTCGTAGCCTCCGGCGTGCTCGAGCCGCGTCTGAGCCTCCGCGTAGCGACGCAGCGTCGCGTCGTCGTGGTCGCCGCCCGCCATCGCCTGCTCGAGCGCATGCAGGTCGGCCTCGACGGCCGCCAGGTCGGCGGTCCCGGCGAGGACATAATCGCGGAGCGCCTGGCGGCTGAGCGCGGGCGGGCGCTGATCGTGGAGTGCGATCCGCGTCCCTTTCTCGAAGGCGAGCTCGCCACCCTGGAGTGAGGTCTCGCCTGCGATCGCCCGCAGCAGGGTGGTCTTGCCGGCGCCGTTCGGCCCCGCCAACGCCAGGCGGTCGCGTCGTTCGACCTTGAACGAGACCCCGTCGAAGAGCGGCTCGCCCGAGAGCTCCTTGCGGAGTGAAGATGCGATCAGGACGGCCACGTTGGTGAAAGTATCCGGACATGCGCCCGACGACCGAGACCGACGCCGTGTTTGCGCTGCTCGACGAGACGGTCGACGGGATGCTGCTCACCGACGCCGACGGGCGGCTTCTGCTCGCCAACCGTCCGCTCCGACGATCGGCCGAGACGCTCGGAGTGGGCCTCGACGGGACCTTCGTCGACCGCCTGCTCGAGCTCGCCGACCGGACGAGCGAGCCGTACGCGTTCGCCGCCGCGATCGAGCGCCTGCGCAGCGATGGCGGCTGGGTCGAGTTCGAGGACGCGGCCCTCGGCCGCTTCTTCCTGCTGCACGCCTCGCCGCTCGACCCAGCCGGGCGGGTCTGGACGCTTCGCGACGTGACCGAGCAGCACGACGCGGGGCGCGCCCGAGACGAGCGGGTCGCGGCGCTCGGCCACGAGTTGCGGACGCCGCTGACGTCGATGGCAGGCTTCATCGAGCTGCTGCGAGACGGCGCCGCCGGGCCGCTGACGCCCGAACAGGCGAGGTACCTGGAGATCGTCGGAAGGGCGGCCGAGCGGCTCCAGGGGTTGGTCGGCGAACTGCTCGACGACGTGAGGGAGACTTGATGATTGCAATCGTCGGTGGCGGCCTGGCGGCCGCGAAGTGCGTGGAGAGCTATCGCCGGGCGGGTGGCGACGACGAGATCGTCGTCTGGTCGCTGGATCCGCACGGGCCATACAACCGGCCGCCGCTCTCGAAGCGGCTCCTGCGCGGCGAAGTGGAGCCGGAGGACGCGCTCGTCCATCCACACGAGTGGTATGCGCAGCACGGGGTCGACCTGCGCCTGGGCGAGCGAGTCGCTTCGCTCGACGACGTGAAGGCCGACACGATCGTGATCGCGACCGGCGCCCGTCCCCGCCCGCTCGGTACGGCGCTCCCGCTGCGGACGATCGACGACTCCCTCGAGCTGCGACGGCGGGCCGAGACCGCCCGGACAGCCGTCGTCGTGGGAGGCGGCTTCATCGGCTGCGAGGTGACGGCATCGTTGACGCAGCTCGGTGTGAGCGTGACGCAGATCGTCCGCGAGCCGATGGTCTTCGCAACACTCGAGGCAGTACCGCTCTCCGAGTCGTTGCACGAGACCTACCGGGCTCATGGCGTCGACCTCCGGCTCGAGGCGTCGGAGATCCCCGAGGCCGAGCTCGTCGTCGCCGGGATCGGCGTCGAGCCGAACGTCGAGCTCGCCCGCGACGCCGGGCTCGAGGTGCGAAGCGGCGTCGTCGTCGACGAGCGGTTCTCGACCGGACGCCCGGGCGTCTACGCGATCGGGGACGTCGCCGAGTTCTTCGACCCCATCTTCCGTCGGCATCGGCGCATCGAGCATTGGTCGAACGCCGCCTACCACGGCACCACGCTCGGCCGCATCCTGGCCGGCGACGCGGACGCTCGCTACGACATCGTCTCGGCGTTCTTCTCCGAGGAGTTCGGCCGCTCGTTCAGGCTCTTCGGCGACTCGTCGGGCCACGACGACACGCGCCTCGACGGTGACTTCACGGAAGGCGACGCGGTGTACCGGTTCCTTCGAGGTGGTTACACGATCGCCGCGGCGCTCATGGGCCAGGACGAAGACGGCGAGAACGCCCTCAAGGACGAGATTCGAGCCGGCGCAGCGGCCGACGCATAGACGCTAAGGTCGATGCGACGACGACGCGAGGAGGGGCCGATGGCCCAGTCGGACATCGAACAGCTCTCGATCGACACCATACGCACGCTCTCGATGGATGCCGTGCAGAAGGCCAATGCCGGTCATCCGGGGACCGCGATGGCGCTCGCCCCGCTGGCCTACCTCCTCTACCGCGAGGTCTTGCGACACAACCCGGCAAACCCCGCGTGGCCGAACCGCGACCGGTTCGTCCTCAGCGCTGGACATGCCTGCGTGTTGCAGTACTCCGCGCTGCATCTCGCCGGCTATGACCTGCCGATGGAGCAGCTGCAGCGGTTCCGGCAATGGGGATCCGCGACGCCCGGACACCCGGAGCGCGGGCACACGCCCGGGATCGAGACGACGACCGGACCGCTCGGACAAGGTTTCGGGAACGGCGTCGGGCTCGGCTTCGCCGAGCGGTTCCTGGCGCACACGTTCAACCGGCCGCACCACGAGCCGGTCGATCACCGCGTCTACGTGATCTGCTCGGACGGCGACCTGATGGAGGGCGTCTCGTACGAGACGGCATCGCTCGCCGGCACGAACGCGCTCGGCAAGCTCGTCTACTTCTACGACGACAACCACATCACGATCGACGGGACGACGTCGATCTCGTTCACCGAGGACCGGGCGAAGCGGTTCGACGCGCTCGGCTGGCACGTGCAGCACGTCCCCGACGTGAACGACCTCGATGCGCTGCGCGCTGCGATCGCCGCCGCGGAGGCGGAAACCGCGAAGCCGTCGCTGATCATCGTCCGCAGCCACATCGCCTATCCCGCGCCACACGCGATGGACACGGCGAAGGCGCACGGCAGCCCGCTCGGCGCAGACGAGGTCGCCGCCACGAAGGAGGCGCTCGGCTGGGATCCGGCCAAGTCCTTCTACGTCCCGGACGAGGTGTACGCGCACATGAACGGCGTCGAGCGTGGGACCCGGCTCGAGTCCGAGTGGGAGTCCTCCTTCGCGTCGTGGTCGCAGGCGTTCCCGCGGGACCGCGAGCGGTGGGACGCCGCCTGGGCGGGCGAGATCGGCGACTGGGCCCTGCCGGTGTTCGCCGCCGGCGAGGAGCTGGCCACGCGCGCCGCCGGACGTCAGGTGATGCAGGCGTTCGCCGATGCCGTCCCGACCATGATCGGCGGGGCCGGCGATCTCGTCGAGTCGACGTACACCGACTTCGAGGGCGGCGGTCTCTTCTCGGCCCGCTGGGCCGGACGCAACATCGCGTTCGGGATCCGCGAGCACGCGATGGGCGCGATCGTCAACGGGATCGCCGCCCACGGCGGGTGCGTCTCGCCGTACGGGTCGACCTTCCTCATGTTCAGCGACTACATGCGCCCTTCGGTGCGACTCTCGGCGCTGATGGGACTGCCGGTCGTATGGGCGTGGACGCACGATTCGGTCGGCCTCGGCGAGGATGGCCCCACGCACCAGCCGGTCGAGACCTATGCGGCGCTGCGCGCGATCCCGAATCTGTGGTTCATCCGTCCCGGTGACGCGAACGAGACGGCATACGCGTGGAAGGTCGCGCTGGAGCGAACCGACGGCCCGGTGGGACTGTCACTCTCGCGTCAGAAGGTCCCGACTCTCGACCGATCCGATCTCGCAGCTGCCTCCGGGCTCGAGCGCGGCGCCTACACGCTCTGGGACTCGAGCGAGTCGCCGGAGCTGATCCTGATCGCCACCGGCAGCGAGTTGTCGCTCGCGCTCGATGCCGGCCGGCGGCTCGCCGAGGACGGGACTGCGGTGCGGGTGGTGTCGATGCCGTGCTGGGAGCTCTTCGGCGAGCAGTCGGTCGAGTACCGCGAGGAGGTCCTGCCTCCCGAGGTGACTGCGAGGCTGTCGATCGAGGCCGGAGTGGCACTCGGCTGGCGCGAGTGGGTCGGCGACCGCGGCGATTCGATCTCGATCGAGCATTTCGGCGCGTCGGCGCCCGGGCCGACGGTGCTCTCGGAGTTCGGCTTCAACGTCGACAATGTCGTCGCTCGCGCGTCGGCGTTGCTCGAGCGGGTCGCATAGCGGTGCGGGTCGCCGTCGCGTTCGACCATCGCGGCGTGCACCTTCGGCAGGCCGTTCTCGGCGCACTCGCCGACCACGACGTGATCGATCTCGGGACGGACACGGACGCCGTGCGGATCGACTACCCCGACAAGGCGCGCGAGGTGGGCGAGTCGATTCAGCGCGGCGAGGCCGAGCGTGCCGTGTTGGTCTGCGGCTCCGGTGTCGGGGCGGCGGTGGCAGCGTGCAAGCTCACCGGCATTCGCGCGGCGATCTGCCATGACGGATACAGCGCGCATCAGGGTGTCGAGCACGACGACATGAACGTTCTCTGCCTCGGGTCGGAGGTGGTGGGGCCGTCCCTCGCCGTCGAGCTCGTGAAGCTGTTCCTCAACGCGACATTCAACGGCGGTGACCGCTATCGCGAGCGGCTCGAGAAGGTCGCCGCGATGGAGAAGGAGATGAAAGGTGGCCAAGTCACATCTGCATGAGCTGGCCGAGCGTGGCCAGTCCGTGTGGTTCGACACGCTCTCGCGCGATCTCGTCCACTCCGGCGGCCTGCGCCGCATGATGGACGAGGACGCCGTTACGGGCGTCACGTCGAACCCGACGATCTTCCAGAAGGCCCTTTCAGAGGGCGACGGCTACGACGCCCAGCTGAAGGACCTGCTCGGGTCGGTCGACGACCTGACGCAGATCTTCTTCACGCTGGCACTCGACGACATCCGCGATGCGTGCGACGTGCTGCGACCCGCGTTCGACGCGAGCGGCGGCACCGACGGGTTCGTCTCGATGGAGGTCGAGCCGGGCATCGCCTACGACACGCGGAAGTCGTTCGAGCAGGCGCGGTGGATCGCCTCCGAGGTCGACAAGCCGAACCTCTACGTCAAGATCCCGGCGACGGAGCCCGGCCTGCCGGCGATCGAGGACTGCATCGCGCACGGCACGCCGATCAACATCACGCTGATCTTCTCGCTCGAGCGCTACGCCGCAGTGGTCGAGGCGTACCTTCGCGGTCTCGAGCGTCTCATTGCGGGCGGGGGCAATCCGTCGTCGGTCGTGTCGGTCGCGTCGTTCTTCGTTTCGCGCGTCGACTCCGAGGCAGACAAGCGGCTCGAGGCGCTCGGGCGGCAGGAGCTCCAGGGAAAGCTCGCGGTCGCGAACGCGAAGCTCGCGTACCAGCACTATCTCCAGGCGTTCTCTGGGCCGCGGTGGGACTTCCTCGCCGGCAAGGGCGCGCACACGCAACGCTGCCTGTGGGCATCGACCTCGACGAAGAACCCGTTGTACAACGACGTCATGTACGTCGAGGATCTGATCGGTCCCGACACCGTCAACACGATGCCGCTCGAGACGATCGAGGCGTTCCAGGATCACGGTCGGATCCCCGGCGACACCGTGCTCGAGGGCGTCGACGAGGCAAGGCAGCTGCTCGACGATCTCGCGGCCGCCGGCGTCGACTACGACGACGTCACGGCGACCCTCGAGGCCGAGGGAGTGCAGAAGTTCGACGACTCGTTCCAGCAGATCCAGGACAGCATTCGCGCCAAGCGCGGTGCGCTACAGGCGGCATGACTCTGATCGAGCGGATCTGGGAGCACGACGCGTCGCTATGGACCGGGACGGACGAGGCGGACTGGCTCGGCTGGCTCGACGAGCCGACGAGGATGGCCGAGGACGTCGAGTTGCTGGAGGAGTTCGTCGACGACCTCTCGGGCCGGATCGACTCGGTCGTCCTGCTCGGCATGGGCGGCTCGTCGCTGGCGCCCGAGGTGCTGCGGCGGACGTTCGCCGTCGACACCTTCCATGTGCTCGACACGACGCATCCGCAGGCGATTCGCGATCTCGAGGCGAGGATCGACATCGAGCGGACGCTCTTCCTGAGCTCGTCGAAGTCGGGCTCGACGCTCGAGACGCGCTCGCACACCGACTACTTCTGGTCGCGCCACCCCGACGGCGCGTTCTTCGCGGCCGTGACCGATCCGGGCTCCGACCTCGACCGGCTCTCCGCGGAGCGCGGCTTCACGGCCACGTTTCCGGGCGTTCCGTCGATCGGCGGGCGCTACTCCGCGCTCTCGCCGTTCGGGATGGTGCCGGCTGCGCTGATGGGAATCGACGTCGCGCGTCTTCTTCTGCGGGCACGCGAGATGGCGGAGGCCTGTCGGTTCGAGGAAGGCAATCCGGGCCTCGAGCTCGGCCTCTCGCTCGGCGACAACTGGCGCGAAGGGCGCGACAAGGTGCTCGTCAACCCGATCCCGGGCGGGTTCGGCCTGTGGGCGGAGCAGTTGATCGCCGAGTCGACCGGCAAGCAGGGAAAGGGCCTCGTCCCGTGCCCGGGAGAGACCGTGCCGGGGCCCGACCGTCAGGCGCAGGAGGTGCGGTCCGGCGACCCGTACGAGGTCGGCCAGGAGTTCTTCCGCTGGGAGTTCGCGACTGCCGTCGCCGGCTCGATTCTCGGCATCGATCCCTTCGACCAGCCCGACGTGCAGGCGGCCAAGGACAAGACGAAGCAGATCCTCGCCTCCGGTGCCGAGCCGTCGGTCGATCCGGTCGGCTCCGTCGAGGAGCTGTTCGCCGGTGCCCAGCCGGGCGACTACGTGGCGATCCTCGGCTTCGTCGAGCCCGAGCGACGAGAACGAGCGCGCGCTCGGGGTGCTCGCCGATCGCGCCCGCGAGGCGACCGGCTGCGTCGTCACGCACGGTTTCGGGCCGCGGTACCTCCATTCGACCGGGCAGCTCCACAAGGGCGGTCCGAACACCGGCAACTTCTTGCAGGTCGTCGATTCGACCGGCGACGAGATCCCCATCCCGGGGCAGCCCTTCGGGTTCGGCAAGCTGATCCGGGCGCAGGCGATGGGCGACTTCGAATCGCTCTCCGAGCGCGGCCGCCGTGTCGCGCGCATCCGATTGGAGGACGTCTAGATGCAACTTGGCATGGTCGGGCTCGGCCGGATGGGCAACGGCATGACGAAGCGGCTCGAGGAGCACGGACAGGAGGTGAAGACGTACGACCCGAAGGTCCCGTCGACCGCGAAGACGCTCGGCGCGCTGTGCAAGCAGCTGTCCGCGCCGCGCCATGTCTGGCTCATGATCCCCGCCGGTGAGATCACCGAGAAGGCGTTCCAGCAGCTGCTGCGGCTCCTCGAGCCGGGCGACACGATCGTCGACGGCGGCAACTCGAACTTCCGCGACTCGCAGCGCCGCTACAAGGAGGCGCGCAAGCACAAGATCTCCTTCGTCGACGTCGGCGTCTCCGGCGGCATCTGGGGGCTCCAGGTCGGCTTCTGCCTGATGGCCGGCGGCGACAAGGCGGCGGTGAAGCAGCTCGAGCCCATCCTCACGTCGCTCGCGCCGCCCGACGGCTACGCGCACGTCGGGCCGGCGGGTGCCGGCCACTTCGTGAAGATGGTCCACAACGGGATCGAGTACGGGCTCATGCAGGCGTACGCGGAGGGGTTCGAGGTGATGCGCGGGTCCGAGTTCGATCTCGACCTGCGCGAGATCGCGGGCATCTGGCGCTACGGCTCGGTCGTCCGCTCCTGGCTGCTCGAGCTCCTCTACGCGGCGTTCGAGCAGGACGGCAACGAGCTCGAGTCGATCCGCGGCTACGTCGAGGACTCGGGTGAGGGTCGCTGGACGATCCACGAGGCGATCGCGGAGAACGTGCCCGTGCCCGTGATCACTGCGGCGCTCTTCGCGCGCTTCTCGTCGCGTCAGGACGAATCGTTCGCGGCGAAGGTCGACGCAGCGCTGCGCAACCAGTTCGGCGGGCACGCGGTGCTGCCCGAGCGGAAGCAGGATCGCCGATGATCGAACTGCTCGAGGAGGAGGCGGGCGCGAATCCGCTGCTCGACGGCTTGCGTGTGCGCCGTCGCCCCGATCCTTGTCTGCTCGTGATCTTCGGTGCGTCGGGCGACCTGACGTCGAAGAAGCTGATGCCCGCCCTCTACTCGCTCGCGTTCCGGGGCCTGCTCCCGGAGCGGTTCGGGATCGTCGGCGCCGCGCGGAGCGACGAGACCGACGACGCGTTCCGGGAGCGGATGAAGCAGGCCGTCTCGGAGCACGCCCGCGATCCGTTCAAGGCGGAGGTCTGGGACGAGCTCGCGAAGGGCATGCACTACATCACGCTCGACTTCGCGGACGAGCGCGGCGAGGACGTGCTTCGCGACACGCTCACCGAGCTCGACGCGCAGCTCGGGACGCTCGGCAACCGTGTCTACTACTTCGCCGTCCCGCCGAGCGGGATCGGAACGCTCATCGAGGAGATCGCAAAGCGGCGTGGCGCGGAAGGGTGGCTGCGCCTGATCATCGAGAAGCCGTTCGGGCACGATCTTGCCTCTGCGAAGGCGTTGACGGCGGAGATCCAGGAGCACTTCTCCGAGAACGAGGTCTTCCGCATCGACCATTACCTCGGCAAGGAGACAGTGCAGAACATGCTGGCGCTGCGGTTCGCCAACGGCATCTTCGAGCCGATCTGGAACCGCCAGTTCATCGATCACGTGCAGATCACGGTCGCCGAGTCGATCGGGATCGAGGGCCGTGCCGGGTATTACGAGCAGGCCGGCGCGATCCGCGACATCTTCCAGAACCACCTCCTGCAGCTGGTCGCGATCACGGCGATGGAGCCGCCGATCGACTTCTCCGCCGACTCGGTGCGCAACGAGAAGGTGAAGGTGCTGAAGGCGATCCACACGCCCGGACCGAAGCACGTCGTTCGCGGGCAGTACGGGCGCGGGTTCGTCGAGGGCGACGAGGTCGTCTCCTATCGCGAGGAGGACGGCGTCGCGCCGAACTCGATGACGGAGACGTTCGTCGCCGCCAAGCTGTACGTCGACAACTGGCGTTGGGCCGACACGCCGTTCTACGTGCGGATGGGCAAGCGGTTGGCCCGTCGCGAGACGACGATCGCCATCCAGTTCAAGCGCGCGCCACATCCGCCGTTCGAGGACGGGTCGGCGCAGGTGCTGCGGCCGAATGTCTTGCTGATCCACGTGCAGCCGAACGAGGGCGTGTCGCTCGCGATCGGGGCCAAGGTGCCCGGGCAGGGAATGGCGATCCGCACGGTGCACATGGACTTCCTCTACGGCGGCACGTTCCGGGAAGGGCTGCCCGACGCGTACGAGCGGCTCATCCTCGACGCGATGCTCGGCGATGCGACGCTGTTCACACGGTCGGACGAGATCGACGAGCAATGGGCTCTGGTCGACGCGATCATCGCCTTCTGGCAGCGCGACCGCCCGTCGTTCCCGAACTATCCCGCGGGAACGTGGGGCCCGGCGGCGGCCGACGAGCTGTTGCATCGCGACGGCCGGTCGTGGCGGCGGAACTGACGATGAGCGCGGCGAGCCCGGTGATCGAGGTCGAGTGGACGTGCGAGGACGCGACGATCGCGCAGATCGAGCAGCAGCTGGCCCGGCTGCGCGACGCGTCGTCGGCGGACTCGGCGCAGCCGAATCTCCGCACTTCGGTGATGACGCACATCGCCTGGGTGCCGGCGGTGTGGAAGGGGCAGGCGGAGGAGACGCTCGCCGGGATGGCGGAGCGGCATCCGTCTCGGACGTTGTTGCTCGTTCCGGCGCCGGACGCCGAGGACGGCCTGGACGTGAGGCTGGCGATCCGCTGCTTCCCGGTCGCGGATCGCGCGATCTGCGGCGAGGTGATCGAGCTCACCTTGCGCGGGAACCGGGCCGATGCCCCGGCGTCGATCGTCCTGCCGCTGCTCGTGTCGGATCTGCCGGTGTTCTGCCGCTGGCGCGGCGAGCCGCCGTTCGGCGGAGGCTCGTTCGAGCAGTTGGTCGAGATCGTCGACCGCCTCATCGTCGACTCGAGCGAGTGGGGGGAGCTGCAGTACGCCGAGCTCGGCGAGCTGTTCGCGCGCGTCGCCGTGTCGGACATCGCGTGGGCGCGAACGGACGACTGGCGTCGTGAGCTGTCCGGCTACTGGCCGGGGATCCGCGAGCAGGAGATTCGCGTTCGGGGGCCGAGGGCGGAGGCGGAGCTGATACGCGGGTGGCTGAACGCACGGCTCGATCGGGCGGTGCGGGCGGTGGAGCCGGCAGCCGCTCTCGGCGTGCGCCTCGGCGGCGAAGAGCTCCCGCCCCCGAAAGCCGAAGCCGCGACGCCGAGCGACCTGCTCAGCGAGCAGCTCGACCACTTCGGCCGCGACCCGATCTACGAGGCTGCGGTTCTGGCGGCGGCCGGCGTCGTCTGACCGCGGTCAGACCGCGGTCAGACGAACGTCTGACACACGAAAGCGCGACGACTCTGACGCGAATTCGTGACGAGCCTGGCCGCCTTGAGAGCGTGCAGGCACCCTCGTCAGATGGCGCCGCCGCGGATCGAGATCGCCGGGAGCATCTACCACGTCAACGGGAAGGCGGTACATGGCACGAGCCTGTTTCGCGATGATGTCGACAGGCTTACGTTCCTGAAGTTGCTCGGGGAACAGGTCGTGCTCAGTGACTGGACGCTCCTGGCGTACTCGCTGATGACGACACACCATCACGCGCTCCTGCGACTGAACAACGAGACGCTGAGCAGCGGTTTCCACAGGCTGAATAGCAAGTACGCGAAGAACTACAACCTCCGTCACGACCGTCGTGGAGCTCTCTGGCAACGCCGCTTCCACGATTCGATGATCGAGAGCGATGGTCACCTTCTCGAAACGATCAGGTACATAGCTCGAAACGCGACACGAGGAAACGTGGTCGACGCCCCCGAGGATTGGCCCTGGTGCAACTACGGAAGTGCCATCGGCGTCGTTCCGAAGGACCCGATCGTCGACGAGGGCGAGCTTCTCGGGCTCTTCGGGACGAGTCCAGACGTCGCACGCGCGCGGCTCCGCGCGTTCGTCGAGGAACCTGACCCCCGCCGGCGTCGCGGTCTGACGAGCGTCTGACTGCGGTCAGACGAGAAAGGGGATGCGCTAGGCCCCGAGCAAAGCGACGGCCTTGTCGTGCAGCAGGCCGTTCGTCGCGACCACGTTGCCGCCGTCCTCGAGCGCCCCGCCGGCGAACGTCGTGCACCGGCCGCCCGCCTCCTCGACCAGCAGCTGCGCGCCGGCGTAGTCCCACACGCGCGCCTCGCGGTCGCAGGCGACGTCGATCACCCCCTCCGCGACGAGGCAGTACTGCCAGAAGTCGCCGTAGCCGCGATTCGACCACGAGCGCTCGACGATCGTCTGCCAGCCGGAGGGCATGCCGCGCTGTGACGTTGTCGAGACGACCGCATCCTCGAGTCGCGCGACCGCCGAAACGCGACAGCGCTCGCCGTTCGCGAACCCGCCCTCTCCGCGCGCCGCCCACCAGCGCCGCGTCATCGTCGGCGCCGAGACGAGCTCCACCACGACGACGCCGTCGCGTTCGAGCGCAAGCAACGTCGCCCAGATCGGAATGCCACGCACGTAGGACTTCGTCCCGTCGATCGGATCGACGATCCACTTTGCGTCGCCCCCGTCGTCGCCGAACTCCTCGCCGTACACGCTCTCGCCGCGTCCCGACGACGCGACCAGCGCGCGGATCGCCTCTTCCGCCGCGCGATCAGCGTCCGACACCGGCGTCAGGTCGGGCTTGGTGTCGACGCGCAGATCGAGCGCTCGAAACCGCCTGAGTGTGATCTCGTCGGCCGCATCGGCAAGCGTATGAGCGAAGCGAAGGTCAGCGTCCAAGCGACGCCTCCAGCGCGAGACCGGCCGAGAGCACGTAGGCATCGTCGCCGGGCCTCCCGACGAGCTGCACCGATGCCGGAAGCCCGTCCTCGGCAGGCCCCGCAGGCAGCGCGAGCGTAGGCCAGCCGAGTGCGTTGAACGGATACGTGAACTGGACGAAGGACGCGCGCTCGCCGATCTCGTCGACGTCGGCCGGCGGCGCGACAAACGCCAGCGTCGGCGCGAGCAGTAACCGGTGCTCGCCGAACGCGAGCTCGGCCTCTGCGCGCAAAGCCTCACGCGCGCGCACGGCCTCCGCGACCTCGGCGTCCGAGACTGCGAGACAGCGCTCGATCTTCGGCCGGATGTTGTCGCCGTACAGCTCCGCCTGCTCCGCGTAGAGCTCACGATGGACGTCGGCGATCTCGCGCATGAACATCGCCTGCGTGCCGGCGGCATCGGGAAACGCGAGCGGCTCCGCCCGCCCAAAAAAGGCCGCGGCCTCGAGCACGCGCTCGCGCACGAGCGGATCGCACCGATCGACCCAGGCAAGGCCGACCGCGACGTCTCCGGGCGACTCGACAGCCGGAATGTCGAGCCCCGGGACGAGCGCCTGCATCAGCTCGACACACCCGCCCACGTCGCGCGCCATCGGGCCGACATGATCGAAGCTGGGCGCGAGCGGGAACACGCCGTCTGCCGGCACGAGCCCGAAGGTCGGCTTGAAGCCCGCGACGCCGCAGCAGGCCGCCGGGATGCGGATCGAGCCGCCCGTGTCGGAGCCGAGCGCGCCGTCTGCCAGTCCCGCGGCGAGCGCCGCGGCCGACCCGCCGCTCGACCCGCCCGACGTCCGCCCGGGGGCGAGCGGGTTCGGCACCACTCCGTAGTGACGGTTCTGCGAGGTCACCCCGTATGCGAACTCGTGCAGGTTCGCCTTGCCGACGTTGACCCAGCCGCCGTTCTCGAGCCGGAGAACCGCCTCGGCACTCGCAGTCGGGACGTGATCGGCGAACACCGCCGACCCGTACGTCGTCGCGATGCCCGCCGTGTCGAAGAGATCCTTCACCGCGAGCCGCCGGCCTGCAGGAGCGTCGCCGGCGAGCTCGGCGATCCAGATTGCCCCTAGCTCAGCCAGAGGTACACGAATGCGACTCCGACCGTCCCGGCAAAGAGCAGGACGACGAGGCCGACGAGGGCCCATCCGAACTGCAGGTTCCGGCGGGCGAGCGCTGCGTCCGGATCGGTGAGTGGATGCGTCGCATCGAGCTCGAGCTCGGCCGTCCCGGCATGAGGCTCCGTCACCTAGATCACCGTGTCCAGCGCCATCGCGACGAAGAGGAGCGCGAGATAGAGGAGCGAGTAGTGGAAGAGCTTCGCAGCCGAGCGCCGCTCCAGTGTGCGCCGCAGCTCGAGCGCGTACCACGCGAACACCGCGCCGAGCACGGCTGCCGCGACGGCGTAGGCGAGGCCGAAGACGCCGAGCGCCGCAGGCACCAGCGTCACGATCACCAGCACCGCCGTGTACCAGACGATCTGCCGTGCCGTCTCGCGTTCGCCTCGCTCGACCGGGAGCATCGGGATCCCGGCCCTGGCGTAGTGCTCCTTGATCATCAATGCGAGCGCCCAGAAGTGCGGCGGCGTCCACATGAACACGATCGCGAACATCGCTACCGCCGCCCAGCCGAGGTGGCCGGCCGCGCCCGCGTATCCGACGAGCGGAGGCACGGCACCTGCGGCGCCCCCGATCACGATGTTCTGCGACGTCGAGCGCTTGAGCCAGCGCGTGTAGACGAGCACGTAGAAGAGGTTGCCGGCGAGGGCGAGGAGCGCGGTCGGAAGATTGACGAGCGAGTCGAGCAGGACGAACGAGAAGGCGCTCAACGCGAGCCCGAACTCGAGGGCTCGCTCGGGCGCCACACGGCCCGACGCGACCGGGCGCTGCTCGGTCCGCGAGCCCATGAGGCGGTCGATGTCGCGGTCGAGGTAATGGTTCAGCGCCGAGGCGCCGCCGCAGGCCAGCGCGAGGCCGATCATCGTGAACGCGAACGTCGACGCCGCCGGCACGCCGCCCGCCCCGACGAACACGCCTGCGGCACCCGTGAGCAGCAGCAGGGACATGATCCTCGGCTTCGTCAGCGTGACGTAGTCGCGCACCGGGCCCTGCTCGAGCTCGCCCCGCCAGATGAGCGATGCGAGCAGCACCGTCGCGCCGAGCGCGAGCGCCGCGAACGCGAGGTGCACGGAACGCCCGGTCAGGAGGGCCGCCAGGCCGAAGAGCACCAGCGCTGCGATCGCCGCCGGCAGGAAACGGCGAGCCGAGACCCACGCGATCGCGACGAGGGCCGCGAGCGGCGGCAGCGCGACCGCCGCGAGCAGGCGATGCGCCGTTCCCCAGCCTGCGGCGCCCGACACGACAGCGAGCCCGGTTCCCGCGACTGCGAGGACGGCGACGAGTCGTGCCCAGAAGCCCATCAGAACCCGCGCGTCTCCGCGAGGCGGCGGCGCAGGTCGCGCAACGGCCTCGCACTCGTGACGTACGGCAGCCGCTCGAAGTTCCACGGCGGCGGCGGGGACGTGGTGTACCACTCGAGCGTGTTCGCGACCCACGGGTCGTTGCCGACCCGCTTGCCGTGCCGCCAGGTCGCGATCACGTTCCACACGAACACGAGCATGCCGATGCCCATCACGTAGGAGCCGACCGAGGAGGCCATGTTGTAAGCCTCCCACAGCCCGCCGTTGTGGTACGTGTAGACACGCCGTGGCATCCCCAGCAGGCCGAGCATGTGCTGGGGGAAGAAGGTGAGGTTGAAGCCGATGAAGATGAGCCAGAAATGCCACTGGCCGAGTCGTTCGTCGAGCCGCTTGCCGAACATCTTCGGCCACCAGTAGTAGAAGCCGGCGAACATTCCGAACACGGAGCCGCCGAACAGCACGTAGTGCATGTGCGCGACGACGAAGTACGAGTCGGTGACGGCCTGGTCGATCGGGAACGCCGCCAGGAAGATCCCCGACAGGCCGCCGATCGTGAAGATGCTGATGAAGCCGATCGCCCACAGCATCGGCGTTTCGAACGAGATGTTGCCGCGCCAGAGCGTCGCGAGCCAGTTGATGATCTTGATGCCCGTGGGCACGGCGATCACCATCGAGCTCAGCATGAAGAAGATGTTCAGGCCGACCGGCAGGCCCACCGCGAACATGTGGTGCGCCCAGACGAGCAGCGAGAAGAACCCGATCGCGAGCGTGGAGAACGCGACTGCCTTGTAGCCGAAGATCGGCTTGCGGGCGAAGACCGGGATGATCTCCGAGATGATCCCCATCGTCGGCAGGATGATGATGTAGACCTCCGGGTGGCCGAAGAACCAGAAGACGTGCTGGTACAGGAGCGGGCTTCCACCCTTGGCCGGGTTGAAGAAGTTCGTGCCCGCCTCGCGATCGAGCAGCATCATCGTGAGCCCGGCCGAGAGCACCGGGAGCACGATGATCAGCATCCATGCATACGTGAGGATGCTCCAGCAGAAGAGTGGGATGCGCGTCCAGCTCATCCCGGGCGCTCGCATGTTGTGGATCGTCACGATGAAGTTGATGGCGCCCGCCGCCGACGAGATCGAGAGGATGTGGAGGCTCAGGATCCAGAGGTCCTGCCCGTGGCCCGGTGAGTGCAGCGTCGACAGCGGGACGTAGGCCGTCCAGCCGGTGTCCGCAGCGCCTCCTCTGGCGAAGAAGCTGAGCAACAGCACGAGGCCGCCGAGGAGGAACAGCCAGTAGGAAAGCGCGTTGAGGCGCGGGAACGCCATGTCGCGCGCGCCGATCATCAGCGGCACGAGGTAGTTCCCGAATGCGGCCGCCACCGGGACGAGGACGAGGAAGATCATCGTCGTGCCGTGGATCGTGACCGCCTCGTTGTACGAGTCCTTCGTCATGAAGCCCTCGTTCGGAGTCAGCAGCTGCGTCCGGATCAGCAGTGCGAGCAGGCCGCCGAAAGCGAAGAAGCCGAGCGTCGTCCAGAGGTAGAGGATCCCGATCCGCTTGTGGTCGACCGTCGTCACCCACGAGGCGACCCGCCCGCGGCGCCAGTCGGCGCGGTACGGGGCGACTTCTTCGACGTTCACGGCCACGCGATCATCCTCCCGTCTTCGCGAACCGCTTGGTGTACGAGGTCAGCGCGTCGATCTGGGCTCGCGTCCAGTTGTGGCCGACGGCCGGCATGTTCCCCTGTCCGTTCCGCAGCAACGTGGTGATCTGCACGGGCTCCGCGAGCAGCGGGTTTCCACCGAGCGGCGGCCCGATGTACGTGTGGTCGAGGCGGTGGCACTTCTCGCAGACGCCCTGCCACTCCTCCTGGCCCAGCGCCTGGCCGCTCTTGTTGGCCTTTCGATGTGCAATGAACGCGTCGTAGGTGGCCCGCGGAACGACCCGCACCGTGGCGTCCATCAGCGCGTGCTGGATGCCGCAGAGCTCGGCGCACCGGGCGACGTACGTCCCCTGTGGCGCCTTGAACCACGTCTTGTTCACCTTCCCCGGGATCGCGTCGTACTTCGGCCCGAAGTCCGGCACCCACCACGAGTGGTTGACGTCGTAGTCGAGGCCGACGACGCGTTCGTTCACGACCTCGTTCGCCGGCGCGATCATCGTGTCGATCGACACCGCGCCGTTCGGGTAGCGGAACAGCCAGTAGAACTGGTGACCCTCGACCGTGATCGTCGTCGAGTCCGCGGCCGACGCGGCGGGAGCGTCGATGATGCCCGGAAGCTCGTAGAAGACGAACGACGCGATCGCGGCGAGGATGATCACGGGAACGACGGTCCAGATCACCTCGAGCCGCGTCGAGCCGTGGATCTGCGGTCCCTCGGCCGTCCGTGGACGACCGCGGCGCCGGTACTTGATCACGAAGACGATCAGTGTCCCCTCGACGGCGACGAGGATGAGGCCGGTGAGGATCGCGACGAAGATGAATGCCGACTGGACGCGCTGGGCATTCGGCGAGGCCGGCTCGCCCGGGAGGAAGCCTGCGTTGCCTGCAAAGGCGACGGCGCTGAAGGTCAGCGCCACCGCGCTCGTTGCGAGTGTGGCAAGGGCGATCCGGCGCACGCCGAGTGGCATCGTATAGAGGTGGAACCGAGGAGTCAGGTTGAGCTGCCGAGCGACGTGGGGAGCACGTTCGACGTCTTCGTGAACGGTGTGCCGAAGGTGCGCGGTGTCGACTTCGACGTCGTCGGGCGGTCGCTCGTCTTCCGGGAGCAGCTCGTCCGGGAGGGGCGACTCGGGTTCTGGCGGTGGCTCTCGATGTTCCTCGGCGTCGCCGGAACGTACCGCCGGAACGACACGGTCGACCTCGTGTACGACCGGAACGGCAGACGGACGGTGGCGAGCCTGCAGCCGACGATTCGGTAGGTTCGAGCCGTGGCGAGCGTCGACGTAGGCCGGAGGCCGAGGGTCGGCCTCCTCCAGGTCGCCGTCTCGCTGGTTGCCCTGGCCGGGATCGTCTGGTGGGCGACCCGCCAGCACGCGCCGAGCATCTCGCTCGACGTCGGGGCGTTCGTCTGGCTGGGAGCCGCGCTTGCCCTCTATGCCGCCGCGACGCTTCTGCGCGGCGAGCGCTGGCACCGTCTGCTCTCCCGCTCGGAGGTCGATCGCGGGCGGGGCGAGAGCTATCGCCTCACCACGATCGGCTACATGGGCAACAACACGCTGCCCGCGCGCGCGGGTGACGTGATGCGGGTGATGATGCTGGGCTCGCCGCGCAGGATCGTGCTCGGCACCGTCGTCGCCGAACGGGTACTCGACGCTCTCGCGCTCGCCGGCATCTTCGCGTTCGTCATCGCCGACCGCGGGCTGTCGTTCGGCCCGCTGCCCTACGTCGTCGGCGCCGGCGTGGTCGGAGCCGTCGCGCTGGTGGTCGCCTGGCGGATGGCCCCCCGGAGCGGGCGGCTGCTCGCCGCCAGGGAGTGGGCTCGCCCCGCGATCGGCTCGACTCGAGATCTGCTCGGAGGCCGGGGGCTGGCCCTCCTCGCCGTCTCCCTGATCGTCTGGCTCGTCGAGGCGGGCGTCTATCTCACGGTCGGCTCGGCGGCCGGCGTCTCGCTCGGGATGGTCGGCGCGCTCTACGTCGTCGCGCTGACGAATCTGTCGGCGTTGATCCCGGCGGCTCCCGGCTATGTCGGTACCTTCGATGCGGCGGTGTTGCTCGCACTCGGCTCGCTGCATCTCCCCGCGCTCGGATACCTGCTCGTGCTGCGTTTCGTGCTCTTCGTCCCGATCACGATCGTCGGCCTGGCCCTGTTCCTCGCGCGGGCTCCGTGGCGGCACCGATGACCGCGGTCGCCGAGCGCGTCCGCTCGATTCGCCTCGGCGACGTCGTCGCAGCTCCGTGGGCGGTGCCGGTCGCCTTGACGGCGCTCTCGGCGCTCTCGCTCTACCTGCGCACGAGGGAGCTCCACGCCGGTTTCTGGATCGACGAAGGCCTGTCGGTCGGCATCGCGCACCATCCGTGGTCGTCGCTCCTCCACGCGCTTCGCCACGACGGTTCGCCTCCGCTCTATTACCTGCTGCTGCGGGTCTGGATGGCGTGGTTCGGCGACGGCGAGCGCGCGACCCACTCCCTCTCGCTGGTGTTCGGTATCGCCTGCATCCCGCTCGCCTATGTGTTCGGCCGCTCCGCGTTCGACCGCATGACCGGCCTGTGCTGCGCGCTGCTCGCCGCGCTGAATCCCTATCTGACCTACTACGCGCAGGAGACACGCATGTACGAGCTCGAGGCGTTCCTCTCGCTCGTCGTGGGCCTCGCCTACCTGCAGGCGATCGTGCGGGGTCGGAGGGCATACGCGCCACTGCTCGTCGTCGGTCTCGCGTTGATGGTCTACACGCACAACTGGGCGCTCTTCCTCTGCGTCGGACTGGCAGTCGCCACGGCCGTCGTCGTGCGTGAGCGGCTCGGCCTCTTCGCGCTCGTCGCTGCGGCCGTCGCGCTGCTGTACCTGCCGTGGCTGCCGTCACTGATCTTCCAGATCAGGCACACCGGCGCACCGTGGGCGACCGTGCCTTCGTGGCGCGATCTGATCGTCTCGCCGAGCGCCGTGCTCTCGGGCGACGGGCCGTTCGTGGCGTGCGTGCTCGCAGCCGGCATCGGTCTCGGGGTGGTGGTCCGTGGCAGGCCGAGCGCCGAGCGCACCGCCATCCTCGCGCTCTCGGTCGCGACCGGCGTCGCGATTTCGTCGGCGTGGCTCGTCTCGCAGGTCTCGCCGTCGTGGACGACCCGCTACTTCGCGATCGTCGTCGGCCCGCTGCTCGTGCTCTCCGCCCGCGGCATCGTAAGAGCCGGCCGTATCGGGGTTGCCGTGCTGGTGATCGTCGTCTTCTACTGGGCCGGCTACACATTGCAGGACAACAAGGAGAACGCCCGTCAGATTGCGTCCGCGCTCGGTCCGCTCCAGCACGGCGAGCTCGTCATCTCCACACACCCCGAGCAGGTGCCGGTGCTGCGCTACTACCTCGGCTCCGGCCTGCGCTTCGCAACCACGCTGGGGCCGGTGGCCGACCAGCAGGCGTTCGACTGGGTCGATGCCGTCTCGCGGCTTCGCGGCACTCCGCCGCGGCCGACGCTCGATCGGCTGATCGCAACTGTGCCGGTGGGGCAGGAGTTCGTCGTCATCACTCCGGTCTTCCGCGACTACCGCGCGTGGCGTGCGAAGTGGACGAAGCTCGTGTGGCAGAAGTCCGAGGCCTGGACCGCGCTCCTGCAGACCGATCCTCACCTGAGGCTCGTTCGGCACGTCGCGAGCAACGAGATCGCCCTCAAGGTCAACTACTTCAAGCCGTTGCAGGCCTACGTGTATCGCCGCGTCGGATAACGTCCTCCAGGGCGGTCCGACCTGACGATGACGAACGAGAACACGCAGACGACGCTGGTCCTCGGCGGCGGGCCCGCCGGCCTGACCGCGGCGTACCTGCTCGGCAAGGCCGGTGCCGACGCCGTCGTGCTCGAGGCCGACGATCAGGTCGGGGGGCTGGCCAAGACGGTCTGCGTCGACGGCTACCGCTTCGACCTCGGCGGCCACCGCTTCTTCACCAAGTCGGTCGAGGTCGACACGCTCTGGCACGAGGTGCTGGGCGACGAGTTCCTCTTGCGGCCGCGCATGTCTCGCATCTACTGGAACAAGCGCTTCCTCGACTACCCGTTGCGCGGGCCCGACGTGATCCGGAAACTCGGCGCGGTCGAGCTCACGCGCTGCATGGTCTCGTACCTGCGCGCTGCTTCGCGCCGCAACAAGGTCGACGAGTCGTTCGAGGACTGGGTCTCCAATCGCTTCGGCCGGCGTCTCTTCGAGCTCTTCTTCGAGTCGTACACGGAGAAGCTCTGGGGCGTTCCGACGACCGAGATCCGCGCCGAGTGGGCTGCGCAGCGAATCAAGGGCCTCTCGTTCTTCTCCGCCGCGAGGGCGGCGTTCTTCGGGAACAAAGGGAACAAGGTGAAGAGCCTCATCTCGGAGTTCCACTATCCGCGCTTTGGTCCCGGGCAGATGTGGGATGCGATGAGCGAGGCGATCGAGGAGGACGGCGGCGAGGTGCGGACCGAGGCCCCCGTCGAGCGTCTCGAGCTCGCGGGCGACCGGATCGTGGAGGTCGAGGCCGGCGGGGTCTCCTACACGCTTCCCGACGCCGTCATCTCGTCGCTCCCGCTCCGCACCGTGGTCGAGCTGACGAGCCCGCCGCCGCCCGAGGACGTGCGCGATGCTGCCCGCGGCCTGCGCTACCGCGACTTTCTGACCGTGGCGCTCGTCGTCGACGGCCACGACCTCTTCCCCGACAACTGGATCTACATCCACGAGCCGGGCGTCCAGGTCGGCCGCATCCAGAACTACCGCTCGTGGTCGCCGTGGATGGTCCCCGACCCCGACAAGGCGTGCGTCGGTCTCGAGTACTTCTGCTTCGCGGGCGACGACCTCTGGACGATGGACGACGACGCCCTCGTCTCACTCGCCGCGCGCGAGCTGGAGCAGCTGGGGCTGGCCGCGCGCTCGAAGGTCGAGCGCGGCTTCGTGACGCGCGTGCCGAAGGCGTATCCGATCTACGACACCGACTACGCGTCCCGCGTCGCGACCATCCGTCACTGGCTCGACGGAATCGAAAACCTCCAGCAGGTCGGCCGCAACGGCCTGCACCGATACAACAACTCCGACCATTCGATGCTCACCGCGATGCGTGCCGTGGACAACCTGCTCGCAGGTGCTCACCACGACATCTGGGAAGTGAACGCGGAGAGCGTGTACCACGAGACCGACGTCGCTGACGAGCACCCGTACCGTGCCGCTCCCGAGACGCCCGAGATGCAGGCGTTCGCCGAGAGCGGCCGGGCCGCACCCTGACGCGCGTCGTGCAGAGACTGCTGTTGCCGGCGTCCGTCGTCGCCGGCGCGGCGTTGCTCGTCTGGCTCGCCCTTCCGACCGTCTGGTGGGGGCCGCTGAACGTCGACGAGGAGCTGACGCTGCGGATGGCGCAGTTCTCGTTCCCGCACATCCTCCACATCGTCTCGACGCAGCGCGGCGGGGGGCCGCTGCACTTCTGGCTGGAGCATTTCCTGCTCCGGTGGTGGCCGGGGCTCCCGGCGCTGCGCGTGCCGTCGCTCGTCTTCGCGTGCCTGGCGCTCCCCGGCGTTGCGCTCGTCGTCCGCCGTCTCGCCGGCCGCGAGGCGGCGGCCGGCGCGGTCCTGCTGACGGCGGTCGCGCCGATCCCCGTTCTCTACGCCACCTTCGGACGGCCGCACACGATGTTGTTCGCGTGGCTGATGTGGAGCACGCTCGTCGTGCTCAAGGCGGCAGACGGCGGTGGGACGCGCTGGTGGGTCGCCGGGGGCTTTCTGCTCGGGCTGTCGGTGTTCGTGCACCCGACGGCCCCGCTCTACGCGCTCACGGCGTACGCGGCCGCGGTCGTGTATTGCCCCAAGCCGCCGCGTGCGGTCGTGCGCGAGGCGTGGCCCGGAGCAGTCGCGCTTCTGATCGCCTTCGTGCCGTACTACGTGAAGACGCTGCACGTTCTGAGCGATCGCTACGGCCTGGGCAGCGGATCCGGGGGCCGCACGTTCAGCGGTCGTCCCGTCTGGGAGGACGCTCTCCTCTTCGTCGCGCCGGGGCCGCACGACGTCAACTACTTCACAGTCCTCGCGGCCGTTGGCATCGTCGCGCTGGCCGTCGCGCGTCGCGGGCGCGTGCTCGCGTTCTGCGCGATCACCGTCGCCGCGCCCGTGCTCTTCTTCTCGTTCGTCCCGGCGAGCGGCGACTCCGCGATCTTCTTCGATCGCTACATGATCCCGGTGACGCCGGCGTTCATGACCGTGGTCATGAGCGGCTCGCTCGCGCTGGCGGCCCGGGCGGGGAAGCTCCGGGTGCCCGTTCTCGTCCTGATCGTCGCCGGGCTCGTCGCGATCGAGCTCCGGTACGACGTCCATCACCGCGACGCGGTGCACAAGATCCACGTCGACCAGGTCGTCCAGGCCGTCGCGAAGGTGCCTGCCGGGACGGTGCTGTTCGGCTCGACGGGGACGAGTGGGCAGCTCTTCTCCTCCTTCGACTACGGCCACCCGGCGAACATCCTCGACCACCTCGTCGCGCTCCGCGTGCGCAAGTTGCTCTACGTCGACGACGACTCGTGCGAGCGTGCGCTCGCGTTCGTGCGGGGAGACGTGCCGCGTCGCGGGATCTGGCTCTTCTACGCGGCGGGCGGCCCAGAGGTCGCCCAGGGGGAGGGTGCCTTCGACGGTGCGCCGCAGGTGACCGTGCAGCAGGTGAAGCGGCACTACTTCGTCGTCCGCTCGAAGGCCGCTCTGCAGCCGCGCTCGCTGATCGCGCTCGGGCAGTCGCTGCGCCGGCGCTGGCAGCGTGCGGTGCCCGCGAACCAGCGCGTCGAGGAGCTCCTGATCGCCGACCGGCAGCTGCTCGGACAGCCGCCGCACTGCGTCCCCTACGGCGTTCTCGGCGACCCCGACATCGATCCGCACTGGCCGCCGGTCAAGACTTCGCACCAGTAGCCACCTCGCCTTGTACAGTCGGCCGATGACGCGTGTGCTCATCCTCACTGCGAGCGTCGGGGAGGGGCACGATCTCCCCGCCCGCACGCTCGCCGACCAGCTGCGCTCGGAGGATCCGGGGGTGGACGTCGTCGTCGAGGACGGCCTGCGCGCGATGGGTCGAGGTTTCGTGCTCGTCAACGAGCGGGCGGCAGGCGTCGTCTTCTTCCGTTTCCGTTGGCTCTGGGACGCCGCGTTCTGGCTGTTCGTGGGGCTCGCCCCGACGCGCCGCGCAACGCAGGCGCTCGTTCGAAAGCTCGGCTCGAGGGGCGTGCTGCGGCTCGTGAACGAGGTGGCCCCCGACGTCGTCGTCTCCGTGTACCCGATGACCACCGAGGTGCTCGGCGGCCTTCGGCGCAGCGGCCGGCTCGACGTGCCGGTGGTGGCGGCGATCACCGACCTGGCGATGATGCACTACTGGGCTGCGCCCGGCATCGACCTGCACCTGATCACCCACCCGGAGTCGGAGGCGGAGGTGCAACAGGTCGCCGGCCACGACGCCGTCGTGCAGGCGGTGCACGGCCTGACCCGTCCCGAGTTCGGGGAGCCGCGCGACGCCTCCGAGGCGCGCCGCGTGCTCGCCCTGCCGCCGCGGGGGAAGATCGTGCTCGTCTCGGGGGGCGGCTGGGGCGTCGGCGATCTCGGCAACGCCGTCGACGAGGCGCTCGCGGTCGACGAGGTGACGATCGTCGCGGTCCTCGCAGGCCGCAACGACGAGCTTCGCGAGCGCCTGCTTCGCCGTTACGGTGACGACCCGCGCTGCCGCGTGGTCGGGTTCACCGAGCAGATGAGCGACTGGCTCGCCGCCGGCGACGCGCTCATCCATTCGACCGGCGGCCTCACGGTGCTCGAGGCGCACGTCCGCGGCTGTCCGACGATCTCGTACGGATGGGGCCGCGGGCACATTCGCGCGAACAACGAGGCGTTCCTCCGGTTCGGGATCGCCGACGTCGCCACGTCCGACAACGAGCTGCGCGTGGCGCTGAAGCGGGCGTTGGCCGTCCGCCCGGCGCCGGGCCCGACGCTTGCGGCCCTTCCCTCCGCGGCGTCGACGGTGCTCGCTCTGCTCACTTGATCGGCGCGAGCCGGCTCGCACCACCGCTCGCCGCTCACTCCGACCGGCTCGCACGCGAGATCGGCGTCGCATGTCGCGTCGATCGCCGAGACGCGGTCGTGCTCACCTTCGACGACGGCCCGCACCCGGACGGGACACCGGCCGTGCTCGAAGCGCTCGCGCTGCAGAACGCCCGCGCGACGTTCTTTCTCGTGGGCGAGCAGGTGCGGAGGCACCCGGCCGTGGCGCGGGCGATCGTCGAGGCAGGCCACGAGATCGCGCTCCACGGAGACCGTCACGTGCTCCTGCTGCGGCGGCGCGTCCGTTCGTTCGCCGCCGACCTCGTCCGTGCGTCGGCGACGATCGCCGAGGCCACCGGCGTCGTGCCGAGCCTCTACCGGCCTCCCTACGGCGTCTTCAGCCGGGGGACGCTCGCCCATGTGCGCGAACGCGGGCTCGAGCCGCTGCTCTGGTCGGCCTGGGGCCGCGACTGGGAACGGCGGGCCAGCCCTGCAGCGATCTCACGCCGCGTGACGCGCCGCCTCGCGCCGGGCGACGTCGTGCTCCTGCACGACTCGGATGCCTACAGCTCGCGCGACTCGTGGCGCAGGACGGCCGCGGCGCTGCCGTCGATCCTCGACGCCGTGGCGGCGCTCGGCGTGTCCGCCGACTCGGTCACCCACTCGACGTAGCGCCGCACACCATCGGTGAACGTGGTCGAAGGCTCCCAGCCGAGCTCACGGTGCGCGCGCTCGCCCGAGACCTTCGCCGCCCGCAGGTCGCCGGCGCGCCCCTCGACGTGGACGATCGGCACCTCGCCGACGACGTCGCGAACCGTGCGGGCGATCGACCGTACGCTGACGTCCTCGTCGCGTACGAGGTTGAAGACGCGGTTTCTTCCTGCGGGCGCGAGCGACGCGACGACGCCGTCCGCGAGATCTTCGACGTAGACGAATCGCCGCGACTGCGTCCCGTCACCCGCGATCGTGAGCGGCTGTCCGCGCAGCGCCTTGTCGGTGAACGCCGCGACGACCGCCGTCGGGCGTGAGCGCGGTCCGTAGGGGATCCCGAAGCGGAGGATCGTGTGCTCGAGGTCGTAGAGCTCGCCGTAGCTCGCCGTGTACATCTCGCCTGCGATCTTCGTGGCCGTGTAGAAGTGCTTCGGCAGTCCGAGCGGGGTGTCCTCGTCGACGAGCGCCGGGCTCGACGCGTCGCCGTAGACCCACACGGTGCTCGCGAAGACGAAGCGGCCGATCGACGCGTCGCGTACCGCATCGAGGAGCAGCTGCGTGCCGCGGACGTTGACTCGGTCCGTATGCGCCGGCTCGCGGGCGACGAGGTCGACGTCCGCCACCGCTGCGAGGTGGAGCACCGCGTCGCAGCCGTCGACAGCGGGGCGCAGGTCTTCGGGGTTGCACAGGTCGCCGATCACGGTGTCGACCGCGCCGGGTGGGCGGTACGGCGAGGCGACGAGGTCGAAGATCCGGGGCTCGTGACCGTGCGCTTCGAGGCGATCGACGACGTGGGAGCCGATGAAGCCGGCCCCGCCCGTGACGAGGACCTTCACGCGGGCTCGCCGCCGGGTCGGTAGTAGAGGGGCACGCACCAGTGATTCTGGGCCACCCAGTCGCTCACCGGCAAGTTGTCGGTGCGACCCAGGAGCCGGTGGCACGGCTCGTCGTACACCTTCCCCGTCGACCGCTCGATCGGCTCGAAGACGACGTACTTGTAGAGGCCCGAGGTCATGCCGTCGGGCAGCTGCACCCTCGAGGGGTGCAGCGGGTCGAGGTGCGTGCGCGCAGCGTCGTTCTTCCAGCGCACGATCTCGTCCAGCCGTCCCGTCTGCACGATCCCGAGCGCCGCGGTGAACTCGTTCATGCGGAAGTTGAGGCCGTGCAGAGCGTAGTCCGGCTTCCCGTAGTTGCGGAAGGCGCGCGCGAGCTCGAGCGCCTCGGGATGGCGCGACACGAGCATGCCGCCCTCGCCCGTCGAGATCGTCTTGGTCGCTGCGAACGACCAGATGCCGACGTCGCCCCACGTTCCGGCCCGGCGGCCGTTCCATTCGGCGCCGTGCGCGTGGGCGCAGTCCTCGATCAGGAGAATGCCCTCGCTCCGGCACAGCTCGGCGATCGACTCGACGTCGAATGCGAGATGCCCGCCGATGTGGACCAGGAAGACGGCGCGCGGGCGGTGCTGCTGGACCTTGCGCTCGAGATCCTCGAACGACATGCAGAGGTCTTCGCGGTTGCAGTCGACGAACTCGACCCGGGCGCCGGCGTGGATGGCGGCCAGCGGTGTCGCCATGAAGGTGTTCGACGGGCACAACACCGTCTCGCCCTCGACGCGCGCCCAGGTCAGAGCGGCGAGCGCGGCACCTGTCCACCCGTTGAACGCCACTCCTTCGACGCCGTTCCAGCGCGCCCAGGCTTCTTCGAACTCCGCCGTCAGCGTTCCCTCGCTCCAGCGGTCGGCGTCGAAGATGCGGTCCCACAGCTCGTGGAGCCGTGTTCGGTCGCGGTGGTCGAAGCCGATCGCGAACCGGGCGAGATCGGTGGAGATGTCTGAGTCGAGCATCGCGCGGAAGCCTATAGCGGCGGTAGGCGGGTCATGTCGAATCAGCGTTTCTAGACTGCAGTCGTGAAAGCGACGTGAACGCGCACGCGCTGGTGGCGCTCGAGCTGCCGGCAGTCGTCGAGCGTCTGGCGGCAACGACCGAGACCGAGCACGGAACGGCCCTCGCCCGTGCCCTCGAGCCGTCTTCGGAGCCCGCCGAGGTCGCCCACCGGCAGGCGCTGACGGCCGAGGCGGTCGAGCTGCTCGAGGCCGCGGCCGAGCCCTCGCTGGTCGGGATCGCGGACGTCCGCGGCATGGTCGAACGGGCCGGGCGCGGCGGCATCCTCTCGCCCGGCGAGCTCCGGGCGTGTGCGCGAGCGGTTCACGTCGCTCTCGAGGGGCGACGGCAGACCGGCGAGGCCCGGGCGCAGGCGCCGCTGCTGCACGCCCTACTGGAGCCGTTGCCGACGTCACTCGACGCCGTTGCGACGGCGGTCGACCGCGCGGTGGAGGAGGACGGCTCCGACCTTCGCGACGCAGCCTCACCGCTGCTCCGGCGGCTGCGCTCCGAGCTCCGGAACGGCGCGGCACGCGTACGCGACGAGCTGGCGCGGGTCGCACGGTCGGACGCCGTGGCCGGCGCGCTCCAGGAGTCGTTTCTCTCCGAGCGCGGCGGTCGTCCCGTTCTGGCGGTCCGCGCGGCCGAGCGGTCGAAGGTCCCCGGCATCGTCCACGACGCCTCGAGCTCGGGCCAGACGTTGTTCGTCGAGCCCTATGCGGTCGTCGAGCTGTCGAACCGGCTGTCGGAGGCAGCGGCGGCCGCTCGAGACGAGGCCGAGCGGATCCTCGCCGAGCTGTCGGGCATCGTCGCCTCGAGCGGCAACGATCTCCGGCTGCTCGTCGAGTCGACCGCAGAGGTCGACCTCGCGCTCGCGTCGGGCTCACTCTCGCGCCGCTGGCGCGGGGCGCCCGTCTCCGTCTCCGACGAGGTCCGCCTGCTCTCGGTGCGGCATCCGCTCCTCGACCCCGCGACGGCGGTGCCGATCGACCTCGACCTCGGCGACCTGCGCACGCTCGTGATCAGTGGGCCCAACACGGGTGGCAAGACGGTTGCACTGAAGACGCTCGGCCTGGCGGCGCTCCTCCACCAGTGCGGGCTCCGGCCGCCCGCCGAGACGGCGGTGCTCCCGGTCTTCGACGACGTGCTCGCCGACATCGGCGATCGCCAGTCGATCGAGATGAACCTCTCGACGTTCTCCGGCCACGTTCGCGAGATCGTGGAGATCCTCGGCGCTGCCGGGCCCCGCTCGCTCGTGCTGCTCGACGAGGTGGCGGGCGGCACCGATCCCGACGAGGGCGCAGCACTGGCGCAGGCGCTCGTCGCGCGGCTCGCCGGGCAGGTGCGGCTGACGATCGTGACCACGCACTACGCCGCGCTCAAGGAGTGGGCGAGCGGGGCACCGCGGGCCGCGAATGCTGCGACCGGGTTCGACCTCGACACCGATGAGCCCCTGTACTCGCTCGTGCTGGGCCGGGCCGGGATCTCGCACGCGCTGCGAACCGCCGAGCGCCTCGGGCTGGACGCCGGGATCGTCGCCGATGCGTCGAGTCGGGTCGACCCGCTGCAACGTCGGACCGCCGAGCTGCTGGCCGAGGCGGAGGCCGCGGAGCGGCGCGTCTCGGAGCAGCGGATCGAGCTCGAGCGGTCACTGGCCGCCGCTGCGGCACGGGAGTCCGAGCTGGCGCGCGAGCTCGAGACGATGCGCGCTTCGCGCGAGCGGGTACGCGCCGAGGCGAAGGCCGAGGTCGAGCACGAGCTCGTGGCTGCGCGCGGCGAGCTGGCGGAGCTCCGCGACGAGGTCCGCGCCGCCCGCCGCCGTGAGGGCGAGCGCAAGCGGGAGGCATCGCGCGCAGAGCGCGAGCGCGACCGCGCGCTCGGTCGCGCGGCACGTCACGCGGAGCGGGCCCGCGATGCGGTGAGCAGGGTGTCCGAGCCGGTGGCGCAGCTCGCGCCGCTCGCGACCGGGGATCCGGTCGAGGCGCCGGGCCTCGGGGTCCGCGGCACGATCGTCGCGATCCGCGGCGAGGAGGCCGAGGTCGCCGGTGTCGGCGGCCAGCGCGTCCGCATCCCGCTGGCGCGCCTCCGGCCCTCGGCCGAGGTCGAGACGGCCTCGGCACCGCCGGTACGCGTCAACGCAGCCTCACTCGGCCGCGACACGCCGGACGAGCTCGACGTCAGAGGCCTCGGCTCCGACGAGGCACGCGAGCGCGTGCGGGCGTTCGTCGACGAGGCTTCGCTCGCGGGCCTGAGAACGGTGAGAGTCGTGCACGGCCGCGGGACCGGCGCGCTGCGCTCGGCAGTGCGCGGTGAGCTCGCCGGTCACCCGCTCGTCGGTGGCAGCGAGTCGGACTCGAACGACGGCGCCACGATCGCGAACCTGTCCTGACAGGCCGACGAGATGTGACGCATCCGTGCCGGATGCGTGTCGATTCGCCGCAGGACACTGTCGGACGCACGAGGCGACCGGTACCTGTGGACGACCACGTCCAACGTTCCCTTCAGATCGGAGTCGCCCATGCACCGAGCACGTCTGTTCGCCGCTGTCGCCGCCGCCGCGGCGTCGCTGCTCGTCCCGCTCGCCCGCGCCGCGTCGCCCGACGCGGTGATCAGCCAGGTCTACGCCGGCGGAGGCAACGCCGGCGCTTCCTACACGAACGACTACGTCGAGCTCTTCAACCGCGGCGGCACGACCGTCGACCTCACCGGTTGGACGGTTCAGTACGCCTCTGCGTCGAGCACCTCGTGGCAGACGACCGCGCTCGCCGGATCGATCGCGCCCGGGCGGCATTACCTCGTCCAGCTCGGCTCGACCGCAGCCGTCGGCGCAGCCCTGCCTGCTCCCGACGCCACCGGCACCACGAACCTGGCTGCCTCCGGCGGCAAGGTCGCTCTCGTCCGCAGCGCGACCGCTCTCACGTGCGGCGGTTCGGCCGGCAGCTGCTCCACTGCAGCGTTCGCCGACCTCGTCGGCTACGGATCCGCCGCCGACTACGAGGGAGCGGCTGCTGCGCCGGCTCTCGACAGCACGACGGCGGACGTGCGGGCGAACGGCGGGTGCACCGACACCGACGCCAACTCGGCCGACTTCGCCGCACTCGCGCCGGCGCCGAAGAACTCGGCCGCTGCGGCGAGCGGCTGCGGCGGAGGAGGCCCAGTGCAGACCGGAGCTGTCACGCAGACCGCCGCAGTCAACCTCGACGTACAGCCCGTGCTCTCGCTGGCGCTCGAGCGAACGAGCATCACCTTCGGGCAGGCGCTCACCGGCGCCACTCCGAGCCCCGTCTCCGAGCGCGTCACGGTCACGAGCAACGACGGTGCCGGATACACGCTCACCGTTCACCGCACGGCTTTCGCGCCCTCCGATCTCCCGCTCGGGCTCGCGGCAACCGCTCCGGCCGGCGGGCAGCTCGGCGCCGGTCTCGGTACGGGTCTCGTCGCCATCCCCGTTGCTCCTGCCGCCGACCTGGTCGTCGGTACCGCGCAGGCCGCGACCGGTGCGAGTGGCGACGCGTGGCCTGCGACGGTCGGGTTCTCTTCGCCTCTGCCCGCCGTCGCCTCGGGCAGGTACGCGGCCACGGTCACCTTCACGGCGATTCCGCGGTGATCGCCGCCGTCGCGATCAGCGCAGCGTCGGCCCTCGCGTCCGTTCTTACGGGCGCGGGGGCCGATCGGCCTCCGCTCGCGCTCTCCGCATCACCCACACGACTCGTCGTCGCGGCCGGTGCGTGGTCGGCGGTCCGCGTCACGAACGCGGGACGGTCGAGCGTCGTGGTCGACGTCTCGCCCGCAGGCTTCGCCCTCGATCCAGGGGGCCGGCCACGCATCGCCGCGACCGGGGCGGCCAAGTGGCTGGTGGTCTCGCCGCGGCGACTCGCGCTTGGCGCAGGGCGTTCGGCAAGCGTCACCGTCTCGGCCGTCGTCCCGCGACTCGCAAGCCCGGGCGAGCACGACGCCCTGGTGCTGCTCCGCACGCGCCCACAGGCGCGTGCCCCGGTTCCGATCGTGATGCAGGTCGGAGTCGTCGTCGAGGTTCGCGTGCGCGGGCGCATCGTGCGGCGGCTCGACATCCGCGGCCTGCGCCTCGTGCGCCACCGGCGGCAGCGGACGATCGTGCTGACGATCCGGAACCGGGGCAACGTCTCCGAGGTGCTGCCGCTGCGACGCGTGCAGATCGTGTTGCGACGCGGGCGGCGCGTCCTCGCGACCCTCCTCCCGCCGCGTCGGCGAATCCTCCCCCACGGCGTCGCCGTCATGACGCTGCGCTACCGGGGCGGCGCTCGCGGCTGGGTGCAGGCGACGGTTGCGGTGCGTCATCCACGCCCCGGAACCGCCATCCTCCGCAGGACGTTCCGTATTCGGTTGTGAGCCGATCCGGAGTAGCCTTGGCGCATCGCGGTTGCACCGGCCCTCAGCAAGCCACGTCTGCGCGGCGTCTTCCACGAGTTCGGTTTCTACGCCGCCCTTGGGCTCGGGGTGCCGCTCGCGCTGACGGCCGAGCCGGGACGCGCGCGCCTCTCCGCGATCGTTTTCGCATCGTGCGTGGCCGTCTGCTTCGGGGCGAGCGCGCTGTACCACCGCCCGACCTGGTCACCGAACGCGCGGTCGCGACTCGCGCGCCTCGACCATGCGGGGGTGTATCTACTGATCGCCGGCACCTACACGCCGTTCGGGCTGCTCGTGCTCTCGACCGGCTGGGCCGTGCCCGTGCTCACGATCGTCTGGACGGGCGTCCTCACGGCGATCCTGCTCAAGGTCTTCTGGTCGACGCAGCCGAAGAAGCTGTCGGCTGCGATCGGGCTCACGCTCGGCTGGGTCGGCATCGTCGCGTTCTCGCAGCTCCTGAAACTCCCGATGGGGGGCTGGCTGCTCGTCGTGCTCGGTGGGCTCGCCTATTCCCTCGGCGCGATCATCTATGCGTTCCGGCGGCCGAATCCGCTCCCTCGCGTCCTCGGTTATCACGAGGTCTTTCACATCCTGACGCTGGTCGCCGCCGGGTGCACGTATGCGGCGATCGCGTTCTACGTGCTTCCGCGTGGATAGCAACTCGCGGGATCATCTACACTTGCGGGCGAATTGAGCGAGTCTGGACGGTGTCGGTTTGCGCCTTCTTGCCGTTCATGAGTTTGGCGAGGAGGTGGAAGACATATGGCAACCGGAACCGTGAAATGGTTCAACGCGGACAAGGGATACGGGTTCATCACGCCTGACGAGGGCGGAAAGGATCTGTTCGTGCACTTCAGCGCGATCCAGGGGAGCGGCTACAGGTCGCTCGCCGAGGGCGCGAAGGTCGAGTACGAGGCCCAGCAGGGCGAAAAGGGCCCGCAGGCCGCAAACGTCACCATCGTCGCCTAGCGCACGATGCATGGGGCGGCGGGCTTCGGCCCGCCGCAATCCGACACGTCGAACGAGAACGAGAGGAGGTCACCATTCCGCAGAAGGAAGAAAAGGTCGAGATGACCGGAGAGATCGTGGAAGCACTTCGGAACGGCATGTTCCGGATCGCGCTCGACAACGGCCACGAGACCCTCGGCTACACGGCCGGCAAGATGCGCCGGTTCCGGATCCGGATGAATCCGGGCGACCGCGTGCGGATCGAGCTGTCGGCGTACGACCTCGACCGCGGTCGGATCGTCTACCGGCTTCGGCCGGGCGACGAGCGCGAGTAACGCGCCGCCCGTTTCGCCACTTTTAGGTTGTCGGCACGGTGCACGTTGACGAACGTGCCGTGGCCCTCGACTGCCGCGAAGCCCGAGGCTCGCTACCGTCGAGTCGGTGACTCGCGCCGTTGCCGTGATTGCGTCGTCGTTGTTCCTCCTCGTCGCGGGAGCCGCGCCGGCGTCGAGGGGCGACGGCTCCGTGTCCTGGCGGACGCTCGCCTCGTCGAGCGCGGCAGTGCTGCCCGCGAGGCACCTGCCGGCCGCGACCTCGTTTGCCGGCACCGGCTGGCAGGTCGTCGTCTTCTCCTCGGCGAGCGACGTCGCGCACGCCATGCCGGGGGTTTCGCGCGCCGCTCAGAGCGGCGCTGCAGCGGGCGCGCGCAGCGACGAACTTCGGCTATCGCCGGCTCCTGCTCGTGGCTGTCGCGATTCGAGCGGGGTGCTGTCCGTTCCAGGCTCGAGGAGCTCTCGAGCACGGGGCGGGTCGCTGCCCTGACGGTGCGCCAGGTCGCGTGCGCGGGGTGCCCCGCGAGCGGTACGGGCTTCCAGATTCGTGCTTGCGTCGGTGTCACGCGCGTCGTTCCCGGTGCCGAAGCGACTCGGCGTGACGGTGCAGGCGCCGCCCGCCTGCCCCGCCGGTTACAGCTATGCGGGCCACGTCAGCCCATCGGCGGTCGACCTCACGGCGACGCTGACGATGGACCGTCTTCCCGATCTCGTCACGCCCATGGACCACGCGCTCGCGTACGCGTCGATCGTGGCCCGCGACGCCGAGCAGGTTCCCCGGGAATGGCTCCAGGCCGGCATCGGCCGCGGAGCGATCGGCGCCTACCCGGACGACGGCCGCGCCTGGGTCTACGTCGAGGCGCAGACGACGACCGGCTACCAGCTGACGGAGATCGCGCCGGCAACGGTCGGCGTCCCGGTGCAGCTCTCCTTCACCGGCGGCGGTTCGACGTGGACGGTCGCGATCGACGGAAAGCAAGCCTTCACCGCGGATCTCGGGATGCCGGCGACCGGGACGTCGACCGCGGTCGAGGTGTACCGGGCGACGGCTGGAGGCACGTGCCCGAAGCTCGGCTTCACGCTCGACGATGTCGTCCCCATGGGCGATCCCCGCGGCCTGCTCCCGTTCCTCGATCAGACGACCGCCGGGTGGACCGTGCGTTTGGGGTAGCGTCCGCGCATCGGAGGAGGCGGCGAGCAAAAGGAGGCTTCGAGATGTCGGATTTGACCACCCAGCTGGATGAGGCGCGCCGACGGTGGGACACCCTGCGCCACCCGTTCTACCAGCGGTGGGAGCGCGGCGAGCTTCGACCCGACGAGCTCGCCCTCTACTCGGGCCAGTACCGTCACGCGGTCGTCGCGCTCGCCGACCTCGCCGCAACGGGTGGGGACACCGAGCACGCGCGCGAAGAACGCGAGCACGTCGCCCTGTGGGACGACTTCGTCGCCGCCTGCGGCGGCGAAGCGGCCGAGCCGCTGCCCGAGACGCGTGAACTGGTGGCAACGCTTCGAGCGGCAGCGCCCGGAGCCGAGGCCGACGCCGTTCTGTACGCGCTCGAGGCGTCACAGCCGCCCGTGTCGGAGACGAAGCTCGCCGGGCTCGTGGGCCACTACGGGTTCGCGTCCGACGACCCGGGCACGACGTACTTCCGCCTCCACGCCGAGCTCGACAAGGAGCACGCTGCGGAGGCAGCCGAGCGGCTCTCGGACGTGAACGGCAGCGCGGAGGCCGCGCTCGCGGCGGGCGGAGTCGGCGCTTCAGGCCAACTGGGGCCTGCTCGACGGCGTCGAGCGCGCCCTGACTGCCTGAAGGTCCTCTAGCCGGAGCCGCGCCGGGCGCGAGTGCCGAACTCGCGCTCGGCGCAGGCACGGCAGTAGAACGCGAGTGCGGGCGGCTCGCTCGTCTCCGGATCGTCCGTCCGGTAGGCGCGCCAACCGCGCCAGTGCAGTCCGCTCGAGCGCCCGCACTCGCGGCAGGCGATGACGTTGACGGGCCGCTCGTCGCGGCTGTCGGTGCTGCTCGGCCTCTCCCCGGCTCCCACTTGTTGAGGATTGCACGGCGCGCGCCACTCGACCACTGGCTCTTTCGGCAGCCCTGCATGGACCACCGGCTAGGTACCGGATGGTCGAGCACGCTCGAACGAGGGACTGCGTCGTGCGATGATGGCGGCGGTTCGTTTCGAGGAGGGAGCGATCGTCGTGAAGAGCGCGGACAAACCGAAGAAGCCGCAGAAGAAGACTGCGCAGAAGACGCTGAAGGAAAAGCGCAGCGAGAAGCGCGCCAAGGAAGCCCAGCGCCAGTAGCGGCCGCACGCCCGATTTCGTGGCGCGCGGCCGCATTGGTGCGGTGTCCTATCTGGCCCGCAGCGCTGCGAGCAGCTCCTGGTGGCGGCGCTCCTCGTCGGTGATCGGGGGCTCCTCCTCGCCCTTGGCGCGCCGGGCCGCGATCGCTGCGACCGGCCTGACGATGAAGAAGAAGACGCCTGCTGCGATCGTCACGAACTGGATCACGGCGGTGATGAAGGCGCCGTAGAAGAACTTCGAGTTGTGGATCGTGAAGGTGAGGTTGCTGAAGTCGGTCTTCCCGAAGATGGCACCGATCACCGGTGTGATGATGTCGGTGACGAACGAGTTCAGCAGGGCGGCGAACGCGACGCCCATCACGAACGCGACCGCCAGTTCGATCAGGTTTCCCCTGGTGAGGAAGTCCTTGAACTCCTTGAGCATGAGGCGCCTCCTTCGTGTCGGTCGTGCCTCGGCCGTTTGCGGACCGGGATCCTGACGAAGGGCGAGAGCAGCGTCAATTCGCCGCACGGCGCGAGTGAAAGCGGAAGGCTCTCAGGCGATCTCGAGGTCCTCGATGCCCGGGTCGGGCTCGGGGACCTCGGGATCGAGCCGTTCCAGGGCGGCCACCAGGATCTCGGCGACGGCGAGGTTGCGCGACCAGTTGTGGTCTGCCGGAACGACGTACCACGGCGCCCACTCGGTCGACGTCTCGCGCAGCGCATCCTCGTAGGCCTCGGCGAAGTCGTCCCAGTGCCGGCGGTCGTCGAGGTCGCTGGCGCGGAACTTCCACCGCTTCTCGGGATCGTCGAGCCGTTCCTGCAATCGGATCCGCTGCTCGCCCCGCGAGAGGTGCAGGAACACCTTCACCACTGCCGTCCCCTCGTCGGTGAGCAGGCGCTCGAAGTTGCGGATGTGCTCGTACCGGCGCTGCCAGACCTTCCGCGGGGCGAGCTTGCGCACGCGAACTGCGACGACGTCCTCGTAGTGGGAGCGGTTGAAGATGACGAGCTCGCCGCGAGCCGGGCACGCTGCATGGACGCGCCAGAGGAAATCGTGCGCGAGCTCTGTGGTCGTCGGCTCGCGGAACGAGACGACGCGGCAGCCCTGCGGGTTGACGCCGGTCAGCACGCTGCGGATCGTCCCGTCCTTCCCTGCTGCATCCATCCCTTGCAGGATGAGGAGCACCGAGCGTGTCGCTTCCGCGAACAGGCGGTTGTGCAGCACTCCGAGCCGCGCGACGAGCTCGGTCAGCCGCGCGAGCCCCGCCTTCCTGTCCTCGGCTCCGACACGAGCGTCGGGATTGCGCTTCGCGAGGTGCGGAGGCGACCCGGGCTCGACGCGCAGCTCGTCGATCAGTTCGTTCGAATCCGCCACGCGGTCATTCTGATCGCGTGGCGGCGGGCGGCGCCGATTCGAGCTGCGGTGGGACGAGGCCTGCCTCGAACGCAACGATCACCGCCTGCACGCGGTCACGCACGCCGAGCTTGCGCAGGATGCTCGAGACGTGCGTCTTGACCGTCGACTCGCCGAGGTACAGCCGGGCCGCAATCTCGGCGTTCGAGAGCCCGCTTGCGAGCAACCGCAGGATCTCCACCTCTCGTGAGGTCATGGACGCGAACGCTGCCGGCGTCGCGTCGGCGCGCGGGCCCGCGTCGGCGAAGCGGTCGAGCAGGCGGCGCGTCACCGTCGGGCCGAGTAGCGCGTTTCCGTCCGCGACGAGCCTGATCGCGTCGACGAGGTCGCGCGGCCGGACGTCCTTGAGCAGGAAGCCGCTCGCCCCGGCCCGAATCGCCGCATAGACGTACTCGTCGAGGTCGAACGTGGTGAGGACGAGGACGCGAGCCTCGCTCCCGGCGGCGACGATCTGCCGCGTCGCCTCGATCCCGTCGACAACCGGCATCCGGACGTCCATCAGGATCACGTCGGGCTTGCGCTCCAGGGCGAGCGCGAGCGCGGCGCGGCCGTCCTCGGCTTCGCCGACGACGTCGATGTCGGAGCGTGTCTCGAGGATCAGGCGGAAGCCGCCTCGCACGAGTGCCTGATCGTCCACGATCAGGACGCGGATGCTCACCGGACGTCGCCGAGCGGGATCTCGGCCGTCACGAGATACCCGCCCGTGGCGGGCGAATGCGCCTCGACCCGGCCACCGAGCATCGCGACGCGTTCGTGCATTCCGGTCAGCCCGTTGCCCGGGCGACTCCCGAGCACCTCACCGCGGCCGTCGTCGCGGATCTGGAGGCGAAGCTCGTCGCCGAAACGAACGCGCACCTGTGCGTGCTGGGCCTCGGCGTGCTTGAGCGTGTTCGTCAGCGCCTCCTGGATGATCCGGAACGCGGACAGGTCGACCGTCGCGGGCAGCGGTTGGAGGGCCCCTTCGATCTCGAGCGCCACGTCGAGACCGGTCGCGCGTACCTGGTCGATCAGCCCGTCGAGGCGGGCGAGGCCCGGTTGCGGCTCGTAGTCGACGTCGCCGTTCAGCGCCCCGAGCACGCGACGGAGGTCGGCGAGCGCCGCGCGCGCGGCCGTGTCGATTGCCCGGATCGGCGGGCGGGCGAGCGCCGGATCGACCTCGAAGACGTCCTCGGCCGCGCCCGCCTGGACGACGATGACGCTGAGCGCGTGCGCGACGACGTCGTGCAGCTCCCGCCCGATGCGGGCCTGCTCCTCGGCGATCACGCGCCGCGCCTCCGTCAGCCGCTCGCGCTCGAGCCGCTCCGCCTTCTCCTCGATCTCGCGGACGTAGGCGCGGCGGGCGCCGATGGCGTCGCCGAGCAGCCAGGCGGCGGCCAGGAAGACGACGTGGAAGGCGGTGCTGCCGAACTCGTTGTCGCCGCTCGAGATCGTGAGCGCAAGAGCGATCACGGGGATCGCGGCGATGCCGAGGCCGCGTCGCGTGCGCGACTCGTTCGAGGCCGCGAGCGTGTACAGCGCGACGCCGAGCTGGAGCGGCAGCAGCGCGGAGCCGAGCGCGATGATCGCCACGGCGACGGTCGCGGTGGCCACGACCGTCGCGAACGGCGCCTGCCGCCGGCGCAGGAGGGGCAGTGTCCCGAGCGTGACGAGGAGCGCGGCCGCGACCGGGTGAGGGCTGTGCGTTGCGACGGCGACGGTCGGCGCCCAGGCGGCCACCGCGATGACCAGATCGACGAGCAGCGGACGCCGGTGCAGCCAGCTCCAGATCATTGCCGCCCCACGGTAGCCGGGCCGGGAGGTTCGTCAGGCGTCGCGGCGCAGAAGCACGATCGCCGCGATCACGATCGCCGCGGCGCAGTACCCGGCGAAGAGCGCCAGGCCAGGGCCGGGATTGAGGCTGTGCGCGCCGTGGGTGAGCGAGAAGATCGAGCGCCCGGCGGCGTCCGGCAGGTACTGGCCGATCGCGTTGTTCCAGCTCGTCGGCAGGACGTTCAGGAGCGGTGGGATGACGAAGAAGATCGCCGCGAACGCTGCGATCCCTCCGGCGGTGTTGCGGAGGATCGTCCCGATTGCGAGCGCGAAGAGGCCGAGCAGCATCAAATAGACGGCGCCGCCGGCGATCGTCCGCAGGACGCCGGAATGCGACACGGAGATCTGCAGGATGTCGTGGCGCGAGAGGATCGCCTGGCTGCCGAAGAACGCGATGAACACCGACGGCAGTGCGAGGACGAACGTGACGACCGCGAAGACGGCTCCCTTCGCCCACAACACGGGCAGCCGCTTCGGGACGGCGGTGAGGCTGGCACGGATCATCCCCGTCGAGTACTCGCCGGTCATCACGAGGACGCCGAGCACGCCGATCGCGAGCTGCGACAGGTTCACGCCGGCCAGCGCGATGTCGAGTGGGTGCCGGTCGGCGCGGTCGTGTGGGCTCATGCTGCCCCAGTGCGAGGAGGTGACGGCCGCGAAGAGCAGCGGGAGGCCGATCGTCAGCAGGACGGCGACGAAGAGCGACCACCGCGTCGAGCGCAGCGACACCAGCTTCGTCCACTCGGAGCGGATCACCCGCGTCTGTGTGACCCGGCCCTTCGTCGCGAGCGGCGGCAGCGAGATCGCCTTGGCGGCTCCGGTCATGCCGCGTCCGCCTGAACGAGCTCGGCGGTCCTGAACTCGACGTCGTCCCGTGTCATGTCCATGAAGGCCTCCTCGAGCGACACCTGCTGGGGCGTCAGCTCGTGGAGCACGATGCCGTTCGCAGCCGCGACCTCCCCGATGCGCTCGGCCGTCAGCCCGTGCACCTCGAGGACACCGGGCTCGTGCGACACGACGGTGACGCCGTCGTCGACCACCTTGTCCCGGAGCGCCTCGGCCTGTGGCGAGCGGACGAGCACGACCTTTCCGGACGCCTGCCGGACGAGCTCGTCGACGCTGGTGTCGGCGATCAGCCTGCCGCGTCCGATCACGATCAGATGGTCCGCGGTCAGCGCCATCTCGCTCATCAGGTGGGAAGAGACGAACACCGCCCGTCCTTCCGCCGCCAGCTCCTTCAGGAGATGCCGCACCCACTGGATGCCCTCCGGATCGAGCCCGTTGACCGGCTCGTCGAGCATCACCGTGTGCGGGTCGCCCAGCATGGCCGCGGCGATTCCGAGTCGCTGCCCCATGCCGAGCGAGAACTGGCCGGCGCGCTTGCGCGCGACCTCGTGCAGCCCGACGAGGTCGATCATCTCGTCCACGCGGCGCCGCGGAAGCCCGTGTGTCTGCGCCAGCGCCAGCAGGTGGTTGTACGCCGAGCGTCCGGTGTGCACCGATCGCGCCTCGAGCAGCGCCCCCACTTCGTGCAGCGGGGCGGAGTGGTCGCGATAGTGCTTGCCGTTCACCTGGACGTCGCCGGCGCTCGGCGCGTCGAGGCCGAGGATCAGCCGCATCGTCGTCGACTTGCCGGAGCCGTTCGGCCCGAGGAAGCCGGTCACGATGCCGGGCTTCACCGTGAACGACAGGCCGTCGACGGCGCGCTTCTTGCCGTAGTCCTTGGTCAGGCCGTTTGCCTCGATCATCGAAGCCACGGTAACGGCGTCGGCCTCCGCCCTTCGACCGAACGTCCTCCGTCGAAAGGAGGAACCGGCCGACGGCGTTCGGTTCGCTAGGTTCCGACGGTGAGCACGCACGCGTCGGATCGCCTCCATCCGAGGGTCACCCTGGCAGTACTGGCGATCAGCGGGCTCGCTTATGCAGTCTTGAGCTCCGCGGTCGTTCCGGCACTACCGACCATCCAGCACGACCTTGGCGCCAGCGAGACGGGGATCACGTGGGTCCTGACGGGGTATCTGCTGTCGGCCTCCGTCGGCACGGCCATCCTCGGCCGCCTCGGCGACGCATACGGCAAGGAGCGCGTGCTCGTCTGGACGCTCCTCTTGCTGGCCGGCGGGACGCTGCTCGCGGCCGTCTCGCACACGCTGGCCCTGCTCATCATCGCGCGCGTCATTCAGGGTGTCGCGGGGGGCATCTTCCCGCTGTCGTTCGGGATCGTCCGCGACGAGTTCCCGCCCGACCAGGTCGCGGGGAGCATCGGGCTTCTGTCCGCGATTCTCGGGATCGGGGCGGGCATCGGCATCGTCGCCGGCGGGCTGATCGTCGAGCATCTGAGCTGGCAGTGGCTGTTTTGGCTTCCACTCCCCGTGATCGTCGTGGCTGCCTTCTGCACCTGGCGCTTCGTGCCCGAGTCGCCGGTGCGGATTCCGGGCCGGCCGAGCTGGCTCGCCGCGGTGCTGATGAGCATCGGGATCTCGACGGTGCTGATCGCCGTCAGTCAGTCGTCGGTCTGGGGCTGGGGCTCAGCGCGAACGGTCGGGCTGCTTGCGGCGGGCCTGCTCGTCTGCTGCGCCTGGGTGGCGGTCGAGGTGCGGAGCGCGTCGCCGCTGATCGACATGACGATGATGCGGATTCGCGGCGTGTGGACGACGAACGTGGCTGCGTTCCTGCTGGGCGCAGGCATGTACTCGTCCTTCATCATCTTTCCGCAGTTCGCGCAGCTGCCGACGAGCACCGGCTTCGGCTTCGGCGCATCGGTCGTCGTCTCGGGTCTCTATCTGCTCCCGTCGACGCTCGGGATGGTGGCCGCTGGCTTCGCCGCCGGTGCGATCGCAGCTCGCTTCGGTTCGAAGGCAGCTCTCGTCGCGGGCTCCGCGATCACCGCTGCGTCGTTCGGGCTGCTCTCGGCTGCCCATGGGCACCCGTACGACATGCTCGCGAGCGCCGCACTGCTCGGGATCGGTGTCGGGCTCGCGTTCGCGGCACTGGGGAACCTGATCGTCCAGGCGGTGCCGCCCGAGCAGACCGGTGCGGCGGGTGGCATGAACACGGTGATGCGCACGATCGGCGGCGCGATCGGCGGCCAGCTTGCGGCGACGTTCATCGCCGGCCATACGGCAAGCGACGGACTTCCCGCCGTCACCGGCTTCGAGGAGACGTTCGTGATGGCAACGTTGTTCCTCGTCGTTTGCACGTTTGCGGGACTGCTCGTTCCCGACCGCGCTCAGATGCGCGCCGGCCGGGAGGCGGAGGCAATGCTCCTCGAGTCGACCTCCTAGTCGAGGCTACGCGCCTTCGGCTGCCGGCTCCGGGGTCGGGTCGGGCTCCCGGATGAAGAGCGCCGAACGCGTCCAGCTCGGCATCCACCAGTTCGCACGGCCGAGCAGCGCCATCAGAGAAGGCACGAGCAGGGCGCGGATCACGGTCGCGTCGAAGATGATCCCGGCTGCCAGGCCGACCGCGAACTCCTTGACCTCGAAGCCCGGGCTCGACGAGAGCACGAGGAAGGCGAACATCAGGATCAGCGCGGCGCTCGTCACCAGCTTGCCGGTTCGTGCGAGTCCGAGCTCGATCGCGCGCGGCGTCGAACCGGTCTCGTCGTAGGCCTCACGCATGCGCGTCAGCATGAAGACCTCGTAGTCCATCGAGAGACCGAAGAGGAACGCGAACACCATCAGCGGGATCCACGCGGTGATCGCCCCTGTCGCCGGGATGTTCCAGAGCGACGAGCCGTGGCCCTCCTGGAAGATGATGACGATGATCCCGTAGGCGGCCGCGAGCGACAGCAGGTTCAGGATCACGGCCTTGATCGGCAGCACGATCGAGCGGAACGCTCGCGCGAGCAGGATCAGCGTCAGGATCATCACGAAGGCGAGCACGTACGGGAAGTTGCCGTAGATGGCGTGCACGAAGTCGCGGTCGGTCGCGGCAACGCCGCCGAGCGTGCCGTTCGTCCCGTCGAGCGAGTCGTTGACCCGGTTGACGATGCTCTGGATCCCGGGAGCGGCGCCGTCGACCGCCGGGAACGCCTCGACGAGCGAGTCGGGCCCGCGGCGCCAGGTCGGCGGCGCCTCTGCGCCGACGACGCCGTCGACGGAGCCGACCTTCGCCGCGATCGCCTGCGGGCTGCCGCCGTTCTCGACCAGGATGTTGAACGGCTTCATCACCCCCGGGCTGATGCCCGCGGCGAGGAGCGCGTCCCGTCCCTGGATTGCATCGCCGGTCCCGGGGAAGTGCACGAGCTGCGCCTCGTTCGGGTTCAACCGCAGGCCGAAGGTCACGAGCACGCCCACGATCACGAGCCCGACGATCGCGACGGGAAGCGGCCGGCGGAGCACGAACCGTGCCCAGCGGCCCCATCCTCCGTCTTCGGGGTGGTCGGCGCTGACGAGGCGTTTCGGCATCACGCGCACGCTGTTGATGCGCTCGCCGAGCACCGACAGCAGCGCCGGGAGCAGCGTGATCGCGGCAGTCACCGAGACCGCCGGAATGAGCATCCCGCCGATGCCCATCGAGCGGATGAAGGGGAGCGGAAGCACGATCAGCGAGAGCAGGCCGACCGCGACGGTGGTGCCGGAGACGATCACCGAGCGCCCGGCGTGCGTCATCGTCTCGACAAGCGCCGATTCGACGTCGTTGCCCTCGCGCAGCTCGTCGCGGAAGCGGAAGATCATCAGCAGGGCGTAGTCGATCGCCACGCCGAGGCCGACCAGTGCGATCAGGAACTGGACGATGATCGAGACGTTCGTGATGTAGGTCAACGCCCACACCAGGGTGAACGTGTTCAGGATCGAGGCAACGGCGACGGCGATCGGCATCAGCACCGCCGGCAGCGTCCCGAAGACGAAGAGCAGGATCACGAGCGCCCCGAGGGCGCCGATGAGCGCCTCGACGAGCACGCTGGGGCCGCCCGTCTGTCCGTTCGAGCTCGCCTCCTCGAGCGGATCGTGGCCCGTCACATGCACCGTGATCCCCGCCGGCAGGCCGTCGGCGGCCGCCTTGCGCTCCGCCGCCGCCCCGCTCGTCGTCGAGAACTGCGCCGGGCCGGGCGGGTAGATCATCATGAACGTCGTGTGCCGGTCCTTCGACGCGTACATCGCGTTGCCGGTCGAGAAGTACGAGCTCGTCAGCGCGCCCGGCGTCGCGGCCGCGGCGCGCGTCATCGCGGCGCGGATGGCCGCGCTCGTCGTCGCGTCGCCGCCCGAGTGGAACACGACGACGTTCGGCGGCCGCACGCCGACGCCGAACGTCTGCAGCGTGCGCTGACTCGTCTCGTACGCCGACTTGCCGGGGATCGAGAAGCTCTGGTACCAGCGCTTCGATACCTGGCCCGCCGCGTACGCGCCGAAAACGGTGAGCGCGAACCAGAGGGCGATGACGTACCAGCGGCGACGGGCGGTGAAGTGTGCGAGGCGGGCCAGCAAGCGAGCTCCTTCCGGCGAGGACGATCTCTGGAAACGTACATGGACTAAAATCTTTCAGCAACAGTAACAAGGGTCGTTACACTGCGCAACGTGGGTCTGCGAGAGACCAAGAAGCTGCGGATGCGCACGGAGATCGCCGACCAGGCGATGCGGTTGTTCGTCGAGCGCGGCTTCGATCGCGTCACGGTCGCGGAGGTCGCCGCAGCTGCGGACGTCTCGCAGAAGACGGTCTTCAACTACTTCCCGACGAAGGAGGATCTCTTCTTCGACGAGGTGCCCGAGCGTGAGGCCGCGATCGTCGATGCGATTCGCGGGCGCGCACCGGGCGAGTCCGTGCTCGCCGCGCTGCGACGCCTTCAGCTGGGCGAGTGTGGCCGCTTGAGCAGCCCGTCGTTCGCAACCTTCGCGCGGATCATGGAGGAGTCGACCGCGCTCCAGGCGAAGGAGCTCGAGGTCATGGCGCACATTGCGCAGGTGCTCGCCGCGGCGATGGAGAGCGAGCTCGGCGTCGACGAGCGCGACGCGCGGATCGCGGCGGGCCTGCTCGTCAGCGTGCACCGGCAGCTCTTCCGCGCCGCCCGCAAGCAGGCACTGACCGGCAAGCACGGCGCTGCCGCCGCGCGGCGGCTGCGTGAGGATCTCGAGCGCGCCTACGGCATGCTCGAGCATGGGCTCGGCGAGCTCGGGCGGGTCGAGAGCGCCGCAACACACGGTTGAGCGAATCGCGTAGGTTCGTCCGATGCGCGAACGGGCGAAGGTTGTCGTCATCGGCGGCGGCGTCGGCGGCTGCGCGATCCTCTACTGGCTGACGAAGCTCGGCGTGCAAGACGCGCTGCTCGTCGAGCGCGATGAGCTGACGAGCGGCTCGACCTTTCACTCGGCCGGGTTGGTCGGGCAGCTGCGTGGATCGTTGCCGCTGACGCGGATGATGATGTGGTCGGTCGAGCTGTACCGCACACTCGGCGCGCAGGTCGGTCTCGAGACGGGATGGCACGAGGTGGGCTCGCTGCGGCTCGCCTCGTCGCCGGAGCGCCTCGAGGAGCTGACTCGCCAGGCCGGCTGGGCGAAGACGTTCGGGCTGCCGCTCGAGCTGATCTCCGCAGACGAGGCTGCCGAATTGTTCCCGCCGATGTCCGTCGACGGCGTCCTCGGAGCCGCCTACCTGCCGACCGACGGCTACGTCGATCCTTCGCAGCTCACGTTTGCGCTGGCCGAGGGCGCCCGCCGGGGCGGCGCCGAGATCGTGCGGCACACGCGCGTGACTGCGATCGAGGTCGAGCGCGGCCGCGTGCGCGGTGTCGTCACCGATCAGGGGCACGTCGAGGCGGAGGTGGTCGTCAACGCCGGCGGCATGTTCGCGAAGGAGATCGCAGCGCTCGCCGGAGTCATCGTCCCGCTCGTGCCGATGGCACACGAGTACCTCGTCACCAGGCCGTCGGGTCTCCCGCTCGACATGCCGACGATGCGCGATCCGTCACTGCTCGTCTACTTCCGGCCGGAATCGGGCGGGCTCGTGATGGGCGGGTACGAACGCAACCCGGCACCCTGGGCGCTCGACGGGATCCCGGCCGACTTCAACGGGAAGCTTCTGCCCGAGGACTGGCCGCGCTTCGAAGAGCTGATGGAGAACGCGCTGCGCCGCGTCCCCTCGCTCGAGGAGATGGAGGTCGTCCGGCTCATCAACGGGCCCGAGGCGTTCACGCCGGACGGCGAGTTCATCCTGGGGCCGACGGAGGTCCGGGGCCTGTGGACCGCCGCGGGCTTCTGTGCGCACGGGCTCGCCGGCGCGGGCGGGATGGGCAGGCTCGTCGCCGAGTGGATCGTCGAGGGAACGCCGTCGCTCGATACGTGGGAGATGGACTCGCGCCGTTTCGGCCGCCAATACCGCTCGCTCGACTACACGCTGGCGCGGACGCGCGAGATCTACGAGACCTACTACGACGTCAAGTACCCCGGTCACGAGCGGAGCGCCGGGAGGCCGCTGCGGCTCTCGCCTGCCTATGCGCGGCTGGAGGCTCTGGGTGCTGCCTTCGGTGAGAAGTCCGGATGGGAGCGGGCGAACTGGTTCGAGCCGAACGCCGCGCGCGGTGACGAGGCGCTCCGACCGCGTGGGTGGGCGGGCCGGCTGTGGTCCCCCGCGATCGGCGTCGAGCACCGCGCGTGCCGCGAGGCCGCAGCACTGTTCGACGAGACCTCGTTCGCGAAGATCGAAGTCACCGGCGACGATGCAGCGGACTTCCTCGAGCACATGTGCGCGAATCGCGTCGCTCGAACCGTCGGTGCGATCACCTACACGCAGATGCTCAACGAGCGCGGGGGGATCGAGTGCGACTTCACGGTTTCGCGACTCGCGGAGGACCGCTTCCGGATCGTCACCGGCACTGCGTTCGGGCAGCACGACCTGGCGTGGATCCGCCAGCACGCGCCCGACGGCGTCGCCGTCGATGACGTGACGTCCAACTACGCGTGCTTCGGGCTCTGGGGGCCGCGGGCGCGCGAGATCTTCCAGCCGCTGACGACGACGGCGCTCGACTTCGGCTACATGCGCGCCCGCGAGCTGGCGGTGGGGCCGGTGCCGTGTCTCGCACTTCGAGTCACGTACGTCGGTGAGCTCGGCTGGGAGCTCTACTGCCCGATGGAGTACGGGCGGCGCCTCTGGGACGTGCTGTGGGAAGCAGGCCGCGAACAGGGGCTCGTCGCCGGCGGTTACAAGGCGATCGACTCCCTGCGGCTCGAGAAGGGCTATCGCGTCTGGGGTGCGGACATCACGCCCGAGGACTCGCCGTTCGAGGCTGGGCTCGGTTTCGCCGTCAAGCAGGACAAGGAGTTCATCGGCCGGGACGCGCTGGTCGCAGAGGCTTCGCGCCGGCTCTGCTGTCTCGTGCTCGCCGATCCGCGTTCGATCGCGCTCGGCTCCGAACCGGTTCGCGTCGAGGGAGAGCTCGTCGGCCGCGTGACGAGCGGAGGCTTCGGCTACTCGGTCGAGCGGTCGATTGCGTACGCGTACCTGCCCGTCGATCGCGCGTCGGTCGGACAGCGCGTCGAGGTGGAGATCTTCGGCGAGTGGGTCGCGGGCGAGGTCTCGGCAGAGCCGCTATGGGATCCGAAAGGCGACCGGATCAGGGCGTGACGGGCGCTGCCGAGCTTGCAGCCGTCGTCGCCCGTGTCTGGCCGGACGGCGTCGATGCCGTCGAGCCGCTCGGCGGCGGGATCACGAATCACAACTACAAGGTCGACGCCGGCGGACAGTCGTTCGTGCTTCGCATCGGTGGCGCCGAGACGGAGCTGCTCGGCATCGACAGGGCCCACGAGCGGGATGCGTCTCTGGTCGCCGCTGGCCTCGGGATCGCGCCGGACGTGGTCTCGTTCGTCGAGCCCGAGGGCCACCTCGTCACGCGCTTCGTCGCAGGCACGGTCGGGGAGGTCTCGGTCGAAGAAGCGGCGGGGTTGCTGCGGCGGCTGCACACCGGCCCGCCGATCCCGGGCCGGTTCGACGCCCTCGCGGTCGTCGACGAATACGCGGTCCTAGCCCGCTCGCGCGGGGTGTCGCTGCCCGAGGCCTTCACGCAGGCGCGTACCGTCGGCGCAGCGGTCGCCGCGCGGCTCGGCCGGCGTCCGGAAGCTCCCTGCCACAACGACCTGCTGGCCGCGAACTTCATCTCCGGCGCGGGCCGGACCTGGATCGTCGACTGGGAGTACGCGGCCATGGGCGACCCGGCCTTCGACCTGGCGAACTTCGCCGTCTCGAACGGTCTCGACGAGGAGGGCGATGCCGAGCTGCTCTGCGCCTACGGCTCGGACGAGGCGGACGTCCACGTGCTGATGCGCTACCTCTCCGACTTTCGCGAGGCGATGTGGGGCGTGCTGCAACAGGCGATCTCCACGCTCGACTTCGACTTCGAGACCTACGCACGTGACCACTTCGAGCGGCTGTCCGAGACGGCTTCCGAGCCGCGGTTTCGCACCGCGCTGACGTCGGTTCAATGACTGGCGGCCAGCCGTCCGAGCGTCTTGACTCGCCCGGCGCCGTCGAGGACGACGCCGAGCAGGGCCAGGACAAGTGCCGCGGTGATCAGCGCGGCCAGGATGAAACGGTGACGGCGCATCACGCGGCCAGCGGCGTCGCGGGATTCTGGATTGCATCGCCGGGTTGAACCACCTTGTGACTCCTTCAGAGAGGGCTTTCCTCTGAGAGCCACGACCGGCGGCAGAAATACCTCTACTCATGCCCGTTTTCACCGCCTGGCGACGGTCTAAAAGTCAGCCCGATACGGGCCTTTCGGCCCATTAAGTTTTTCCCGCACCCGGCCGATATTCGGGCGATGGCTGCGGTGGGCTCTCGGCGCAAGGATCGTCGGAGGGCGAGCGACGACTGGGTCGCTCGCTGGCTTGCCGCGTGCTCGGACCTGGCCGAGCTCGAACGTTCCAACCCGATGACGGACGCGGTGATCGACGAGATCGACGGCCGCATGATCCGGATCGGAGACCACTGGCTCGCCGACTTCGCCTCCTGCAACTACCTCGGCTTCGACCTCGACCGCGAGATCATGGACTCGATCCCCGCGTACGTCGAGAAGTGGGGAACCCACCCCAGCTGGTCCCGGCTGCTCGGCAGTCCCGTCCTCTACGAGCAGATCGAGGAGCGCTTGACCGACCTGCTCGGCGCCCCCGACGCGCTCGTCTTCCCGACCATCACCCTGATCCATCTCTCGGTGATCCCGCTGCTGGCGGCGAGCGGGACCGTGTTCGTCGACCGGCGCGCGCACAAGACGGTCTACGAGGGCGCCGAGCTCGCGACGCTTCGCGGTGCCACCCTCAAGCGCTTCGACCACGACGATCTCACCGAGCTCGAGTCGTTGCTGCGTGCGGACACCTCGTCGGCGCGGCTCATCTGCATCGACGGCGTCAACAGCATGACGGGCAACGTCGCCGATCTCTCGGCCTACGCGACACTCGCCCGCGAGCATGGCGCGATCCTCTACGTCGACGACGCTCACGGCTTCGGCCTGATCGGCGAGCGGAGCGACAACGACGCGTCGCCGTACGGCCGTCGCGGGAACAGCATCGTTCGCTACTGCGGCGAGAGCTACGAGAACATCGTGCTCGTTGCCGGACTCTCGAAGGCGTACTCGTCCCTCGCCGCCTTCATCGCTTGTCCGCCCGAGATGAAGCGGTTGTTGAAGACGGCGGCGCCGCCGTACCTCTACTCCGGCCCGTCTCCGATCGCGTCGCTCGCGACGACCCTCACCGGGCTCGAGGTCAACGAGCGGCGCGGTGACGAGCTGCGCACCGACCTCTGGGCGAAGACGCAGCGGGTGCTCGACTGCCTCGATCACCTCGGAGTGCGGACGCCGAATCGGCACGGATTGCCGATCGTCGAAGTGCCGCTCGAGCACGCCGACCAGATCGGCGACGTCGGGAAGTTCCTCTTCGAGAAAGGCATCTACGTCACCCTCGCGGCGTATCCGCTCGTGCCGCGCTCTGAGGTCGGCTTTCGCGTACAGCTCACGGCCGCCAACTCGGAGGCCGAGGTCGACCGGTTGATCGACGTGCTGGGGATGCTCGCCGACTCGTTCGACCTGCAACCACCCGCGGAACAGGCCGCATGACGCTCCTGCGCACCCTCGCCCCCGGGCGCCGGACGCTCTGGGCCTGGTACATCGTGGTGCTGACCGGCCTCACCGCTGCGTACCTGTTCGTACCGCCGCTCAAGGGCTACGCGGTCGTGGTGAACGTGATCGGTCTCTCGTCGCTCGTCGCGATCGCAACGGGCATCCGGCTGCACCGGCCGAAGGCCGTCCTCGCCTGGCTGCTGATCCTCCTCGGTCAGACCTTGTACGTCGCGGGCGACTTCTACACGTACACGTATCCCGATCTCCTCGGCGGCAAGGTCGGCTTCCCCTCGGCCGGAGACGCGATCTATCTCTCGGTCTACCCGGCGCTCTTCACCGGGCTGATGCTGCTCGTGCGCCGGCGGGATCCGCACGGCCGCGACCGCGCCGCCGTCGTCGACACCCTGATCCTCACCGTGGGCTTCGCCCTCCTCTCGTGGGTGTTCCTCGTCGCGCCGAACCTCCATCTCTCCGGCCTGACCATCCTCGCGAAGCTCGTCTCCGTCGCGTACCCGCTCGGTGACGTCCTGCTGCTCGGGGCATTGATCCGCTTCGCTGTGCAGGTCGGAGCGAAGGGGCCCGCCTTCTACCTGCTCGTGGCCGGGACGGTCGGCCTGCTCGCCACCGACTGCGCGTACAACTACGCCCTCCTCGCCGGCACGTACAACCACCAGCTCGTCTACGACGCAGGCTGGCTCGCCTACCTCGTGCTCTGGGGCGCTGCGGCACTGCACCCCTCGATGCGCGGGCTCGAGGAGCCGGCTGCGGACACCCGCACCCGCCTGACCGCACCAAGGCTCGCGCTGCTCGCGACGGCGTGCCTGATCGCGCCCGGCATCCACTTCGTCGAAGAGCTCGGGAACACCGACCTGCTCGTCGTGATCGGAGCGTCGGCGATCCTCTTCCTGCTCGTCGTGCTGCGCATGGCCGGGCTCGTTCGCCAGGAGGAACGCGCGACCGCGCGCGAGCTCGCGCTGCGCCACGCCGGCCTCGCGTTGGTCGAAGCGGTCGGTCGGGCCAGCGTCCACGACGAGGTCGCCGCATCCACGGCCCAGATCGTCGGGCCCTCGGCGAAGGTACGGCTCGTCCTCTGGACCCCGGAAGGTGCACAGGTCGCAGCTTCGAACGGCGCGGGCAGCTGGGACATCTCGCCCGACGCCGCGCGCTGGATCCAGTCGCAGACGAGCGGGCGCGAGTACGTCACCGTGGTCACGCCGACGGAGCAGGCGCTCGTCTCGCTCGGCCTCGGCGAAGCGCGCAACACGCTCGTCGTGAGGCTCTCGGTGCGCGACGAGGATCAGGGCGCAATCGTGGTGCAGTCGCCGACGCATGTGCCGGCCGACATCTTCGACTCGCTCGAGGCGTTCGCCTCACAGGTCTCGCTGGCTCTCGAGGCCGCGTCTTTGGCCGAGAACCTCCACCGTCAGAAGAGCGAGGCGCGCTTCCGCTCGCTCGTCGCCCACTCGAGCGACCTGATCACGGTGCTCGACCCGAATGGGGTCGTCACCTATCAGAGCCCGTCGATCGAGCGCGTGCTCGGTTATGCCGTCGACGAGATCGAAGGAGGGCGCTTCGATGCGCTGCTGCCCGAAGGCGATCGCTCGCGTCTCGAGCCGATGACCAGCGCCGGGTCGGGTGCCGGGGCGGAGTCGCACACGTTCGACTGCTCGCTGCGTCACCACGACGGCCGCTGGCTCCAGTTCGAGGTCCAGCACACGCAACTGCTCGAGGACGAGCACATCCAGGGGATCGTGCTCAACAGCCGCGATGTCAGCGAGCGCAAGGCGTTCGAGGAGCAGCTGGCCCATCAGGCATTCCACGATCCGGTCACGGATCTCGCCAACCGCGCGTTGTTCGCCGATCGCGTCGGCCATGCGCTGCGGTCGACCGTGCGCAAGGGCTCCCTGATCGCGGTCATGTTCATCGACCTGGACGACTTCAAGACCGTCAACGACAGCCTCGGGCACCAGGCCGGCGACGCCGTGCTGTTCGAGGTGGCGCGCCGGCTCGAACGGTCGATCCGTCCCGCCGACACCGTTGCGCGCTTCGGCGGCGACGAGTTCGCGGTCCTCCTCGACGGCGTGAGCGGCTCCGACGAGGCGGCGCTGATCGCCGAACGGCTGCTCTCCGAGCTCGAGGCCGCTGCGGAGATCGACGGCAAGCAGGTCTATCCGCGCGCCAGCATCGGCATCTGCATCAGCGACGAGGATCTTCTGTCGCAGGACGCGGAAGAGCTGCTCCGCAACGCCGACGTCGCGATGTACATGGCGAAGCGCGACAGCAAGGGTCGATACCGCATGTTCGAGCCCGCCATGCACGAGCGGGTGGTCGAGCGGCTCGAGATACGTGCCGAGCTGCAGCAGGCACTCGAGCTGAACCAGCTCGAGGTCTACTACCAGCCCGTCGTGCACCTGAGCTCGGGCAGCGACTACGGCGTCGAGGCGCTGCTCCGCTGGCACCACCCGATTCGAGGTCTGATCCAGCCTGCCCAGTTCATCCCGCTCGCCGAGGAGACCGGTCTGATCATCCCGATCGGCAAGTGGGTGATCGAAGAGGCTTGCACCAAAGCGGTCGAGCTGCAGAGGCGCTTCCCGATGCCCGAGCCGCTCCGTATGAGCGTGAATCTCTCCGTCAAGCAGCTGCAGGCCGAGGGCATCGTCGACGACATCCACGAGATCCTCGTGACGACCGGTCTGGCTCCGTCGTGCCTCGTTCTCGAAGTGACGGAGACCGTGATGCTGGCGGACGCGGACGTTGCTGCCGAGCGCCTGCACCGGCTCAAGGCGCTCGGTGTGCGCATCGCCATGGACGACTTCGGCACCGGCTACTCGTCGCTCAGCTACCTGAGCCGGCTACCGGTCGACATCATCAAGATGGACCGCTCGTTCCTCGGCGGGGGCATCGACGACAACGGACTGGCCGCGGCGATCATGGCGATCGGAGAGCGGCTCGGCCTGGAGGTCGTCGCCGAGGGAATCGAACGGCACGATCAGATCGAGTCACTGCAGAGCCTCGGCTTCGGCCTCGGTCAGGGCTTCCTCTTCGGGCGCCCGATGCCGCAGGGCCCGCTCAACGAGTATCTCGGCGGCCACGGCGAGTCGATCTCCGCGCAGTTCGACTCCGATGAAGCATAACTTCGAAGGGCTCGACCGCCCAGGCGGCACGTCCCGCATCGGTCTACTGAGGCCGCTTCGCTCGCGCGACTTCCGCTTGCTCTGGACCGGCATGACAGCGTCGCTGGTCGGTGACGGCATCTTCCTCATCGCGATCGCATGGACGGCGTACTCGCTGTGGAACTCGCCGGCAGCGCTCTCCATCGTCGGGATTGCGATGACCGTCCCGACAATCGCCTGCCTGCTCGTCGGCGGCGTGATCAGCGACCGCTTCGACCGCCGCCGGGTGCTGCTCTTCTCCGACCTCGGTCGTGCTCTCGTGGTTGGCCTGCTCGCTGCGCTCGCGCTGACGCACGTGCTCGACTTCGCGATGCTGGCGGTGATCGTCGCCGCGTACGGGGTCGGCGCCGCCTTCTTCACGCCCGCCTTCGAGTCGATCGTGCCCACGATCGTCCCTTCGGACGATCTCCCGCAGGCGAACGCGCTCGACCAGTTCGTCCGGCCGATCGCGCTGCGACTGATCGGGCCCGCGCTCGGAGGCTGGCTGATCGGTTTCCTGGGCGTCGGCGCGGCGTTCGCGATCGACGCCGTGTCGTTCGTCATCTCGGCGTTCACGGTGCTCGGGCTTCGGCATGTCGCAATTGCCGCATCGGCGCCGGAGTCGACCGTCGCCGCGCTCGGCGACGGGTGGAGGTTCGTCCGGCGCAACGTCTGGCTCTGGGGAACCCTGCTGTCGGCTGCGATCGCCTATCTCGCGTTCCTCGGTCCGACCGAGACCCTCGTGCCGTTCATGGTGAAGAACATCCTCCATGGATCGCCGAGCGAGCTCGGGCTCGTGTTCGCGGCCGGCGGAGTGGGCGCGGTGGGAGCGGCGTTCGTCGTCGGCCAGCGTGGCCAGCCGAAGCGCGACATCACGTGGATGTACCTCTGCTGGACGGTGGCGACGCTCGCCGTGGTCGGCTACGGCCTCGCACGGACGATCCCGCAGCTGATGGTCGCCTGCCTGCTCTTCAACGCGCTCGAGGCCGTCGGGACGATCTTCTGGTCGACGATCAAGCAGCGTCACGTGCCGACGAGCCTGCTCGGTCGCGTCTCGAGCCTCGACTGGCTGATCTCGATCAGCCTCCTGCCGCTCTCGTACGCGATCACCGGCCCGGTCGCCGACATCGTCGGGGTGCGGGCGACGCTCGTCGCAGCGGGATTGATCGGCGCGGCGGCCACCCTCGGCGCGCTGTTCATCCCGGGCATGCGGGACGTCGAGGGCACCTACCGCCGGCTGCCCGCCGCTCCGGCTTCCACCTGACGGTCTCTACGCCCTCGTCTCTCTAGCGGCCGATCGGCGTCATGTCGGCGTAGCGGTCACCCACGGGCGCGGGCACCGCGTCGAGCCGCGCAAGCTGCTCGGGCGTCAGCTCGAGCGCGTCTGCACCGGCATTCTCCTCGAGACGCGAGACGCGCTTCGTGCCGGGGATGGTCGCGATGTCGTCTCCCTTCGACAACACCCACGCGAGCGCGACCTGGGCCGGCGTCGCTTCTGCGGCTGCGGCGACCGCCTCGACCTCGTCGACGATACGCAGGTTCTGCTCGAGGTTCTGCTCGAGAAAGCGCGGACTATCGCTGCGGAAGTCGCCCGCCTCCAGGTCGCCCGTCGAGCGGAAGCGTCCGGTGAGGAAGCCGCGGCCGAGCGGTGAGTAGGCGACGAACCCGATCCCGAGCTCGCGGACGACCGGCAGGATCTCCGACTCGGCATCGCGCGTCCAGAGCGAGTACTCGGTCTGGAGCGCGGCGATCGGATGGACGGCCTGCGCACGGCGGATCGTCTCGGGGCCCGCCTCCGACAAGCCGATGTACCGGACCTTCCCCTCCCCGACGAGGTCTGCGAGCGCACCGACGGTCTCTTCGATCGGTGTGTTCGGGTCGACTCGGTGCTGGTAGTACACGTCGACGTAGTCGGTACCGAGACGTTCGAGCGAACCGTCGAGCGCAATCCGGATGTTCTCGGGTGAGCTGTCGAACCCGCGCCGCCCGCCGTCGCGATGCGTGATGAATCCGAACTTGGTCGCGAGTACGACCTCGTCGCGACGCTGAGCGATCGCACGGCCGACCAGCTCCTCGTTGGTATACGGGCCGTAGATCTCGGCCGTGTCGATGAAGGTGATCCCGAGATCGAGCGCTCGCTGGATGGTGCGGATCGACTCGGCGTCGTCGGTGCCCGCCCCCGCGTAGAAGGCAGACATCCCCATGCAGCCGAGGCCGAGCCGCGAGACGTCCAGCCCCCCGAGTGATCCGTGCTTCATGTCATCGACTCCTTTTCGCTTGGCGACTGGCCCTTCAACAATGCCGACGGCGGGGTGGGCTGGGTCGAGTTGACGTTTGCCCTGTCCGGTCGTAGCGTTTCGAGATGGTCTCGCGTGCCGTCCTCGCCGCATCCGTCGTCGCGATGCGCGGGTGAAGTCCGCCGTGCTGCTTGCAATCTCGCAGCGCGTTCACTGATTCGCCACCGCTTGTGAAGATCAAGGCAGCCGTTCTCGAGCAGTTCGGAGCGCCGCTCGAGATCCAGGAGCTCGATCTCGACGAGCCGCGCGACGGCGAGGTGCTCGTGCGGCTCGCCGCCTGCGGCGTTTGCCATACCGACCTGTACACGGCGTCGGGAGCCGATCCATCCGGATACGCCCCCACCGTCCTCGGCCACGAGGGAGCAGGCGTCGTCGAGCGCGTCGGGGCCGGCGTGACGTCGCTCCGGGTCGGTGACCACGTCGTGACGTTGTTCTCTCCGCAATGCCGCGAGTGTGTCCACTGTCTCAGCGAGCGGACGAATCTTTGCCTGGCGATCCGCGAGCGGCAGAACAAGGGATACCTCCCGGACGGCACGAGCAGGCTCTCGCGCGGCGGAGAGCCGATCCGGCACTTCATGGGCACGTCGACGTTCGCCGAGTACACGGTGATGCCCGAGATCGCACTGGCGAAGATCACGCCCGACGCGCCGTTCGAGGGCGCGTGCCTCTTTGCCTGCGGGCTCTCGACCGGGCTCGGCGCGGCGATGAACACCGCGAAGGTCGAAGCCGGTTCGACGTGCGTCGTCTTCGGCGCCGGCATGGTCGGGCTCGGTGCCGTGATCGGCTGCCGGCTGCAGGGCGCGGCGCGGATCGTCTGCGTCGACCTCTCCTCCGAGCGGCTGGCACTGGCAACGCGGCACGGTGCGACCGAGACGCTTGTGGGCGGCCCCGACGCCGTCGAGCGGATCGTCGAGCTCACCGGCGGCTTCGGTGCGGACTTCACCTTCGAGGCGACCGGCAACGTCGCCGTGATGCGGCAGGCGGTCGAGTCGGCGCGCATGGGCTGGGGCCTCTGCACGGTCGCGGGGGTTGCAGGTAGGGGCGAGACGCTGGAGGTGGTCCCCCGGTTCCTGATCACCGGCCGCCGCGTCGCAGGCTCGTCGTTCGGCGGCGTGAAGGGGCGCGACGGCGTGCCGCTGCTCGTCGACCGCTGGCTCGCCGGAGACATCGACGTCGAGTCGTTCATCTCCCATCGGCTCACGTTGGACGACGTGAACCGGGGCTTCGAGCTGATGGAACGACAGGACGGCATCCGCAGCGTCATCGGCTTCGCGTGACATCACGTGTGTGACCTGCACGATCACGGCGCGCATCGGCTCGAGCCGCTCGAGTCCGACGAGTACGTGCTCGACACGCCGAAGGTGCGGATCTTCGTCGAGGCCGTGCGCGCCAAGATCGCCGGCGCGCTGTCTCCGGCGGAGGCGATCGCAGCGATCGAGCCGCACTTCGGCGAGCTCCTCGCGTCGCCCGGATGGCTTCCCGAGCGCTACCAGCAAGACGCCCCCGCGAGTGGGATGGGCGGCGGCATCGGACAGTGGCTCTTGTTCCGATCCGCCGATCGAGCGCTCTGCCTCTTCAGCCTCGTCGTGCCGTCCGGCTCGCGGACGCCGATCCACGATCACGGAGCGTGGGGCCTCGTCGGCCTCTTTCGCGGCAATCAGGACGAGGAGCTGTACCGGCCGCTCCCCGGCGGCGGCCTCGATCCGGTCAGGCGGCGCCCACTCGAGCCCGGCGACTGGTACGCGCTCGTCCCCCCGGACACCGACGTCCACCGGGTGCGAACGACCTCGGCGGAGACGTCGGTCTCGATCCACCTGCTCGCGAACGACACGGGCTGCGTGCTCCGGCACGTCTACGACGAGCGGACGGGCGACGCGCGGCCGTTCCGCTCCGGCTACGTGAACGCCGCCTGCCCGGAGGGCGATCCGGTGACCGCGGGCTGAGGAACGCGCCCGGCTCGACGCGGTGGGACTGCAAGCCCACCGCGGAGCCCGGGTGGCGTCGTGCCCCCACCCCCGTGAGGGGCACACCTGTGGCCGACCGCACGCTACGCGCGCCGGTGGTTACGGCGTGGTCACGGAAGTGCGGCGAGGCTGTTCCCTCGCGTCGCCGTACACTCGTCGGTGCGTGTTGGTGTCGATCGTGTTTCGATTCCGTGAACCGGTGACGCGCCGGCCCGGCGGACGGCATGATCGGCGCGCGACGAGCACGTGGTCCCGAACGAGATGAGGGGGATGGAGCAATGAGCGTGGAACGCGACCGCGTCGAGACGTTCGGCCGACTCGAGAACGGCTTGCGGCAGGCGGGTGACTGGTACCACTGGGGCCCGTACCTCTCCGAACGCCAGTGGGGGACGGTACGCGAGGACTACAGCGCGGACGGCACGGCGTGGGAGTACCTGCCACACGACCACGCGCGCTCCCGCGCGTATCGATGGGGCGAGGACGGCCTGGCCGGTTTCTCCGACGTCGAGCAGCGGCTCTGCCTCGCGCTCGCGCTCTGGAACGGACGCGACCCGATCCTCAAGGAACGCATCTTCGGCCTCACCGGGAATCAGGGCAACCACGGCGAGGATGCGAAGGAGTACTGGTGGTACCTCGACGCGCTCCCGAGTCACGCCTGGAACCGGTGGCGGTACCACTACCCGCAGCGGGCATTTCCGTACGACGATCTGGTTGGAGAGAACGCTCGGCGCGGAAAGCTCGATCCCGAGTACGAGCTGCTCGACACCGGTGTGTTCGACGAGGACCGCTACTGGATCGTCGAGGTCGACTACGCGAAGGGCGATCCCCACGATCTGTTGATGACGATCCGCGTGACGAACGCCGGGCCGGACACCGAGACGATCCATGTCCTGCCGACGGCGTGGTACCGGAACACGTGGGCGTGGGAGCTCGACGGCGAGAAGCCGCAGCTCCGCGCCGGCGGCGCGGCTCGCCTCGTCACCGAGCACCCGTTCCTTGGTCCGCTCGAGCTGGTAGCGGAGGGGACGCCGACCGTGGTCTTCTGCGACAACGAGACGAACGACGAGCGCCTCTTCGGCACTGCGTCGGCGACTGCGACGCCCAAGGACGGCATCGCGGATCACGTCGTCGCCGGAACCGAGACTGTCGCGGCCGGAGCAGGGACGAAGGCGGCCTTCTGGTACCGCATCGACATCGCTCCCGGACAGACGGCGACCGTGCGAGTTCGTCTGCGGCCGACCGATCGCGGCGGCGACCCGTGGAGCGACTTCGACGCGATCGCGAGCACACGTCTTGCGGAGGCCGACGAGTTCTACGACGAGCTCACGCCGGCCGCAGCGACCGTCGACGAGGCACTCGTGCTGCGCCAGTCGCTGGCGGGGATGCTGTGGAGCAAGCAGCTCTATTACTACGACGTCGCCCGCTGGCTCGACGGTGACCCGACCCAGCCCACCCCACCTGCCTCGCGTCTCGGCGGCCGGAACGCGCGCTGGAGAACGTTCGACGCGTTCGACATCATGTCGATGCCCGACAAGTGGGAGTACCCGTGGTTCGCCGCGTGGGATCTCGCGTTTCACTGCATCGCGATCGCGCGCGTCGATCCGGGATTCGCCAAGTACCAGCTGACGCTGCTCTGCCGCGAGTGGTTCCAGCACCCGAACGGCGCGCTCGCCGCCTACGAGTGGTCGTTCGACGACGTCAACCCGCCGGTGCAGGCCTGGGCGGCGATCGAGGTGTTCGCGATCGACGGAGGCCGCGACGACGCGTTCCTGAGCCGGATCTTCGACAAGCTGCTCGTCAACTTCACCTGGTGGGTGAACCGTGAGGATCGCGACGGCTCGAACATCTTCGAAGGCGGCTTCCTCGGTCTCGACAACATCGGGCCGATCGACCGCTCCCACCTGGCCGAGGGGCAGCTGCTCGAGCAGTCGGACGGCACGGGCTGGATGGGGTTCTACGCGCTGACGATGGCGGCGATCGCCTCGATCCTCACGCGGCGGGGGCGACCGGCGACCGATCTCGTCTTGAAGTTCCTCGAGCACTTCGCGCTCATCAAGGAGGCGCTCGACTCGCAGGATCTCTGGGACGAGACGGACGGCTTCTTCTACGACCAGCTCCGGTTGGCGGACGGCCGTTCTTTCCCGGTCAAGGTGCGGTCGATCGTCGGCGTGCTGCCGCTGCTCGGCGTTGCTGCGATCGACGAGGAGGTCGTCGACCGGGCCGAGACGATGAACAAGAAGGCCGCCTCGCTCCTGAGCGGCGCCCATGCGGTCCGCGGGACACCGGGCAGCCGGCGCATGCTGCTCGGCGTCGTCTCGGTCACCCGTGTGCTTCGCGTGCTCGAGCGTCTCTTCGACGAGGCCGAGTTCCTCTCGCCCTACGGTCTGCGGGCGATCTCACGCTGGCACGCGGAGCACCCGTTCTCACTCGACGTCGACGGAACCTCGGCGCGGGTCGACTACGAGCCGGCCGAATCGACGACCGGGATGTTCGGGGGCAATTCGAACTGGCGCGGACCGGTCTGGATGCCCGTCAACTTCCTGCTCGTCGAGGCGCTCGGACGGTACGCGCGCTTCTTCGAGGACGAGCTACGGGTCGAGTATCCGACGGGCTCGGGCGTCGAGTCGACGTTGGAGGAGGCGGCCGCCGATCTGCGCGAGCGGTTGATCGCGCTCTTCACGGTCGGCGCGGACGGTCGGCGTCCCTGCTTCGGCTGGGTCGAGCGCCTGCAGGAGGATCCGGCGTGGAAGGACAACGTGCTCTTCAACGAGTATTTCCACGGCGACAACGGCGCCGGTCTCGGCGCGAGTCACCAGACCGGGTGGACAGGGGTCGTCGCCGAGCTGATCCTGCGCGCTCGTGGCGGCCCTGTCCCGACGCTCGGAGAGCTGATGTCCGCAGACGCCCCGGCCCACCGGTGACGATTCGTCTCGGACCGCAGGCCTGCGGGACCCTCGAGGAGTCCGCGAGCCGCGAGTGGCTCGTGGCCGACGGGGTCGGTGGCTATGCGATGGGGACCGTCGCCGGGCTGCGCACGCGGCGCTATCACGGGTTGCTCGCGGTGGCGGTCGACGGGCCCGCCAACCGCATGCTCGGGCTGGCCGCGCTCGACCCGGTCGTCGTCTCGGGTGACGCCCGGTTTCGCCTGGCGACGGACGAGTGGGGCAGCGGCACGGTCGATCCGCGCGGGCACGAGCTGCTCGTCTCGTTCGATCTCGCCGACGGTGTTCCGCGCTGGCGCTGGCAGATCGGCGGCATCGTCGTGGAGCGCGAGATCGCGATGGTGCACGGCGCGCCCGTCGTCGCGATCGTCCATCGTCTCGTCGCCGCCGATCGTCCGGTGCGTCTCGAGCTGACGCCGCTCTGCACGTGGCGGAGCGTCCACGGCGAACGGCATGCCGACGGGCCGCCCGCGATCGACGTGACGGCGGGAGGGTTCGTGTTCGAGGGCGCCTACCGCGTCGACGGTCTCGGCTGGCACGGCGGCGGAAGCTGGTATCGGGACGTCCGTGCGCGCGAGGAAGCTGCGCGCGGCCTCTCCGATCGCGAGGACTTGTGGGCCGCCGGCACGTTCGTCGCCGAACTGGAGCCGGGCGGCTGCCACGAGGTGGTTGCGTCGGCGACGTCGTTCAACGGGCTCGCACCCATGGCGAGTGTCATAGTCGGCGCAGCTCGCCGCCGCGCCGGCGAGCTCGTGCGACACGCCGGGGCGACGGACGAGACCGAGAAGCAGCTCGTTCTCGCCGCCGATCAGTTCGCGATCACCACGGGCGGTCGCCCGACGGCTGTTGCGGGGTATCCGTGGTTCGGAGAGTGGTCTCGCGACCTGATGACGTCGTACGAGGGGCTCTATCTCGCCACCGGCCGCTACGACGAGGGACGCGAGGTGCTCCGCACGTCCGCGGCGACGGTCTCGGAAGGGATGCTCGCGAACACCGCCGACACCGGCTCGCTCGAGTACAACACGGTCGACGGCACGCTCTGGTTCGTCCACGCGGCAGGACGTCATGTGACGGTCACCGGCGACGACGACCTGGGTGCGGAGCTTGCCCCGACCTTCGCGCAGATCGTGCGCCATCACGTGGACGGGACGCGATACGGGATTCGCGTCGATCCGTCCGACGGCCTGCTCGCCCAGGGTGCAGAGGGCATCGCACTCACGTGGATGGACGCACGGATCGACGGCGTGCCCGTCACGCCACGCGTCGGCAAGCCCGTCGAGGTCAACGCGCTCTGGCTGCGCGTGCTCGACGTCGTCCGCGGATTCGAGAGCCTGCGGGATACCGCTGCTTCGTCGTTCGTCCGCCGCTTCGTGCGTCCGGACGGCGGTGGGCTCTTCGACGTCGTCGACGGTCCCGGGGGCGACGACCCGTCGGTCCGTCCGAACCAGCTTCTGGCCGTTTCGCTGCCGAACGGGCCGCTCGGGGCGGACGCTGCTGCAGCAGTGGTCGACGTCTGCCGGCGCTCGCTGCTGACGCCGCTCGGGCTCCGCTCGCTCGCACCCGACGATCCCCGGTACCGGCCATACCACCGGGGCGGGCCTGCCGAGCGCGATGCCGCCTACCACCAGGGGACGGTGTGGCCCTGGCTGATCGGCCCCTACGTCGATGCTGCGCGAACCGCAGGCGTCTCGACCGACGGCATGCTCGACGGCCTCGAGGCCCATCTCGCGGACTGGGGTGTCGGCTCGGTCTCGGAGACCACCGACGGCGCTTCACCGCACCTCGCGACCGGGTGCCCGTTCCAGGCCTGGTCGGTGGCGGAGCTGCTGCGGGCCCTGTCGTAGCCGATCGAACAACGGTGCCTGGCACCTTGGTGCCAGGCACCGTTGCTCTGTTCGAATCAGGCGACCGGTTCGACGATCGTCAACGTGTTGCCGCCCGGGTCGCGGAGCCTGAACATCGGCGGCACCGGGCCGCCCCAGCGGGCGATCTCGGGATCGACGTCGACGCCTGCCGCCTTCAGCGTCGCGTGATCGGCCTCGATGTCTCCGGTCGAGATCACGATCCCCGTGTCGACGGAGGTCGCTCCTCCCTCCATCGGCGGGGCGAGTGCGATCGCGGCGCCGCCTGCGGGCGGAACGACCTCGATCCAACGCATCTTGCCGTCGGCGAACGTCTCGTCCGACCGCAGGTCGAACCCGAGCGTTCCGACGTAGAACTCGAGTGCACGGTCCTGGTCGGCTGCCGGAACTGCGACGCGCCCGAGCTCGGTGAGGTGCAGCTTACTGGCCATGTCGTCTCCTCCTGGATGTCTCGAAGGTCCTAGCATCAGACCGGGAGCCGACGTGAAACTCAGCGGTCGCTCGACGGCTATGCAGCGTGTTCGAGCGCGGCGTCGTTCTCACGGGCGTCGTCGACGATCTTCTCGATCTCGGCTTCGGAGCGGCCGGCCCGCTGCGCGGCTTCCACCATCAGCAGCAGGTGCTGTTGCTCTGCTTCGTGCTCGTGCCCTGACATAGGCGTCCCTCCTTCGCGGTCAGTCGCTTCCACGCTACGGGCTGGCGCCATGGCGTTGCAGTAAGGGTTCTGTGAATGTCTGGGTGGGGCCAGGCGCGTCTCGGCCCTCACTTCAAGAAGTAGAGTTTTGCCGCAACGAAACGTTTCAGGAGGTGTCATGGCCCGCTGGACGCCCGATCCCAGCTTCTACCCGTCGCCGTCCCTCGCGATGGAGGCACCCGCAGAGACCCTCGCGTACGTCGCGCTGCTCGAGCCGGACCAGACGTCGCGTCCCGATGCGCTCGGTGTGCTGGATCTCGAGCCCGGGTCAGACACGTATGGGCAGATCGTCTCGACCGTCGCCGTGGCGGTGCCGGGAGACGAGCTGCACCACTTCGGTTGGAATGCGTGCAGCGCCGCTTTGTGCCCGACGGCGCCGCGGCCGCACGTCGAGCGCCGCTACCTCGTCGTTCCGGGGGTCGCGTCCTCGTGGACCTACGTGATCGACACGAAAGAGGATCCGCGCGCGCCGAAGATCGTCAAGACGATCGAGCCGGAGGAGCTGATCGGCAAGACCGGCTACTCGCGGCCGCACACGTCGCACTGCGGGCCGGACGCGATCTACATGAGCGGGCTCGGTGGCGCGAACAGCGCAGACGAAGCGGGTGGGATCTTCAAGCTCGACTGCGAGACGTTCGAGCCGCTCGGGCCGTGGGAGGCAGAAAAGGGGCCGCAGCGCTACCAGTACGACTTCTGGTGGCACTTGAACCAGGACACGCTCGTCTCCAGCGAATGGGCGACACCCGCCATGTTCGAGCACGGCGTCGTTCCGGAGAAGCTCCTCGCCGGCGAGTACGGGCACGCGATGCACGTGTGGGACCTTCGCCGCGCGAAGCACATCAAGACGCTGGACGTCGGCGCCGACCAGCAGATGGTGCTCGAGCTTCGTCCCGCGCACGACCCGCGGCGCGAGTGGGGGTTCGTCGGCGTCGTCGTCTCGACCGCCGACCTCTCCGCGTCGGTCTGGCACTGGTATCGCGAGAACGGTGAGTGGCAGATTCGCAAGGCGATCACGATCCCGGCCGAGCCTGCCGAACCGGAGCTGCTGCCGCCGCTCCTGCAGGGGTTCGGTGCGGTGCCGCCGCTCGTGACCGACATCAACCTCTCGCTCGACGACCGCTTCCTCTATGTCAGCTGCTGGGGCACGGGCGACTTCCTTCAGTACGACGTGGGCGATCCCTTCGATCCGAAGCTCGTCGGGAAGGTCAGGCTGGGCGGGATCGTCTCGCGGGCTTCGCATCCCGCCTCCGGCCCGCTCAAAGGTGGTCCGCAGATGGTGGAGGTGAGTCGCGACGGTCGGCGCGTCTACGTCTCCAACTCGCTGTACTCGGCCTGGGACGCGCAGTTCTATCCGGCCGGCCTCGACGGGTGGATCGCCAAGCTCGACGTCGGCCCGGCCGGCGGCCTGGAGCTCGATCCAGCATTCCTGACGGTCGACTTCGACGGCCGGCTGCCGCACCAGATTCGCCTCGAGGGCGGCGACGCCTCCTCGGACTCGTACTGCTTCAGCTGATGGGCCCGATGCACATGCCCATGCACGGCATGCCGATGCCAGGCATGGACATGGGCGGGCATGCGTCAGGCATGTCTGGGTGGGACTACGGCGCGCTCGTCCTGCTCGGCGCGTTCCACGGCATCAACCCCGCGATGGGCTGGCTCTTCGCCGTCTGGCGAGGCCTCCAGGCACGGGCGCGTGTCGCGGTCGTCGCGGCGCTCGGCCCGATCGCCGTGGGCCACGCGGCATCGATGGCGCTCACGGTGCTCGTGGTCGAGGAGTTCCGCGTCGTCGCATCGGACACGATGATCCGGACGGCCGGTGCAGCGCTCCTGGTGGCCGTCGCGCTCCGGCAGATCGTCCGCAACCACCGGCACCCCCGCTGGGTGGGTATGAACCTGCGTCGGCGTGAGCTCGCGTTGTGGTCGTTCCTGATGTCGACGGCGCACGGTGCCGGGCTCATGCTCATTCCCGTCGTGCTCGGCATCGGAGTGCGATCGCACGACGACATGCTCATGCCGTCGTCGCTGCCGCCGCTCGCCGGCGCCGTGCTCATCCATACGGCGGCGATGGTCGCGGTCGCGGGGGTGATCGGCGTGCTCGTCTACGAGATCTTTGGCGTCGGCATCCTCCGTCGCCGCTGGCTCAATCTCGACCGCGTCTGGCCGTACGCGCTCGGCGTCGGCGCGGCGGCAACGCTGCTCGTCGCCTGACGATCACCTGGTCGCGGTCTGGGCTGCGGATCCCCGGGATGCCCTCGGGTAGGTCGATGTGCGGGATCGCTCGATCGGTAGCCGCCGGTCTCGTCCGAGGCAGGAAGACGTAGGCCGACCGCGGAATCGTCGTGGTGAGCGATCACGAGGCTCCTCCGGCCGGACGAAGACGCGGTCCGCCGCCGCGCCTTCGAGCTTGCGCATGAAGGTGACGCGGGAACAGCGGTCGAGAACTGGCTGCGCGCCGAGCAGGAGCTTGCGGTCGCGCACGACTACGACACGATCGATCGCGATCTCGAGCGCCTCGGGATGACGATCTCGCGGCTCCCGCTCGAGGCCGGAGTCGTCTGGCGCCTCCGTCTTCCCCGCGGCGAGATCGTCGAGGAGTGGGAGCCCGGCAACGCCGGGCTGGCGCTGCCCGGCGAGATCGCCAGGCTCGTCGAACGTGTCGTCGCGGGCAAGCCGCTCGTTTCCGGCCCTCCGCTCAGCCGCGATCCCGGGGCGATGCGGCTGCGCGAGGTGCTCGAGGAGCAACGGCAGGCGATCGTCGCGCACGATCCGGGCTCACGGCTTGGCATCGACCCCGAGAACCTGCACCAGCACCGAGTCGCGGCCAGGCGCACACGCGCGTTCTTCCATGCGACGCGAGCGTTCGTCGATCCCGAGTGGCGGCGCCTGCTCACGGCCCCGCTGCGCGAGCTTGGCGAGGTCACCGGACCTGTCCGCGATCTCGATGTTCTGCTCGAGCACGTGCACGAGGAGCTCGGCAGCATTCCCGAGCGCGACCGGCCGGGCGGCCGGTCGCTCGTCGAGAAGCTGGAGCACGAGCGCGTCGCGCGCCGGCACGCACTCCTCGCGGCGCTGGACGGCGACCGGTACCGGTTGGTCCTCGCGCGCCTCCGACTGCCGCCCAGGCTTGCGCCCGGGGTCGAGCGGGTTCGGCTCGAGCGCGTCGCGCGCGCGGAGTTCCGTCGGCTGGCGCGCACGGTGGAGCGTCTCGGCAAACGCCCGTCGGATCCTGCGATGCACAAGTTGCGCATCCAGCTCAAGCGTGCGCGGTACGCCGCAGAGCTCGCGTCGCCGCACGGCTCCGCAGAGCGCCGGTTCGTCGACGACGCCAAAGCGCTGCAGGATCTTCTCGGCGAGTTTCAGGATGCCTTCGTCGCGGAGGAGCACCTCCGCTCGTCGACGGTTGTCGACGAGCAGACCGCGACGGCGTTCGTGGCCGGACGGCTCGCCGAACGGCAGGTCACGCGTCGATTGCAGGTGCGCGCGGCGCTGCCGGATGTCTGGAAGCGTCTCCGGCGGAGCGGCGCGCGGCTCGGCTGAGGTCGCTCGACGACGCGGGCATCCGGCGCTGATCAGGGTCCGCGCCCGCCGATAGGTCGGCCCACAGCGGAGGGCGGAGTCACCCGCCCTCCGCTGCTTCGCCGCGCCGTCTAGATGTGGCAGTCGCTCGGCTCAGGCTCGTCGGTCCGCCGCCCGATCCCGGTAGGGATGAACTGCACGGCGATCGTCTCCGCCGGCGCGCTCGTCTCGTTCCGGATGATGTGCACGACGTTGCCGCCCGGGTCGACGAAGCTCTGCCCCGCGCTGAAGGTCATCGGCATGCAGTTCATCGTGTTCATGTAGTTGGTCACGGTCCCGGCGACGACGAAGATCAGGCTCGGCCCCGGGTGCGAGTGCCAGCCCGTGTCGCCGCCCGGCGGGATCTTGTTGTCGACCACGTAGAGATCGGACACCCCGAGCGTGTTGATCGAAGCGGCCCAGATGCCCGCGTGGTTGGCGGCCAGCGAGTAGCCACGAAGGCTCAGTGGTCCCATCGTCGCCTTCGCCAGCGTCGTCGTCTGCAATCCGTTCGCGGGCGTCGCCATCACGACCCCGCCGCCGATGCCGGCGGCCAGGGCCATTGCAAGGACGACCCAGATCAGTTTCCTCTTCATCTCTCCTCCTCGAGAGTGGTCGTCGTCGACGCTACGACCGTCCCGAGGAGGGCTCTACGTGGCCAGCATGCCGATCGGTCGGGGGCTAGCCCGCCACACGACGGCGGTGAACTTCCCGGCGCGTGCTCGGGGTCAGGCTGTGGCGTGCGAGGCCGAGCGGGAGAAGATCGCGTCGATGACGATGTTGAGCGCCCAGATGATGATCGTCGCCCAGACGTAGTTCCAGAATCCGCTGATGTCGAACTTCGGGACGAAGAGCACGGTCAGCCATAGAGTGAACAGCGAGACGAAGAACCAGGCGATCCCGAGCGTCAAGACAGCCAGTGGAAGCGTGATCAGCTTCAGGATCGGCTTCAGGATCGTGTTGAGGACACCGAAGACCGCGGCGGCGATGATCACCGCCCACGCGGAGCCGTGGAACGTGACGCCGCTCAGAAGCCAGCCGGTCAGCGCCAGCACGATCGCGTTCCCGACCCACGAGACGAGCAGCCACCTCAACATCGCGATAAGCGTTACACAGTCGGGCGACGGACGCCACCCACGACGGGCATGGCCGTCGACGGGCTCCGCGCTTCGGTCGTCGGAACGTCGATGCGGAAGAGCCGCGGGAGCAGGCGGCGCCTCGACCCGATCGCGTAGATCACGAAGGCGTAGAGCCAGCCGAGCAGCACGTCCGTCACGTAATGCTCGCCGCTGTAGACGAGCGCAAATCCCATCAGCAGCGGATAGAGCCAGAGGAGATGCCTCCAGCGCGAGTGCACACGGCCCGCGAGATAGAGGGCGATGAGCATCGTGTATGCGGCGTGCAGGGACGGGATCGCGGCGACGTTGTTCGAGTAGAGCGTTCCGCGCTTCCAGAGCGGCTGGAACGAGACCACCGGCGTGTGGGCGCTGACGACGGCGATCACGTGGTGGACCGGCGGAATCAGTCCTTCCTGACCCGCCATCCACGGCGGCACCGCGGGAAAGAGGACGTAGGTGGCGCAACCGGCGAACGCGAGCGCCACGACCATCCACGCGAAGCGGCGGAACTCGGCGCGCGATCGCCACCACAACACCGCGAGCACGAGCGTCGGCAGGAAGAAGTAGCTCACGTACGTGAGCCAGCTCACGTAGTCGTACCAGCGGAGATGGTGCCCTCCGTGCCAGAGGTGCTGCTGCAGCCAGACCGTGGGAATCGCACCCATCCCGATCGCGCGGTCGAGGTCGATCTGCGGACGAGCGTGCTCGGGCAGCCACAGTCCGTCCGCGAAGCCGCGGATCAGGTCGTACACCGCGAGCATCGCGACGAACGGGAACCAGTCGAACGCGATGCCGACGACGAGCTTGCGCAGCCGCCCGATGCTCGTTGCCGACGCCGCGAAGATGCCGGCCAGCACGACGATCACGAGCAGCTCGCGCGAGGCCGGGACGCCACGCAGCCGCACGATCAGCCAGACGAGGAGCCCGGCGTAGACGACGAGCGGTGTCGCGCGAAGCACGCCGGCGCGCGTCGGTCGACGAAGGCGAGCGCGGCGCACGAGATCGCACTCAACCCGACCCTGGTTAACGGGTCGTTACAGCGAGGTTGCGAGTCAGTTGAAGAGCGCGGCTGCTCCCTCGACCGCCTTGCGCTGGGCAAGTGCGCGGTTCACCGCGTTGGCGACCGCGCGAAGCGACGCCGTGACGATGCTCGGATGCAGGCCGACACCCCAGACCGGATCGTCGTCGACGTCGGCCTCGATGTAGGCGGCCGCGGTCGCGTCGGCAGCAGCCGCCATCGCATGTTCGTGATAGTCGCGGAGCCGGATCGCGACGCCGAAGCTCTTGTCGAATGCGTCGACGAGGGCGGCGATCGGCCCGTTGCCGACGCCCTGAACCTCCTGGAGCTCGCCGTCGACGCTCACCTTCGCGACGATGCAGTCCTCGTCCGCGCTCGAGTGGGTGTACGACTCGATCGCGTAGGGTCGCGTGTACGCGAGGTAGTGCTCGTGGAACGCCGCGAGCAGCTCGTCCGCGGTCAGCTCGTCCCCGCGCAGGTCGGTGATCGCTTGCACTTTCTGCGCGAAGTCGACCTGCAGGCCGCGCGGCAGCTCGAGGCTGTGCTCGGTCTCCATCAGATAGGAGACGCCGCCCTTCCCGGACTGCGAGTTGACGCGGATGATCGCCTCGTAGCTGCGGCCGAGGTCGGCCGGGTCGATGGGCAGGTAGGGGACGTCCCACAGCTCCGAGTCGCCGCGCTGCTGCGCGTACATCCCTTTCTTGATCGCGTCTTGATGCGAACCGGAGAACGCTGTGTAGACGAGCTCGCCGACCCACGGATGCCGGGGGTGCACCGGCAGCTCGTTGCAGTCCTCGACGATCTGCTTCGCCTCGTCGATGCGCGAGAGGTCGAGCTTCGGGTCGATGCCCTGGGTGAGCAGGTTCAGCGCGATGGTGACGAGGTCGACGTTGCCGGTGCGCTCGCCGTTGCCGAAGAGCGTCCCCTCGACGCGTTCGGCTCCTGCCATCAGCCCGAGCTCGGCGGTCGCCACGGCCGTGCCGCGGTCGTTGTGCGGATGGACGCTGAGGACGATCGCGTCGCGCGCCGAGACGTGACGCTGGAACCACTCGATCCTGTCGGCGTACACGTTGGGCGGGAAGACCTCGACCGTGGTCGGCAGGTTGACGATCATCGGAGCTTCGCGCGTCGGCTGCCACATGGCCATCACCGCTTCGCAGATCTCGAGGGCGAACTCGAGCTCGGTGCCGTGAAAGCTCTCCGGCGAGTACTCGAAGACGACCTCGGTACGGGTCCGGGCGGCGAGCTCCTTGCACAGCTCCGTCGCCCGCACGGCCAGGTCGACGATCCCGGTTTCGTCCATCCGGAAGACGACACGGCGCTGTGTCGTCGACGTCGAGTTGTAGAGGTGGACGATCGCGCGTCGCGCGCCGTCGATTGCAGCGTACGTCTGCTCGATCAGCTCCGGCCGTGCCTGCGTGAGCACGGCGATCGTCGTGTCGTCAGGAATACGCTCGTCCTCGATCAGCTGCCGTACGAACTCGAAGTCGGTTTTCGACGCGGACGGAAACCCGACCTCGATCTCCTTGATGCCGAGCTGCACCAGCAGGTCGAACATCCGCTGCTTGCGTGCCGAGTCCATCGGCTTCACGAGTGCCTGGTTCCCGTCGCGAAGATCGGTCGAGCACCAGATCGGCGCGTGATCGACGACTCGGCTCGGCCAGGTTCGGTCCGCCAGGTCGACGGTCGGGTAGGGGCGGTATTTCCAGTAGGGCATCGACATGCGTTGAATCCTCCAGGGTAGGCATACGACTCCCTTGGTGCGGGAGCGCGGACGGTTATGTCGCTCGAAGCCTCCCCTAGCGGGGAAGGAGGATGAGAAGCAGCTGCAGACCGGAGCCGGTCATCGATGGATTGAGACGCGCTTCGCTCATCGCTTCGAAAAGGATAGTCATGCCCGGTCGCGCGGGCAACCGCTATCCCTATTCCGCCGCGTCGTCGATGTCGTGCAGCGCATGCCGCCCGACGAGTGCGAGCTCGCGGCCGAGCCGGTGCCCCGATGCCGAGACGGCGAGCAGCGTTCCGAAGGCCGCGACCGCGTCGATCGACTCGCGGCCCTGCTTCGTCCAGTAGTCGTCCTGCAGGTTGAGCCAGAGCGCGAACTCGTCGAGCGTCAGCGCCGCGCCGGCACCGTAGGCGAAGGCGGTCGAGCGTGAGGCGAAGGGGCCGCCGCTGCCGACGCCGATCTCGTTCAGCCAGGCGTAGCCGACTCCGAGCAGCCCGATGATCCCGAACGTCATGTGGTGGATGTGCCGTCCGCCCGGCGTGATGTTGCGAAACGGCCCTCGGCCGGCTCGGATCGAGTGGGTGATCAACCGCGTCAAGCCGAACGTGACTCCGAAGCTGACGGAGCTGATCAGGCGCCGCTCCTCACGCCCGCTGCGAAACGAGCGCGAATACGCGTCCGCGATCTCGTCCTTGCGCGGCAGGCGGGGCATCGGGGGATCGTAATGCGCAGGCGCGAAGCGGTCGTAGCAGCCTCAGTCTGCTTGCGGTACTCTCGGGTGGTTGCCTTGAGATGCGGCGCTCGGGCACTGGTTCTCGGCCAGAGGGGGTCCAGGGTGCTGCACGAGACGAACGGTCAGGGGGAGGGCCGCGACGAATGCGTCGTCGTCCTCTGGAAAGGGTACGTATCGGGCCAGTTTCAGGCCTATGGCCCGCAGGGCGCGGAGCCGTTTCTCTGCTCGCGCCCGTTTCGAATGTGGAGAGCACCGTGGCAGCCGAAGCTGCCGCTCGACGAGTCACCGGGTGCAAGCGCGGCGTTCCAGAGCCTTGCGGTCGAGCTCTCTCGCCGGGGCTGGCGCTCCGCAGGCGCTGCGAACGCCTCGGATCGGCGCGTCTTTGTGCGCCCGCCGGAGCCAGAGGTCGAAGCCGCGCCGCCGACGATCGTCGGCCCGGCGAACATCGCGGAGCCGTTTCTGCTCCGCGCGCTCACTCAGGCGGCCGGTGAGGATGGCGCGACCGCTGCCGAGGTCGGCCGCGCCCTCTACGGCGACGATGCCCCGATGGTTCGTCAGCTGCCGCAGAGGATCGGAACGAGGCTACGGCAGCTGCAGCTCCAGGGGAAGGTCGACCGCAACGAGACGAACGGCGTGAGCCACTGGTACGCGACCTCACCCGACACGAAGGGCGGCGCTGCGGCCGGCTAGGGGGAGCTCGATGAGGAACGTCGCGCCGCCGCCGGGTGTCGGCCGCGCAGTCGCGACGCCACCGTGCGCCTCGGCGACGGCGGCGACGATCGAAAGCCCCAGGCCGACGCCGCCGCTCGCGCGCGCCCGCGACCGGTCGACGCGGTAGAAGCGCTCGAATACCTGGGACGCCTCGTCCTCGGTCAGACCGGGACCGGAGTCGCTCACGCTCAACTCTGCCTTCCCGTCGATCCGATGCAGGCCGACGGCCACCGGCGTGCCGGGAGGCGTGTGCGCCCGGACGTTCGCGAACAGGTTGTCGATCAGCTGGCGGAGCCGGTCGCGATCTCCGATCACCGTCGCAGGTTCGACATCGACGTCGACCGCTCGATCGGCGTCGACGACCCGCGCCGCATCGACGGCTTCGCCGACGACCTCGGCGAGCTCGACGGGTTGCCGGTCGAGCGGCCGGCCCTCGTCGAGCCGGGCGAGTAGCAGGAGGTCGTCGACGAGCAAGCTCATGCGCTCGGCCTCGCGGGTGATTCCCGACATCGAGCGCTCGAGGTCGGCAGGCCGGCTGGCCGCGCCCCGGCTGAACAGCTCGGCATATGCGCGCACGGCGGCGAGGGGCGTGCGCAGCTCGTGTGAGGCGTCGGCGACGAAGCGCCGGAGCTTCTGGTCCGAACGGCGGAGTCGCTCCTCCGAGGCCTGGCGCGCCTTGAACGCCGATTCGATCTGCGCCAGCATCGCGTTCAGTGACAACCCGAGCCGCCCGACCTCGGTCTTCGGCTCGGCGCGCTCGACGCGTCGCGACAGGTCGCCGGCGGCGATCGCCGACGCGGTCGTCTCGATCTCGCCCAGAGGCCGCAGCCCGAGGCGGACGACCCAGAGCCCGAGGCCCGCGATCGCGGTGAGCACGCCGATCGTCACCACGAGCTCGATCAGGAGCAGCCTGTGCAGGGTGCCGAACACGTCGTGGAGCGACGCGGCGATGATGAAGACGCGATTCGGCTCTTGCGGCTCGATCGACGCGCGGACGCGATAGCTCGTAGAGCCGCTCTTCGACGAGACCGTGAAGTAGGTCGCCCGCTCGCCGTCGTTCCCGCTGCCGCTCGACGGAAGCCGGATCGAGTCGGGCAGGCTCGGCGCCGAGCCTCCTCCGACGAGGAAGCCGCTCGTGAGGACGTCGCCGGTGAGCGTGCGCACCTGATACCAGTCGATTCCCTCCGCCGGCGGGCCGGTCCCACGAGGGGGCTGCTGTCCGCTTGGGCCTTGTCCCTGCCCCTGGCCCGGGCCGCCTTCGCCTGGGAAGGCGATGTGCTCGACCTGGGCGTGACCGAGCTCGAGCGTCTTGTCCACGCGGTCGAGCAGAAACGAGCGCAGCGACGCATAGGTTGCAGCGTCGGCCGCCACCAGGCCGATCGCGGAGATCACGAAGACGCCGAGCAAGAGGCGAGCGCGAAGCGACAAACGGTCGAACATCGACCGCCTCTCGATCATCTAGTCCCGCTCCGCCTCGAGCATGTACCCCGCCTGTCTGACGGTACGGATCAACGGTGGCCCGAGCGCGTCGAGCTTCTTGCGGAGATAGCTGACGTAGGTCTCGACGACGTTCGAGTTGCCTCCGAAGTCGTAGCGCCAGACGTTCTGGAGGATCTGGCCCTTCGAGAGGACACGTCGCGGGTTCATCAGGAAGAACCGCAGGAGCGAGAACTCCGTCGCCGTCAGGTCGACGCGCGTCTCGCCCCGGAAGACCTCGTGGCGGCTCTCGTCGAGGCTCAGGTCGCCGAAGCGCAGGATGTCGCCGGGAAGCTCGCCGCCCGTGCGCCGGAGCACGGCCTGCACTCTCGCGACCACCTCGGCCAGGCTGAACGGCTTGGTCACGTAGTCGTCACCGCCTGCGCGGAGCGCGTCGACCTTGTTCTCCACTGCGTCCCTCGCCGTGAGAAAGAGGATGGCGGTCTTGAACCCGCGTTCGCGCAGGCGCCGGCCGACCTCGATGCCCTCGATGTCCGGGAGCATCCAGTCGAGCACGATCAGATCCGGCTCGAACTCGACGACGGCGGCCATCGCCCCGCGGCCCGACGCCTCTTCACGCACTTCGAAACCCTCGTAGCGCAGGGCCGTCGCCACGGCATCGACGATCGACGGCTCGTCGTCGACCACGAGCACCTTCGCCGGCCCGTTCGCCTGCTGTTCGGTCGCTTCCATGCGCTCAACCTGCCATCTGCTGCTGGGAACCGCCTGAGAAACCGGCTGCTCGAAGCTGTGAGTTGCCTGAGAACCTGTGCTTTTACCACCGGTGGGGGCCGAGCCCGCGTGATCTCCACTCGGGCGCGGAGCTGACGGTGCTCGCTGCCGCTACGAGGTGGCGCCGGCGAGCCCGGTGTGCGGCCCGGCGGCGAGCTTCTTCTGCTCGTCGGCGATTCGGCGCGCACGGTCGGCATCGATGCGAATCTCGTCCACGTCGGCGTCGGCGTGCGCCTCGCCGGTGTACCGCTTGCGGAGAACGGTGTTCTCCTCGCGGATGCGGTGAGCCTCGAGCCGATCTCGCTCGCGGAGCGCTGCGGCCACTTCTTCGTAGACCGCGCCTCCGACGAACAGGTGCGACAGCTTCATCACGAGCGCGACGAGATCGAGACAGACGAACAGCCCGAGCACGAAGAGGACGTAGCGCGACACCTCGGGGTGCTGCTTCTCGATCGCCGACAGCGCCTCGGCGCGGGCGAGCAGATCCGTGTCGCGGGCGATGGAGTCGACGCGCGACGTCGTCTCGCTCGCCTCACGGCTCTGCCAGTCCCGGATGTTCGTCTTCAGCGCGGCGATCTTCACCCGGTCGGTTGGACGGTCCTGTGCCAGGTTCGCCTTCGCGATGTCTGCCTGCTGCGCGTAGTAGCGACACCAGTGGCCGCACCCCGTCCTGTGGGTGTGCGAACACGAGGACTCGTTGCGCTCGCATCCGGAGAGCCGGGTGAACTTCGCGACCCGGTTCTCGAGCGTCGTCTCGTGGCTCTGGATCTGTGCGATCTGCGCGCTCGCCTGCTTGATCTTCGGCTGGTAGAAGGCGATCGCCGACGTCTGCGCGGTCTTCTGGTCGACGGCGGTCGTCTGCGACAGCTGGTTCGCGATCGACGGCTTGAAGATGAACTGCACCATCGGCAGGCCGAGGACGAGAGCGAGCATCACCGAGAGCGCCGCACGCGGGATGGCAAGCACGAGATTCGTGCGGCGGCTCGTTCCGAAGCTCTTGTAGATCAGCCGGTCGACGATGCAGATCACGATCGTCCAGATGGCGCCGAGCCACAGGATGTGCGTGATCGGGATGTTCCACCAGCCGCTTCCGGCGACTGCGACCGCGAAGCCCGTGACGCACGCCATCGCCAGGATGACGAGGCCCTGAGCCTCCAGGAAGCTCTGCTCGCTCGGGACGAGCGCGAGGACGCGGCTGTCCGCGCCGGCGAACCATGAGGTCCAGCCGAGCCTGCGTCGGTCTCTCGATCTCGGAGGCGTGTTCCCCGGTTGCCCCGCGATGTCCGTGCTCGTCATCTCACTCCCGTGCGGCGCGTTTTCGTCGGCGTGCGAGACGCCGGCCGGCACGGAAATGCCGACGCATCCTTTCTAACCGAGCATGGTCACGCCGCGGGTGACGCAGATGCGTCATTCACGGCGCCGGCCCACGTCGGTCGTCGTATCGCCAGGCCATAATGGCGCTCGTGCCATCGCGGAAGCTGATGGCAGGCGCTGTGGGTCTGTTGCTCTTCGTCGTCGGGGTTGCGGCGGCCCCTGCTCGCCGTTCGGTCGGCACCGCGACGACCGCGTCGACATCCGCGCCTGCGACCACCACCGGCGCGACCTCGACGGCGCCGACGACGACAGTCTCCGGCCACCGGCACCTCGACGACGACGCCGGCTCCGCCCACGACCGCGCCGGCGACGACCACTGCGCCTGCGACTACTGCGCCCGCGACCACAGCGCCTGCGACGACCACCGTTCCCATCCCGCCGCCTGCGCCCCCCGCCGCGGCGAAGCCGACGCGAAGCCGAAGCCTGTGGCGAAGCCGAAGCAGCAAAAGGTGGCGCCGGCCGTAAAGCACGCTTCGGCCGTCTACCAGCGCACACTTGCGACCGGGTGCCCCGTGGCCTCGGTCGTGTTGCTGATCCCGCGTCGTGATCCGCTGCTGCTCGGGCCGTTCGCGGCGTCCCCGTCGACCGCGCGCAGCTTGCCCGGCTGGTCTACCGGGCAGGTGGCGGGATCGTCACCGGCTCGGCCGTGACCGTGAGCGAGCGCGCGTGCACGACCGGCGGCCCTGTCGATGCCCGGGCGCATCTGCACGCTCTCTCGTTGTTCGCGGGAGCCGTGACGGCCGATCGGATCGGACTGACGAGGGGCAAGACGGTCGCGACCACGATCGTCGGTCTCGACGTCGACGGCAAACGCGTCGCTGCGCGAGCGGGCAGGGTCGCGGTGCAGAGCTTCGGCTACCTCGTCGTCGGGCCGGCTGCGCGCGTGCGCATGCCGAGCGGCGGGATCGTCGTCGGCGCCCTCGCCGTGCATCTCGTTCACGCGCACGCGGGCTTTCCCGCAGGGACGGTCGTGCTGGTGGCCGCCGTCGGTCTGCCGGCGAACAAGGTCAAGAGGCTCGCGCGCAAGCACGCACGCAAGCCCGGTGCCGCGTCGCACGAGCCGCTGAAGGTGACGCCGCCACTTGCCTTCCGCCACTACGTCTTCCCAGTGGCGGGCGTGTCGGAGTACATCGACACGTACGGCGCCTTCCGCAGCGACGTGCCGGGCAACTGGCACCACGGCGACGACATCTTCGCCGCGCTCGGAACACCGGTCGTCGCCGTCGCGAGCGGCACGATCAACCGCGTCGGCTGGGAGAAGCTCGGCGGGTGGCGGCTCTGGGTGCGGGACCGTGCCGGCGACGAGTTCTACTACGCGCACCTCTCAGGCTATGCGCCGACAGATCTTCGCTCCAATCGTGTGCGAGCGGGCGAGGTCATCGGCTTCGTCGGCAACACCGGCGACGCGTTCACGACATCGCCGCACCTTCACTTCGAGGTTCATCCACGTCAACTGCTCCATCTCGGCTACGACGGAGCCGTCGATCCGACCACCTATCTCGACAACTGGACGCACGAAGAGCATGTGATTGCGCCACGGCCGGTACATCCGGCACTTCCGACTCAGCCGCTGATCCGGAGCGAAGCCCGCTACGTCTTCCGCGAGCTGCTGGCAGCCCGCCACCTCGTCAGCCACGGGCCCAAGCCGAGTGCCCGCCCGCACGTTTCCGTCCCTGCCGGAGCGAACGGCCCGGTGCCGACTCCGCTTCAGGCCGCGCAGGAGAGCGCGCCTCCTGCCGCGGCGGCTGCGACCGGCTCCCCGACAACGACGTACCTGCTCGCTGCGTTGGCGGGGCTCGTCCTGGCGTCGGCAGTGGCGTCAGCCGCAATGGTGCGCCGGCGGCGCAACCGCGGAAGGCAGCCTCAGTCGCCGACCAGCGCGACCTGATCGACGCGAGAGACGCGACGGGGCTCTCCCGGCAGGAAGAGCGAGATGAGTGCGCCAAGCGCGGGTGCGACGGCGGTGCAGAGCAGCGCGGCTCGAAGATCGATCGAGTCGGCGACCACGCCGAGCATGACCACCGCCACGCCGCCGAGCCCCATCGCGAACCCGACCGTCATTCCCGAGGCCAGAGCGATCCTCGACGGGAGGTACTCCTGGCCCATGACCGTCGTGAGCCCGAAGCTGCTCACCGTGGTCGCCCCGGCGAGGACGATCGCGATCGCGCTGACGGCGCCGCTTCCGAGTACGAAGAAGAGGACGAAGACGGGTGTGACGGACAGGGTGGCGGCGAGGAGGATCCTGTGCGGATACCGGTCTGCCAGCGGCCCCATGCACAACGTGCCGAACGCACCGGCGAAGAGGACAAGCGACAGCAGCGCCGTGCCGAAACCCTTCGAATGGCCGTGGGCGACCTCCCAGAGCGGCACGAAGGTGAAGAGCCCGTAGTAGGAGACGCTGCGCAGCCCGATCGTGGTGAGAAGGAGCTTGAACGGGCCGGGTCGATCCGGCTCGGCTAGCCGGCGCGTCTCGGCGACTCCGGCTCGGCGGACGCGCGCGAGCGCGGCGAAGTGCAGCACCAGCAGCAACGTGACCGCGGCTCCGGGGACGAGCAGCACGAGGCCGCCGACCGCGCCCGCCAGCGTGAGTGCCACGCCTGCGATCAGCGGGCCGAGTGCGATGCCGAGGTTGCCGCCTGTCTGGAAGACGGCGATGCCGCTGGCGCGCCGCTCGCCGCTCGCGTAGCGCGCGATCTTCATCGCCTCCGGGTGAAACGCGCCGACTCCGAGCCCGGAGATCGAGACGAGCAAGAGGACGAGGGGGTAGCTGTGCATCGACGGCGCAAACGCGATGCCGATCGCAGCCGCCGCGATCCCAACGGGAAGCAGCCAGGTCATCACATGGCGATCCGACCAGCGCCCGAACAGCGGTTGCGCGAGCGCGGACGTGATCGTCGCCGCCAGGACGACGGCACCGGTTTTCGTGTACGAGAGGTGCAGGAGCGGCTTCAGGAACACGAGCACGGCCGGCAGCGCGCCCGACGCGAGATCGGCCGTGAAATGGCCGAGCCAGAGATCCCCCATGACTCGACGGCTCATCCTCGTCGAGGCTCCACCCCCGTCCACATGCGCAAGGGTAGTCGTGCAGTCGAGGGCGAGACGATCCTTAAGTGCAGTAGGGCTTGGACGGATCGACGCCGAAGTGCCACTGCCGCCACCAGGCGGCGAGCTGGTACGCGGCGCACGCCTCGGCGTTCGTTGCGTGTTGCATCGTTGCGGCGGTGGTGAGCGCCGTCCCGACCTGCTGCGGCGTCGCGCCCGTCCCGAGCGCGAAGAGTCTCGGCGCCAGCCGCTCGTAGAACTTGAGGGCGACAGGGTTGTCGATCTGACAGAAGAGTGGGTTGACATTGCCGTTCGCCGAGTACACCGGACGCGGGCACGCGGGCACGTACGCGGTCGGGGCAGGCTTCGGCTTCCTGCCGTGGGCGGCACTTGCTGCCTGCGGTTGGTTGAGCGACATCGCCGCGGCACCGACGACGACGCCGACCGCCAGGGCGACGACGGTGGCCAGCGCGACTCTCATGGCTACTCCATCGGCCCGCGGCGGGCGTTGCTTTAGCGCGGTCGAGGTTACGCCGACGGGGCGGGCGCCGGAGAAGGTGTCTCAATTTCAAGGGGGTATGGTTTGCCCGCGTGAGCGACCACAATCGCCGGATCATTGAGGAGTTTCGCGCGAACGGCGGTCGGGTCGGCGGCCACTGGGAGGGCCGCGATCTGCTGCTCTTGACGACCACGGGCCGGAAGAGCGGACGTGAGCACACGACCCCGGTCGTGTTCACCCGTGTGGACGACCGCCTGCTGGTCTACGCCTCGAAGGGCGGCGCGCCCGAGCATCCCGACTGGTTCCTCAACCTGCGTGCGAATCCGCACGTGGTGGTCGAAGTCGGCGCCGACCGCTTCGACGCGGTTGCGACGCCGCTCGCCGGCGAGGAGCGCGACCGTGAGTTCGCGGCGCAGGCAGCGCGCAACACGGCGTTCGCCGAGTATGCGGCGAAGACGAGCCGCGTCATTCCGGTAGTCGCGCTCGCGCGCGAGCCCGCCTGACGCCCCGAGGTTCGATGCGCACGTCACGAAGTTCGTCGACGCGCGAACTGACCCATCTGGGGGAGACCGTCTCGGGCGAGCTCTGCTGAGATGGGCGTGCCAACAGCTGTCGCGGCGCGTCGCCATTCCTTCGCGCGCCGCCGAGCTCGAAGGAGCCTCCTCTGCTACGTCGCACATGCGTTCTGCCTCTGCTCGTGCTCGTCCTGTTCGTGGTTTCGCTCGTCCCGTCCGCTGTCGCCTCGCACGGCGAGCACGGGTGGCGCCGCATTCGCCTCCACGGCCCGCAGGTGCGTGCGAGTCACAGTGCGCGATCACTCCACCGCCTCGGTGTGCAGCGGCGCTCCCGCATCGACCGCACGCTCGCCCGTGTCGAACGTGAGCGGGCCAACATCGTCAGGTATGCGCGGAGATTCCTGGGCGTGCCGTACGAGTGGGGCGGAACGAGCCCGGCAAGCGGCTTCGACTGCAGTGGATTCACGCGCTTCGTGTTCGCGCACTTCGGCGTGTCGCTCCCGCACTACACCTTTGGGCAGTTCGACCGTGGCCGCTCGGTTCCGCGATCCGGACCTGCGTCCCGGCGACCTGGTGTTCTTCGACGCCGTCGGTCACGTCGGCCTCTACATCGGCTCCGGCCGGTTCATCCACGCGCCGCATTCGGGCACTCGCGTCTCGGTCGCCCCCCTTGCGGGCTGGTACGGGCGCAGCTTCGACGGCGCGCGACGGGTGATCGTCGGCTAGCAGCTAGACGTCGCCGTGACTCGAGGGGAGGGCCGCAACCCTCGTCGAAACCTCAACACTTTTACTTTTGAAGTGAGCGAGCGGCCGCTTCCATCGGTAACGGCCGGGCTCTTCCGTGGCCTGGAGAGGGGCGACGGCGCCGTCGACGTCGCGGTGCTCGTCCTCGACCGCGTACTGCTCGCGCTGATCGTCGGCGAGTTGCTGTACACGTTGCGCTTCGTCGTCCGAACGCACGAGATCGCGGTCGAGCCGTTTCTCTACATCGGCCTGATCGCCGTCGTGAGGCGAATCCTGATCGTCACGGCCCAGTTCGAGCGCAGTCCACACGGCGGTCGTGCGTTGACGAACACCTTGCTCGAGTTCGGCCTGCTCGGGCTCACCGTCCCTGCGCTCGCGCTCGCGGTGTTCCTGGTCAGGCGGAGCGCCGAGCCCTCGCGCGCCGTCGCCGGCTGACGCGCCGCCGGATCGCGGCGACGAGCTGGCCGGCTGGCGGATATCTATAGTCGCCAGATGCTTCGTGCCCTTCCTCTGCTTGCGAGCAGCGATCTCCAGTCGACGGCTGAGTTCTATCTCGGGCTCGGCTTCAGGAGCAAAGGCGCGCCACCCGAGGAGTGGGACTACCTGATCATCGAGTACGAGGGCGGTGAGCTTCATTTCGCGGGACCGGTGCTCGGCGAGCGGACGCCGGGAAGCTGCTTCATCTACGCGGACGACATCGACGGCGTCTACGCGGACTGGACGTCGAAGGCCGGCGACTCGGCTCGGTTCACGCCGCTGAGCTTCACGAACTACGGCATGCGGGCGTTCACGATGTTCGATCCCTACGGCAACGAGATTCGCGTCGGCTCACCTTCACGCTGACGCTCGAGATACGCCTCGTCACCCAGGGCGCCTTCATGCCAGTCGCCGTCGCGTTCGACAGGTGGCTCCACGACGTGTTGGATACCCGCTGGTGGATCTCGAGCTCAACGGCAAGATCGCGGTCGTGACCGGCGGCAGCAAGGGCATTGGATTGGCGATCGTCCGGACGCTCGCGGACGAGGGCGCGCAGGTCGTAGCCGGTGCACTCACCACCGAGAGCATGGAAGGGCTCGAGCGGGTCGACCCGGTCGCCGTCGACCTCGTCGAGCCGGGCGGATCCGAGCGGCTTGTCGCCGAGGCGATCGACCGCTACGGCCGCATCGACGTGCTGGTCAACAACGTCGGCGGCGTCAAGCTGCGCATCGAGGGCTTTCTGAGCGTGACGGACGCGGACTTCGAGCACTCGCTGCAACTCAACTTCTTCGCCGCCCTGCGCGCGACGCGCGCTGCCGTGGCCGCGATGATCGAGCAAGGACAGGGTGCGATCGTCAACGTCGCATCGGTCAACTCGTTCTTCCACCCGGACGGGCTCGTGATCGACTACGGCGCTGCGAAGGCCGCGCTGCTCAACCTCGCGAAGGCGCTCTCACAGGAGCTGGGGCCGAAGGGCATCCGGATCAACAGTGTCTCGCCCGGTCCGGTGGCGACGGACCTCTGGCTCGGCGCCGACGGCGTGGCGGCGACGCTCGGGAAGGCGGCGGGCATCGAGGCGGACGAGGTTCGCAACCGGGCGACGGCCGGAATGGCCACCGGACGTTTCACGACGCCGGAAGAGGTGGCGACGCTCGTCGCGCTGCTCGCGTCTCCTCGCACCGCGAACGTGACGGGGTCGAACTATGTGATCGACGGCGGGCTCGTCAAGACGATGTAGGAACTACGTCCAGCGGCGAAAGGCGACCGCCGTGTTGTGGCCCCCGAACCCGAAGGAGTTCGACACGGCAACCTCGACCTGTTCGTGTCGTGGCGAGTTGGCGATGTAGTCGAGGTCGCACTCCGGATCTGCCTCGTCGTAGTTGATCGTCGGTGGGAGGACGCCGTGCTCGAGCGCGAGCACCGTGAACACCGCCTCGACCGCGCCCGCGGCGCCGAGCGTGTGCCCTGTCGCGCCCTTCGTCGAAGAGACCGGCGTCCGTCTCGCATTCTCCTCGCCGAGGGCGAGCTTGAGCACGCGGGTTTCTCCGGCGTCGCCGAGCGGCGTCGAGGTTCCGTGCGCGTTGACGTAGCCGACCTCTTCAGGTTCGACGTCTGCGTCTGCGAACGCCATCTGCAACGCGCGGGCGGGATTCGCGCCGGTCGGGTCGATGTCCGAGACGTGGTTGGCGTCGGACGAGATGCCGTAGCCGATCATCTCGGCTCGGATTCGCGCACCGCGGCGGACGGCGTGCTCCAGCTCCTCGAGCACGATCACGGCTGCTCCTTCGGCCATCACGAATCCGTCGCGACCGGCATCGAAGGGCCGCGATGCGCGCGCGGGGTCGTCGTTGCGCGTCGAGAGCGCGCGCATCGCGCCGAAACCGGCCATCACGGCCGCCGTGATCGGCGCCTCGGCACCGCCGCACAGCATCACGTCGGCGCGACCCAGGCGGATTGCATCCTGGGCGTCGCCGATTGCGATGTTCGACGCGGCGCAGGCCGCCGATTCGGAGAGCAGCGGCCCGCGGGCCCCGAGCTCGATCGAGACCCAGGCCGCGGGCAGGTTGGGGAGCATCTGCACGATCGAGAAGGGATTGACGCGGCCGGCCCCTCTCGTGTCCAGGGTGCGAATGCACTCTTCGAACGATCCGACGCCGCCGATCGCGCTCGCGATCGAGACGCCGACCCGTTCCGCATGCTCGCCCACGTCGACGCCGGCGTCGGCCGCGGCCTGTCGCGCGGCCGCCACCACCAGGTGCGAACAGCGATCCATCCGCCGCGCGGACTTTCGATCGACGTAGTCTCCGACCTCGAGTCCCTTGACCTCGCACGCGAAGCGTGTCGGGTGGTCGCTCGCGTCGAAATGCGTGATCGCCGCCGCGCCGCGAGTGCCGGCCAGCAACGCTTTCCACGATTCGTCGACGGAGTTGCCGATGGGGCTCACCAGCCCGAGACCGGTGACGACCACCCTCCGTGGACCCGCGGACACTGGGACACCCTACGTCGCTTGGTGACCGCGCAGAAGCCCGCCGGTCGTCAGCGCGCCTTGGCTCTGCGAACGGGAGCGGCCGTCCGGGGCGAGGGCTTGACTGCCAGGTCGACCACGACGTTCGTCGTCGATCCCGCGGCATCCGTGACCGCGAGCGGCACGGCGAGCGCGGCGGCGTGCATCGGTCGTCCCGTCACCTCGCCGTTCGAGAGGAGGTGGAGACCGGCCCGGCGCAGTGAAGCGTTGGTCGTCGACCAGCGCAGCGGAGCGGTTCCGCCGCCGGCGTGAAGCCGCTGACGAACGCGGACGTCTACGTGGGCGACGATGCTCTGGGCGGGAACGACGAGCGGTGGGTCCGGCGGTGGCGGAGGCGTCGGCGGGGACAGAGTGTCGAGGATTGCCTGGTGGATCCACGCCGCGATCGCAAGTCCTCCCGCCGGCCGAAGGTGAATGAAGTCGGTCTGGAACCACTCCGGGTGGTTCGCGGAGTAGCTGTTCCAGTCGAGCACGCGTAGCTCGGGATGCTTTGCGGCCGCCGCGTCGAGGATCGCGTTCTTCAGCGCGTACTCGGGTCGCACCTCGTGGAGGTTCACCCACAGGACGTGCTGGACGCCGAAATTGCGCAGCGTGTCGAGTGTGAGCTCGACGTCGCTCGCAAAGCTGTCGGGGAGGTCGTTGTAGCCGTCGGCGATCACGACGATCGGACCGAGCTGGTCGCTCCAGGTGTTGATCACGGCGACCGTCGTCGGGACTTCCGAGCCGTTGAACTCGCAGCTCTCGCCGTTCAGGCGCCTGCAGACGCCGGCGTCGATCTCCATGTCGAGCCCGTCCGTCAGGGCAGCCATCGCGGGCGAGTTGCTCCACGTGATCGCGGTCAGGAGCGAGTCCGAGATCACCGTGACCCGCGGCTCCGGCGCAGCTGCGTGCGGAACAGCCGGAAGCAGTCCCGGAAGAGCCAGGGCAGCCAGGAAGGCGACCGCGGCGGTGATACGGCGGCTGGAGAAGAGGGCGGACATCGGGCGGCGGGCGATGTTCGGAGAGCTTCGTCACTCCTGCCGCGACCCACAATCGTCCGATCGAGTGACGGGCTCGCTGGAGCTCGACGCGCGGGAGAGGCTGTCTAGTCCGCGGCTTCGATGACCTCGATCCACGTCACGGACTGGCCACGGATGAAGCGCGTGTTGCCGAAGTTGAGCCACAACGACTGGTCGATGTCGTTGCGGATGTCGTCGACGGCGTGTCCCGGCTTGAGGGTGAACGTCGGGCTGTCGCCGTTTGCGAGATGCAGCTTGATCTGAGTCATGCCGCGGAACCTATCGTTCCGATTGGGAGCCGCCACCGGACGCTCGGACTAGAGTGGGTCGTCGGTGCGGATCTGCTCGTTTCTTCCGAGCGCGACGGAGATCATCGCGGACCTCGGTCTGGTCGACTCGCTGGTCGGCGTCTCGGACGAGTGCCGCTGGCCGGCCGGTGTGATCGGGAAACCGATCGTGACGGCGACCAGGATCGACTCGGCGAGCATGTCGAGCGTCGCGATCGACGAGGCGGTCCGCGCTTCTGTTGGCGACGGTCGATCCCTGTACTCGATCGACGCAGACCTGCTCGACACGTTGCAGCCGGATCTGATCGTCACGCAGGACCTCTGCGCGGTTTGCGCGGTGTCGAGTGGCGAGCTCGAGTCGGCGTGCCCTGTCGGCGCCGAAGTGCTGTCGCTCGACCCGAGGACGGTCGGCGAGGTGATGGAGACAGTTCGAACGCTTGCCTTTCGTCTGGATGTCGCAGCTCGCGGCGAAGCAATCGTCGCGAGCATGCGCGCGACCCTCGACGGCGTCGCGGCGTCGGTGCAAGGACTTCCGCGGCGCCGTGTGTTCTTCGCCGAATGGATCGAGCCGCCGTTCTGTGCCGGGCACTGGCTCCCGGAGATGATCGCGACTGGCCGGAGGGATCGATGTTCTCGGTACTGCCGGTGAGCCGTCGCATGTGACGACCTGGGAACTGGTGCACTCGCTTCGGCCGGAGCTGGTCGTCCTCGGCCCGTGCGGATTCGACGTCGATCAGGCCGCGTTGCGATCGGAGGGGCTCGATCTCCCGTGCCCAGCTGTGATCGTCGACGGCGATTCGTACTACTCGCGTCCGTCGCCGCGCCTCGCGGATGGTGCGCGGCAGCTGGCGTTCCTGCTGCACCCGGACCACGCGTCGGATCCGGGCCTACCCTGGCTAGCTCTCGAGCCGCGGCCGAGTGGCGGAGGTCGTGGGTCCGCCCGACGCGAACCGGCGTCGCGGGTGCCGTAGTATCGCTTCGAGGCGGGCGCTGCGGGCCGTGTGCTCGCACTGAACCCGCGCGACAAGGAGGCAAGGATGGCTGTGTTGATGATGCTCGAAGTTCCGGGTGGAACCCTCGAGCAGTACGAACGTGCGAACGAACTGATGGGAATCACCGGTGATGACGACGCTCCCGAGGGGCTCGTCTCCCACGTTGCGGCGGTCACCGAGGACGGAATCGTGATCGCAGACGTCTGGGAGTCGGAAGCAGCGCTGGAGACGTTCTTCGAGGAGCGTGCCGGGGCGGCTCTGGCCGAAGCAGGGATGCCGCAGGCACAACCGCGGATCGCACAAGTGCACAACCACATCCCGCAGGGGGCCGGCACCGACCCGGGCGTCCTCGTCTACCTCGAGATCGACGAGCTCACGCCGGATCAGTACGACCAGATGATGGGTGCGATGGACGCGGGCGCAGCCGACGGCAACCATCCTGCGGTGTCGCACGTAGCGGCAGTGACCGAAGACGGCGGCTTTCTCGTCGCCGACGTCTGGGAATCGCCGGAGGCGTTCGCAGAGTTCGCCGAGACGCAGGTCGCGACCGCGGGCGAGTCCGTCGGGATGGCACCCATCGAGCCGCGCTTCGCCAAGGTGCACAACACGATGAAGAAGGGCGCGCCTGCCTAGAGCCGACGCGAAGTAGGAATCGGGCCTTTCACGCGGCCTGGCCCGGCCATTCGGCCCGGCCAGGCCGTTCGTTTTCGTAGTCGCTTCGGCGTTGCTCGCGCAACCGAATCACAGGGATCTCGTAGGCAGCTGAGAGACGACCCTCAGCCGCAGCGAGTTGACTTGTGATCACACCCTACGGAGCGTCGAAACGCTCGAGAAAGGAAGGTCGGATGGTTGCCAAGAGTTCACATTCGCCCAGCATTTCGACGATGGGACGGCGGACGCCTTGTTCCGTCTACGTCTCTCGTCCGTTGTGGGAAGACGAGGGCCATGCTCCGCGCCCGCCGCCCGCCTGATCGCTCGACGGTCAATGCGTACCGCGCGTGGTCCGAGACGGAGCTCGCGGGCCTGGTATCCGGTCGATCTTGCCCGGCAGTCGCCGGGCAAGATCGCGCAACGGGGCTCGCGCCGCGTGGCCCGCTGCACTCTCTGCGCGCCAGACGAACAGGTTCGACATTCCGAGCTGATCCATCTCCGTGCTCCTTCCGGTCGGTGGTGGACTCTCATGAAGAGAGATCCACCGGACCGGCTGAACTCATCGCGTCGATGCTGTGAGTTCGGCGGGAAGCCGGAACGCCGGGAGAACGGTGGGGTCGAGGAACGCGTCGATCGCCGCGATCCGGTCTCCCTCGAAGCTGAGGACGTCGAGCGCATACGCTCGGAAGACACGCGTGTCGGCGTCCCACCGGTACGAGAGCACGGCGGCCTGGCCGTTCGCCGTCGTCGGCTGGTGTCGCCACCGTTCGCGCAGGCAGTGATCCGCCAGGAAGCGCCGGATTGCTGCGAGGCCGCTGTACCAGGTGCCGAGCGGGGGCATTGACCAGGTTGCTTCCTCGGTGAGCAATGCGACGACGGTCTCGACGTCGTCGTCTTCCATCGCCCGCATGTAGCGCGCAACGAGCTCTTGCACCGCGTCGTCACCCATTGTGTGAAGCGCGGCCTGCTGGCTTTGGTGCGGTGCGCGCTCATCGACCGTCTTGCGCGCTCGCTGCAGCGCGCTGTTCACCGCTGCCGTCGTCGTCTCGAGCGCAGTAGCCGTCTCCTGCGCAGAGAAGCCCAGCACCTCGCGAAACATGAGCACAGCACGCTGCAACGGCGGTAAGAGCTGGCCCGCTGCGACGAAGGCGAGCTCGACCGCCTCGCGCTGCTCGTAGCTCGCGTCCGGGCCGAGCCGCTCGTCCGGATACGGCTCGATCCAGACCTCATCCGCGAGCGGGCGGCCGGGCGCCTCGCCGACGAACGCAGGCGGCCCCGCATCCTGCGCGAGCAGCCGCTGGGAGCGTCGTTGCGCTGCCCGCAGGCAGGTGTTGGTCGCGATCGTGTAGAGCCAGGTGCGGAGCGAGCTGCGTCCTTCGAATCGCGGTAACCCGCGCCAGGCGCGCAGCAACGCATCCTGGAGCGCGTCGTCTGCGTCGTGAACGGAGGCGAGCATGCGGTAACAGTGGGCGTGCAGCTCGCCGCGATGCGGCTCGACGAGCTCCCGGTAGGCGTCATCGTCGCCGGAGCGCGCGGCGTCGAGCAAGCGCATCTCTCTCGGATCGAGCACGTGACCTGAGGCGGCCATCACGGAATAGACTCCGCGTGCGAGGCGAACTCATCGCTCGCCGCCGTTTTCTCGACGTTCCCGGCGGTTTCGGGGTCAGCTGCCCGTGTCTTCGCCGAGGCTCGGCTCGAGTCCATGTGCCTCGAGCAACGTCGGCCGGCTGGCAGTCGACGGCTGGCGGTCCTTGCCGGTGACCGTGAGGTACGCGACGAGTGCGATGATGAGCAGGGCGAGGACGAGCGCCACCGGGCCGTCTCCGTAGCCGAGGCCACCTGCGTGACGGCTCTTGCCCATCCAGTCGGCGAAGGAGGCGCCGAGGGGCCGGGTCATGACGTAGGCGAACCAGAAGGCGACGATCGCGTTGAGCCCGAGGAAGCGGTAGGCGATCCCGGGCAGAGCGAAGAGGGCGAGGAAGACAAGCCCTGCGGAGAGAAAGCCGAGGCCGGCGGTGTAGGCCAACAGGTCGCCCGCCGCGGTGCCCATTGCGAAGGTGGCCAGAACGGCGGCCCAGTAGAAGAGCTCGCGTCTCCGGGTCGTGATGCTGTGGATCGACAGTGTTCGTTCGCTGCGGTACCAGACCGTGAAGACGACTGTCAGCGTGAGTGCAAAGAAGATCGTCGAGGCGATGTAGGGGACGCGGAACTCGACGTGCAGGACATCCGCGGCCATCGTCCCGAAGACGGCGACCATCGAGACGGCCAGCCAGTAGGCCCAGGGCAGATACGTGCTCACGCGGAACTGGATCGCGATTGCGATCACGAACACGAAGAAGCCGCCGAACACGGCCAGGTACGGGTTGAAGCGATGGACGAGATAGTCCGAGATCGCCTCACCCATCGCGGTCGTCAGGATCTTGATCACCCAGAAGTACGCGGTGATCAGCGGCACCTTGGCAATCGCCTGAGCGCCGAGCCCACTTTGCCGCCGCGCCTCGGTCAGCTGCCGTTCGTCGCGTTCCATTCCCCTCATCGCGTCGTGAACGCCCCTGCCCGAGCACGCGCTGCATGCCGCATGCGGCTGGGATCATGGCGGAGGAGAGATGCAGATTGGGTTAAGAAGCTCGAGCCCTCGCGTTCAGCACGGGCGGGCATTAGTACGCCTTGCGATACTACGGCTCGCGTAGTAGTGTTCCCGGCGTGGCGAAGCGGACGAAGGCGACGGGTGCAGCGAGCGGCCGCGAGAACGATCCTGCTGTCCTGATCTTGACGAGCCTCGCCTCTGGCCCGAAGCACGGTTACGCGCTGCTGCTCGACATCGAGGATTTCGCCGGTGTGCGGTTGGGCCCGGGCACGTTGTACGGCGCGATCAGCCGCCTCGAGGAGCGCGGCCTGATCAAGCCGCTCGCGTCAGTCGGCCGCACGCAGCCCTATCGGCTGACAGCCACGGGCTCCCAGGCGCTCGAGGCGACACTCGTCGAACTGCGCACGATCGTGAGAGAGGGAACCGCGAGGCTGCGCGCGCGCGTCGCGGCGGATGCCACAACCGGCGCGGCGATAGCGTGAGACTCTTGCGCGTCTATCCGGCCTCGTGGCGCAAGCGCTACGGCGACGAGCTCGTGACGCTGATCGACGAGCTCGGACAAGAGGGAAGGATGTCGTGGAGCGTGCGCCTCGATGTCGTGCGCGCCGGAGTCGCGCAGCGTGTTCGCGCGCTGGGTTTGGCGGGTCTGCCGCCGACCGCGAGGGCTCGGGAAGGGTCGCTGCTCGTGCTGTATGCCTGGGGGCTGTTCGTGCTCGGCGGCTTCGGGCTCGAGAAGGCAGCCGAGCATTGGCAGGCCGTGACGCCGACCGCCGAACAGCGTGTGCCGGCCGCCGCGTTCGACGGTGTGGTCGTGGCCGCCGGGATCGGAACGACGCTTGTGCTGCTCGGGGTGGTCGCGCTGCTGCCTCGGCTGGCGTCGATGATCAGGCAGGGCGGATGGCCGATTGTCCGCCCGCCGATCGTTCGTGCGAGCGTGCTCACGCTGCTGACGCTCGCGGCGACAGTTGGACTTTCCCGGTGGGCGCAGTCGCTCGCACCGGCGGCGCGCAATGGTCACTACCTGCCTTACGCGGTCGTCTTCGGCGCTTGGGTCGCACTCGTCGCGGGATGCTTGTTCGCCTGGGCGGCCGCGGGTGCGGCAACGGCCCGCAGGCTCAGCTGGTCGAACGCGCTGTTGCGGCTGGAAGTCTGGCTCAGCGTCGCCGTCACCGCGACGATGGCGGCGATGACGATCGCGACCGCCGTCTGGTGGGGGTCGCTGGCGCGTGCCGCACCGTGGTTCTTCGCCGGCCGACCGATCGGATCACACGCCTCCGCACTCGTCGCGAACATGATCGTGCCGATGCTTTCGATGCTGTGCGCGACAGTAGTCGCGCTGTTCGGCGCGACGCGAGCACGTCAAGGGCTCGCGAACCTATCGCCCGGCGCCGGCGGCTGAGTCGACGAACGACTCCACCGCCGGCAACCGGGCTTCGGCTTCGGCTCAGACCACCGCAATCTCACGCACCTGCGTGAGGCGGAACTGGTTGCCGGATGGATCGCGGAACGCGGAGTCGATGCCGTACGGCCGCTCCTCGGGCGGCTCGGCGAACTCGATCCCGCGCGCCGTGAGCTCCTCGTACGACGCCTGGACGTCGTCGGTCGTGAGCAGGACGTTCCCCGCCCACCCCTTCCCCATCAGGCTCCGGATCTGGTCGGCGGTCGCGGCGTCCAGCACAGGCGGCCCCGGAATCGCGTTCAGGAGCAGCGAGACATCGGGCTGACCCGGCGGCCCGACCGTCAGCCAGCGGTAGCCGCCGAGCTCGGGCAAGGTCACGTCGGCGCGGAGCTCCCAGCCGAGCTTCTCGGTGTAGAAGGCCAGCGCCTCGTCCTGGTCGTGCACCCACACTCCTGCGAACGAAATCCTGATCATGGTTTCCCCTCTCTCGACGAATCGACTTGCGTCGATGCTACGGCCGACTCGGCCGGTCGTCTTCTCGAAACGTGCGGTGTTGCGGACGTCCGTGCGCTCGGAGCACGCAGGACGGAATCAGCGCGTACTGGGACGCCGGGGGGAACGACGCGCGGTAGGTCGTCGGCGTGACGCCGTACATGCGGGTGAAGCTCGTCGTGAACGAGCCGACGCCGCGCAAGCCGACCGCGAAGCAGATCGCAACGACGGAGCGATCTGTCGACCGCAGTAACGCCGCGGCACGCTCCAACCGGCGCGTGAGCAGATATGCGTGCGGCGACTCACCGAACGCGCGCCTGAACTCGCGGCTGAAGTGAGCGCGTGAAAGGCCGGCCGCGCGCGCCAGGTCGTCGACGCCGAGCGGCTCCGTGTAGGAGGCGTCGATCAGGTCCCTCGCCCGCAGCAGGTGACGCTCCGGAGGAACAACGCCCATCCAGTCTCAGTATTGCGTCTAAGGAGCTGTCGAGCGGAGCGGGGTGGTGCCGATCTCGGCGGTCGCCCGAACGGATCGTGCCGCTGCGAAGCCGACGAGCTTCCCTTGCTGCTCGTCCCACAGCTTCAAGCGCGTGGCCCGGAGACCGTCGCGCATCGAGATCGTCGGAACGCTGTGGAGCGCAGGATTGTCGTCGTGCGCTGCCTGCAGGTTGTAATTCGGGATCCGGGCGCTCAGGTGATGGACGTGATGCAGGCCGATGTTGCCGGTCAGGAATTGCAGGATCTTCGGCAGCTTCAGATAGGAGCTGCCCTTCAGTGCGGCGTCGTCGTAGCTCCAGGAGTCGCTCGACTGCCAGTACGTGTCCTCGAACTGGTGCTGGACATAGAAGAGCCAGATACCGATGCTGCCCGTGACCAGAAGCGCGGGCAGCTGCACGATCAGGAATCCCTCCCAGCCGAGCAGCAAGCAGAGCGACGCGATGAGGACTGCGAGAGCAAGGTCGGTGCCGAGAGTGCTCCGCCGAAGCCGTTGCGGGGCCGACCAGGAGACGATCCGCGGTTCGAGCAGCACGACCCAGAGCGGGCCGAGCCCGAACATCACGAGGGGGTTCCGGAACAGCCGGTAGCCGAGCCTGCCCCACCGTGACTTGGCCCGATACTCGTCGACCGTCAGGGTCTGGACGTCGCCGACGCCGCGACGGTCGAGATCGCCGGCGGTCGCGTGGTGAACGGCGTGCTCGCGTCGCCAAACGGCGAACGGGGTGTAGACGAGCACGCCCAACGTCGCCCCGAGCAGGGTGTTCGTGCGCTTCGACGGTAGGAACGAACCATGCGCGCAGTCGTGGAAGACGATGAACGTCCGGATCAGGAAGCCGGACGCGAGCACCGAGAGCGCGAACGCGAGCGCGACGGAGATTCTGAGCGCGAAACACGCCGCCGCGATGATCGCGAGGTATGGCACGACCGACGTGAGCAGGTTCGAGATTCCCTGACCGATTCGCGGCACCGCATAGGGCGCGAGAGCCGCGCGCAGAGATCTCTCGTCGGCCGACGCCGGAGCCGCGGTCATCTGATCAGCAGAGCGGTGAGTTGGTAAGGCGCCAGAGGGATCTCCTCCGAGGGTAGCCGGTGCCGCCCGGTTTCGTCGGCTACGCCGCTCCTCAGGCAGGCGTCCGGCCGGCCGAGAAGGTGATCTCGGCCGGAAGCTCGTCGGCCGACCGCTCGGGTGGCGCCAGCCGTTCGCGCGTGAGTGCGTCGTAGTAGACGTAGGTGGTGGTGATGCCGACAAACGGCATCGCGAGCGCGTAGACGATGCCGGAGACCGCGTTGATGACACCGAACGAGGCTCCGGTGGTCAGCAGGAGGAGCCCGCCGAGCACGGGGCCGGAGAGCAGGACGAGAGAAGGCCGTGGCGACGACGAGCGACAGCACGGTCGGCCATCGCGCCCGTACCAGTGCGGCGCTGCGTCGAAGGGCTTCGAGACCGCTTGATCCTTCGAGCTCGGTGCACGGGACGAACAGCGCCCACCGGACCGCGAGCACGACTGCGATCGGGATCAGATAGACCGACAGCGTCAACAGCGACACCACAGGCACGGCAATCAGGAGTGCCCGGAGCAACGGACGCGCCCCGCTGAGCGCCAACCGATACGAACGGAGGATGCCGACGCTGCGGCCCGCGTCGAGCTCGCTCATCGCGCGCGCTGCTGCGGCCTGGACGAGGCACAGCCCGATCAGGCTGAAGAATGTCCCGATCGCGAGAATCAGCCACGCGCGGTCGCCGCCGCCTTCGCCGCTCCTGGCGAGCCCGATGAACGTCGAGGCGTGGATGATCGCCGACTGGAGCAGCGTGAGCAGAATCGAGATCGGGATCGTCAGCAGTCCGATGCCGGTGAAGAGCAATGGACGCTTCGCGTACATCCGCCAGGATGCGGTCACCATCTGGCCCCAGGAACGTCGCCGGGCGAGGCGAAGGGGCGCGGTCGGGCGCCACTGTCGTCTTCGACGCCAACCAGGCGGCCAGCACCACGATGGCGGCGAGCACTCCGAGGATGAGCGACGGGCGGTGGACGAACCGGCGGAGCATGTTCGATCCGCGTGTGACCGCGCGGCAGAAGAAATCGGTGGCGTTGGTGCCGAGCACGCCGCCGGCTGGGATCGCGTAGCTGCGGTCCCGCCAGTCGAGCGACCACGTGATCGGCTCGGTCCACTGCGTTTTCATGTTCGGCCCGGTCGGGCCGTTGAAGAAGGCGGGCTGCAGCTCGCCCCAGCGGCCCTGGAACCCGATCCACGGGTAGGCGGTGTGTGCCGCTGCGGCTGCGCTCGGGATCGTGCGGACCACCGGGATGATCGTCGTGTGCGGACCGCGCGTGTCGTCGCAGCCGACACCTTCCTCGGCAGACCGCCCGACGAAGAGCGCGGCATCGAAGAAGTTGGCGTGAGAGCCGTCGGCGACGAAGACGACGGGGTGTGTGCTGCCGACGATGTTCAGCTTCTCGTCGTCCCAGGCGGCACGTTCTGCGCCTTCGTGCTGGGAGTAGCCGACCTCGGTCGGATCGCCGGGTGAGCGCCTGCGTCGCGTTCGCCGCGTCGAAATTGAGCTGGATCATCTCCCAGTCGCCCTCGTGCGGGTTGCCGAAGTCGTTGAAGACGTAGAAGAACCAGTACTGCAGCGCGAGCCGGTCGGGGTAGCCGGGCTCGGTGGCGATGTGGGCGTACGCCGTCGGCTCCGTGCCGGCTGCAATGTCGCGCTCCCACAGCTCGTAGCTGCAGCCGGCGCGAAGCGGATTCCCGGGGAAGTCGAGGTGGTAGCCGTAGAGCCCGCGACCCAGCTCGGCCCCCGTCGGACCGATCGTGACCAGGTCGGCGTCGCTCCACGGCCCGCGCAGCGCGACCGTGTCGTTGCCGAGGATGACGTTGACGTCGATCGGCCGGTACGGCTCGCCCGGTCCGCACACCTCCTGCTGCTGCACGAGCTCGAGCACCGGCGCGAAGCGTTCCGCCAGCGCGCGCTGTGCGTCCAGCGTGCCGACGCCCGCACCCGCCCTCCCGGCGGCCGGGAGGCAGGCAAGCGCAGCGAAGGTGGCCACGAGGGCGAACCGCAGTCCGACGGCTCGGGTCATCTCGCGGGCGTCGGGATGTTCACGCAGTGACGATCTCGCAGCGCTCGGCCGTGGTCAAACGGCCCTGAGCTAGATCGTGTCGACGTAGATGTGGGCCTCGCCCACTCCAACGAAGCCGAGCTTCTCGACGATCGGTTTCGACATGCGGCCCGCCTGCACCGTCAGGGCCGGTGTGCCGCGGGCGACGGCAGCCTCCCAGCGAGCGGCGATCAGCGCCTGGTAGACACCGAGGCCTCGTGCCTCCTTGAGCACGGAGCCTCCGAAGAGGTTCACTCCGGCCGATCCGAGCACCGCGTACGCCGTCCCGATGATGCGCCCGTCGATCGAGGCGATGAACTGCCGCCCGGGATTCGACGGCGTCGTGTACTCCTCCCATCGCTCCGGTGCTTCGGCGAGCGCCCCGGTCCGCATCGCCTCGGGGAAGTCGAATGCCTCCATGCCGACCTGCAACGCTGCGACGAACTCCTCATAGGTCTCTGTGGGCTTCACGGCCACGCTGTCGGGGACCCGCGTCCGCGGCGGCTTCAGGAGCACCATCGCGTTCTCGACCGCCTCGAGGCCGGGCGTGTCGTCGTGCGCGAGACCTGCCGCCTCGAGCCGCTCCTCGAGCTGGCGCCGGTCGGGCCCGACCCACCATGCAAGCACCGATTTGTGCCGCTCCCGGGCAATCCGTCGCGCGCTCTCGACGGCTTTCTCGACACCTTCGGGCGTGACGTCGACCGGTTCGACGATCTGTGCGGTCGGAAACGGGTCGACCACGAGGAGATACCCATCACGCTCGATCCGCTCGGTACCTGGAGCCGGAGGCAGCTCCCGAGAAGGGTGGAGAGCAAGTTCGGAAACGTCGTGCGGGATCTCCACGAACGACAACCTATCGAGGTTGCCGTTCGGCTTTCGAGCTCGTCAGTCACCCCACCAGTCTTCGTCCGCCTGGACGCCGTCGCCTCCCTCGGGCCGGTCTGACCCGATCGCGAGCACCTCGAGCCCGTCGGGGCCGGCCGCAAACCCTCGCATCGTCTCCGGCGCCACCCGCACCACATCCCAACGGCGAACATCGTGCAGCTCGTCGTCGAGCTTGACGCTTCCGGATCCGCCGAGGACGACGTAGACCTCTTCCTGCTCGCGGTGGCCGTGACCGCGCGAGCTGCGCCGCCCCGGCGCCCAGCGCAAGTGGCTGAGCCCGATGTGATCCGACTGGATCGCGCCGCGGGCATAGCGGGCCTCGAGTGTCGGTCCGCCCTCGGCGGCTTGGTTCTCGAGCTCCATCAGATTGACGATCGTGTAACCGGGCAAGTCGTTCCTCCTTCAGCTCCGTGGCGGCGTGCGCCGCCGGTCCCGATAACAACGCATCGCGCGTGCGGCCCATGCCGCGGCTTCCTAGGCCGCTCTTTCGATCGCCGCCTCGCCGATCTCGGGGAGGGACTCGGTTGCGGGTACCCGCCGCGGCGGCCGAACGGCGCCCAGCGTCACGACGATCCCCAGCACAAGCAGCCCGAGCATCGTGTAGTAGGCGATCTGGAAACCGTGGTCGAGGGCCACGCCGCTCGTCGTCGTGACTCCCGAATGCGTGTGCACGAAGTCGGTGGTCTGCGTCGCCGCGATCGCACTGATCGCTGCCAGCCCGATCGCTCCACCGATCTGCCGACTGGTGTTGATGAGGCCCGAGGCGACGCCGGCATCGGCGCGCTCGACGCCCGTCAGGCTCGCGATGGTGATCGGCACGAACGAGAAACCCATGCCGGCTCCGCCGAGCACGAACGCCGGGAAGATATTCCAGAAGTAGTGACCGTGGACGGGCAGGCGCGTCAGCAATGCGGCCGAAACGGCGAACAGGAACAGACCGCCCGCGAGCGTCGCACGGATCCCGGCGCGCCCCACGACGAATTGGGCGATGTTCGATGTCACGACGACGGTGCCCGCGAACGCGACGAACGCGACGCCGCTCTGCACGGCCGAGTAATGCAAGACATCCTGCAGGTAGAGCGTGAGCAGGAAGAACTCCGAGAACGCGACTGCGCCGACAATGGCCATCGTCGCGTTCGCCCCGGCGATCGTGCTCGACCGGAAGATGCGGAGCGGTAGCAGCGGCGAGGCGGCGCGCAGCTCGATCAAGATGAACGCTCCGACGAGTGCCACCGACCCGGCGATCAGCCCGAGTGTGGAGGGCGAGCCCCACCCGTCGGTCGTCGCCTGGGTCAGCGCGTAGACGAGCAGCATCAGTCCGGACGTGATCGTGACGGCGCCGGCGACGTCGAAGTGACGGTGCCCGAGATTCGCTCGGCTCTCGCGCAGCAGGACCGGCGCGAGCAACGCGGCCGCTATTCCCACCGGGACGTTGATGAAGAAGATCCACGACCAGCCGGCGTATGAGGTGATCAGACCGCCGAGAAGCACGCCGGCCGCAGCGCCGCTGCCGGAAGCTGCTCCGTAGATCCCGAGCGCGAGATTCCGCTCGCGTCCCTCCGCGAACGTCGTGACCAGGAGCGATAGGGCGGCGGGTGCCATCAGCGCACCGCCGAGACCCTGCAGCGCCCTGAACGCGATCAGCGAAGGAGCCGACCAGGCGAGCCCGCAGAGCAGCGAGCTGGCCGCAAAGAGCAAGACGCCGACGATGAACAGTCGCCGGCGTCCGAGCAGATCGGCCAGTCGGCCGCCGAGCAGCAGCACGCCTCCGAAGAAGATCGCGTAGGCCGAGATCACCCATTGCAGGCTCGTCGTCGAAAAGTGCAGGTCGGACTTGATCGACGGCAGCGCGACGTTCACGATCGCGATATCGAGGATGACCATGAACTGGGCGGTGACGATGAGCGCAAGGGCGCTCCAGCGGGGACGGCTTGCGGCGATGGCGGCGGCGTTCTCCACTACTTTCTCTCCTTAATCGTTGTTCCCATCAACGTTACACGAGCGCCAACGATTGCGAGCGCTACCCTATTCCCGATGACGTTGAGTGACACGGAAACGGCCCCTCCGGCGCGCGGGACGCTGCCGACGGAGCTCACCGCGTCGTCGACGTTCCTGCTCAAGCGGCTCGGCTTCATCGCCAAGGACCGGTCGCTCGAAGCCTATGAAGAGACCGGCCTGCATCCGTACCACTACGCGATCCTCCTCACGCTGGCCGAAAGCCCGCGCGAGACGCAGGGAGCGATCGCCGACGCGCTCGGCTACGACCGTGGGCAGCTGGTCGGGCTGCTCGACGAGCTCGAGTCGCGCGGGCTCGTGATTCGGCGCCGCGACCCGAACGACCGTCGCAGGCATGTGGTCGAGCTGACCGCTGAGGGTAGGACCGAGCTGGAGCGGCTCCGCGAGCTCGCACGTCTCGTCGAGGAGGCGTTCCTCGTGCCGCTCGACGAGCACGAACAGCGCCAACTGCACGACCTGCTCCTCAAGCTGGGCCGGTACCACTGCCCGCGCGTCGCCGTCAGCACAGACTGACCTCGTGATCTACTCGCCGGCGTCGGCGAGCACGCGCACGGCGGCGTCTTGGTCGCTCTCGTCGACAAGTACACGCGCGCCGCCGGAGAAGTCGAAGGGATACGCACCTCCGGCGTCGTCGGTCACGAGTCGAGCAGCGATGCCCGCGGAGGCGAGCAGTCCCTGCACCAACTCTGCCTCCGATCGCGTGGGGTATGTCGCGATCGTGATCTCGGTTGCCACGGCGCCTCCTTGGCGTTCTTCCCAGACGACTAGGGATCAAGAGGTTTGGGGCGCTGCGTTGAAAGCGCGGGTGTCCTCTCGACCCCTAGAACGTCCTTCTGTCATTGTCGTCGAGCCGGCAGAGGACGAGCCTGACACGTATTGGTCAAATGAAGCGTACGGTGTCTGGTCGAGTGTCGTCCGCGCGCGCCGCTTGAATCTCGTGCTGTCAACCCCACGGATGGGAGAAATCAATGCCTCTGACCCAGTCGCAGCTCGCTGCTGCAGTTGCTGAATACTCCGGCCTTTCGCGAGCACAGGCCAAGTCTGCGATCGATGCTCTCGAAGAGGTCGTTCTGACCGAGATCGGAAATGCGGAGAAGGTGAAGATCGGAAATCTGGTGCAGTTGACGGTTCGTGTGAAGCCGCCGACGAAGGCGCGTGAGGGCCGGAATCCCGCGACGGGTGAGACGATCAAGATCGCGGCCAAGCCGGCGTCGGTCGACGTGCGGGCGCGTGTGCTGGCGAAGACGAAGGCTGCTCTGCCGTCGCTGCAGAAGGCCAGGCGCAGGCTTGCGGCGTAGCCAAAGGGGGGTCGGCTCGGTAGCCCTTCGGCCTGCGGAGCCGACCCATCGCGATTGACGGAGACCTTGTGCTGCCGGCCGATCGATATGCGTACGGTTCCACGGTGCCGGAGTACGTGTACGAGCTGCGACGGTCGGATGAGATCGTCGCTACGGGGCGGCTGAGCGACTCCCGCGTCTTCGAGGTCGGCGACGAGGTCGAGATCGTCGGGTGGACGGGAATCGTCCGCGACAAGCTCCCCACGGCCGACCCGAGCAGGCTACGGCTGATCGTTCAGGTGCGACTCAGCGACTCCGCGTCGTAGTCGTCCGCTCAGCGTCTGCTCAGGGCGCGCCCGAGCACCGCGCCGTATTCGTCGAGCCCGTCACGGTAGAGACGCGCTTCGGGCCCGGCTGCGATGCCGACGCGCTCCGGGATCACGCCCCAGATCGAGACCTTCTGTGCTTTCCACCAGGCGATCGTCTCGTCGAGATCGTTCGTGCCCAGACGAGCGGCGCAGATGACGACGCCGCGGCGCGTCCGAGCCGGGATCAGTTCGAGCGTCAAGAGCACGGGTGACAACTCGACTCCGCCCGCGCGGGTCGGGATCACGACGGCATCCGCGGTGCCGACTGCGGATTGCAAGAGTCGTTCGTCTCCCGGCGGCGTGTCGACGATCGCGAGGCCGCCGTGGTTGCTCATCGCACGCTTCAACGTCCGCTCCGACGGTGCTTCGACGATCGACACCCCTTCGATGGGGCGCTCCTCGTACCACTCGGCCGAAGACGCCTGACGGTCGGCATCGATCAGCACGACCGGGTCGTACCCCCGCGCGACGGCGACCGCCGACAAGTACACCGATGTGGTCGTCTTGCCGACACCGCCTTTGACATTCGAGACAACCACGTTCGTCACGACGCCGAATCGTAAGCCATCGCGACCAGCCGGACCCGGGGTTGCGTGCTTGCGGTCGGCTAGCGGCGATGGAGCACGACGGGATCGGGGCCGATGGAGATCGGGTCCGCCACGAGCAGGTACCGCACGTCGGGAAGGGTGATCCCGGTCGCGCTGGCCGCGTAGACGTACGTGTTGCGGGCTCGCGGCAACACGATCCTCGAGACGGACAGCTCGTTCCAGAGGTTGATCGCGCACCGGTCGTAGAGGCCGGCTCCGAGACGATGGGCTTTGTCGCCCCAACGGTCGGCGGTGATCTTCGAGTCGAGCCCGACGAACCTGAGCGTCCGGCCGCTGCTCAGGCCGACCGCGATCACGTCCGGAAGGTCGAACCTCGCACTCCCGGCCCGGTTGTCGGCGACGGCCCGGATCAGCACGAGGGGGTCGTGCAGCGCGCTCGCGCACGCCGTCGCCTGGGGGACGCGGGCGCTCGGGGCAGGGAGCGTCAACGTCAGCGTGGCCATGCCCTGGCGGTAGACGTACGTGTAGTGCGCCGTCGCCGGTGCAGCAGGCCCGGCGATGGACGCCACTGCGATCGCAGCGAGAACCCCGAACAAGAGCGCCGTACCCCAGCGCATCACTCGATTGTGCTCCCCATGCGGTGAGGGTTCAACCTCCTCGGCCATTCAGCCCATCGATCGCAGAACCGGGAGCTCGCCCCGCATACCTCCACGCGTCGAGGCCCTGCTACCTTGACGGCGCGGTCGCCTTTCGGCGGCCGGGAGATTCAGCTTCTCGTTCCTCCTGTATGCAGGCGTTTCGAGTCTCTCGCATCTCGAAACAGTGCTCAACAGGAAGGAACACATGCTTCAGCCTTTCGGCGCTCTCGGAGTGAGCGCGCCCGTCGTCGAGGTGCTTACCCGCCTCGGTATTCAGTCACCGTTCGCCATCCAGACGCTCGTCCTGCCCGATGCACTCGCCGGCGTGGACGTCGTAGCGGCATCGCCAACCGGCTCGGGCAAGACGCTCGCCTTCGGGATCCCGATGATCGAGCGCACCGCCGGCGGCGGCGGACGGCCCGGGGCGCTCGTCCTGGTCCCGACCCGCGAGCTCGCCTCTCAGATCGCCGACGACCTGCGGCCGCTTGCCGCGTCGCGCAATCTGCGGATCGCGGCGGTTTACGGCGGCGCCTCTCTCGGTGCGCAGGTCAAACGGGCGCGTGGCGCCGAGCTGCTCATCGCCACGCCCGGTCGTCTCAACGACCTCCTCGAACGCAAGCTCATCTCGCTCGGGTCAGTGCGGGTGCTCGTCCTCGACGAAGCCGACCGCATGCTCGACATGGGCTTCCGCCCGCAGGTCGACCGTATCGTCAGGCAGATCCCGGAGAACCGGCAGACGCTGTTCTTTTCGGCCACGCTCTCCGGTCCGGTGGCCGCCATGGCCGGGACCTACACCGCCAACGCTTCCCACTTCAGCACCGACGCACAGATCGAGGCCACAGCCGGTGACGTCGGTCACGAGTTCATCTCGGTGACCGCCGACGACAAGCTCGAGCGGCTCGCCGAACAACTGCGGCGGCGCGAGCAAGGGCTCGCTCTCGTTTTCGTCCGCACCAAGCATGGCGCCGACAAGCTCGCTCGGAAACTCGCGCGCGAGCACGATGTGCGAGCAGCAGTCATGCACGGGAACATGTCGCAGAACGCGCGCGAGCGTTCTCTGTCGCAGTTTGCGGCAGGCCGCGTCTCGACTCTCATCGCAACGGACGTTGCGGCGCGCGGCCTCGACGTCGACGACATCACGCACGTGATCAACTTCGATCCGCCGGCGACTCCCGACGACTACGTTCATCGCGTCGGCAGAACGGGTCGGGCAGGTCGGGCAGGTACCGGTGTCACGCTGGTCTTGCCGGAGCAGCGCCTCGACGTGAGCCGGTTGGTCGGCACTCTCGGGTACGCAGACGAATTCGCAGCATCCGGCATTGCCGTTCCCCGGCCCTCCACCAAGCCGCAGAGGAACGCGCGCGGAGCGTCAACTCACGGCGCGAACCGCAGACGGCACTCGAAGAGCCTGACCAGGCGCACCGGAAGCGGCCGGCCGACGTCCTGACGGCGGATCAGGCTGCGGTGGCGTGCTCCGCGGCGGGTTTGCTCGCGGTGTCCATCGTGCGCCAGATCGAGTCGTTCCCGATCTGCTCCCTCACGGCGTTGCCTTCGGCGACGAGCTTCACCATTGCTTGCTCCGCTGCATCGGCGTGAGGGATGTAGTCGGGACCTTGGGCGAGGAGTGCGGCCAGTTCGGCGGTCGTCAGGCCGTCTCGGAACCGTTCGAGTAGCGGTGCGGGAGTCTCGGGTGGCGGTGTGCGCGTGATCGTCGGGTCGAGGTTCGCGACACAGAGGTCGTAGGCGAGCTCGGACTGCCAGCCTCCGGCGACGAGCCGCTGCCCGTCGCGTTCGAAGACGACCGAGGGTGCGGTGTAGCGGACGACGCCTGGCTCTGCGCTGGACGCCTTGCCTTGTGTTTCGATCGCGCTCCCCGCTGCGCTGCGAGACTCGGCCTTGTCGCGCTCGTAGGCTTCGACGACCTCGATGTCGTCGAGCCGCTCGACGATCTTCGTCGCGTCCAGACCGTCGAGCGCGTCGAGCGCTGCACGGATCTGGTCGTCGTCGTCGAGGAGCAGTGTCGTCGTGAAGTTCGCAAGCTGCAGAGCCCGCATCACGCGGAACTCGCTGCCGGGATACAGAAGACGGGCGGCGACGACCGCTCGGCAGCCTCGCCCGGTGGCAGCAGCGCGCGCTTTCGGCTGCAACGAAAACGGCATCCCGTATCTGTTGCGGAAGACCATCAGCCTCGAGACGCCGGCGGGGTCGAACTGCTCTTTCATCCGGTCGGTGACGTCGTCGCGGAGGCCGATCATCACGAGTCGCCACTCGATCTGGTCGCCGTAGCGCCACTCGAGCACACGAAATGCCGGGTTCGCCGAGTACCCCCACGGACAGCCCGCATCGTTGAACAGCGTTGCCTTGATCACGCCCCACACCCCCAAGAAGTTGCGGACACAACCAACAGGTGTCCGTACCGTAGCCACTGGGGTCGAGCTGACAGAGCGCCGACGCCGGCGCCGACGTCACTCCTGCTGCGAACGACTCCGAGCTGGACCCGACTCAGGCTGGTCGTCGGGGTGGGCTTTCTGCCGCAAGGCTTCGGCATCGCGCGCCTCGTCGTTGGTCAGCGGACCCGTCGGCGGCCGGCGCCGGCCTCGCAGGCGATCGAGGAAGACATGCAACCTGGTCCGTTCACCCGACAGGGACATGTTCGCGCCTCCTGCGCAACGTGAGGAAGACGGAGCCGACAACACCCATGAATGCCGCGATGACCGCAGAGCTCGTGAGTAGCAGGCCCGATGCGAGCGAGAAGTTGACCGCGTGCGCGCTCGAGACGCCGAGACCGATGAGCACGCCGGAGGTGGCGCCGATGCTGACGAGTGCGCCGCCGGCGGTGATCGGCAGGATCGACGCAGCAGCGGCCATGCACAACACGACGAGCGCGAGCGTGGGTGAGAATCCGACGCCGAATGCGACGAGCAGCAGAGTGTTGCCGGTTCCTCGCATCACCCAGCAGCCGAGCAGGAATGCCCCCGCGGTGGACGTCGAGCGCCAGGCCGTGCGCTCGCCGACGCGCCTGGAAACAGCTTCGAGCCGCTTGCTCCTCGACAGCAGCGGTACGCGGACGAGTTGCCGTCCGGCGATGAGCACGCCGACGCAGCCGATGCAGAAAAGGAGAACGATGATCAGTGGGGCCCGGAAGACGGAACCAGACGTTGCGAGCGCTGCGGTTGCGAGAGGCAACATCGCGACTGCGTCGACCAGTCCAAGCGCGACGATCGAGAGAGCGATCGCCTCCAGACCGATGCGAACGCCGCCCAGGCGTCGTAGCGTCGAGACCTTGACAACGTAGTCGAGCCTGAACGGAAGGATCACGCCGCTCGCCGCTGCTGCCCCGCAGGCCGCGAGGCACCGGCTTCGATCGGGCCGTTCAGCGGCCGGGAACAGGCGCTGCCATCCGAAGGCGCGTAGCACGAAGCTTCCGAAGTAGGCGCTCGCGGCCGCGAGCACGATGTGCGGCCGAGCGCCCTGGAGCGGCCAGCTCGTCGTCGACAGCCGCCTCGCGACGAGCACGCACGCGAGCAGCGCGAGCGCACTGAAACCGGCTCCACCGACGCGAACCAATCGGCGACTCGTGAGGCGCCCGTGCACCGTCGCCGTCATGCGCGCGGCAACACGAAGAATGCCACCGCCGCGTACTGGCACGCGACAGCGACGATGACGAAGGCATGGAAGATCTCGTGATAGCCGAACGTTCTCGGGAACGGGTCCGGGCGCCTGAGGGCGTAGACGACGGCTCCGACGGTGTACGCAACACCCCCCGCAACAAGCAGCGTCGTGCCGCCGGCCCCGATCTTTGCTGCGATCTGCGGGAACACCAGCAAAGCAATCCACCCGAGCCCGAAGCACGTCGCCACTGCCACCCACGGCGGCGGGTTGCGCCAGATCACCTTCGCCGTGATCGCTGCGGCGCCGCCTGCACAGACGAGCACGAGCACCGGGATTCCCCAGCTCGTGCGCAGGACGAGCAACGCAAATGGCGTGTACGTCCCGGCGATCAGCCCGTAGATCATCGCGTGGTCGATCACCGCCATTCGGTTCTTCGCGATCGGGCTCCACGAAATGCGATGGAAGAGGCTGCTCGTGCCGAACATGGCGGCCACGCTGAGCCCGAACAAGAGCGCGGCAACCCGTGCGGTCGAGGTCGACGCCTCCAGCGCAAGCGCGAACCCGAGCGGAAGCGCCGCGAAGAACGCCAGGCTGTGCGACAGGCCACGGAAGCGCGGCGGGTCGCTCGCGACGACGGCCGTGGCCTCGTACTCGCCGGCCATTCCTCCGTGCGGAATGTCGAAGCTCGCCACGGCCGTTACCCGGGGCAAACAGCAGATGCGATCAACGCAACTCTTCCATGTCCGGGCCTCCTTCGGTCAAAGCTCTCGCCGCCGACCAAGGTGTACGGCCGGCCTATGAAGTGCTCCAACCCGCTTTGCTGAGGGAGGACCGTTCGCGAGGCGCTGAACGTGTGCCTCACATGGAAAAGCGCAGCGTCGATGCTTACGACGCTCCGGGGCAAAAGGTAGCACCGAACTGCCGAATCGCGTCTATAGTGGAAGAGCGCGTTGGCTCTAGCTGTTGAAGCCGCCGAGGCTCAAGCACGTTCCTCTCCGACTGTGACTCTGGCCTGACCGCCGCAGTGCGCCCATTCGAGCGCGTTGTCCTGCAGGTAACAGAAGGAGCATCACATGCATGCCACCATTCGTCGGTACGAAGGCGTCGACATGGCCCGTACCAGTGAGGTTGCTGGGAAGGTCAAGGACACGCTTGTTCCCCAGCTGCGCGACCTCCCGGGTTTCGGCGGGTACTACCTGATCGAGGACAGCAGCAACGGCGTCCTCAGCTCACTCGGGCTCTTCGAGACTGCCGAGCAGGCTGATGCGTCGAGCAAGCTGGTCTCGAAGTGGATCAACGACGAGAACTTTGCGACGGCGATCCCCAACGCTCCGAGAATCACGACCGGCAAGGTCGTTGCGCAGAGCGACGGCTTGGTCGCCGTTCACTAGCACGACCTCGCGCATCCCTGCGTCGAGGGGGCCCGGCGTGTGCTGGGCCTCCTCGTTTTCTCCTACGACCCGCAGGGCGACCGATGCAACGAGAGGACGCATATATGGAACGGCAACAGGACGCGAGCCCACTCGATCTCTTCCTGGCGCAGGTCGGCAAGGTCGCGTTGCTGACCTCGCCGCAGGAGATCCGACTCGCGAAGCGGATCGAGCGTGGCGACGATCGCGCCAAGGAGGAGCTGGTGCTGGCAAACCTGCGACTCGTCGTTTCGATCGCCAAGCGATACCGGCATCAGGGCCTTCCCTTCCTCGATCTGATCCAGGAGGGGACGATCGGGCTCTCCCGTGCGGCCGAGAAGTTCGACTGGCGCCGGGGCTACAAGTTCTCGACCTACGCGACCTGGTGGATCCGTCAGTCGGTTTCCCGCGCGATCGCCAACAGCTCCCGCACGATCCGCCTGCCCGTCGACGTCGATGGGAAGCTCCGTGCCGTCCGGCGTGCCGAGCTGGACCTCGGCGATCAGGGCCGGCCGGCTACGAGTGAGGGCATCGCCGTCGAGCTCGGCCTCACGGTCGAAGACGTCGACCTGCTGCGGCGATTGCCGCCCGAGCCGATCTCACTCGCGACGCCCGTCGGCGAAGACGGCTCGACCGAGTTCGGAGACCTGCTCGCGGACCACGCCTCGGTCGCTCCCGAAGAGTCAGCTCACGCCGCGGTTCAGCGCGCATTGTTGTCCAGGTGCCTCGCGATGCTCCCCGACCGCAGTCGTCGAGTGCTCGAGCTGCGGTTCGGGCTCAACGGCATGGAGCCGCGGAGCCTCCAGCAGGTCGGCCGGCTCATCGGTCTGACGGCCGAGGGGACTCGCCAGGTCGAGGCCGCCGGGCTGCGAACGCTCCGCGCTCTCGCCGAGAGCCGCGACCTCCGCGAGGTGGACGACGAACAGCCGGACGAAGCTCGTTCGGAGGTTCGGATGCGACCGCAGCGCATCGCGCGAAAGTAGATCCGCGCCGGGCGGGTGGGTGCCGGCCGCGTCCGCGGCGACTTCCCGTTTATGGCTTCGCGGGTTGCGGCTGCGGTGGCGGGATCAGGAGGAGGTGGCTTTCGACCACGGCGGCTGCGACGTCGCTCAACTTCCGGCCGTTGTGCTGTGAGTGGTCGCGGAGCCGCTCGAATGCTTCGCCGGCGGTGATCGAGTGACGGGCCATCAGGATTCCCTTCGCCTGTTCGATCAGCGCTCTGCGTCCGAACGCCCCCTGCAGACTCTGGTATTCGGTGAAGCGCTGGAGGGTGATGTCGATGGCGCTCTGAAGCTCGTCGGGCGTGCCGTCGATGATGTACGCGAAGACGCCGCGCTTTGCCGCCTCGTGGACGTAGGCCGGGTCGCCGGCGTGAAGAATTGCGATCACCGGGCACGCTGCCTCGCGAACGATCTCGGAGATCAACTCGAGAGCGTGGACCGAGCTGGAACCGAGTCCGACGAGGGCGACGTCGGGGTGTTCGCGGGCGGTGACCGCGCCGACTTCCTTGACGTAGATCTCCCGTGCGATCACGTCGTGTCCCAGCCCGATCACGACGTTGGCGAGCAGCTCGAGCCGGTCGCGCTTCTCGTTTGCGATCAGGACTCGGAGATGCTGGGATTGACCGCCGAGCGGAGTCGTCACGCACGTCCATCCTAGCCTTCGGCGACGCTCGATTCGACCCGCCGAGTGCTAGTCTGCCGGTAGCAACGGTGCAACCAGCGCCGGTGCTACGCGTTGCCGGGTCTCACGAATCGTGGCCCGGCGAGATTCCTCCCACAGACGACGCGGGCTGGAGCAGCTTCGGCCGATCGCTTCTGGTCGGCGCCCCGTCTCGAGTTGGAGGAGAACATGACCGAGGCTCATGCGTTACCGCTCACGAAGCGCCGGCAACGGCAGCTCGTGGACATCGCCGCAGGCCCGGCTGTCCCGTGGGAGTTCGACGGTGTCGAGGCGGTCGAGATCTCTGCACCCGATGAGTATTGCGCCGGGCTACTGGTGCAACAGGCTGCCCCGCTCTTCACGGCGACGATTGTCTCCGGGTCCGGCTGGATCGTCCGATTCGAAGAGCCGCCGAGCGGGGGGAACTGGGTCGTCGACCTGCTTGCGCTTGTCGAACGCTGGTTGACCTCGGTGCCGCTTCCGTGTGCCAGGGCATCGCGCGGGGGGCGCAGCTACCTGATTCGCGATCCGGCGATCGGGCAGCCGGCGACCGGTGAAGCGACATGAGCGAGCAGTCGCGCAAGCACGGACCGTTCGATCCGCGCTACTCGGTTCCCCCCGCAGGTTCCGCCGCTGTCCCGTCGGTCATGTCCTCGATGGATGGCACCGACCGGCTCGACTGGTCCGACTTCGTGGCCCTCTACTACCCGGGCTCGCACCGTCACGAATCCAAGGAGCTGGCTGCGTACGCGGCCTACCGCGGAACCGGCATTGAGGCTGTCGATCCCGTGGCTCCGTCCGCACCGGTTCTCGTCTGGGAGTGGGAGGGTGGGGCGCTCGAGAGCGTGCCGCCGACGATGCCTGCAGAGGCTGGTGAACGCCAGGCCACCGGAGCTCCTACTTGAAGATGTTGACCGCGCGTGCCGTCACCAGCAGGATGCTCACGGCTGACACTGCGGACTCCGAGAGCATGAGCAGCTTGGCCCACCGGCTCAGGGGCATCGAATCGGTCGGGCTGAACGCGATCGAGTTGGTGAAGGAGACGTAGATGTAGTCGACGAGCTCCGGATGCCAGCCGGGGGCGGCGAGCTGGGGGTTCTCCATTTGCGGGAACTGGAAGTCGGGTGGAGGGGGATCAGGCTCTGCTCGTCGCACGGGCCCGCCGCGGTCGAAGCCCCAGAACCAAAGGCCGAAGGCGATCACGTTGGTGCCCCAGATCGTCATTCCCTTGAGCAGCAGTTGGCCGCCACTCTTTTCCTGGCCGCTGATCAGCGAGCCGAGCAAGGCGACGAGCGCCACCGCGTTGCCGAGGCTGATGATCGCGAGCAGAATCAGCGCGACGTTTCGACGATGGCCGATTCGCTCGAGCCATCGCAGCGCCGGGTCCCATGCAAGCGCCACCAGGAGGATCGTCTCCGGGACGACTGCCATCAGCCAGACCCACCAGGGAAGATGCCAGAGCTTCCAGTCGAGCTCGCGGCTGGCGATCGCCAGCGTCAGTTGAAGCGCGATCACGACGAGCACCGCGGGCGCTGCTTCCCAGCGGGACTCACGGGTCTCCTCCGCCTGATCTGTCAGCTCGTCGGCGATAGGCGAGATTCTGCGCCGCTCGAGGACGCCGATGTCGGCTTGACCGTCAGCGGCGCTCGCGCGGGAGCCACCAGCGACGCACGATGAAGAACGCGCCTGCGATGAGCGCAAGCCCGGTTACCCATCCGAAGACGCTGCCCGTCGCAATCGAAAGGAGACCCATGACGGCGCCGGCGGCGAACAGCGCGGTTCGGCGAATCGGGCCCATCCTCACAATCTAGGGACAACGTGTCTGGGACGGGCGCCGTCAGCCGTAAGGGACGAGTCTCGTCCCTGTGGCCTTGAACGAGGCAACGAAGGTGCTCCCGGGGGTAAGTCCCAGCCTGTGGACCGAAGCCTCCGTTACTTCCGCCGTGATCGGGCCGATCCTCACGCGGGCGCGATTGCCGACGTGGACGACAGACCGGATCTCCCCCTCGATCACGTTCATCGCCGAATCGAGCTGCCGCTGCGGGCCGACCGTCACGTCCCACGGGTAGACGACGACGCTGACGGGACCTGCGGCGTGGTCGGTCGAGTAGACGATCTCACCGCCTTCGAGCTCGACCAGCGTCAGCTCGTCTTCCCGCGTTCGTGCGGTTCCGCGTAGAAGGTTCGCGCCGGTGAACGAGGCGACAAACCCGTCAGCCGGGCGCGCGACCATCTGCTCCGACGACGCGAATTGCCGCAGCTTGCCGTCGACGAGTACGCCGATCTTGTCGGCGAGCGACGCGGCGTCCTCGAAGTCGTGCGTGACGAGAAGCGTTGGAAGGCCGAACTCACGCAGCAGTTCCTGGAGCTCGCCGCGTACCGTGACCCTGGTGTTCGCATCCAGGGCGGAGAGCGGCTCGTCGAGCAAGAGAACGCCCGGATCGCGTGCGAGAGCGCGGGCGAGCGCGACCCGCTGACGTTCACCGCCCGACAGCTCGGTTGTCCGCGCTTCGGCGAGGTGGGAGATCCTGAACCGCTCGAGGTATTCGTCGGCTCGCCCCTTGCCTGCATAGGTGATGTTCTCGCGGACGTTCATGTGCGGGAACAGGGCGTACTCCTGGAAGACGAGGCCCACCCTGCGCTCGTCGGGCTTGCGGAACAGCCCGTTCGCCGAGTCGAACCAGGCGTCGGCGTCCAGGGCGATCCGCCCTCGTGACGGCTTGACGAGCCCTGCGATCGCGTTGAGAACCGACGTCTTCCCGGCACCGGAGGGGCCGATCAGCGCGACCGTCCCTTCGATATCGAGTGACAGGTCGAGCACGAACGACCGCAGGGGAAGCTCGAACTCTGACGACAGCGTCGCCATGGAGTCAGTTCGACTCGGGCTGCGCGATCGCCGTCACGGCGGGCCGCGATCGCTCCCGGAGGCCGCTCCCTTTGAGGGCCAGCAGGATCGCAAGGCTGATGATCACGAGCAGAGCACTGATCGCAAGCGCGACGTCAAGTCCGTTCTGCGCCTCGAACGAGGTGTAGACGGCGAGCGGCAGTGTCTGCGTCACTCCCTGCAAGCTGCCGGCGAACATGATCGTTGCTCCGAACTCGCCCAGCCCGCGGGCCAGGCAGATCGCCTCACCGGCCGTCAATCCTCCGCGTGCCAGCGGCAGCGTGACCTTGAAGAACGTCCGCGGCGACCCCGCGCCCAGCGTGCGGGAAGCGGCGATCAGGTTCTGGTCGACCGCCTCGAACGATGCGATCGCCTGCCGGACGTAGAAGGGGCCCGCGACGAACGAGATGGCGAGGACAACGGCGGCTTGATTGAACGAAACGTTGATCCCGAGCGCGTCGAAGGTCGACCCGAGGAGACCGAAGCGTCCGAAGGCGACGATCAGGCCGATTCCGGCGACCGCCGGGGGCAAGACGATCGGCAGCTCGACGAGCGTGATCAGCAGCGGCCGCCCGCGGAATCGCCGGGACGCAAGAAAATATGCCGTCGGCGTACCCAGCAGCAAGATCGCGACCTGTGAGACCGCGACCGTCTTGAGGCTGACGATCAGGGCATCGGTGACGACCGGATTGGTCAGCTCGTGCAAGAGCCGGCCCAGCGGCACGTGGAAGAAGATCGCGACGATCGGCAGCACGAGGAACGACATCGTCAGGGCAATCGCAAGAAAGAACAGCACGGCCAGCACGCCGCGCATGACCGTTTGCCTGTAGCGCATGGTTCTTAGTGCTGAACCATCACCGAGGTCGACTTGACGATCGCCGTCGCCGACATCCCGGGCCGGAGCTGAAGCTCTTCGATCGCATCGCGCGTGACCAGAGCGACGAGTCGTACCGGATCGCTGACGACCATCTCGACCTGCGCGACCAGACCGTCGACCTTGACGTCCGTGATGATCCCGTTGAAGCGGTTGCGAGCACTCAGGTGAGTCGAGCCCGGCTCTCCGCGCAGGCGATCGATCTCGCCGGCGGGAACGATCCGGCGGTTGCTCTCGTCGCGTTCGACCTTGATCCGGCCCTGCCGATCCCACCTGCGGACCGTGTCGATGCTGATGCCGAGCATCTTTGCCGCCTCACCGACGCTGTAGTACTCCCGCGGCATTCGTCTCCACATTCCTTTCGCCGATGTCGGAGGGCGAATCTACCTGGGCACACTACCTATGCAAGTCCTAACGTCGTGAGTGCCCGGTCTATCCGATCGTGAAGCGCTTGGAGGTCGCCGTCCCGGACGGGTTGGTGACCGTGATCGCGCCCGACTTGGCCTTCGCCGGAACCGTGAGCGTCAGCGTCGTCGCCGACTTGACCTTGAACTTGGCGGGGACGCCCTGGATCGTGACCGAGGTCGTGCCCGTGAAGTTCGAGCCTGTGACCGTCACGGTCGCGCCCACCCTGGCGTGACCGGGCGTCACCTTGGCGATCGTCGGTACGGGTGCCGTGAGCGGTAGGAACCCGTCCTTGACGAAGATCGCCTGACCGGCCGGGCTCAGCACTTTCTTGATCCAAGCCTGAGCGGCTGCCTGGTTCGGGCTCTTCGTCACGATCGCCATCGAGTAGGTGATCTTCGGCTGGGCCCACGCGGGGACCTTGATCAGCGTCAGATGGGTCGGGTCGATCACGTAATCGGACAGGTAGACGAATCCCGCGTCGACCTGACCGAGTGCGACCTTCGCGACGACGTTCGCGTCGGAGGTTTCCTTACTGACGACGTTGGCCTGCACGGCGCTGTTGATCCCCATCTGGTTCAGCACTTGCACGGTGTAGCTCCCGACCGGGACCGATGAGGCGGCCTCGTCGATCTTGATCCCGGGCTTCGTCAGGTCGTAGATCGACTTGATCCCCGCCGGGTTCGACTTCGGCACCACCACCGCGAGCGTGTTACGCGTGAAGTTGACCGGCTTCTCGACCACGCCGGCGGCAAAGAGCGCCGCGGGAGCTGTCGTGTTCGCCGACATGAAGACATCGGCCGGAGCCCCGCTCTTGATCTGCGTCGCCAATGCTGTCGAGCTTCCGAACGAGTACGAGTTGCTCGAGTCGATCTGGGGCAGGACGGTCGTCATCGACGAGCCCGCGTAGACGGTGATCCCCGCTGCGGCGCGGCCCGACTTGGCCGAGGCCCCGACGGCGCCGAGAGACGCGCAGACGACGACGATCGCGAGCAACGAGATGATGCGAGAGAACCGCAACATGGCCCCTTTCCCAGTGCTGTGGTGTTCGTGAGACATCCAGCCGCCTATGCCGTGAACGCGTCGAGAGCGTTCGAGGCCTGATCGATCGTGAGTGCAGGCGGGAACGAGCCGCTGAACGCTCTGCCGCCGTTCGCGGTCGCGAAGTAGGCGGCGTGTTGCGCCTCGCAGGCCGCGATTCGCGCGAGGCCCGCCTTGAAATTCTCCGCTTGGATTCCTGCGATCGCCCCGAGGTAGGCACCGAGGATCGTGGTCTCGAGCTCACGGGCGAACTTGACGATCGACCCCTGGCTCGCGAAGGTGCCCGGCCGGGTAGCTGAAGTCGATGTCCCCGGCCACCGCCGCCGTCATGCCGGCCCCGCTGATGAACCCGGCGACGGACTGATAGTGCTCTTGCTCGTTGGCGTAGGCACGTTTCAGATAACCGGTGACGCTCGGACCTGTGTTCGCAGCTGCGACGGCCACCGAATAGAAGTCCGACGCGAGCAGTTCCGCTCCGACCAGCAGGCGCGCATAGGCGAGATCGGTTGTCAGCGGCGGATCTGCTGCAGCTGTCCCGACGAACTGCCCCAGTGCCGACCCTGCGACCAGGAGCGCGGCGCCACCCTTCGCGCTCCGGGAAAGGAGTTTTCCTCGAGTGATGGGGTCAGGCACGTGGTTGAGCTCCTGTTCCGATAGGGGTCATTCTCACTGTCTCTGCTGGTGTAACGCCTATGCGCCGACTCGCAGCCGGTGCACGATAGCACCGCCCGGAAGCGGTTAGAACCCGCCCGGGCGAGGTCAGCTCGGTATGCACTGCACAGGCGGGTTCCTGTGTCGGGCCGGTCGATCGGAACCCTCGTCCCGGCTACTTCCCGAGCATCACTTCGGTCGCCTTGATCAGCACCGTCACGTCGTCGCCTGTCGTCAATTCGAGGTGCTCGGCGCTGCCTCGAGTGATCGCTGCGACGACCGTCTGGCCGCCGATATCGACGGTGATCTCGGACATGATTGTTCCGAGCTTGACGTCGGTCACCTTGCCGGAGAGCTGATTGCGCGTGCTCAGTTTCATGCGGGCTCCCTTCGAGAGCGTGATGTGAGGTCGCGCGAATGCGCGCGCGGTAGGCAGGGCGTTCGCGCGTATCATCTCGCAGGTGAGTCAGTCGCACTCACCGGCCCTCGACGGACAACTTGTGACCGACGTGATGTTGCGCAGCCCGAAGACGCTGCCCGCGGACGCCACAGTGGAGCAGGTGCGGGTGCTGCTTCGCAACCCGAGCGTGCAGATGGTGTTGCTCGCCGATAGCGAGGCGTTGCACGGAGCGATCACCGAGCTTCCGGATGATGCGCCGGCCGACGCCGCTGCACTCACGTTTGCCGACCCGAACCCCGAGTCGATCGCCGCGTCGGAGAGCGCTCAGGTGGCGTTCGAAGTCACTGCGCGGAATCCCCATCGGCGCGTCGTCGTGATCGATGAGCGTCGCGCTCTGGTCGGCCTGGTCTGCCTAGACGAAACGCGTACCCGCTTCTGCGGAGGCGCATCGTCTCGCCCGACTAGCCGCTGAGGATCCTCGTAGGATCCTCGAGGCCGGCTGCTTCACCCCGGCCGTGGGATGTGCGAGGTCGAGTAGACGTCCTTCCGGGCGATTGCGCCGTCGCGGAGCGGCATGACGTCGACGCCGTCCCATTCGATGCGGTGTCCGTCAGGGGCGGTTGCCTGGGCCGTCCATTCACTCACGCAAAAGTCGTCTGCAAGGTAGAGGCGCCGTGATGTGAAACGCATGTCCGGCCACCGCTCGAAAATGCCGCCGATGTGGGCGCGCACCGCGTCACGCCCGACCACGGCTTCCTCCCCCGCGGTGTGGTTCTGAAAAACGACGTCCTCCGTGTAGAGGTCGTTCAAGGCATCGAGGTCCTGGTCGTTCCAGGCCGCGTCGTGGCGGGCGATCAGCTCTTGCGACATCACTGCCCCCAATTTCGGTCGGCTTAGGCGTGCAAGACGATTACAGATCGCGGCTCCTGCTCCTGTCGGCGACAGGCGTCCCATAGACTTGATGTAAGGTGGCCCTTACATGAGTCGGTTTCGTGTGACCGGGTCGGAGATCGCCCGCGGTCGGCGCAGTCGTCGCTGGATGTTGGCGGTTGCAGCGGTTACGGCATTCGTGGTCGCCGTTCCCTTGGTGACCGGTGGCTTTGCCTCGGCAGGTGGGACGAGGATCACCGTGTACAGCGGGCAGCATCCGCAATCTGTTGCTTCGTTGGTGTCGGCGTTCGAGAAGCAGACGGGGATTCAGGTCTCTGTCAGGTCGGATGATGAGGGTGTGCTTGCGGCGCAGATCGTTCAGGAGGGGAGTCATTCGCCTGCCGACGTCTTCCTGACGGAGAACTCACCACCGCTCGAGGATCTCCAGCAGCGCGGGCTGCTCGCGCCCGTGGCCGCTTCGACGCTCGCGCGAACGTCTGGGAAGTACGACTCGCCGCAGCGGCGTTGGGTCGGCGTGACCGCGCGAGTCAGCGTGCTCGTCTACAACACGGGCGAGCTGTCTGCGGCGAAGCTTCCGAAGTCGGTGCTCGCCCTTGCCGATCCGCGTTGGAAAGGAAAGCTTGCGATCGCTCCGACTGAGACCGACTTCCAGCCGATCGTGACCGCGGTTGCGGCGCGCTACGGCGCGGCGCGCACGGTGGCGTGGCTCGAGGGCCTGAAGCGAAACGCCGCCGACCACATCTATCCCGACAACGAGTCGCTGGTCACCGAGGTGAACGCCGGCCGTGCCGAGCTCGGCGTGATCAACCACTACTACTGGTACAGGATGCGTGACGAGCTTGGTCCGGCAAAGGTCCATTCGGCGGAGTACTTCTTTGCGGCCGGTGATCCGGGCTACGTGGTCGATGTCGCCGGAGCCGGCATCCTGGCCTCGAGCTCCCATCAGGCCGCCGATCAGCGGTTCCTGGCGTTTCTCGTCGGCAAGCAGGGACAGAAGATCCTCGCGCACGACGAGAGCTACGAGTACCCGCTCGGTTCTGGTGTGGTCAGCGCGAAGCCGCTTGCACCGTTCAAGGGGCTGCGGCCCGACCCGATCTCGATCGCCAAGCTCGGAAACGGGCAGGCCGCTGTGGGCCTGCTGCGTCAGGCCGGCTTGCTGTAGAGATCCCGATGGCCGCCGTCCGGCTCGCCGTATATCGAGGTGCCGGGCGCAGTCACCGGCGGTTGCCTTTCGCGCTCACCGCGACCGCCACGATCGTCGCCGCGACGGTGTTGTTGCCGCTCTTCTTTCTCCTCCTGCAAGCGGTACAGGTGGGTTGGAGCGTCATCTCGCCACTGCTGTTTCGGCAGCTCACCGCAACGCTGCTTTGGAACACCGTTCGCCTGGCGCTTGCGGTGACGTTGCTCTGCGCCGTCGTCGGCGTCGCGGCGGCGTGGTGCACGGAACGGACCACGCTTCCGTTTCGCCGCTTCTGGACGGTGGCGCTTGTGTTGCCGCTCGCTGTCCCCGATTTCGTGCTCGGCTATGGCTGGATCTCGCTCTTCCCTTCGGTTCACGGCTTTCGCGGCTCGGTGCTCGTGATGACGCTCGGCAGCTATCCGCTCGTCTACCTGCCGGTCGCCGCCGCGCTTCGTTCCGCCGACCCCGACCTCGAGGAGGTTGCCCGCGCGCTTGGTCTCGGTCGCTTCCGTACGTTTTTCCGGGTGACGATCCACCAGATCCGGCCGGCACTGCTCGGCGGCTGCCTGCTCGTGACGCTGATCCTGCTCGCCGAGTTCGGGACCTTCGAGATCCTCCGGTTCCAGACATTCACGACTGCGATCTTCACCGAGTTCCAGATCGGGTTCGACACGCCTGCGGCCTGCGCCCTCTCGCTCGTGCTCGTCCTGCTCGGGCTCATCGTCTTGGCCGGCGAGGCGGCGGCTCGAGGCAGGACCGGCAGCGCCCGGCAGAACCGTCTCGGTCGTGTGCCGACCCCGCTTCGCCTGAGCCGGGCAACCGTGCCGGTGCTTCTCGCACTCACTGCTTTACTCGGGCTCGCGATCGGCGTTCCACTCGCGGCGCTCGTCTACTGGTTCTCGCAAGGAACCTCGTCCACCCTGCCGTCCGCATCGATCGCGAACGCCGCAGTGGCAACCATCGGTTACAGCGCGGCCGCGGCCGTCCTCGCGACGATTGCCGCGCTGCCGGTCGCGTTGCTCGTCGAGCGGTACCGATCGAAGCCGACGATGCTGCTCGAGCGCTCGACGTACATCGTCCAGGCACTGCCCGGTCTCGTCGTGGCACTCGCGTTCGTCTACTTCTCTGTGCGGTACCTGCCGTGGCTGTACCAGTCGAGTGTGGAGATGGTCGGCGCCTACGCGATCATGTTCTTCCCGCTCTCGCTCGTGGCGGTCCGCGCCGGCGTCGCGCAGGCGCCGGCAGGGCTCGAGCAAGTGGCACGGACGCTCGGCCACGGCCGGCTCTCGACGCTGTTCCGCGTGACGCTTCCGTTGCTCGCACCGGGGCTGCTTGCCGGCTTCTCGCTCGTCTTCCTGGGCGCGGCGACTGAGCTGACGGCGACGCTCGTGCTGCACCCGACCGGCGTCGAGACGCTCGCCACTCAGTTCTGGGCGTACACATCCGACTTCTCCTACGGCGCCGCCGCCCCATATGCGCTTGCACTGTTGCTCGTCGCGATGCTTCCCGGCGCTCTGCTCGGCCGCTGGTTCGAACGAGTCTCGGGGAGCCCGCGTTGAACCAGCAGGACAGCACGCGCCCCGTCGCACTCGCCGTCTCCGGTGTCGAGAAGACTCTCGGCGGCACGTTGATCCTCGGCGGCGTCTCCTTCAGTGCAGAACGAGGTTCGCTGACCGCGATTCTCGGCAGCTCCGGAAGCGGCAAGACGACACTGCTGCGCTTGATCGCGGGCCTCGAGCGACCCGACCGAGGCGCTATCTCCCTCGCGGGCCGTGTCGTCGACAGCTCGCGCGAACACACCCCGCCGGAACGCCGGCGGATCGGCTATGTCCCCCAGGAAGGCGCACTCTTCCCGCACCTCACGGTCGCCGGGAACGTCAGCTTCGGCCTGCGCTCTCGGCGGCTCCGACCCACCGCGGCCGAGCGCGGGCGCGTGTCTCAGCTGATCGAGATGATCGGGCTCTCGGGTTTCGAGCGGCGGTTCCCGCACCAGCTCTCCGGAGGAGAGCGCCAACGCGTCGCCCTCGCGCGTGCCCTCGCCACCGAGCCCGAGATCGTCCTGCTCGACGAGCCGTTCTCATCGATCGACGAGGAGCTCCGGACCGGTCTTCGGCACGAGACCCTCGACCTGCTCAGACAATCGAATACGACCGCAATCCTGGTGACGCACGACCAGGATGAAGCGCTCTCGATCGCCGACCGGGTCGCAGTCTTGCGACACGGGACAATCGTTCAGATCGACGAGCCGTCCGTTCTCTACCAGCGCCCCGTCAACCCCGACGTCGCCCGCTTCATCGGGCACGCCAACCTGCTCTTCGGCCGACTCCAGCACGGGATCGTCCGCTCGATCCTCGGACCGATCAGCATCGACCTCGATCCACCGCGCGACGATGCAGTCGCCGTGAGCGTGCTCGTACGACCGGAGCAGATCATCGTCGGCACGGAAGACTCAGCAGGCCCTGATCAAGCATTGCCGCGTGGAGTCGTCGTCAGCCGTGACTTCCACGGCCACGACGTTCTGCTGGGCATCCGGCTCGACGAGCCGGCGTGGGGGCTCACACCTAGACACCGGCGGCCTGCTTGGGAGATCATCGCTCGTCTCCCGAGCGCCGAGGCACCCGAGCTCGGACAGCGCGTAACGGCTCGCGTCGAGGGCACGGCAATCGCCTGGATCACCCCTGCCGACAGCGATCAGACAACGTTGCTCCCCCAGGGTTTCCCAGACCCCCGCTAGGGGCTGCGCGGCCTCTACTTGACGGTGAAGTGCTGGAACATCACCGACTCGTGGGATGAGCAGTACGCCTTGTACTTGCCGGAGACGAGCTTGAGCGTCACCGTCTTGGTTCCCGTGAAAGGCACAGTCGTGAACGTCCAGGACTTGCCATGCGGGCCGTCCAGCTCATAGTTGTGGATCGACGAATCGTCGTGGATCACGAACTGGTACGTGCCGGCCTTGAGCGAGGTCACGAGCTTTCCACCGGCGTTCGTAAGGTTGATCTTGTAGGCGTTGTTCGTGCCGACCGTCCCGATCAGCTTGGCGGCCGCCGTATCGGAACCGCCGAACGCCGAGACGGTGACAACAGCAGCCAGAGCCGCCGCGGCGGCGATTGCGAGCGTGATGCGCTTCAAAGCGATCCTCCGTGATCTTGAGCGTCTTGGTCGACCCTCCTACGACGCGCAAGCGCGAACCGGTTTTGAGGTTCGCTAGTCGGAGTGGTCGGGAGGAGTCGGGTTCGACTCGGTGTCCGAATGCGTGACGCCCGAGACCGAGTCCTTGAACTCCCGCATCCCGCTGCCGAGTGAACGCCCGATCTCCGGGAGCCGCTTCGCTCCGAAGAGCAGCAGTGCAACCAGGAGCAGCAGGATGATCTCCATCGGGCCGATGTCGCCCATCGGCCACACCGTAGCAGCGCCTGGTCACCGCTCGAACGAGCGCCGCGGCACCGGCCGGCGCGCACGATTCACCAGTCCTACTTATTTGACATATGACGTTTGCTCATGGTAATTGTCCAGTTTCCCGGTGAACAACGTTGGTTTTGATCGCACGATCCTTGAGCCTGAAAGGAAGACAACGTATGAGCTTTGAGTTCGATGAGGATGCTCAGACCTTTGATCGCGCGGGCCTCCTGCGGCGCGGCGTCGCCGCCGGGGGAGCGCTTGCGCTGGCGGGCCTGGCCCCGCAGCTCGCCGGGGCCAGGAACGCCCGCGGGGCGGGCACAACCCTGAATCTGGTCGCCTACTCGACGCCGAAGCCGGTGATGAGCAAGCTGATCTCCGCGTTCCAGGCAACGCCGGCAGGTTCAGGTGTTTCCTTTGCCACGTCGTACGGTGGGTCAAGCGCGCAGGCCGCGGCCGTGGTCGCGGGCCAGCCGGCGGACGTCGTGATTTTCAGCACCGGGACCGACATGGATCTTCTGGTCGCCCACGGGCTCGTCGACCCCAAGTGGAATCGACAGAGCTACGACGGCGTCGTCTGGAACTCGGTCACCTCGATCGTGCTGCGCGACGGGAATCCCAAGCACATCAAGGGATGGCCCGACCTGATCAAGTCCGGGGTGGGCGTGCTCATCCCGAACCCGTTTACGGCCGGCGTCGCCAAGTGGGACATCCTCACGCCCTACGTCGCCGAGCGACGACTCGGCAAGACCGACGCGCAGGCGCGGGCGTTCATCAAGACGCTGTTCGACCACGTCGTGTCCCAGGATTCGTCGGGCAGCAACGCGACGAACACGTTTCTCTCAGGTAAAGGCGACGCGCTGGTCACGTTCGAAAGCGAGGCGATCAACGGCAAGCTCCAGTACGTGATTCCGAGACAGACGATGTTGATCGAGATCTACGGTGCCGTGACGAAGCAGAGCCGCAACGCCGATCAGGTGAACGCGTTTCTCCGGTTCGTGAAGTCGGCCGCCGGCCAGACGATCCTCGGCCAGAACGGATATCGGCCGGTGAACAAGCAGGTGTTCGCCCAGTTCAGCAAGACCTTCCCCGTCAGGCCCGGCGAAACCAGGATCGACGACAAGCTCCTCGGCGGATGGAGCGCAGTCGACAAGAAGTGGTTCAACCCGAAGTCGGGGATCATGGCCAAGATCGAGAAGGGGCTGGGTGTATCGACCACTGGCTAATCTCGTTGACGCTCCCCGCCTGAGGGGACATTCGATTCCCAAGCCCAGTGAGAGGGCCGTCACGACGGCCCTCTCACTGGGCTTTGCCTCCACGTTCCTGATGATCATCGTGGCGCTCCCGATCGCGGCGCTGATCTCGGAGTCGACCGGTGGCGGATGGTCTGAATTCTGGAGCGTCGTCTCCTCACCCGAGGCGGTCGCGGCACTGAAGCTGACGTTCGCAATGGCGGCGCTGGCAGCGCTACTGAACGGGATCTTCGGAACGATCACGGCCTGGGTGCTCGTCCGAGACGAGTTTCGAGGCAAGGCGGTCGTGAACAGCATCATCGATCTGCCGTTCGCTCTGCCGACGATCGTGGCCGGCCTCGTCATCCTCGCCCTCTACGGGCTACAGACTCCGCTTCATTTCGACGTCGGCTTCGTCGCCTTCAAGGCAAACGTGACGTTCACGCGCTGGGCGATCCTGGTCGCCTTGCTCTTCGTCACGCTGCCCTTTGTCGTCCGAACAGTGCAGCCCGTCCTGATCGAGCTCGACAAGGACATGGAGGAGGCAGCACGGTCATTGGGAGCGAGCGAGCTCACGACGGTTCGCCGCATCGTGTTGCCGAACATCCTGCCGGGCATTCTCTCCGGCATGACGATGGCCTTCGCCCGAGGGGTCGGTGAGATCGGGTCGATCATCCTCATCACGGGCAACCTCCCGTTCAAGACCGAGGTCGCGTCCGTTTTCGTCTTTCAGCGCATCACCAGCGACCCTCACGGATCCGCGGCCGTGTCCGTCGTGCTCCTGACGGTCTCGTTCCTGGTCTTGCTGGCGGTCGGTGGACTACGGCGATATGCGACGAGGTTCGAGCGTGCATAGGCTCACTCTCCGCTTCATCGCCCTCGGCTATCTCACGGTCATCCTGATCGGACCTCTGCTCATGATGGTGTGGCGGACCTGTCAGGACCTCGGGGCCGCATGGGGCGCAATCATCAACCACGACACGCTGCTCGCCTTCAAGCTCACCATCATCGTGACGGCGATCGTCGTGCCGATCAACACCGTGTTCGGGATCGTGTGCGCGCTCGCAATCGTGCGCGGCAACTTCCGCGGGAAAGGGCTCCTCAACGCGTTCGTCGACCTACCGTTGGCCCTCTCACCGGTGATCGTCGGCTTCTCGATCCTCCTGCTCTACGGGACACATGGCTGGCTGGGCTGGTTCCAGGGGCACGGCATCGAGATCCTGTTCGCGCTCCCCGCAATCATCCTCGCGACGATCTTCGTGTCTCTTCCCTTCGTCGCCCGCGAGGTGGTGCCGGTGCTCCGCGAGATAGGCACCGAGCAAGAGCAAGCCGCGCACACGCTTGGTGCGTCGGGGTGGCAGACGTTCTGGCGCATCACACTTCCCTCGATCCGCTGGGCCGTCATCTACGGCGTTGTCTTGACCGCAGCGCGCTCGATCGGCGAGTTCGGTGCGGTGGCGGTGGTGTCCGGGAACATCGATGGAAAGACGCAGACAGCGACCCTGCGCGTCGATGATGCGTACCAGTTCGCCTATGGGAACTACGCTCCGGCCTATGGCATATCGCTCGTCCTTGCCGCGATGGCAATCGTCATCCTTGCGACGATGCTGACCGTTCAACGCAAAGGGGTGCCGGCGTAGTGTCCATCTCCGTTCGGAATATCTCCAAGCAGTTCGGCGATTTCGTCGCGCTCGACGACGTTTCGCTCGAAACCGGCGCCGGCTCGCTGACAGCGCTTCTCGGACCGAGCGGAAGTGGCAAGTCGACCCTCCTACGGCTCATTGCCGGGTTGGAGACACCCGACGCGGGGACGGTCTTCATTGCGGGCAAGAACGTCACCGTTCGCTCCCCGCAGGACCGAGGCATCGGTTTCGTGTTCCAGCACTATGCGGCGTTCAAGCACATGACCGTCTACGAGAACATCGCGTTCGGTCTGAAGATTCGCAAGCGTCCAAAGGCCGAAATCCGTGAACGGGTCACGCAGCTGCTCGAGCTCGTTCAGCTTCAGGGACTTGCGGAGCGGTATCCGGCGCAGCTGTCAGGCGGTCAACGGCAACGGATGGGACTCGCACGTGCGCTCGCAATCGACCCTGAGGTCTTGCTCCTCGACGAGCCGTTCGGCGCTCTGGATGCCCGCGTTCGTGCGGAGTTGCGAATCTGGTTGCGCCGACTCCACGACGAGACTCACACCACGACGGTCATCGTGACCCACGATCAAGAGGAAGCGATGGAGGTCGCCGATGAGGTGGTGGTCATGAACCAAGGTCGCGTCGAGCAAGTCGCGGATCCGCGAGAGCTGTATGAGAACCCCGCGAACGAATTCGTGATGTCGTTCGTCGGTCAGGTCAATCGCTTCGACGATTCATTCGTGAGACCACACGACGTCGAGTTGACCGTAGAGGCAAACGGTTCGACGAGCGAGGCGCTGATCGAACGCATCGTCCATCTCGGATTCGAGATCCGAGTCGAGCTTGTCCGCGATGACGGAGAGCACATGAGCGTCCAGATCACGCGCGACGAGGCGGAGCGACTCGAGATCGAAGAGGGCCAGATCGTCTTCGTCAAACCGACGAAACAGACGACCTTCACCTGACGGCCGCAGGTGCGACCGTGAAGGAGCCCGTGCGCGACGTCGGCGGGGCCAAGTTGGATTCGACACATACCTGATACAGTTGTCGGACGGCGCTCTGCTGAGTGAACGGCGTTCTCGCAGGCGTGACCGGGGCCGCGAGTTTCCGCCCCTCTCTCGTTTACGACACGGATCCACTCGCCGGCGGAGCCGACCCGAAATGGGAGGCCATCATGGCCGCACCGAATCTCTTGAACTCCACCGACACCGGGCGCACTGCCGACGGGACGTTGTCCCTCGAGGAGCGCAAGCAACGGCTTTCCGCGAGTCTGGACAAGAAGGTCGAGCAGGGATACCGCATCGAGTCCCAGACCGACACGACGGCGACCGTGGTCACGAAGGGCCACCGTCGGTGGTTCGGGATGGTCTCCGGCGGTGCCGACACGCGCCAAACCATTTCGATGGACGAGCTGGGCCGCACCACGACCCGGCCTGCGTAGCCGTCGTCGGTAGCACGACGACGCTCGGCGATCAGGCCGAGTGGTGCATCCACACGTTCGGCTCCCAGTAGCTTCCGGAGTTCGCGTCACGATCGATCTCGACCGTCGCGAGTCCACCGGGGAACCAATAGTCGCCGCTTTCGGGGAACGCCATCTCGGTCCACTCCTCCCACTCGGCGACCGTGCCCGTTATCCGCAGAGATCGTGGCTCGGGTTTGAGGACCGTTGCGCCGGCCCGTTCATGGACCCTCAGCCAGGGGTCGAACAGGAGTCCGTCCGCGCGGGTCCAACCGGCATAGCGGTCGATCGGGACGAGTGGGTAGCGCTCCTTCCAGTTCGGACGCACGGGAGCGAGCAGCGCCGTGAGGCCGTGCCGGGTGGCGAGTTGACGCATCGCCTGTACCGCGACAGCGCTGAGGCCTCCCCCCTGCAGGCTCCGCGGGATGGTGATCAGCATCGCGCAGAGGACGTTCGCGACGCCGTCGTCGTCGAAGCCGCGCACGATGGCGCCGTCGATCCCTGTCGGCAGATCGTCGACGCTTCCATCCCAACGCACCGGAAGCGAGTGCCCGCGGGCGAGGACTTCGTCGGCATCGCCGAGGAGGTAGAACTGGAACTCGGGACGCTCAGCTTCGAGTCGGCTCCAGTAGGCGTGGAGGATGTCGCCGTGGTGGTTGTACTCGGGCAGCGTGTCGCTGGTCTGTTCCCACGCGAGTTCCAGCAGGTCGGGCCGCTCGGCGACCGTCACGGTCTTCATCACGCCAGACGATCGTCCACACGCTATGCATCGGTGCTCTCGATCGCTCCGCTCGTGACCGCGTCTTTCAGGCGCTGGTGGTCGCGCGCGGTCTGGTCGGCGTAGCCGGCGGCAAACTCGGTCAGCGCTTCGTCGAACCGGCGGCCCTTGCCGATGTAGGCGTCGATCGCGATCGGGTCGCCGGTGCGGGCGTGGGCACGAGCGAGCACCTGCCCGGAGGCGGTCGCGAACTCCGCGAGGCGCGGCGCGACGAGGTCCGCGCGCGGTATCACCTTCATGTCGCGGAACTGCCGGACGTAGAAATCGTCCGCGCCGACCGACGTGAACCCGACGAAGATGTCGGTCGCACTCTGGATCAGACGCTTGCCGACCACCACCCGCTCGCCGTGGTTCTCATGACGGCTGACGCCGCAATATGCCTCGTACACCGACGGGCCGGCCTGCTTGATCTGCAGAAACAGGGGATCCGACCCGTCCCTCCCGACCAGGAGAACCAGGAACACCCGCATCCCGACGCTGCCGACGCCGACGACCTGGCGCGTGGCATCGACGAACGAGAAGCGGTCGAGCAGATGACGGCGGTATTCGGGGAGCGAGCTGCGATAGGCCGCGAAGACGGCGTCCTCGAGTGCGAGCTCGTCACCCGACAGACGAACCCGCAGAGGTGGATCCTCGGTGACCCGCACTCGCCCTCCGATTCTTTCGGTGAGCTTTCGCGCGGCACCGGCACTCGTACGTCGCCTGGCCTTCTTGTTGACGTGCGCCCAAACCTGCTCCTGCTCCTCCGGCTTGAAGAAGGCGATCAGCTGGTCGACGGTGATGAGGTCGTACCAGATCTCGAGCTGCTTCGACCGTGCGTACTCGGCGATGCGCTGACGGTAGGCACGTAGACAGTTCGCAACCGCCCGCTCGGCGACGTTCTCCTTCAACCCGGTCTCGCGGGCAAGGACGACGATGCTGGCGACGAGGCGTGAGACATCCCACTCGAACGGTCCGGGCAGCGTCTCGTCGAAGTCGCGAAGGTCGAACGAGAGCTGGCGCTCGGGAGTCGCCCACAGTCCGAAGTTCAAGAGATGCGCGTCGCCACACAGTTGCACCGTCAGACCCGTATCCGGACGTGAGGCCAGGTCGGACGCCATCACCGCCGCAGCGCCGCGGTAAAAGCTCCACGGGGACGCCGCCATGCGGCCGAAGCGAATCGGGACGAGGTCGGCGAGGCGAATCGCGTTCTGGTCGACGAGCGTCGCCAGTGGGTCGGCCGCCGGCGTCCGCTCCCACCTGGCGAGGTCACCTCGTTCGAATCGCTCCCTGGCGGCGAGACCCGCGGCTCGCCGCTCATCCACCGTTCGCACGCGGCCAGCGTAACCCGACGGACGAGACGCGCCTGCAGGGAGGGCTTCTCGGGCGCTCAGCTGTTTTCAAGCGGCGCGCAACTTGACCGCGACCACTGCGAGGACTGCAACCAGCCAGGTTAGGATGACCAGCAGCACCGCGGTGGGCTTTGCGTCCGACGTGTGCCCCCAGAGTGCGAACAACCCGAGTGTCGCGTCCGTGCCCGCGATCACGATCAGTAGCGGAACAGCCCAGGCCAGAGCCACCACCACGACGTGCGGGCCCTGCAGGTTGGCGCTCCCCTCGGTTCGGGTGAGCACGGTCAGGAACATCGGCAAGAACACCAACAAGAGGCCAAGGATGGTGAACGCCGCCTCGGTCTCGACGATGAGCGTGTCCCTCATGCCCACGGCCTGCCTACCCTACGAGGACGTTCGGACGCAGGTCCTTCTCGAGCCGGGAGGGACGAGGCGGGCGGGTTCGTGACAGGTAGGTTCCGAGGGCTAGCGATCGACGGGAGCCCGATGATCCTCCACACCGACGTCCCTACGCGAGCGCAGGTCGAACGCCTTCTCTCGGCTCGCGAGCTGTCCAGTGTTTCGATCTACCTGGCGACGAGCCCGTTGTCGCGCGGCGAGGCAGAGCAGATCGAGCTGAAAAACCTCGCCGGCGAAGCCTCCAGGCAGCTCGAGCTCGCGGGCACAGCCAAAGACGACATCGCGGCCATCGACGATGAGATCGGCGATCTCCTCGACGACGACGAGTTCTGGCGCTACCAGGCGCGCAGCCTCGCGCTGTTCCTCACGCCGACCACGGTCACGACGTTCCGTCTGGCAAACCATCTCGTCAACCTGGTCGAGGTGTCGGACCGGTTCCACCTCAAGCCGCTGCTGCGCGCCGTCACCTTTCCGAACACCGCGTTCGTACTCGCGCTCGCCCAGCAAAGCGTCCGCCTGCTCCAGATCGCGTCCGACCTCGAGCCGATCGAGGTCGAGCTCGCCGACCTGCCGACCGACGTCGCGAGCGCGGTCGGGAAGTCCTCGATCCGAGACCGCGCGCCCAGCGGCAGGGTTCAAGGCTCGGAGGGCCAGAAGACTCGCATGCGCCAGTACGCACGACAGATCGACCATGCTCTCCGGCCGCTGCTCAACGGGATCGACCTGCCGTTGATTCTCGCCGCGACCGAACCGATCGAATCGATCTACCGATCGGTGAACAGCTACCCCAACCTGGTCTCGGCGAGCATTCAGGGCAATCCCGAGACCACGTCCGACGCCCAACTCGGGGAGCGCGCCCGGCAGGTGCTCGATGAGCTGTACGCGACCGAACTGCGCACGATCCAGGAGCTGTATGCGCTCCGATCCTCCCAACGACGGGCATCGGCCGACATCACCGACGTGGCGCGCGCCGCAACCTACGGTCTGGTCGACACCGTGCTTGTCGACATCGACGAGGTCGTCCCCGGCAGCATCGACGAGGCGACCGGTGCCGTCACCACCGACGATGCAGACGACGCGGTCAACTACGGCGTCGTCGACGAGATCGCGCGACGCGTCTGGCTGAACGGCGGAAGGGTGCTCGCCGTCCGTCGTGACGACATTCCCGGCGAAGCGTCGGTCGCCGCGATCTACCGCTACGCACCCTGAGCCGACCGTTCGTTGGGTCCGCTAGCTCGTTACCTTGAAGGATCCCTTCATGCCGACGGAAGCGTGGATGTCGCACTGGTAGGTGTACTTGCCGGCCTTCAGCTTCACGGTCCAGGTCTGCGTTCCGGTGAACGGAACGGATGTCTTCTTGTTCACGCCGGGACCGAACAGATGGAAGTTGTGGCTGGAGCTCTTGTCTGCGACGACCAGGGTGTATGTGCCTGCCTTGAGCGTCTTCACGAGTTTGCCGCCGCTCTTGACCGTGATCGTGAACCCGGGACCGGCCACGCCGGAGAGCTTTTGGGTCGCCGTGCTGCCGACACCGGCGACGGCAACGGCACTCGTGACCACGGCAAGCAAGACCAACAGGCGACGCACCATGATTTTGTCCTTTCGTCGTTCGGTAGACCTGCCTCTCTAGGTACGCCTCGGATCGCCTTCTGGTTTCCGGCGATGAGAAGACGCCGTCGGCGGGGCGCCGATGCGACCAACGGATTCCCAATCCGGCTTGCGCCGTATCGAGTAGAGACCTCGTGGCGGCCGACCGGATCTCAGCCTCGCCGCCGAACAGGCGAGGTGCAGCTGCGCCTCCGCTGCTGCCCGCCGCGCTCTTCGTCGGATTCGCGATGGCGTCGATCGGCGGGCCGATCGCCCTGCTGACGCTCTTCCCGTCGACCGCAGGTGACGGGGTCGACTCGGCCGGCTTGGTCGTATTGCTTGCGCTTGCTCTGTTCGCAGCTCCGCTCGGAATCTGGCTCGCGTTCTCGCGCAACATCGTCTCGATGGGTGGGCTCAGTGCGTTCGTCGAAGCCGCGGCGGGGCGTCGCACCGCTCTTGTTCACGGCTGGATCTGGGCCTTCTCGTATTTCCTCTATCTGCCGTTCACGGTGACGTTCGTCGTGTACGACCTGCTGACTCCGGTCTTCCCCGGTATCTCCGCCTATCGCGCTTCGCTCGAGCTCGTGCTTCCGGCCGCGATCGTCTTGGTCGCCCTCTCCCCGGTGCCGCTGGTGCTTGCCGGTCTCGGCGTGCTGGCCGTGGCGCAACTCGCGGCCATGCTCGTCCTCGCAGGAGTGGTGAGCTCTCACACCGGTGCGCACATCGCCACCCATCCCGGTTTGAACGGGACCGGGCGGGCCGCGGCTGCGACGGCATTGCTGTTTGTCTGCGCGAGCCTGGCGCTCTACCTCGGCACCGAGGTGCGCGGGGGAAGCCGAACCGTACGGCGCGGTCTCCTCGCAGCGGTCGTCGTCGTCGGCACCGTTTTCCTGCTGGCCGCGATTCCGTTTGCCCGCGTCCCGGACGACCTGCGCGATGCTGCTGTCCCGGGCGCCGCCGTTGCTCAGGCCTACAGCGGCCGCGGTCTCGCAGTCATCGTCGGGCTGCTCACTGCCGCCAGCACGTTGGCGCTGATCGTGGCGGAGTATCTCGCGCTTGCACGGCTCTTGCACTGGATGCACGGCGCCCCGATCCGCAGCCTGCTGCGGTGGATCGCTGTGCCGTTCATCGCCGCCGACGCGATCTCACTCGTCAACCCCGATCGCTTCTACGACGATCTGCTCAAGGTCTCCCTCGTCGCACTCTTCGTCTCGCAACTCGTCGTGTTCGTCGTGTTTCCGCGCTACCGGCGCGGCGCACTGGCGATCGGGGCTGCCACGGTCGCGTCGGCCCTGGCCGTCTGGGGGCTCTACACGCTGCTGGCAGGTACTGCCTCCAGCTGAGGGCGGGCGCCGCGGTTCGCGGAGAACACGGTCATCTCGGTTGCGCGCGCGCGCTCCGCCGCGATCTGCTCGGGGCTCCATTTGTTCCACCCGTGGAAGTGGGAGACGTCTCCTGCGTCCCACGCCTCGCGCAGGCCCGGCGCGCTCAGATCCCAGTCGGGACGAATCTCGCGCGTCACGGCTCGCAGATCCTGGCGGAGGTCCTCGACCGATGGGCGGCCCCAGAACCAGTAACCGTTGTAGATGCTGTGGATGACGAGCCCCGGCTTGAGCACGAGGGTATGGGGGATCATCGGATCGTTTTCGGGGTCGGTGTACTCCTGGATGTCGAGGTCCTGCTGGACGGTGCGCTCCGGGTCGGAAAGGAAGGGCCACTGCGCGCCGACCGACGCGCGGAACTCCTGGCTCGTGTGGTGGTCGTCGGTCGAGATCGTGGCGATCTGCGTGTAGGCAACCGCGATCTGCGGATAGAACGCGGCTAGCTGCAGATGCTGCTGGTGCTCCTTCGGGCAGAAGTGGCCGCGCGCGAGTGTGAGGATCAGCGGGTCGTCCCCCTGCAACTCGCTCAGCCTTCGCATCGTCTTCGCGTGGTCGGGCAGCTCGTAGTCGGGGAAGGTGGCTCCGGCCACGATGTCGGGACGCATGGCTCAACTCCTTTGGGTCAGTGTCGACGGCCGACTGCATAGTTAACCCGTCCGACTTTGTCGGCGGGGGCGCGGCGTGCCGCCCCCGCCGCCCCAGACCCGCTGAGTCACCCCACCACATGGAAGCGATCCATAGCGGTAGGTCCGAGGTCGCCGCTGCGGTCTGGGCGCAGGTCCACGAGTACGTGTCGACCTTCCGATGATTTCGGCGGCTCTGCCGAGTCTTATGGGTTGACAGACTGGAGTGGTCGTGCCGGCGCTGCAGGTCGACGATCGACGGGGAGGTGCGAGCATGGACGAATCGACTGAGGCAGAAGCAGAGGGCGGCTGGCCCGGCGGTATCGCTGCGATCACCCTCTTCGTGGAGGACTTGGCGGAGGCACGGCGCTTCTACGGTGAAGTGTTCGGATTGCCAGTCAGCTTTCGAGGACGACAATTCGACGGTGTTCAAGTTCGGCGAGACGCTCGTCAACCTGCTGAAGTCGAGCGAGGCTCCTGCGCTGGTCGATCCGGCAAGGGTCGCGAGCCGCGACGCCGGCGTCCGATTCCAGTTCACGATCGGGGTCGACGATGTCGACGCGATGTGCGAGCAACTGAAGGCGCGCGGCGTTGAGCTCCTGAACGGGCCGATGGATCGGCCGTGGGGGATCCGCACTGCGAGCTTCCGGGACCCCGGCGGGCACATCTGGGAGATCGCCCACTAGTGGTTACGATCCGCAACGACCATTGCTGCACGGAGGTGATCGGATGAACGACAAGCCGAAGTGGCAGGTCGCGCGCCTCGACGACATCGAGCGGCGCGGCAGAGATATCCCGGTGCGCGAGCACTTCGGGATCCACGCATTCGGAGCCAACGCCTACACGCCCGGCGAGGACGGCACGGTGATCAACGAGCACGACGAGGCCGGGTCGGGTCAGGAGGAGCTGTACATCGTGCTCGACGGGACGGCGACCTTCGAGATCGACGGCGAGACGGTCGACGCGCCCGCGGGGACACTCGTGTTCGTCGCGCCGGAGTCGCGGCGGAAGGCGACCGGGAACGGAACCGTCCTCGCCCTCGGCGCCACACCCGGCGAGGCATACCAGGCGATCGACTGGGGTGAGGCGTGGCCGTTCCACAGAGAGTCGATGACCGCCTACGGCGAGCAGCGCTACTCCGACGCCGTCGACGCGGTCCGCGGTGGCCTCGAGCGCGCGCCGGACCACCCGGGCCTGCATTACAACTACGCGTGCTTCGCGACACTCGCGGGCGACACCGGCGACGAGACGTTCGTCCACCTACAGCGGTCCGTCGAGCTGTTCCCGTCGTTCCGAAAGCAAGCGCGCAGGGACGACGACCTCGCTGCCGTGCGCCAGGATCCGCGGTTCGAGGAGGCTCTTCGCTGAGTCGCGCCGAACTAAACGCCTTTGGTCCACGCGGATTCGTATGAGGCGATGATCCGGTCGAGCAGCGCATTTCGTTTCTCGTCGATCACTCGGCGGGCAGCGTCGGCTTGGAACCATGCGAGGGATTGCGCGATCCCTTCGGCGAACGCGACGGTTGCCCTGAAGTCGGGAACGAGTCGCTTGATCTTCGAGTTGTCGAAGACGAGGGAGTGCGCCTTGTCGTAGAGGAGGGTCACTCCGAGTTCAGGGTCGATCGCATTGATGAAGTCGGATGGGATGTGCACGACGGCCGGCTCGAGGCCGGCGGCAATCGCGATCGTGTCGGTGATCTGATTCCAGGTCAGAACCTCGTCCGAGGTGATGTGGTAGCTCTCGCCGACGGCCTCTCCGTTACCGAGGATCCCGGCGAACGCGCGCGCGAAGTCAGTGCTGTGGGTCATCGTCCAGAGCGTGTTTCCGTCGCCGGGAACGATCGTCTTCTTCCCGCGGAGCAGCCTGTCGACGATCGTGTAGTCCTCGCCGTCGACGGCGGTCGGAATCCGGGTCTCGCCGTAGGTATGGGACGGCCGCACGATCGTCACCGGAAAGTCGGCAAGGTCTCGTGCGTGGCGCAGCAGCTCTTCGCAGGCGATCTTCTCGCGGGCGTAGTGCCAGTTGTCGTTCCCGAGCGGCGCTTCCTCGACAAGCGGGAACCGCGGCGACGGCTTTCGATAGACGGTCGCCGAGCTGATGAAGACGTACTGGGAGATCGAGTCGCGAAACAGCTCGATGTCGGTCTCGACGTGTTGGGGCGAGTACGCGATCCAGTCGACGACGACGTCGAATTGCTCGCCGCGCAGCGCTTCAGCGAGCGACGACCGGTCGCGGATGTCAGCTCGGATCCGCCGTACACCGTCGGGGAGGGAGACGTCGCTTCGTCCGCGGTTCAGAACCGTCAAGTCCAGTCCTTGCTCGGCGAGCAGACGGGTCACGGCAATCGAAATGTTGCCGGTACCGCCGATGAAGAGAACTCGCATTACGTCACCGCTGTCTCGAAGCGGCTCACGCGGCAGCGCGGAGCTCTTTCTCGTAGACCACCCAGCCGAGCACGGGTTCCATCCCGGCGCGCTCGTAAAGACGGAATGCGCCGGTCTCGTTCGCTGCGTCGACGCCGAGCCCGACGCTGCGCTCACCGCGCTGCCAGAAGCGCCCGAACGCGTCGCCCAGGAGCGCCGCACCGATCCCCTGCTTGCGCCACCGACGACGAGTGAAGAGGACGTGTATCCAACCGCCGCCGTATGTGTCGCCGGTGGAGATCGTGCCGGCTGCGATCTCGTCTCCGGCGTGGACGACGCACCAGAGCGTCGGGTCGAAGCGCGCGCTCCGGAGGTGGCTCTTCGACCACGACTCGAAGTCGCGGTGCGTGTACTCCCAGTGATCTGCGAACGCCTCCTGATGGGCGGCGTGGAAGGCGAGCGCGTCGCGCTCCGGGTCGAACGGGACGATGCGGAGCCCGTCCGGCCACTCGGGCGCGCGCGGCGTCGCCGTGTGCTCGATGCGCATCTCGCGGAAGACGCGCACGGCGTCGTAACCGAGTGACTCGAGCAGCTTGCGAGCGTCGGTGTCGGCTTCGAGGACGCTGTTTTGGATTCTCCGCGCGCCGCCGTGTGCCGCGTCCTTCTCCAGCGTGGTCGCGATCAGCGTCCCGATCCCGCGACCGTGCAGGTCGGGGTGGACGTACCCTTCGGCCCGCCAGAGGTCCCCTCGCGCGCGAATTGCGCCGTAGCCGACGATGCGGCCGTCCTCGCGGACGACGTACGCGTCCTGCGCGAGGTCGAGCTCCGACCACTCGTCCTCCAGGTCGTCTTGTGAGTACGCAGTCTGGTGGTAGAGCGATGACTCGATCGCGCTGACGACCTCTGTCACCGCCGCCGCGTCGGCGGCGACCGGGCGGGTGACGAGCGCACGCTCCATTCCGACGACACGCTACGCCATCGGCAGTCGTGAACCTCGGTACTGTCCCAACGATGTTGCCGCCGATGGGTGTGGGCGCGTGACGCCGGTCGTTCTGAGCGAGTCGTTGACGAAGCGGTTCGGCAAGCTGACGGCCGTCGAAGATCTGTCGTTCGCGCTGCAAGCGGGGACGATCACGGGTTTCCTCGGCCCGAACGGGGCGGGGAAGACGACGACGCTTCGGATGCTGCTCGGGTTGGCGGCACCGACCAGTGGGCGGGCGTTGGTCTTCGACCAGCCGTATGCACGGTTGGACCGACCGGCGTTGCGGGTGGGTGCGGTGTTGGAGGCGACCGATTTTCATCCGGGTCGCTCGGGACGCGATCACCTGCGAACACTCAGCCGGGCTGTTGATCTTCCTGACTCCCGCGTCGATGAGGTGTTGCGGCTGGTCGAGCTCGACGGTGCGGCGAAGCGCCGTGTCAAGGGCTACTCGCTCGGCATGCGCCAGCGGCTCGGGCTCGCCTCGGCGCTGCTCGGCGATCCGGAACTGCTCGTGCTCGATGAGCCTGCCAACGGCCTCGATCCGGAGGGTGTCCGCTGGCTGCGCGACTTCCTGCGCTCGTTCGCCTCGGAGGGGCGGACAGTGCTGATCTCGAGTCACGTGCTGGCCGAGGTAGCCCAGACCGTCGACCAGGTTCTGATCATCAACGGTGGTCGACTGGTGATCGAGACTTCACTCGATCGACTGACTACCCGCGTCGGCGGCTCGGTGCGGATTCGCAGTCCGCAACTGCCACGACTTGCCGAGGCGCTCCGCAACGAACGGATCGAGACGACGATGACCAACGACCATGCGCTGCTCGCTCACGCGACGACGGGCGAGCGCGTCGGCGACGTCGCCTTCGCCGCGGGTGTCCCGATCCATGAGCTGGTCGCCGAAGGCTCATCGCTCGAGGAGGTCTTCCTCGAGCTGACCTCGGAGTCGCAGCCGTGATCGCGCAAACGAAAGCGGAACTGCTCAAGCTCCGCTCGACACGCACGACGCTGGGACTTGTGCTCGGGATGATCGCGCTCATCGTTCTCTTCGCGCTGTTGGCGGGGCTGTTGACCAAGACCGAGAATCTCACCAGCGCCGAAGATCAGCGGGGCCTGCTCGGAGTGGGCAGCATCGCGGGCGTCTTCTCGGCCCTCGCCGGGGTCCTGCTCGTGACGAGCGAGTTCCGCTTCGGGACGATCCGGCCGACATTCCTGTTCACGCCGCGCCGGTCACGGGTGGTCAGCGCCAAGCTCGCGGCGAGCGTGCTCGCCGGACTGGTGTTCGGAGCCGCCGGCGAGGCGATCGGGTTCGCCATCGGCTACGCATGCCTCGCCGGACGCGGCATACCGCTCGCGCTCCACGGCGGCGCACTCACACTCATCCTTCTCGGAACCGTTGCCGCCGTTGCTCTCTGGGGAGCGATCGGCGTCGCCGTTGCCGCGATCGTCCGCAACCAGATCGGCACCGTCGTCGGGCTGCTCGCCTGGGGCTTCATCGTCGAGAACCTCCTCTTCGCCTTCGTCCCCTCGATCGGCCGGCTCACGCCCGGCGAAGCCGAAAACGCGCTCAGCGGGTTCACCACCGAACACCTCGTCTCGGCGCCGGCCGGCGCCGCCCTCCTCATCGCCTGGGCAGCAACGCTCGCCTTGATCGGCGGCGCCCTGACAGCACGCCGCGACGTCAGCTAGAACGCGCGAAACCGACCGCTATCCAGAGGTCGCTGCTAGGCGATGCGACGCTGCGTCCACCACGCCGCGGCGAGGATGAGCAGCAGGCCGATGCCCCCGACGATCGCGAACTCGACGCCCTGGAGTTCCCAGAAGCGGCTCGCCGGCTGGTACAGGGCGGTCGTGTACACGTGCGCACCGCCTGCCTGTGGGTTCACGCAAACGCTGGTGTGTCCGAACAGGCCGCCGGCGTTTCGAAAGCAAGGCCCGGCCGAACCCGCGAGCTCGCGCCCACTCTTGGTGCTGACGAACTGGTTGATCACCAGCGCTTGGTTCAGGTTGGGACCGCTCGCGTTGGCAGGCCAGGTCGTCTTGACAGGCGAGACCAGCCGCTGCCGTAGCCAGCTGTCCATGAATGCTCGTCCGACGATGTAGACCACGAACGCGACGAGCAGCGCCGGCACCGTTCGCCGCCACAGCGCCCCGATCGCGACCGCGACGCCGAGTACGAACAGCGCGTACGCGACCGGGACAATCCCCTCGGCGTCGTAGGCGTTCACGCCCATGCGGCCGTTCAGGTGGTCGATGGGCGCGCGCGACCAGGTCGCGAGCGCGACGAGACACCCGGCGACCGCCACCGAGGCGACCACGCTCAGCGTCAGTTTCGTGACGATCCAGCGACGTCGCGTGATGCTCTGTGTCCAGTAGAGGCGGTAGGTGCCGTTGTCGAGGTCGAGCACGAACGGAGCCGCGAACAGGAGCGCCGCGAGCGCCGGAAGGATCGAGGACCACGTGAAAAGGATGTTCAAGCCGGTGAAGCGCAACAGGAACGAGCTCACCGAGGTGGCGCACGTGACCGAATTGGTGTTTCCGGTGCAGGCGGCGAGGCCGTCGTGCGTATAGACCGACGCCATGTGGAGACCCGTGGGGATCGCGACCGCGGCGAGTACGGCGAGCATCGCGGCGGCGACGATCGTCTCGACGCGCTGCTGACGCCAGCCGACCCAGATCATCGCGCCACCGCCGCGGGCGCTTCCACACGAGCGGCCGCGTTCGTCGCACCGAGATAGGCGAGCACGATCTCCTCGAGGTCGACCTCGTGCATCTCCCAGCAGGCGTCGTAGACGTGGCCGTTCGCTCGCACGAGCAGTGTCGTCTGCCGCGCAGTGTGGCTCTCACGGATCACCTTGTGGACGCGCGCGACCGCGGCTGCGTCCGTGCGCGGGCCGGTGAGCAGGCGGTGGCTGCCGAGGATCTCCTCGATCGGGCCGACGAGCTGCGTGCGACCGTTGGCGAGGATGATCAGCCGATCGCAGATCCGCTCGAGATCGGCGACGATGTGCGAGGAGAGCAGGACCGTGATTCCTGTCTCGGTCACCGCCTGCAGTACGCCGGTGAGGAACTCCCGCCGCGCCAGCGGATCGAGCGACGCGACCGGCTCGTCGAGTAGCAGCAGCTGCGGCCGCTTCGCCAATGCAAGCGTGAGAGCGACCTGCGCCTGCTGGCCTCCCGAGAGCGTCCCGACGCGTTGACGACGCGACAGGCCCAGCTCGTCGACGCGTCGTTCGGCGGTCGCGTCGTCCCAGCTGGGGTTCAGCTCGCGGCCGAGCCTGAGCGTCTCGCCGATCGTGAAGCGACGAGGCAGCGGATGATCCTGCGCGACGAAGCCGATGCGCGGAAGGACGGCGAGCGGTTCGCCGCGCGGGTCGTGTCCGAGCACGCTGATCGCCCCGGAGGCAGGCTCGATCAGCCCTACCGCGAGCTGCAGCAACGTCGTCTTGCCTGCCCCGTTCGGGCCGACGAGGGCGGTAACCGATCCCGCCGGGATCGTCAGGGTGCAGTCGCGAAGCGCCCAGCTCGAGCCGTAGTGCTTACCGAGCGCCTTCGCCTCGAGTGCCGGCGACTCGTTCATGCCACCCGGGAGATCGACGGCGGACGGACTGTGTCCGCAAAGAGCGCCGCCATGTTCTCCTCGTCGAGACCGGCCGTGCGCGCGCGGTCGATCCATCGTTGCAGCGACAATCGAAGCGTCTTGACGTCGTTCGGCGGCACCGGCGGAGGCCCGCTCGCGATGAACGTGCCGACACCCCGTCGACCCTCGACGAGCCCTTCCAGATCGAGCTCACGGTAGGCGCGCAGCACCGTGTTCGGATTGATCGTCAGCTTCTCGACGACTTCCTTGACCGTCGGCAGCTGATCGCCCGGATGCAGGATCCCCAGCCGTACCGCCTGCCTGACCTGCTGCACGAGCTGCAGGTAGGTCGGTACGCCTGAACGTGTCTCTAGATGAAACTCGATCATTCTCTTTTTACCTAGATAGCTAGATAAACATATCCCAGCTCCCCGATCGCGTCAAGAGAACAGGGCGACGAGAAGTCGCCTCGATCGCGGATGACCAGGAGCTCCGACGAATGCGTCAGGCCGAGCGCCGAGCGCGCGTGCCCGGGCCGCGAGCACGTACTCGCACTTGCCGCCGGGGTGCTCGACCGTGAGCAGCGGCGCGAGTAATCGTCACGCTCATTCCGGGGTCGCGGGGTCGGAGACGACGAGGTCCGCGTACTCCGGGTGCCGGTCGAGCCACCCGCGCACGAACGGGCACAGCGGGATCACCCGGAGACCGCGCTCGCGGAGGTCTTGAAGCGCTCCTTCCACGAGCGCGCCGCCAAGCCCCTGCCCTTCGTAGGCGGGCTCGAGCTCGGTGTGCACGAGGGCGACCGCGCCGGCCTCTCGCCGGTACCGGATCTGGCCGACCACGGTGTCGCCCTCCACGAGTTCGTACCGGAGCTCCCTCGGGTTGTCGCGGATCGTCGACACGTTGATGGCGGAGGTTGGCTTTCTAAGCCGGCGTTCCCTCCGTGGTCCAACTGCGGAAGAGCTCGACGTGCTCGTTCGGCCAGGGCTCGTCGCAGGGCATATCCCCGGCCGCGAGCTGCGCGAGGATTGCGCCCTTGTGCGCGACGACGTCGTCGTAGAGCCAGAGGTCGAACTGGCTCAGCATCGCTTCGCGATCGCGATCGCGGAAAAGCGGCTTGATATCGGCTGCGTAGCTCGTCATGGCAAGGACGATACTGAGAGCAGGCCTTCCAGGGCCGAGGGATCCTCTGAGCGGCATGATGTACGGAGGAGCCCCGGGGGCGTCTCGAGGCGGGCGCGCGACCGCAGGAGGATACGAACGATGGCTGAGCTCGAACCCGACAGGAAACTCCTCGAAGCCCAGGAACACAAGGGGTACGGCGAAGACGAGGGCGAGCGGGATGCCGCTCTCGCCGCGGGCGGAAGCTCGCCGGAGACGAAGGCAGACGGGTTCGACGTCGAGGACAGCCCGCACGAGCGGCGCTATCGGCTTTCGCACGGTCGAGAGATCGTTGGCGAGCTGACGTACCGACTCGAGCCCGGTGTCGTCCTGCTGGCCCACACGGAGATCCGGCCAAGTCTCCGAGGTCAAGGTCTGGCCACCAGGCTGGTCCGCAGCGCACTCGAGGACATCCGCGTCAAGGGCCTGAAGGTGAGGCCTCTTTGCCCGTTCGTGCGCGCCTTCGTCGCTCGCTATCCGGAATACGATGATCTGCTCGTCAACTCGGCGGCTGCGAGCGACTGAACTCTCACAACTGCGGCGCGTGAGCACGACACGTGGGTCAGGAACGGAGATAGGTATCGGTGCCGTCGAGCCAGTCCGCTCGCGGCGGCGTGAAGATGTCGACGTCGAGGGTGTCCTCGAGTGCTTCGGCCGCGTGGGGAACGTCCGCGGGGATCGTCAGCACCTCCCCGGCGGCGACGTCGACGATCTCCGACTGCTCGTCGCCGAGGCGGAACCGCAGCACGCCTTCGAGGATGTAGGTGATCTGTTCGTTGTGGTGCGAATGCTTCGGTACGACTGCGCCCTTCGCCAGATAGACGTGCGCGATCATCATCGCGTCGCCGGTGATCAGCCGGCGGCCGATGCTCGGGTTGAGCTCTTCGCGCGGCAGGTCGTCCCAGCGGTGGTGCCTCGCACCGGTCATCGGCGCCAGCCTACTGGGTGGAGGGAGAGTCAATCAGCCGTCGCCGGCACAGACGCAAAAGTAGGCTGGCGCAGTGAGCAGCCTGCGGTTCTACGAGATCGCCGAGCGGATGCACGGGATTCAGAATCCGACGAGCCGTGAGAAACTGGTACTGCTCGGTGAGCGCCTAGGGCTCGGTCCGGATGCGCGTATCGTCGACTTCGCCGCCGGTCGGGGCGGGCCGGCGATCGTCCTCGCCGAGACGTTCGGCTGCCGGGTCCTCTGCATCGAACGGTCGGCCGTGTTTGCGCGCAGCGCGTCTCTTCGCGTGGCCGAGGCCGGCCTGGATGGGTTGGTCGAAGTCAGGGAGGCAGATGCACGCACGGAGTCGGTCGACACCGACTGGGATGTGGCGCTTTGTCTCGGCGCGACGTTTGTCTGGGACGGTCTCGTGGAGACGCTCGAAGTTCTCGGACCCCTCGTACGCGGTGGGGGCCATGTCGTCGTCGGGGAGCCTTTTTGGGAGACTTGGCCGCCGCCCGTCGGGACGGATCACGATCACGACGGTTACGTCTCGCTGCCCGAGACGGTTGAGCGGTTCCGGTCCACCGGGCTCGAACTGGTCACCATGATCGCGTCCTCACTTGACGATTGGGACCGGTACGAAACGCTCCATTGGCAGGCAGTCGCGACGTGGCTACGCGAAAACCGGGCTGCGCCCGAGGCCGTGGAGATCGGCGAAGAGAACGCCAGGCGCCGCGCGAACTATCTGACCCGCCGAGGACATCTCGGCTGGGCCATCCTGGTGGGGCTGCGAGCCGATGGGTAGCGACGATTCTCGCTGGAGCTGGCCCGACGCCCTCGACGCGCTCGCTGCAGCACCCGAACACCATCGACTGCTGCTCGAGAATGAACATGTCCGGGTGCTCGAGACACTTATCCCGGCCGGCGAGACGACTGCGATCCACACGCACCGCTGGGCGAACGTCCAGTACGTCGTGAGTGGAACCGACTTCGTCCGCCGCGACGACAAAGGCACGGTGCTCGTCGACTCACGAGCCGATGGGACCTCACCTCGACCCGGGGCTGTTCACTGGTCGGGGCCTTTACCACCTCACCTGATCGAAAATGTCGGCGACGCCGACTTGACGGTGATCATGGTCGAGCTCAAGACCTGAGCTCCTCGCCCTCGAGGCGGAACGAGCGCAGCCGGGGCGGAGAGGAAGGTGCCCCGGCTTGCGCGCTACTCCATCCCCCTCGACCCCTCGCGGGGGAGAGCCAACGCGCGTTGCCGCTAGAGCTGAAGTGTTCCCCGCTCGGCTGGTTTCTAAGCCCACCGGTTCGACTCGCGGAGAGGGCCGGGCCTCCCGTCTTGGGAGGCCCGGCCCAGCCGAGCCGATCGTCTACGGGTAGTTCGCGACGCCGACGGCCTGGTCCGCGTTCGCAGCGGTCGATGATCCGCCGACCCCGTTGATCACGGACTGGATTCCGCCGCTCCCGTTGGTTGCGTCGAGGAAGACGGTGAGGATGTCGTGGAACTGCACGGCCGGCGCCGTCGGCGCCTGGAAGGCCTGCGTGGCGAAGATCGGGACGCCCTGGTTGAAGAACGAGTAGCTACCCATGCCGTAGCCCTGGAAGCTCTTCACCTTCGGCGACACGAGGAATGCGGCATACCCGTCGGTCGTCGGGCTCGACATCCACGCCGACTGCGACGGGGGGTCGTACGGCATCTCGTTCTGGAAGAAGACGTCCTCGCCATTCTGGCCGTTCCAGATCACCTCGAACTTCTGATAGTGCTCGACGAACAAGCCGTACGCGGAGACGTTGTCGCCGTTGACGACGACGCCGGTGTCGGCCGTGTTGCTGTTCCAGCCAACGCCGGCGCCGTGGTCGGCTCGCCACGCCCAGATGTCGTCGAGAATCGCGTTGTCCGTGTTCACGACGAGGCTGGTTGTTGCCCGTCCGGGCTCGGCTCCGCCGATCCGGAAGAAGACATCCGAGAGCAACGTCGGCGAGCCGCCGACAATCGGTAGACGGGGTTTGCTTCCGCCGACCCGCATCAACACCGGCGAGTTGATCGGTCCGGCATCGACGATCAGACCGGACACCTCGATCCCCGGCGCGCTCGTGGTTTCGAGGACAGCGCTCCCATTCGTCGGGATGAGGGTGGCAAAGCCGAGACCAATGACCACGGTGTGCGGGTAGATGACCTCGATCGGACGCGGCAGCTTGTACACGCCCGGCGTCAGGATGAGGTTCTTCCCCAGCGCGAGCGCGAGGTTGATCGCCAACACTGGTGTCGCGGGATTCGCTACGAAGAAGCGGCTGATCGGTATCGACGTGCCGGCCTCGCTACCGGATGAATAGTTGGGGCCGACCGAGTTTCGTTGCACCGCCGGGACGAACACGCTGTAGTTTCCGCTCGCGTCGACGGTCAGGAACGGCGGCTCTTCGGAGACCGGGCTGGTCGCGACCGTCGTGTACTGATTCGTGCCCGGGCCGAAGCTCGACGCCGGCGCTCCGTTGTCACCGAGGAAAACCTGGTTCCAGACGCCGTTCGACCAGCTGCCGATGTTGCTGTTGCGGGTGAAGTACTGCTGCTGCCCGAAACTGCCGACGAGCCCGTTGAGCTCGTCGTTGGCGAAGAACCCGCCGCTGACAAAGCCGCGGTTGCAGTAGTCCTGCAGGATCAGCGCTCCGTTGACGATCACGCTTCGCATTGGCGCGGCCTGCGAGACGCCCCAGAGGTCGTTCGAGTTGTTGCAGCCGGGATCCTCGCCGGTCGCCGGTGCGTAAGCCGGAGGCGAGCTGGGCAGATGGACGTTCAGGGTGAGGTTCGAGAGTGAGCGCCAGAAGTTGTTCAGCCCATCGCACGGACTACCCGAGCCGTCGCACTGGTTGAACACATCGACAGCGCCGTTGATGACGACGTCATTGGGTGTTGCGCCGAGACCGGCGACTTCCGTGTAATAGCCGAGCTGGAAGACCAGCGGACTGGCTACCGAGCCGTACGTGCCCGGCTGGAAGAAGACGGCATAGCGCTGGGAGCCGAACTGATTGTGCACCTGCTGCGTCGAGATCGCGTCCAGCGTCGCCTGAATCGTGGCCTGCGGCATGGACGGGTCGAACACAACGACGTTCGGGCCGAAGCTCGGCGGAGTAGCCGACGCGCGACCGGCTCCGATCAGCGCGGCAACGGCCGCGACAGCAAGCAGACCTCCGGCGAACCGGAAGTGCCCGGTGTTTCCTCTCATGACGTGTCCCCCTTCGGATCGTCTGCGGCGAACAGCGACGATACCGCACCCGGCAGGAACCTCCCGGCCGAGGTGATCGAGCACGCACAAGGTCTCGCATTCAGGGAATGATGCGGTTGTGCAGCGCTGGGAGTACCGGGTTGTGTCGTTCCCCGAGGGGCAGTACACCGTGATGCTGAATCAGTACGGCGCCGAAGGTTGGGAGCTTGCCGGCGTCGCGCCCGACGTACGGACTGTCCCCGAGCGGCGGGACGGGGGTATGCCCATGCCGATCGGGTTTGGCAAGCTCGGGCAGGCGGCGCAGGCGGTGTCGAAGTTGGGCGAGACGGAGAGCCGCGAGGCTCCGGCGCCGGGCTCGGTCACGACGACATTCCTGTGGGTGTTGCGCCGCCCGCTCGACGACTGAAACCCAGGGTGTGCGTCACGAGGTTTACCCGGGAAAGCGCGAGGAGACAACGAGCTACCGGCCTCGGCTCGGCGGCCAGGGCTTTGTCTCGGACATCCAACAACGAGAGACGAGGTGATGACGAAGTGAGCGAGGACGAGCAGATCGAGTCCGACGGGGCCGAGGCCTCGGATGAACCTGGTTCGAGCGGCCGTGCCGTCGCGGTCACGCATCAAGACCTGGCGGAATGGCGCGGCCGTGATCTCAACGACGCGAACGGCCAGCGGATCGGACGACTCGAGGACGTCTACTTCGACATCGACACGGACGAACCGCAATTCGGAACCGTCAAGGAAGGCCTCTTCGGTCGCCACCTGACCTTCGTGCCGTTGATCGGCGCCGCCGTCGGGCCCGACAACCTGCAAGTCGCAACCACTGTCGACCGGGTCAAGAGCGCGCCCAACATCGCACGCGAAGGCGACCAGCTCAGCCCGGAGGACGAATCCGTTCTGTACCACCACTACCACCTCAACTACACACCATCAGACCGAGAGAGCAAGAAGCGGCTCGTCCGCCACTGATCGGCTTTCAGTCGACGTGCTCGTCGAAGTGTTGACTCTCTCGCCGCCGCTGGTTGTCGAGGACCGTTGCGTTCACCGATACCACGGCGGCTGACGCATGCCCGTCACCGTCACGATCGTCGGCCAAGGGCCGCACGTCATTGGCATCCGTCAGGCGTCGCAGATGTCGGAAGGGATCGCCGCGCTTACGCGCGCGGCCGGCGACGGCGGTCGGAGCGCTCTGTTCGACCTCGAAGTCGCCAGGCAGCTGACAGCCGAACTCGACCGACGCGTCGCCGCCATCGAGACAACACCACTCTCGGTCGCCGACACGTTGACGCTCACCGTGCTCGACAGATACCTCACCGCCGCCGACAGCGACGACCCGGCGCTCCAAGCGCTCAGCCACGCGGTCACATCGGCTCTCGAGAGCCGCGCGGAACCACTCGACCGCAGAGACGGTTTACGCGTCAGATCCGTGGGAATGCTGGCCCTGCGATGACGTTGCCGTCTGCTGAAGGTGGTTCTCCCGAGGACTCGAAGACCCCGGATCGCCGCGAGGCAGTCGACGAGCAGCGATCGTCTTCGGCGCCGAGGCCGCGCCTTGTCTACTTCTTTTCGCCGACCGACGGCCGATCGCGTCGCGTCGACGGCTTTCTCGATGCCGTGCTGCAGCGTGGTGGCAACCACGACACGTTCGACGTCATCCGCGTCGACGTGAGCCGCCGAGCCGATCTCGCCGAGCGTTTTCGCATCGGCGTCGTTCCGACAATTGTCGTCATCGAGAGCAATCGTGTGAAGGGCCGGCTCGAGCGTCCCAGCGGCAACGCCGCGATCGCCGAGTTCCTACAGCAGTGGCTGGTCGCTACTCGGGCACGCGGCTGACGAGGAACAGATGCTGTCCCAGCCGGGCATCCAGTCGGGCCTCGGCCGCCAACACGAGGAGCAGCAACTCGGCCTTGAACTCGTCACTGACGACGACTTCGTCATCGACCAGCTCCTCGTCGAGCGCCGCCAACAGCATCCTCGACACTGCGAGAACTCGAACCAGTCTCTCGCTTCCCTCCATCCGTCCTAGCTTCCCCCAATCGCGAGTACAGAAACGACCACCGCTGTTTATTTAGGTGACAGGCTCGTCGTCTAACGAGGGTCGGTTGCCGCGGCCGCCGCCGCCGCATCGCCGAGCTTCTGTACGAACGTGTGGTCGCCGCGGCTTCGGAGGACGCGCTCGATGGTGAGATCCTCATGGCCGGTGTGGACGATGAACGTGGTCGGGTCCGTGCGGGCGCTCTCATACTCGAGCAGCGAGACGCTAAGTGGCTTCACGCACTCACCGTTCGAGCACTCGCAGATGATCTCGAGCGCTTCAATGCCGTGGCGTTCGCCAAGCTCCGCGATCTGCTCGTTCACCTGACGGAAGACCGCTTCGTTCAAGCCACGGCGTTCCTCCCGACTTCCCACAACGCTGACCGTACAGACTGAGACCACCGTGTCGCGGCCTGGGGGGAACAGCATGCCCTGTGGACTCTTTGCGAGAGTGAGTTGGTGCCCGAGAGCTATTTCGACGAGGCGGTCGCGGCTCGTTACGACGAGACGATCGGGCACTGGGGCGATCCAGATGTCGTCGGGCTGACCGTCGAGTTCTTCGCGGAGCTCGCCGGTAGCGGCGCGGCTCTCGAGCTTGGAATCGGCACCGGACGGATCGCGCTGCCGCTCGCCGCCCGCGGAGTCGTGGTCCATGGCATCGATCTCTCGGACGCGATGGTCGCGCGCCTTCGCGCGAAGCCCGGCGGTGCGGACATTCCGGTCACGATCGGGGACTTCTCGGCGGTGCGGGTCGACGGGACGTTCTCGCTCGCGTACGTCGTCTTCAACACGATCATGAACCTGAGGACGCAGGAGGCACAGGTCGCTTGCTTTGCGAACGTCGCCGCGCAGCTCGAGCCTGGCGGTCGCTTTGTCGCCGAGATCATGCTTCCCGAGCTGCAGAGGCTTCCGCCGGGCGCTCGCTTTCTGCCCTTCGCGGTTGGCAGCGATCACCACGTATCGATCTGGGAGAAGCGGTAGTCCGACGTCAGGTCACGGCCGCGAAGTGAATCCACGCTCCAACCACATAGGGGCCCAACACCCTGCTTTTCTTTATGCCGACGGCGAGAGTACGCGGTGTCGAAAGGTCGAACGCCGCGCGCTGAGCCGCGGCCCGAGCATCCCTACCAGGCGCTGCTCTCGGCCGCCGTCGTCCCGACCAGGGCGCGCGGTGCCCGCTCGAATCCCTTGGGCGCCGCGGCTCGTCTCCGAGAACGTCAAGATCGCGAAATGAGCTTCACCACCCGTCCCGAGCTACGCGGAACGTTCGGCATGGTCGCCTCGACGCACTGGCTCGCGTCGGCCGCCGGCATGGCCGTGCTCGAGCAGGGCGGGAACGCCTTCGATGCCGCGGTCGCGACGGGCCTCACGCTGCAGGTGGTCGAGCCGCACCTGAACGGGCCGGGCGGCGACCTACCCGCTCTTCTGTGGCCGGCGGGCCGCGGGGAACCCGTCGTGCTCTGCGCGCAGGGCCCAGCGCCGCAGCGCGCGACGATCGCGCACTATCGCGACGAGCTCGGGCTACGCCTCGTCCCCGGTACCGGGCCGCTCGCGGCCGTCGTCCCCGGAGCGTTCGGCGGGTGGATGGCGATGCTGCGTGACTTCGGCACGCTGCGACTGCGGGACGTCGTTCGCTTCGCGATCGGCTACGCGGAAGACGGCTATCCGATGCTGCCGCAGATCGCAGGCGCGATCCGCAACGTCGAGGTGCTGTTTCGCAACGAGTGGACGACCTCGGCCGAGGTGTATCTGCCGGCCGTGAGCCCGGGCTCGCTTGCCCGAAACGCGACGCTCGCTGCGACCTATCGGCGGGTGCTCGAGGAGGCCGAGTCAGGTACGAGCGATCGCGACGGGCAGATCGACGCCGCGCACGACGCGTGGTACCGCGGCTTCGTCGCCGAAGCGTTCGTCGCGTTCTCGAAGCACTCGTGGATGGACAGCTCGGGGGAACGGCACGGCGGCTTGCTCGCCGAGGACGACCTGCGCGACTGGCGCCCCTCGCTACGAGGCGCCGCTCGCCGTCGACTACCACGGCGTCACGGTGCTGAAGGCTGGCCCGTGGAGCCAGGCGCCTGTCTTCTTGCAGCAGCTGCGCCTGCTCGAGGGGTTCGACCTGCCCGCGCTCGGGCAGGGCTCGGCCGCTTACGTGCACACGTTGACCGAGTGCGCGAAGCTGGCGTTCGCGGACCGCGAAGCCTGGTACGGCGATCCCGACTTCGTCGACGTCCCGCTCGAGAAGTTGCTCTCACGCGCGTATGCGGACGAGCGGCGGGCGCTGGTGTCGGACGCGTGCTCGCCCGCGCTTCGTCCCGGCGCACCCGACGGCCGCGCGCCGCGCCTGCCGAATCTCGACTTCGACTCCGAGACGGCGGAGGCGGCGGGAGTCGGCGAGCCGACACGCGCGGGCACGAAGGGCGACACGGTCCACCTCGACGTCGTCGACCGGTTCGGCAACATGGTCGCGGCGACGCCGAGCGGCGGCTGGCTGTGGGGCGCGCCGGTCGTCCCGGAGCTCGGCTTCTGCCTGGGCACGCGCGCGCAGATGTTCTGGCTCGAGGAGGGGCTTCCGAACTCGCTCGAGCCGGGCAAGCGCCCGCGGACGACGCTCTCGCCGACGCTCGTCGCGCGCGACGGCGAGCCGTACCTCGCGCTCGGCACGCCCGGCGGCGACCAGCAGGACCAGTGGACGCTGCACACGCTGCTCGGCCACCTGCACTTCGGCCTCGACCTGCAGGCGGCGATCGACGCGCCGAACCACCACACGGAGGCGTTCCCGAGCTCCTTCTACCCGCGTGCGTCGATGCCGCGCCACGTGGCCGTCGAGGAGCGCGTCGGCGAAGAGACGGTGGCCGGCTTGCGGGACCGCGGCCACGAGGTCGAGGTGTCGGCGCCGTGGTCGCTCGGCCGCGTCAGTGCGGTGGGACGCGAGCGCGACGGTGTGCTGAAGGCAGCTGCGAACCCGCGTGGCGCACAGGGCTACGCCGCCGGCCGCTAGCAAGACGCCCTACGGGCTCGCGCGTGTTCGGCCGGGACGTCTTGAAACTGGGGGCGCTGATGGCTTGACGGCCGGTGGCTCGGCAGCCGACACTTCGTAGACGCGAGACAGGGTGGGATATGTCGGTGTGCTCTGCATCGTGGCCGCGGCCGGTCTCGGGGCGGCAGTTGCTGCTCAGGCGGGACGCCGCGACCGAGACGGTCAAACGTCCGGACAACTCCGCTAGTCAGCCCACCAGTGGCGCTGACCATCGACGTCTTCGCGCGGATCCTCGCCGAGGTTGGGCGCACCGACGACGAGGATCTCGAGGCCCTCTGGCCCGGCCTCGTAGCCTCTCCACGTGCCGGGCGGGACCCGCACCGCGTCCCATTCTTTGAGCTCGATGATCTCGTCGTCGACTTTCATCCGCCCGCTCCCGCACAGGACCACGTACACCTCCTCTTGCTTCATGTGCGTGTGGCCGTACGGAAAGCGATAGCCGGGCGGGACGCGCTGGTAGCTCAGGGCGGATTTCTCGAGCTCGAGCGCCTTGGTCGCCGCGCGGAACTCCAGGTCCGGCGCGCCGTCGAACCTAGGGCCGATGTCCTCCAGATCCTCTTTGATGTTGCTGAGCGTGAACGGCATGGCGTAAGCCTATGGCGCCATCTCGAACGCTGGCCCACGTGACTGTTGTTCGCGGGTCAGACGGAACCCCCCGGGGCCCGAACACCGGCGCGGCCGACTGCCAGCTCAGGAGCGGCGCCTACTGCGACGATCACGAGAACGGCTCCGTGCTCCGCGCTAGTCGTCTACGACGTCGAGCGCTCGGCGTACGCTGTCGGCATGTGGGACGTCCTCACCTGGCACGATGGCACGCTCGCAATCGCGTGGTGGGTTGTGATCGTGCTCGTCGTCGCGCTGCTGTCGATCGGCGGCACGGCGGCTGCGCGTCGGAAATAATCACGCCTGCGGGGTGCGCCTCTTCAGCTACTCCGCCAGGGTAAGACAACACCTCACCCTCAGCCGTCACACCCGCGCACTGGCACAGGCGATCAAGCGCCGCAACGATCGAACCGTGGAAGACTAAAACGATCTGGCGGGTGGAAGACGAAGGGTGGGTTTTGACCGAGGCAGTGAGAGTGGGGCTGGTTGCAGGGGCGACGCGTGGCGCCGGTCGTGCGATCGCGATCGAGCTTGCCCGTGCTGGCTTTTATGTCTACGCGACTGGGCGTAGTAGTCGGACGACCGGGCCCTCTGAGATCGGCAGGCGCGAGACGATCGAGGAGACCGGGGACCTGATCGCGGCGGCGGGAGGCGCAGGTTCGGCGCTGGTGGTCGATCACGAGGACCCCGCCTCGGTTGCCGAGCTCGTCTCGGCGATCGAGGGCGACCATCGGCGGCTCGACGTGCTCGTCAACGACATCTTCGGTGGCGACAGATACATGGAGTGGGACAAGCCGCTCTGGGAGCACGACTGGGCCGGCGGGCTGCGAATGCTGCAGATGGGCGTCCACACGCACTTGATCACCTGTCGTGCCGCCATCCCGCTCATGCTCCGCACGGCCGAAGCCCTCGGCACGCGCGGCCTGGTCGTGGAGATGACGGACGGCACCTCGCAGGCGAACGCCGAGTTCAGGCGGAATGTCGGCTTCTACTACGACCTGGTCAAGGCCAACGTCGAGCGGATCGTCAAGGGCCTGAGCGCCGAGCTCGAGGACAGTCCCCTGACTGCCGTCGGCGTGACTCCCGGCTGGCTGCGCTCGGAGAAGATGCTGGAGAACTTCGGCGTCACCGAGGCGAACTGGCGGGACGCCTGCCGCGAGCGTCCCGGCTTCGCGATCTCCGAGTCGCCCACCTATGTCGCCAGAGGCGTTGCTGCACTCGCCAGGGCCGCAGACGCCGAGCGATGGGCAGGCACGATCGTCAGCGCTCGTCACCTCGCTGACGCCTACGGCGTCACAGACACCGACGGAAGCCGGCCGGACTGCTGGGGCTATCACGCCGCCTACGGGTGGGAGCCGGAAGACGGCCGCGGCATCGAAGAGTTCCGGTAAATCAGCCCAGACAACGGCCAGCAGCCCGAACGGACTTCGCAACAGCTCCAGCTCAGGGTCATTCTCGAAGCTAGCGCCGAAGTTCCATCGGCGACAGGCTCGGGTGAGAAGAACACTGGTGCACGCCAACAATCCCGAGCGCCTGGAGCATCGATCCTGGCGGGCGAACTCCGCTACCGAGCCATGAGAAAAGCGCAGTACCCTTCGAGCATGTTCCGTCGCTTTCTAGTTGCAGCAGTCGTCGTTCTCGCGCTCGTCTCGAGCGCGACGGCAGTCTTGCCGGCGGCGGCCAGGACGAACAAGGCGGTTTTCACCCACACGCTGATCGTGTCAGTCAAGAAGAACCTGGCCCCGGCTGCCGAGAAAAAGCTTGCGGTTTTGGTTCTAATCAGCCAGAACGGCGGCGCTCCTGCCGGAGCCGTGGCCACGCCGACCAAGCCCCTCACCGTTCACCTCGACAATAGCGGCCTCTACCGTGTAAAGGCCGAGATCGACTCCTCCTGCAAAGGCAGCTGTGCTGCGAGCTATCGCATTTCCGGATCGGCCAACCACAAACTCAAGGTCGTACCCAGCTGTCAGCCCAAGGGCTCAGGCTTCGTCTGCAGCAGGGCCAAGATCGTCAAGATCTACTGACCACCGACGTTCGGTTATCGACACTCAAAGCCGGACCTGCGTGCAGCGATCGGCCGATGACTAATGCGCCGTATGCAGTGACTTCCGCTCTCGAGCATGAGACAGTGCGATGTTGCGGAGTCCACTTGACGAAATGAGGTCCCGACTATGCACGCAGTCATACGAGCTTACAACGGCAACTCCGAGCTCGCCGACGCTCTTGTCGAGCACGCAGACGAGGTTCGGCAAGTCGTTGGCGGAATCAGCGGGTTCAAGGCTTATTACGTGCTGAAGCTCGCCGAGGGGACGAGCACGGTCAGCGTCTTTGAGAACCAGGAGGGCGCGGAAGAGTCGAATCGCGCCGCCGCCGCGTGGCTGAACGAGAACCTGCCGGACCTGAACGTCCAAGCGCCATACGTGACGGCCGGCGAGGTGCTCCTAAGCTTCTAACCAGACGCAAGAGGCGGAGGGCACCAACATCGGTCCGGCGTAAGGCTCGCGAGGTGGCGCACTACATCTTCAACCTCGTAGGTGGTGACGCATCGCGGGCCACCGCACTGCTGCGGACAAGAATGTGGGGCGTCGGCGCAGAGGAGCCGCACCGGAACGCGCTTGCCCCGGGCGACCTCGCCCTCGTCTATCTAGCTGTCCTACCCACGGACGTTGTGAACGCGGCTGATGGGGGGTTGGTCTCCGAGTGAGCTGTGTGGTCGTGTCCGGTTGTAGTGGTTGAGCCAGTGTGGCAGGGCTTGGTTGCGTTCGTGGTGTGAGTGGTAGGCGAGTCCGTAGGCCCATTCGCGGCCCATCGTTTGGTGGAAGCGTTCGACCTTGCCGTTGGTGCGTGGCCGGTAGGGCTTGGTGGTGATGTGCCGGATCCGTTCGCGTGCGAGCAGGTCGCGTAGGGAGCGGTTCCTGACGTAGCTGAAGGCGTTGTCGGTCATCAGCCGTTTGGCGACGATCTCGTGTTCGGCGAAGAAGGCGAGCGAGCGCTCGACGAAGCCGGTCACGGTCGCGGCCTTTTCGTCGTGGTGCAGCTCGACGTAGGCGAGCCGTGTGTGGTCGTCGACGATCGCGTGTGCGTAGTCGTAGCCGACGCGCGTGTCGGGGTGCGTCCAGCGCCGCGACTGCTGCGAGCGGTCGCCGGTGACGCGGTGGCCGGGGCGCAGGAAGCGCGCGTAGCGGCTTGTGTCCATGTGCAAAAGCTCACCCGGGCAGGGCCACTCGTAACTGTTGGACGGCTCCCGCGTAACACGTGGCGGCCGGGAGATCCCGGCCCGGCGGAGCACCTTCCACACGGTCGAGTGCGCACACCCGGTCGCGCCGGCGACCAGCCGCGGCCCCCAGCCGGTCTCGCGGCGACACGCACAGATCCGCTCCGCGAGCTCAGGCGCGAGCTGACGCGGCGAGCTCCACGGCCGACTCGAGCGATCAAGCAAACACGACAGGCTCCGCCTGGCCTCCTCACCCGCACCAAGCCAACGGTGCCACCACCGATGCGCCGTCGCCGGCGAGACGTTGAAGACCGCCGCCGCCTGCCGCAACGACAGACCACCCTCGACCGCCCGGACAAGCGCAAACCGACCAGCCAATCCGAGCGCACCGGAGCGAAAGTTCATCGCCCGCGCCGAGCTTGCCTCGGCAGTCCACGATTGGACGACTCCGGAGGAGCAGGTTTACCCGGGCGATTACCCCGGCGGTGTGTCGTTGGCTCACGTCGAGGAATGGGACCCGCCGGTACCGATGAGCGCCGTGCTGCCGCAGATCGACCGATCAGCAGGGGCCAGAGCCGACTTCGAGGTGGGCGTCACTCGAATCACTGCTGACGAGTACGAGACGGCGCTTGCGGTGGCGGCTGAACGCCCGACCTCGACCGGCTAAGGCGCGAAGCTCCTTGCACCAGCCCGCCTCCCGGGTCGACAACGGGTTCTAAGGAAGCTCTCAGCAGACTCTCAGTCTCGGCGCCGAATCGTTCAGGTTGGGGTGGTTCGCTTCCTTTGCTCTCGTCTGAAAGGGAACCGCACATCATGCGTTGCCGCCGCCCCCTCATCGTCAGCTCCGTCGGCGTGGTTGCCGCGTTTTCGCTGCTCGCGGCCGGGTGCGGTAGCGGCGGCCGCTCCCCGGGAGTTGCCAGCGTCGCCTCGACAACTGCCAGCACGGCGACCACGCAAAGCGGACTAGTCGGCTTCGCCCGATGCATGCGCTCCAACGGGGTCCGGAACTTCCCCGACCCCGACAGCAGCGGAGGGATCCCGAAGCCCCAAGTCGTAGCGGCTGCGGAAACCAACCAAAACAAATTCAACGCGGCCCAGACGGCATGCAACCACCTACTCCCGAGCGGTGGCCTCGGACCGCCGCAAACTGCCCAGCAGCAGCGCACCCGGCTCGCGGACGAGCTGTCGTTCGCCAAGTGCATGCGCAGACACGGCGTGGCCCGCTTCCCCGATCCGACCGCGCAGGGTCAGCTGTCGGTCGAGATGGTTCAGGCCCAGGGAATCGATGTGCACTCACCGGCAATTCTGCATGTCGTGCAGGCGTGCCTGCCGGCGTCGCACGGCGCGCTCACGCCCGCGAAGGTCAGAGAGGCAATCCAGAATGCCGGCGGCTGACCCCGCCGGGCGGTTGACGCAGCAGGCGAGCCGCTCGGGCGTCAGTCCGAAACTCTGGCGCAGGTATGAGACCTGACGCCTGATCGTTGATCAGGTGCGTTTCTGTGGGTGGATCGTCTCGCCGCGGGCCAGCATTTCGACGAACTGCATGATTCTGCGTTCTCGCGTTTCCGCTCGTTTCGCGGTACTGATCCGATAGAGGATCGCGTAGCGGTTCTGGCGGCTCAGGTTCTCGAACAATGCGAGCGCTTTCGGCTCGGCGGCCAGTGCAGCGCCGAGATCGTCAGGCACCTCGATGCTGGCAGAGCCCGCGTAGGCCGCTTCGCTTCGACCGTCGGCTCTCGCACTCTCCAGCTCGGCGATCCCGGCTGGATGCATGCGACCTGCTGCGATCAACCGCTCCGCGATCTCGATGTTCCGCTTCGACCAGGCGCTGCGCCTGCGGCGGCGACTGAAGCGCTGGTAGTAGGTGTCGGCGTCGCGGCCGCGGAGTTGGCCGTCGATCCAGCCGTGGCACAGTGCTTCTTCAAGCGCTTGATCGTGGTTGAGACTGGTCGGTTGGACCGTCTTCTTCTTGGCCAGCACGAGCCATATCCCCGCCGAGGAGTCATGGTGCTTCGCCAACCAAGCGCGCCAGTGCGCTGCATCGCGCACCATCAGCTCCGGTGCATCCTCCACGATCCCATTCTGGCGAGCGATGGATCGAGGGTCAGTCCTCGGATCATCGTGCCGCGGTTTCGCGCGTTTCTGTCTCGACGGACACTGTCCGCTGGCTCAGCTGATGTTGGCCCCTAGGTCCTGATAGAGAGGGACCAGTTCTCTCCAGCGTGCCTCGACGTCGCCGGGTTCACGGCCACCGAGGAACGCGGCGAGGTTTTCGGCGTGGATCTGCCAGCCGGCTCCGAAGAAAGCGATCACGTCTAGGGGCATGCCTCGAACCTCGAGGACGAGGACTGTCTGGTTGCCATCAGGGGTCAGCGTGATCTCTTTGACCGCGTCGAACGGCGGCACGCCCTGCCCCTTACGGTAGGACTCATCGGTTTCCCTGGTTGTTACCACGAGCCGACGCGGTGGTTCGCACGCGTCGATGCGGCCGATGCTGTCGATGTCATCGGCTTCGAGGTAAAGGCGGAACTCTCCGCCGCGGGCGGAGATCGCCCTCGAGCTCGCCGTGCCAGCGGGCCAGGCGAACGGGATCGGTGATCGCTGACCAGAGGTCGTCGATGTCGGTGTCGTAGCGGTCTTCGATTCGGACGACGCCTGCGCCGTCTGCTGATCGCAGGCTGCCAAGAATGCGGGTTCCCGGACTCGCGTTGCTCGTCATGTCGCGCTCCTTCGTTCGCGTTTTCCTCGCGCCACCTCGGTATGCAGGGCGTCCAATCGCTGCTCCCACAGAGACCGGTAGCGGCCAAGCCACTGATCTACTTCTGCGAGCGGTGCGGGGCGAAGACTGTAGACCCGCCGCTGCGCCTCCTGGCGGGCCTCGACCAGCCCTGCTTCCCTCAACACTCGTAGGTGGCGGGAGACGCCCGGACGAGCGATCGGCAGCAACGCCGCCAGCTCACCCGCGGTCGCCGGGCCGCGGGCCAGTGTCTCCAGCAGCGTCCTTCGGCTCTCGTCGGCGACCGCCCGCAGAACAGCTTCCATGCCACAAACGTACCAGGACGGTTACGTAACCGTCAAGGTACTTATGCAGATCGAGGCGCGCCCCTCAGGGTCATCCCGGAACGCGAGACAAGTCGATTCCAGGGGAGTAGGCTCGCGCTTCCTCTCCAGAAAGGAGAAGCTTCGTGCAGTATTTGATCGTCGGGCAGCACCCGCCTGACCTCTGCCCGTCAGCGAACGAGACGGTTCGCAAACTTTCCGCGGAGGGCGCGGGCCAGATACCTGAGTTGGCTGAGAAGCTGGGCGTAAAAGTCCTGGCGACCTACGTGCCGATGAACAACCACATGGTGTTCGCGGCCGTCGAAGCCGACGATATGAACTCGGTGCGAGAGTTTGCGTTCCAGTCGAGACTCGGACAGTGGAACACGCTCGAGCTGTACCAGGTCTCGACGCTGGAAGAAGCTCTGACAAAGGTCACGGAACTTCCCACGATCTACAGCTAGGCGGTTGGTTGCGGAGTCCCCGCCGGTGCTGTGGGCTCGCGCCTGCCGTCGCGACCGAGGCGGGACGGCAGGCGCTCACCACGATCACCTGCGCCTCGGGTGCATTGCTCATCACTGGCCGACGGAACGACAACCGCAGAAACTGTCGTGTGCCTTTTTCTACCGCCCGCCCGGTATCCGGGTATGGTCGCTATTGACCCCAAGAGAGAGGAGCGTTGTGAGCTTGCTCATCCGCTTTGCCCCTCCGTCGCTGACGGCAGAGCAGTACGACCACGTGGTGCGTCGGCTGAACGACGAGGGCATCACCCCGGCGGATGGACTCGACTACGAATTGTGCTTCGGCTCGGGCGACGAACTCAAAGTCAGCCTGGTCTGGGACTCGAAAGAGCAGTTCGACGCCTTCGGTGACCGCCTGATGCCGATCCTCGCAGAACTTGGCATCGACCCGGGCGAGCCCGAAGTGTTCGAAGTCCACAACATCATCAAGCGCTAGCGGCGTCATCCCTGATCCTGGCGCAGGCTGGGACCTCGCTCTGCAATGCTCCAATGAATGGCGGATCACCGCTGGGACGGGGACGAGCGGGGGGACGGTGTCGCCGACGCCGCGCAATTCGTCGAAGGCGCTGCCGAGTTGATCGCCGCGATGCGGCGCCCGAATTGGGTCGCCGAGCAACCGGAGGCGCATCTTCTCCCTCATCTCGAGCGGGCTTGCGAATCGCTGCCGCTTCGGATCCTCGATGCCCACACGGCGGACGATGGTTCGTACGAAGTGCGGCTCTGTTGGACGGGAGGCGCGAGTGGAGTCGGCATTGTCCGAGCCGCGATCTTCAGTCTCCTCGGCGGGATCGCGGAGGTCTCGAGCTACGTCAGACAGCGACGGAGGGAGACGAGCGAGGGCTCGAGCGAGACGCTGACGTTCGACGTCGTCACGGGCATCGTCGACGAGACGCCGTTCAAGCCGCATGGTCATACGCTGCGACTCAGCGTCGCTGCCAGCCTTTAGCTCAGCAAGTCCGTCGTGGTGCCATTTCCCGACACCCAAAGGCGCTCGGGCGTCGTCCAGCATCGCTGGGCGTAGGCGAGCATTAGCGGGCGAACAGTTTCCAGTGCCCCTCGGAGACGACTTCGACGGTCCCGTCGGTCACTTTGATTGCGGTCTGGTCGTCGATCGCGTACGCCGGACACGACAAGCCGGCCGCCCACCGCTCTGCGTCGGCCATGGTGTTCTCCGGCAGATCCGGATGATCCAGGTGCGGGAAGATCGAGAAATCGACGACTCCCAGCGCTCTGTCGCCACCGGTGGGCGGCTTCCAGACGACGGCCTCCTCCCCGATGCAGGGGGTCATCACCATGCTCCCGGCGCTCAACCCCACCCAGGCCGTCTCGCGCAGCGACGGCAAGAGGTCTGCCAACCCGGACTGCCGCATCCAGTGGCACAGATACAGGGAGTCGCCGCCATCCACCAGCAGGACGTCGGTCTCCTTGACCATGGGAACCCAGTTCTCTTCATCGATGCTGGGCAGCGCCGTGAGCTCCAGCACTCCCAACGACTTCCAACCTAGTCCGCACATGGGGCACCGGGGTTCTCGTCCGTTGATGAACCGCCATGCCGCGGCAGGACCGGCCATGGGGTGCCCGTACGCGGCGGTGGGAATGCAGAGAGCGTTGGACTCGGCAATCGGTTTGCCCAACACGTCGACCAGCGCTTCGTGGATGCTCGTGTTCTTGATGCCAGCGGAAGTAAGAAGAAGCCTCAAACTGCCTCCCGGGTTGCCGGTGGATGGTGTCCCGGGATAGACCGCTCGGCGACCCGTAGCTCATCGGTCTCTGCTCTGCCCGCCCGAGGACGCCGGCCCGAACGATCACCAGGGAGCGATCGTCACTCCACCCCAGTCCTCGGGCGCGCAGTCACGCACGGTCTGGCTGAGCTCCCATCGGTGACCGGCGAGGTCCTCAAGGACGCCCGAACGCTCACCGTACTCGTACGTCGTCAGCTCTTCGACCACATGCGCACCAGAGTCGCGCGCGCGAGCGAAGGCCGCATCGACGTCCGGCACGCGCACCTTGATCAGGTGCGTCGTGACACCCCCACTTGGCGCAACTCGATCGCGACCAACCTCCGCGATCACGACGGCGCCGTCTGATCCGACACGTAGCTGGGCGCGGTGCGAATCACCGATCCGCACCCGCTCGCCGAACCCGAACGCGGCCTCCAGCCACGCGACCGCTGCTCGCACGTCCGGATAGACGAGCACCGGAGTTACCGTGGCAGGCGGCGCAGAACGATTCGTCAACACGACCGGGACACTAACGACCCTCGCGTCAGGTGTGAACGATCAGTTAGACCAGTTTGAGTCGAAACTCCAGTCGGCGAACTGTTCCTCCAGGATCGGCAGCGCATCGCGCCAATCATCCTCGTTGAGGAGTGTTGGGGAAACGAGTTGAGCCGTACTGCCCGCCTGCGTGGAGTATCCCCATCGGAAGCCGGAGCAGGGCCGTGACCGACGAGTGATCAGAGCATCGGGGCTCGCTGTGAGGAACGAGTCCGCGACAAAGTGAACGTCGCTCTCGGTTGACATAGGGGCGTCGAACAGCGTCGGACGCGGTCCGAACGACACAAACGGGATGCCCAGGCCGCGGAGATGAGGTGGGCCATCCACCCACGCGTGGTCCCCAACCGGGGCTCTCTCACCCTCGGGAACCAGAGATTCACTTCGCTCTGAGACGTGGATCCGTACCACCTGGATCCAGCCCATCACGGCCGCGTAACCGTTACCCGGATAGGAGACCGTTGCCTCGAGCACAGGTAGACCGATCGCGAGGTCCGCGGGCCAAGGAAGCCCAAGAACTCCGAAACCCCAGCGGCTCGGATCCTCGTTCGCCTCGAACCCCACCGCCACGGATCCCTTCTGGCCGTGGAGAGAAAACTCAAACGTTTCACTCATGCTTGGATGCGTGCTCGACTAGACCCGGCTCTCGGCGTTGTTCACCGGCCGAGTTTGCCAATTGGCGGGTGATCACGCCGCTTCTTCGGGTGGACGCCAACCTCTGGGCAGCGTTGTCTGGCCCACCTCGATCAGATAGCCGTCGGGATCGCGGATGTAGCAGCGCATCTCGGTCTCGTGCTGCTTCGGCGGCGTCAGGAATTGGGCTCCCCGCGCGCTCCACCGCGCGTACACGGCTTGGATGTCCGCAACCCGGATGTTGAGGAAGCTGCTCACCCGATCTGGGTCGGGCGGCGTCTCGAGTGTGACGGTCGGCTTGTCGTCCGTCGGACCTCCTCCGACGTTGATGATGATCCAGCTGTTGGCTAGCGCGACGTACGTCACCTCGTCATTCGGCTCGCCAGAGATGACTGTCTTGCCGCCAAGTACTTCCGTGTAGAAGCGGCGCGAACGTTCGACGTCATCCGAAACGATGAAGTGGGCCAAGACCATCTCGTCATCGATGGTGCTCATGCTGACCTCCGTTTTTGACATCGACTACATAGTCGCGTCTCGGCGCAGCGGAGTGCTGTTGCCCGGGACCCGTCCCACTAGCATCGGGAGGCGATGTGGCAGATGGGCGGTTTCGCGAAGTTGCTAGGTGCCTTGGTCGGCGTCGGGGCGTTGGTCGCAGCGATCACCATCGGGGTCGGAGCGATGCCGGCAACGGCGGCGCTCGCGGCCTTCGGCAACCCCGAGGGGCACTTCTATGTGCCGCCGGCCGGCCGTGCGGTCAATACACGGCGTCCCAACCATGTGATCGGCGACGGCCGGCCGGCGAGTTGCACATCGGCCGCGGTGGTGCGCGACGTTGCCGCGGGCGGCATCATCACCTTCAACTGCGGGCCCAAGCCCGTCACCATCGTCATGACCTCGACCGCCAGCGTCATCAAGACCAGGCGTCTGGTCGTGCTGGACGGCGGCGGTCTGATCACCCTGAGCGGAGGAGGCAAGCGCAGAATCCTGTACTCGGACACCTGCGCAGGCACCTGGTCAACCGAGGATTGCGTCAACCAGCCGTATCCGCGGATCGTCGTGCAAAACATCACGTTCCAGGACGGCTACGACGACGCGCATCAGGCCACGTGTACGGCCAACATTCCGAGATGCTGGTACGGCGGGGTCGACGGCGGCGGTGCCATCTACGTCGAGGGAGGCCAGTTCAAGGCGGTCAACTCGCTGTTCGTCGACAACCGCTGCTACGCGTACGGCCCCGATCTCGGCGGTGGCGCAATCCGCGCCCTCGCCCAGTACGAGAACCGCCCCGTATACATCACCAGCGACACGTTTCGCGGCGGCCGCTGCTCCAACGGCGGGGCACTGAGCAGCATCCAGGTCCAGTGGGACATCCTCAACAGCGAGTTCATCGACAACAAGGCCATTGGCTGGGGGGCCAACCCGGCCTCACGGGGCACGCCGGGGGGCGGCAGTGGCGGCGCCGTCTACCTCGACGGCAAGAACGACAACGTGCTGATCGCCGGCACCGTGATGAACAGCAACAGCGCCAGAGAGGGCGGCGGCGCTGTCTTCGACGTCGTCGACACTGGCTGGGGCGCACTGACGTTCAACGAGTCGCATCTGCACAACAACATCAGCGGAGAGTTCCAGAACTTTCCCGGCATCTACTACGACCTCGACGGAACCGACACGGTCCCGGTGATGATCAAGTCCACCGACAACTGATCCAGCTCGCCCTTCGCGAACGCTCTGCCGTCGTCAGCGCTCTCGACCAGGCATGATCGTGCCGTGGATCCGGCGGCGAGGTAGCGGTTTGGCGCGGCGAGCAGCCGCGCGTTTCCGGCGCAGTGTTGCCGGGGCCCGTACTACGGGGGCTCGGGCGCTGCGCGCACACCGCTACGACTCGGAGGTACCACGAATGAATCGTCAGAACCTCTTCTCCGACGCATGGGACGGAGAGAACGAAGAAGCCCGGACTCGGCATCGAATCTTCTGGCGGCCGGACGACGCCAGGATGGGAGCAACGCTGTACGAACTGGCCCCCGACGCGCCTGAGATGCAGATGCACATGCACTTCGGAGCCGAAGAGATGTTCTTCGTCCTGAGCGGTCGTCCCCTCTTCCGGAACCAACACGGCAAAGAGGAGTTGGCTCCAGGTGACTTCGTCTTCTGCCCCGAGGGACGTGCCGGACTACACACGTTCAGCAACCCCACCGAAGAGCCCGTTCGGATCCTTGCGATGAGTGCCGGGAGCTTCCCGGACGTCGTCGCCTACCCCGAACACGGATATGCATGGGTGGCGACTCGCGATCCCGATCCCGAGCTACTCGCGAGAGGCGGCGACCCCGGCATCATCACTCGCTTCGAGATCCCGATCGAGTAATCGCTCGTCCGTTTCGACCACCGCCAGAGCCAGGAGGCCGTGGGAGCGGCCTCTTCGGCTATCCGGCTCAGGGTGCAATCGTGAACACTCGCGAAGCCGAGGTTAGTCGGCGTCAGGAAGCCAGCCTGGCCGGTACTTGACGAACCTGGAGCGCGGGAGCCCCGCCCGTGTCTGCGCGTATGCGATGGCCGGTTCGCTGGTCTCACGCACGACGCTGGCCCCGTACCGGGCCGCGGCCTTACAAACGGTGTAGACGATTCCACCGCCGATGCCTCTCCCGCGGGCACCGATCGCCAGCACGACCGCCGACTGTTCGCTGGACGCCACGATGATGTGCTCAGTTCGAGGCGCGCAGTAGAAGAAGTCCCACGTAGCCAATCGCCGCTGCCTGCCTTCGACGATCAAGGTGCATTCGCCGGCGAGAACAAGAAACGCTTCCTGTCCATTCTCGCGGTGGTACATCCCGATTCGCTCCCCGGGTTCTAGGACGCTGATGTTGATCCCGAAATGGGGAAACCGCCGCTTTCCCTCGAACGTGCAATACGAGCCCAGCGGGCCCTCGTCGCGCCATCGCGATTCGCGCGCGTTGACGACGAACCAGCCATCCCCGTCGACGACGAGGCCGTTCTTGCTCATCCGAACCGGAGCCTCGGGCATTGCGTGCAGTCTCGCAAAGCCAACCCCGCCGCCAAGAAGACTGGGAGCAGCCAACGGGACGCAGCGACAGCCCTCTGACGGGCTGGCTCCGCTGTCACGACGACTACGGCCCGCAGACACGTCCTGGTTAGGTTTCGTACCGACCGCTCGGCTTGGCTCAGTCGGTCGATTCAGCCGGGGGCAGGGCTCGGTGTCGTCATTTCACTGCTTTCTTCACGAGCGAGCGGAGCTTTCTTTCATCGGCGGCGGTCAACTCCGTCAGCGCAAACGCCACCGGCCACATCGCGCCCTGGTCGAGGCTCGCGCTGTCGTTGAAGCCAAACATCGCATACCGCTCCTTGAACTTACCCGCGTCCCGGAAGAAACAGACCACCTTGCCGTCCTTCGCATACGCAGGCATCCCATACCAGGTCTTCGGCGACAACTCCGGCGCGCTCTCCCTGATCAACGCATGCAGCCGCCCACCAAGCTCACGATCATGCGGCGACATCGCCGCAAGCGCCGCCCGCACCGCGCTCTCGCCGTCCTCGGCGGCCTTCAACTCGCGCGCCCGCGCCCTCATCGCCGCCTTCTCCTCCGCCGAAAACCCTTCGCGCCCCTTGTTGCCCTTCACCGGCTGCCGCTTGTCCTTCCCCGCCGCGGGACTCATCCTGCTCTCCTCTCGTTTCGGGTCGACTCCGTCATAACCAGTTCTACTGATCCCGCAACACCCGTAAACCGGCGAGCTGAAGGAGGCACGATGTCGCCGGCGCCTGGCCCCGGACCAAGGGGGGAGGGAGATCCGGAGCCTGGGCGCGGCTGCGATCAGCGTGGCTTCGGCCAAGCCACCGGCCCACACTAACCCCCGCGGTGCCTGGTTACAAACGGAGTTGACGCGGCGCCTCTAGGGAAGTCAGGAGAGCCGCCCGGTTGGCCGCCCTCGGGCGACTCTCCTGCTGGTCGGGACGGGCGCGCGAGCCTCCCCTCTCAGCGTTCAGGTCCCGCTAACTCCAGCGGTTCTGTTTTAGCTGCGAGATGTGTTCTGTGTGCAAAGCGGCCGGGTAGGTTTTCTGGGCGCCGTGTCCTCGTGGCCGCGGGCTCAGCCGGCGCGATCGCGAGCTTGTCTCGATTCACCGGTGCGCCGGGAGCGCTTCGAGCGATCGCGTGTTCACGACGTGCTCGCGACCCGCGTGCCCACGACGCGCCGTGTGCACCGAGAGCGTCATGTTGTCGAGACCCGCGACGGAATGCGCGTCGGTCGAGCAGACGATCGCCACGCCAGCCTCGATCGCGACGCGTGTCTTTTCCGCGTCGAGATCGAGGCGGTTGGGGAGGCCGTTGATCTCCAATGCAACGTCGGTGCGAAGCGATGCCTCGATCGTCTGCTCGAGATCGAGCGCGTTCTCCGGCCGGTATCCGATCAGGCGACCGGTCGGGTGGCTGAGGCATCGAGCGGAGGGATGCTCCATCGCGTGCACGACCCGAGCGGTGAGCTCGCGGCGCGGCGCGCGCTGGCCGGCGTGAAGCGAGATCTGGACCCAGTCGAGCTCGGCGAGGACATCGTCCGGAAGGTCGAGGCTCCCGTCGGGGAGGATGTCGCATTCGATGCCTTTCAGCACGCGAAACGGTGCCACCGCGGCATTGACCGCGTCGATCTCCTCGCCCTGACGTCTGACGTCGTCGGCGTCGAGCCCGGGAACGACGCGGACGTTCGTCGTGTGGTCGCAGATGGCGAGGTATTCGTAGCCTCGCTCGAGCGCTGCCTCCGCCATTGCTCGAACCGTTGCCCGCCCGTCGGACCAGACCGTGTGGCAATGAAGATCGCCGCGGATGTCCTTGACGCACAGCAGCCGCGGCGTCGGCGTCGGCGGGGGAGAGTCACGCAGTTCCGGCGGCAACTCCGGACGGTCGAGGAGGCGGTAGAGCGATTCCTCGTCCGGGGCGTCCGGCAGCGGCTCGAGCGACGCGACGTACTCGTGCGGTCCCGTCGCGCGGAGCAGGGTCGTGCCGAAGCGCTCGCGCTTGGTGACAAAGAGGTCGACCGGGATCCCGTCCCCGGTCAGACCCTCGTCCGGCGAGATCATCGTGACGATCTCCGGGAGAGCCGCGAAGCGCGCACGGATGTCGTCGGCATCGCCCGTCGCGACCACCACTGCGAGCCGGTCGGCGGAGTCTGCCCAGCGCCGCGCCGCCCCCGCGACGTGGCCGCCGACGCCGTCGGCGATCGCCCGGCTCACGTCGCGTGCACGGTTGAGCAGAAGTCTGTTGCGCGGCCGTTCGGGCGGATTCGTCAGTCCTTCGAGAATCCTCGCCTCGGTCGCGGGCCCGATTCCGGGCACGTCACGCAACCGTCCTTCTCGCGCGGCCGCCAGGAGCTCACTCGCAGTCTGGATCTCGAGCGTGCTTGCGATCGAGGCCGCGAGCCCGGGACCGAACCCGACCAGTCGTCCGACCGCGACCAATTCGGGCGCCGTCGAGTGTCGGAGCTCTTCGAGCTCGGCGATGCATCCCGTCTCGACGAGCTCGACGAGACGCGCTTCGATGCTCGGCCCGACACCTCTGAGCTCGCGCACCCGCCCCGCCCGAACCAGGGCGGCGACGCTCACGGGCAGATCGCGAATCAACGCTGCCGCCTTTCGGTGGGCCCGCGCCGAGTAGGGGCTCGCGCCGGCGAGGTCGAGCAGGGCCGCGTATTCGTCCAGCGTCGCCGCCACCCGGCTGTTCTCGAGATCGGCCACTTCAGCCAGCGTAGAGCGGTACCGAGGAGCACCACTTCAGCGGACGCGTTCGTGGCTGCGCGTCCATTCGTCAGCCGTCGACGAAGAGCCCGCTGAACGGTCCGAAGGCGCGGCGGGACCGCCGCGACACGCTCGGCAGTCGAGCGAGCCGGTGCGTGAGCGGCATGCCGGCGTTTCGCCGGTCGAGCTGGTCCTGGCTGATCGGCTTCCAGAGCTCGTCGATCGCAACGGTGGGGTCACTCGGGATCTGGTCGACGTCGAGCTCGAGGTGCTCCGACCAGAGCTGCAGGCGCGTCTCGGTGGCGAGCGCGCGGTCGTGGACGACGATGTTCATCTCGGTGTCATTGAACAGCGAGTGCTCGTTGAGGTTCGCCGACCCGATCGTGAGCCACGCATCGTCGACAATCGCGATCTTGGCGTGGACGTAGATCGGGTCTGCGAGCGCGCCGGAGCGTGAATAGAGGGTGCAGGCGAGAAGACGCCCCCTGTCGGCGTCCGCCTCGATCAGCTCGCCGAGGACGCCGCGGGTGTCGTCGGCGCCGTTGTTCGGCCGGGCGGGCAGCAGGAGGACGAGCCTGAAGTCGGGGTTGGGATGCGTACGCAACGTGCGGACGAGCACGGCGGCGATCTCGGGCGACCACAGAAACTGGTTCTCCAGGTAGATCAGCCGTTCTGCCGCTTGGAACGCGCGCATGTACGTCTCGAGGATGGTGAAGACTCCCCGCGGAACCTGGTCGTAGATCCGTTCCGGGATCGTGCGGACGATCTGCAGCTCGGTCTCACCGGCGGGTTGTGACGGGACGACGAGCGGGAGCGTCTCGCCGGCGACCTCCCGCCAGCGAGTGCGGAAGTGCTCTGCGACGTCCTCGACGGCCGGCCCTTCGATCCGTGCGCACGCGTCGTGCCAACCGACGGTTGCGCGAGAGGGATGTTGCGGCGTGTCGTAGCGGTCGCCGGACTCGGAGGTCAGGTCGATGCCGCCGACGAAGGCGACGCGGTCGTCGATGACGATTGTCTTCTCGTGATGGCAGTGCAGTGGCCGCTCCTTCGCATCCAGTGCGCACTGCACGTTCGTTCGATTCGTTAGACGGTCGCGCACGGCGCGCGCACGTCGCCCCGCGACGGGCGGAAGAACGGCAGCGGCGCTCCCGCCCAGACGAGCATCCGCACCGGGAGCCGCTCGGCAAGCTCGGCGAGCAGGTTGCGGAGCACGGCCTGCTCGCCTTCGCGCACGAGTTCGAAATCGGGCGAGAAGTACCAGCCCGTCAGGTGGACGTGCGACTTCGCTCGCCGAAGCTCGTCGGCGATTGCCGGCAGCGCGCGCGAGCCGTCGATCAGGATCTCGATCGCATTGCCGGCTCGAATGGGCAGGTCGCCCTGCGCCCAGCCGCCGATCGGCGGCGTGAGCGCTTCGTGCCACCCGACCTTCTCGAGGCGCCGGCGGTGGTGGCTGCAGATCTGCTCGGAGATCTGGCTGCCGATCCAGCACTCCGCGTCCAGCAGAAGGTCTCGCGTGTGGCGACTCAAATGCGGCGTTCTTCCCGTGGCGCCGACGAAGAAACGTGGCGGAGTTCTTTCGGAGCCGGATCCCGCTGCTCGGACCTCGGGTGTCAACAAAGCGCGTTTGGGGTTTCTTTCCACCCGCTTGATCGGGCGGACAGTGGCTACATTCGGCGGGTGCTGTGCGCTTCGTGTGGACAAGAGGTTCCGGCTGGTTTCCGGTTTTGCGGTAGCTGCGGAGCGCCCGTTTCGGAGGCGGTGCCTGCGCGGGAGGTGCGCAAGGTCGTGACTGTCGTTTTTTGCGATCTGACCGGATCGACGGCGCTTGGAGATGTGACCGATCCGGAGGCGCTGCGGGCGACGATGCGCGGTTATTACGAGCAGATGCGGGCGATTCTCGAGCATCACGGTGGCACGGTGGAGAAGTTCATCGGCGACGCCGTGATGGCGGTGTTCGGGGTGCCGGTGGCTCACGAGGATGACGCGCTCCGGGCGGTGCGGGCGGCGTGGGAGATGCGGGCGGCGGTGCCGGCGCTCGGTCTGCGAGCACGGATCGCGGTCAACACCGGTGAGGTCGTCGCCGGCGAAGGTGACGCGTTGGTCACCGGGGACCCCGTCAACGTCGCGGCCCGCCTCGAGCAGGCAGCAGAGGCAGGCGACGTCCTGATCGGCGTCGAGACGCAACGGCTCGTGCGCGACGCCGTTTCCGTCGATCGCGTCGAGGTCGCGGCGAAAGGGAAGCCCGCGTTGCTGTCGGCCTTTCGCCTGACCGATGTCGATCCGCACGCCGCTTCGGTCGTTCGTCGGCTCGACACCCCGCTGGTCGGCCGAGGCGCGGAGCTCGAACAGCTTGTGGGTGTCTTTGAGCGAATCGTGCGCGACGGTCGCTGCCATCTCTTCACCGTGCTGGGAGTCGCAGGTGCGGGTAAGTCTCGCCTGGTCGCGGAGTTTCTCGACGGACTGAACGCGGTCGTTCTTCGGGGCCGTTGCCTCGACTACGGAGAGGGAATCACGTTCTGGCCGGTGATCTCGGTTCTGAAGCAACTGGGAGAACGTGCTGAGCCGACGGTCGACAAGCTCGTTCGCGGCGCGTCGACGCCCAACGAGCTGTTCTGGAACGTTCGCGCACAACTTGAGAACGTGGCGCAGGAACGTCCGCTCGTCGTTTGTTTCGATGACATCCACTGGGGTGAGGAGACCTTTCTCGATCTGATCGACCACGTCGCCGATCTGTCGCGGGGCGCACCGTTGCTCCTTCTCTGTCTCGCCCGACCGGAGCTGCTCGAGAAGCGCCCCGGTTGGGGTGGCGGCAAGCTCAACGCGACGACTGTGCTGCTGGAACCGCTCCGACAAGACGAATGCATGGAACTGATCGCCGAGCTCGGTGGCGTCGATGCGGAGACGCAGGAGCGCATCCTCGCCGTTTCGGACGGCAATCCGCTGTTCATCGAGGAGATGGTCGCGTTCGCACGCGAGGATGGGGACGTCCGCGTTCCCGGAACGGTGCAGGCGTTGCTTCAGGCACGCCTCGACCAGCTGGATAGGGACGAGCGCTCGGTGATCGAGCACGGAGCCGTCGAGGGCCAGGTCTTCCATCGGAGCGCACTGCTCGAGCTCAGCCGCACAGGGGATGTCGAGCTGCAACTCAACGGGCTGGTGCGCAAGGAGCTGATCCACCCGGCTGCTGCGACGTTTGCGGACGACCGGGCGTTTCGATTCCGCCACCTACTGATCCGGGATGCAGCCTACGACGCACTCCCGAAGGAGACACGCGCCGAGCTGCACGAACGATTCGCCGTCTGGCTCGAGCGGCACGGCCAGGATCTGATCGAGCTCGATGAGGTGCTCGGCTATCACCTCGAGCAAGCCGCCCGTTATCTGCGCGAGCTCGGGCGGCCGTCGCTGGAGCTGGAGAGACGTGCAGGGCGGGCTCTCGCGGTGGCCGGGTCTCGGGCGGCACGCCGCACTGACGCGCCGGCTTCGCTGACACTCCTTCGTCGCGCGGTCGCACTTCTACCCGAGGGCGACGAGCACCGGGCGGAAGCGCTCCTCGACCAGCTTCTGGTGCTCGAGAGCGTTGGGCAGGTCGAGGAGCGGCTCGGCGTCATCGACGAGCTCGAAGCGAGCGAGGTTGAGGCGCTGCGCATGCATGGGCGGATCGCGAGGCTCGCTTTCCGGTTGCAGGCCGAACCCGAACAGGTCGTCGGCGAGGCGGAGCAAGCGGTGGCCGAGGCGCTGCCGGTGTTCGCGGCCGCACGTGACGAACTCGGCGCGGCGCATGCTTACCACCTGTCGGCTTTCGTGAGCTGGCTTCAGAGCCAGGCAGTGCCGACCGTGGCCGCACTCGATCGAACGATCGAGCACGCCCACCGCATCCAGGCCACGGGGCTGGTCGACGTAAGCGTCCTGATGATGTTGGGGCCACTCCGCTATGGCCCGTTCGAGGTCGCAGAGGTACGCGAGCGGCTTGCGGGCATCCGCGATTCGGATTCCCAGACGGCGCGATACGTCGCGCTGCTCGTCGAGTCGCATCTCGAATACCAGGCGAGCCGATTCGACCAGGGCTTGGAGCTCGCAGAGCAGGCGTCGGCCATTGCGGAGAATCTCGGCCTGCCGCTGCTCGTGATCTTCGCCCGCTGGCACGCAGCCCATGTTTCCTTCGCAGCCGGGCGACTCACGCAAGCTGTCGTCGCCTACCGATGGGTAATCGAGCAACTAGAGGCGCAGAGCCAAACGAGCTTCCGCTCAACGGCACTGCTCGACCTCGCCGAAGTCGTGTACGAGCAGGGTGACGCCGCAGAGGTCGAGCGGCTCACCGCCGAGGGCCAAGCAGCAGGCGCCACCGAAGACGTCGTCAACTTCGCGTTCGGACAGAGCTTGCGCGCCCGCCTCGCGGCCGACCGAGGCGACACCGAAACCGCCGAGTCGCTCGCGCGAGAAGCACTCGCCTACGCCTACCGCACCGACTTCCCCAGCGTCCACGCCCATGCGCACGAGGCGCGCGCCCACGTCCTCACGGCAGCCGGCGAGAAAGAGAAGGCGCAGGCCGAAAACCAGACGGCGCTCGTACTATGGGACCGCTACGGCTTCACCTCAGAGGCGGGTCGTGTTCGAAGGCGCCTCGAGCGATGACCAGAGGGTCGCGATCCTCAGCGTTGGACGGCAGCGGTCGCGGAGTAGCGACCGGGCCGGAGCACCCGCAAGCTGCGCCAGGTCGCGAGGCCGCTCGCGTCGGTGGTTCGGGTTGCGAGCGCGATCGTGGACGGCCCTCGGCGGACGCGTATGAGGACACGTGTGTGAGTTGCCACGCGACCGCCGGCGCGGACGCGCACGTACACGATGAGGTGTCCGGCGAGCCGCCGGGTCTTGACCGAGACCACGTGGGCGACCACCGCGGCGGCTGGTCGGCGCGGTGTCGGCGGCGGGACGATCGGTGCGGGCGTCGTGTCTGTGGGTGTTGTCGGTGTGGGCTGCGTGGTGGTCGGGGGCGGTGACGGCGGCGGCTGGGGCGCGCTGACGTTTTCTTGCTGGGCGGTCGTCGATCCGTCGTCGAGCGTGGCGGTGATCGTGGGTGCCCCGGCCTGTGTGTCGGTGTAGTAGAAGCTCGCGGTCGACGTTCCGACACCGATCGGGAGCGCGAGCGACGGTGACCAGGGGCCGGCAGGGTCGGTCGCAAACGCGCCGGCGGCCGAGCTGGAAGTCAGCGTGACCGTACGCGTCCAGGCCGCGTCGTCGGGCAAGCCAAGCGTCTCGAGCTGAACGGTCGCCGGCCCGGCCGGTGTCCCGGTCGTCATCGCAAGCGCCGCGGTTGTGATCGCCGGGAGTTGTGGCGACCAGCTCGAGAACGGCTGCCAGGCGCCGCTGAATGCAGCGCCGGCGAGGGTGGTGGTGCACCAGCTTGGCAGGCAGGCGGCCGCACCGGCCGGATCGTCTCCGGTGTCGGTGTCGTGGACGGCGGCAGCGATGCGGTCCAGCAGCGCTTTCGTCTCGGTGTTGAAGTCGGTCGTGCTCAGCCCGAGCGTGTTGCTCGGCGCCCACGCGAACCCGATCCGGTCGACAGCGGCTCCCGTCGACGCGCCGAGCGATCTGTCGGCGTAGACCTGACCGGAGACGAAGTCCTCCATCGTCCCGAGCGGCACCGCCGTCCAACCGTAGGAGTCGCTCCACGCCCACGCGGCGTTGCCAAACGGGACGTAGGTAGCAGACAGCAACGCTTGGGCCGGCGCCCCGACGACAGCCGGCGTCACGGCTGCAAGTGCCGATTCGTGGCCGAGGTACTGCACCATCGCCGCCGCCCGGTCGGCCGGCGTGGAGCCGCCGACGGCATAGTCGCGAACGTCGCCGTAGTTCTCCTGTGCCCAGTCGCTGACGTAGCCAGCGGCCTCCGTCCAGAAGCTGCTGTCCTCGAGCCAGTCCTGGAGGTTGACCTTGTACTGGCTGAGATCCGGCGTCGACTGCGAGATACCGGCTGTCGCGACGACCCCTTTCGCGCCGTCGTCTGCGAGGCCGTGCATGAACGCGAGTGCATTCTGCCGAGCGACCCCGGTGCCCGTCCGCACCGCGGAGCTCAACTCGTTGAGCAACCAACCGTCGCCCGCCGTGACGTCGAACCCGGCCGCCGACATCCGCTGACGCGCCGTCATACCGGCATCGAACCAGCTCCCCGAGCCTGCGGACACCCATGATGACCAGCCCGTGTAGTTGATCTCGTCGAGCGAATGAAAGCTCGAGCCAAGAGCGCGGATCTGCGCAGCCTGCCCGTTCCGCGGCTGCGTCTTGTCCGCCGCGAGAGGCGGAACCGAGATGTAGTACTGCGCGCACGGCGAGCTGTTCGCGGCGAGCTCCGTCGCTACGCGCAACCAATCCGTCTGCGCGTAGATGATCACCCGTGCCGGGCGGCACGAACCAGCAAGCTGCGCGTGCACCAAGACCTTTGCCTGCGCAGCCTCGGCACGCCACAGACGGAGCGTCGCTGCCGGCGTCAACGACGGAACTGGACGCTCCGCCCGCGCGGCTGCCGCCGCCACCAACGACATTCCCAACGCGATGACGACGCAAGCAATACGCCTCAAGATTCGACCCCGATTCTCACCGTCCACGGCACGGACAGGCGGTCGCGACATCGTAGAACAGAGGCCGGCTCGGGACCGCTTGGAACGACGGCTCTGAGGCGTCACGGATCGCCTACGCCCTGTCGAGGTGCACCCCGCTCGAAGGGGGAGTACTGTGTTCGGACTGGCCCTGCGGCCAGGGTTCCGGCTGAAAGCCCGAAGTCCGTCGATCGAGCCTCCGGGCGCGGGAGACGACACGAGCCTAGGCAAACAGAGTCCGGTTGCGGGGCCAGTTCTGCTCGGCAAGCCGCCCGCGTAGACGCGGCGTTGGTCTGCGACGTGTGCGAATCTCGCTGATGTGTTCGAGGTCTTCTATGCACAGAGCGGTGAGGTCAGCATCGCCTATCAGGTCGTGGGCGAGGGACCGATCGATCTCGTGTTCGTCGCGGGGGCGATCACGAACCTGGAAGTGCTGTGGGAGGATCCTGATTACCGGCGGTTTTGTGAGCGGCTCGGAACGTTCGCGCGCCTGCTGTTGTTCGACAAGCGTGGTATGGGTCTCTCGGACCGGGTTCGCGTCGGAACGCTGGAGGAGCGGATGGACGACGTCCGGGCAGTGATGGACGCCGCGGGCTCCGAGTCTGCGGCGCTGATGGGTGTCTCCGAGGGTGGGCCGCTGTCGATGCTGTTCGCCGCGGCGCATCCGGAGCGGACGCGCGCGCTCATCCTCTGCGGCGCGGAGGTGAAGGAGGAGAAGACGGACGACTGGCCATGGGGCGAGTTGACGCGCGCGGAGTTCGAGCAGGCGCTCGACCTGGACAAGGTGGTCGCGCGCTGGGGGAAGGGCCTCGCGGCCGAGCACATCTTTCCGAACCGACGGGGCGACGAAGCGTTTCGCCGCTGGTTCGGTCGTCTCCAGGTGCAGTCGGCGACCCCCAAGGACGCGATCGCGTTCATGCGCATGGCGTTCGAGATCGACGTTCGCCAGGTCGTGCCCAGCATCAAGGTGCCCACCCTGATCGTCCACCGTAGGAACGACCCGGTCTGCCACGTCGAGAACGCCCGCTGGCTCGCGCGCAATATCGACGGTGCACGCTATCTCGAGCTTCCCGGCAACGACCACGTGCCCTGGATCGATGGGGAGGAGATCGTGGCCGAGACGCAGGAGTTCCTGACGGGCGTGCGCGAGCCGGCCGAGCCCGACCGCGTTCTCGCCACCGTTCTGTTTACAGACATCGTCGGGTCGACAGAACGCGCCCGCGCGCTCGGCGACAGTGCCTGGCGTGACCTGCTCGAGCGCCACCATTCTCTCGTTCGGGCGGAGCTGGCTCGCTACCGGGGCCGCGAGATCGATACGGCCGGGGACGGCTTCTTCGCCACCTTCGACGGCCCCGCGCGAGGCATCCGCTGCGCCCGCTCGATCGTGGGCACGGTGCGTGGGATCGGGCTCGAGGTACGGGCCGGCCTGCACACCGGCGAGGTGGAGCTAGGGGCGAATTCGGTCCGCGGGATCGCGGTACACACCGGCGCTCGCGTCGCCGCACTCGCTCGACCAGGCGAGGTACTCGTGTCCGGCACCGTCAAAGATCTCATCGCCGGATCGGGCATCGAGCTGGTCGACCGCGGCCGCCACGAGCTGAAGGGCATCCCCGGCGAGTGGCGGCTCTTCGCCTTGGCGTCTTGATCTCTAAGTCACCTGGGCTCGCTCGGCTCCCGTTGGTTCGAGCTCGTCGTGGACGTGCCGGGCGAGCTTCTTGTCAGGCCGCGCCGCGAGGAAGTAGATCGCCCCGACGACCGCGATGATCGCCATCACGAGTAGCGTGATCCAATCGATGTTGAAGTAGGCGCGTGGGCTGGTGAGCCCGGTCGGAATGACGACGTTGACGAACATCAGACCGAGGTAGAGCGCTGCGATGATCGAGACGGTCCATCCCCATTTCCCGAGCCGGAAACTGCCCTCGGGAACCCAGCCGCGCGCACGGGCGATGATCGCGCCGAGCACGGTTAGCAAGAACGACAGGTAAATGCCGCTGACGCCGAACGACACGAGCGAGACCAGAGCGTTCGTGTTCGCCGGGTAGGTGATGAACCAGATGTGGACGTTGTGGGTCGGGCTGTAGTACTCGAGCAACACGAAGAGCAGCGTGATCACTCCACCGGCAAGCAGCGCGTTGACCGGCGTCCGGAATCGCTGGTGGATCTTCGAGATCCACGACGAGGCCGGGAGCGCACCGTCGCGGCTGAACGAGAAGGCGAGTCGGCTGCCGGCTCCCTGAACCGACGTTCCGCAGGAGAAGAACGCGAAGATGATCAGCACGAGCAGGAAGTCCTGCATGCCGCTCGAGAGCTGGCCGAGCAGGAAGGGAACGCCTCCGCCCTTCACCGTCGCGTTGACCGGGTCGTGAGCCGGCATCGAGAGCAGGAGCCCTGCGGTCAGGAACAGCGATGCGATGCCTCCCCAGATCAGCGCGAGGCGCATGGCCCGCGGGACCTGGCGGCCGGCGTCCTTCGTCTCCTCGGAGATGTCGCCGGCCGACTCGAACCCGTAGAAGATGTAAACCGGCGCGAGTACCGCGATCAGTGCTGCACCGAGCCAGCTACCGTTGAAGTTGAGCCCGAGCGGATTCGATGCGACGTGCTGCACACCCTGGGTGCTGAAGAGGAAGCCCAGGCCGTGGTGGAAGCCGTGGATCGCGAGGATCAGGAAGATCCCGAACGTCCCCAGGATCTCGACGTACACGCCGATTTGCGCGACCCGAGCCATCACTCGCGTGCCCGTGATGTTCAGCGTCGTCTGAATCGCAAGCAGGATGAGCACGACGACGAGGATCACCGAGTGGTGCGCGGGGTTGAAGTTCCAGCCGAACCAGTTGTGCGTGAGGCTCGTCACGTAGCTGACGACTCCGAAGTCGACCGAGGCGACCGTGATCAGGAGCGCCATCCCGTAGAACCAGCCCACAAACCAGCCGAAGGCTGGCCCGACCGAGAACTTGCTGTACTGGTACAGCGCGCCCGCGACCGGATAGTGGCTTGCGAGCTCGCCGAACACGAGCGCCACGAACAGCATCCCGACAAGCGGAATGAAGGTCAGCCAGATGTAGGCCGGACCGCCCGTCCCGACTCCAAGGACGAACAGCGAGTAAATGCCAACCATCGGCGAGAGGTAGGTGAACGCGACTGCGAAGTTGGAAAAGAGACCGAGGACGCGGTTCAGCTGCGGCTTGTAACCGAGGCTCGCGAGCCTCGCATCCTCGCTTGCGATCGCGCCCGAGACGGAAGTGCCTGCCTCCTCCATCGAACTCTCCTCTTTCTGGCTGTGACGGGGACGCGCAATCTATGCGGCGACCGAGGGACAATGTCAAGTTCGGGCGCGTCATCAGGGAACTCATAGACGGCCCTGGGGCTAGCGTGCGGTGATGGCAGAACCATGGCGGCACGGCAGTGTGTTCGATGCGGTTGCCGAGGCATATGACGCGCGTCGATCTGGCTATCCACGCGAGATCGTCAACGCTGCGGTCGAGCTGGCGGGGCTCAGCCCTGGTGCTCGGGTCGTCGAAGTTGGCTCGGGTACGGGAAAGCTGACCGAGGAGTTGGTTGGTTGTGGGTTGCGTGTTGAAGCGGTCGAGCCGGGATCGAACATGATCGAAGTCGCGCGGCGTCGCGTGAACGACTCCGATCTCGTCCGGTTCCATCTGGGCCGGTTCGAGGAGGTGTCACTCCCGGTGGGGCGGTTCGACGCGGTCTTCTCGGGGTCGGCCTTCCACTGGGTCGATCCAAGCCTCGGGTGGGCGAAGGCTGCCGCGCTGCTCCGTCCCGGGGGAACCATGGTGCTCGTGCAGCCGGTCGGCGTGTACGACGAGGCAGACGGGAGTGCGGTGGAGGAACTGCACGAGTCGTTCACGCGACTGGCACCTGAGATTGCCGCCGACTACCCCGCCCCTCGCGACCTGGCGACGATCCGCGCGGGGGTGGAGGCGCGACGTGAGAATGTGTCGGAGGTCTGGGCCTGGCTCGCCCATCCCGGCCTGGCGGTGCCAGAAGCGGGTGAGCTGTTCGGGCCGGCAACATTCACTGCTGTCCGCAGAATCCAAGAGCGGACAGCGGAGGAGCTCTGGGCGCTGTTCGAGACGACCGCGATCTACCACCGTCTCACCCCCCAAGTCCGAGTCGCGCTGCAAGCCGAAGACGAGAGGATCATCGAGCGCGCCGGGGGAACGCTGCGCTCAACTCAACTGGTCGCACTCGTCACAGCACCGAAAGTCTCGTGACAGCGATCTCGTCGGAGGTAACGCCTCGCACGAGCGTTTGAGCCAGGCAGGTAATCGGTTTAAAGGTCGGCGAACGCGGTATCAACTGTCTGAGATGAGAGGCGCTCTGCGGCGCAAGGCCTCATCAGCGGCGGCACTAGTGTTATTGGCGTGCGGCGGAATGGCGGGCGCTGCGCTCGCTGGTGGGAGCGTCACGACGTCGCCCCTCGCGACGACGCCGAGTGTGGCGACCCCGACGGTGGCGAGCCCGGCCGTTTCAACGCCGTCCGTGGGGACACCAACCGTGACGACGCCGACCGTAAGCGTCACGACGCCGACCGTGACGACGCCGACGGTCTCGGTGCCGACCCCGACCGTCTCGACGCCGACCGTGACCACCCCGACAGTTTCGGTGCCGAGCGTCTCGACGCCATCGGTGACGACTCCCTCTCTTTCCACGCCGACCGCGACGACGCCGACCGTGTCCGTGTCGGCGGCGGTTCCCGCTCCGGGCCAGACCTCGGTCACGGCAACGGTGGCCGTGGGCTCGAAGCCGAGCGCGACGGTCTCGACGCCCGTGGCCTCGGCCTCTGTCTCCGCGTCGCCCGCGCTCCCGGTGGCGGCCACCGGGACGGTTGACGCCAAGGTTGCGAAGCGAAGCGGCGTCTCGGCGGCGATTGGCTCGAGCCCCGCCCTCCGGATGCACGCGGTCGTCTCGCTGACCGGGGCCTCCGCGCCGGGCACCGGTCGCCTCGGCGCGTCGGCCGGTTCGGCGGCGTCGCCTGCCGCTGCGATTGTCACAGTGGGCGGAGGCGGTCCGCCGACAGCGGCATCCGAATCGGTCGCGATCCGAGGTATCGGTGCGCCTCTCGTCGTGACGGGCACGGCCGGAAGCACGTCTCCTCTCGCGCCGCTGAACGGAATCGCCGTGACCATGGCGCCGCCGTCGACTGCCACGCAACTGTCGACGTGGGCGGAGGGCCTGTCGCCGCTCGCCCAGCTCACGAGTGCGGCCCCGCCTGCGGGCGCTCTCCCGACCGTGCCTGCGTTCGAGCCCCGCTCTTCTTCGTTGCCGTCTTCGGGCTCGACCTGGTCGGCGGTGACCCGGCATCCTGCGGCGCTGGGAGGAGTCATCGGCGCGCTGCTCGCGCTCGCGGGGCTCGGTCTGGCCGGTGCGGCGCGCTCCTCGACGTTCGCCGCCGCCTGCGCCGAGCTCGCGCGTTTCCCGTTCCCGCGTTTCCGGGTTCTCCCCTGTCCGGGTGTCGGGACTACGGTCGCAAGTTCGGCGGAGGGAGCCCGTCCCGCCTCCGGCTCGAACGCGGGAAGTAGCGGCGCGTCGAACCGGCTCGGATCACCGTCGAAGCATGACTCCGGCGGCTCAGGCTCCCTGCCGCCCCTACCCGTCGTCCCGCGCATCGGCGTCCTTGGCGCTGCCGTTGTGAAGACGCCCTGGTCGATCGTCAAGGCGATCGTCCTCGCCCTGCTCGCGGTGGTGAACGCGCTCGTCCTCGGGATCCGGTGGCGCGTCGGGCGCCTACAGGCGCGGTGACCGGCGAACTCGAATCCAGGAGGTTGTCATGGTCGCGCGGATCGCGCTGATCGCCGTCATCGCCGCAACTTGTGGCGCGGCCGTGTGGTTGGGGACCTCGCGGGCATCCGGGGCGGAGACAGCCCGCGTGGTCCTTCACGTCGGCGACACGGTGCAAATCGCCGGCACCAATGTCGGCTGCGCCGTCGCTCGCCGCGGCGGGGCGACGACGGTCGAATGTCTCCCCATCCGCAGGAGCCCCGGGACGTACGCGACGTTGACCGGCAGCACGACGGTTCGCGTAGTCCGGTTCAGGACGACCACCGTCGCGCAGACGGTGTTCCATGCGAAACAGCACGACCCGGACCCCGTCACGTGCCGGTGAGGAGCCGTTGCGCGTGAACGCCAGGGCCGCGTCTCCCGCGCTGGAGAGCTGTGAGATCGTCTGGTGGCGCGGGTATGTGAAGGGCCGGTTCCAGGCCTACGCCGGCGCCGCGCCGGAGGGAGAGCTGATCGCCGAGTCGCCGGCGATTCGCTGGCGCACCTCGGCGCTGCCGGAGCCGACGGAGGTGGCGGTAGGCGCGCTCCGCGCGCTGACGGACCGGCTCTCGGAGGCCGGGTGGCAGGCACAGGAAGGTCAGGCGGATCCGTGGTTCGGCCTGCGGCTATCGCGTCCGGCGACGGCGGAGGTGGAGGTGGAGGCGCCGACTCAGGTCCGCGTCGCGACGACGGCGACTCGAGCACGGAGCCGGCCGTCCCCCGAGCGCGAGCCGAGGCTGGACGACGCCCTGCTCGCAGAGCTGCGGGTGGAGCTCGAAGAAGCTCGAGCCGCCGTCCGGCAAGAGCGGGACCGGCGGATCGACGCCGAGGCGGACGTGCTCCGGCTCAAGGAGCCGCCGCGGCCGCGGCCGGCGCCACGGCTGTCCGTCTGGGCGCTCCTTGCCACCTACGCGATCGCCGTTCTCGCCGCCGCGCTCGTCGGCCTCGCCGGGTTCGAGTCGATCTACGGGGCGATCGTCGCGGCACTGACGACCCTCGCGGTCGTCGTCGCGATCGACAGCTGGATCGTCGCCCGGCGGCACACATCCGCCGCGCGTCAAGACAGACCGCGGTCCGGACGCACTCCCGAGGCCGGCGTTCATGTCTACGGGAGATAGGCCGGCCGCTCCCGCTCGACGGCGCCCCTCCCCCCAACTAATCTCAGCGGGACCCTGCGGCGATGGTCGAGATGAGGGAGGTCCGCCGTGGGGCACATCACCGGCAGCGTCGCCGAGTTCAATGACAACGACCCCGTTGAGGTCCGCGGGTACGAGATTCTCGGCTCGTCCATCGATGCGGCGCTCGGCTACCCGCCGACGACGCCGATCTATCACCGCGGTGGTTACGTCTACGACAACAAGTATTGGCGGTACTACCCCCATGGAATGATTGCGTCGTCCGAGAACACGTGCGCGCAGGTGCTCTACGGGCCGATCTACGACCACTACGACGACGTCGGGCAGTTCGACGGCCACCTGGGTTTCCCGACCACCGATATCACGACCCTGGCGGACGGAACGTCGTATGCGGCGTTCGACAGTGGCGTCCTGTGGCTCGACCATTCGGGCACCGTGCAGGAGGTTCAACCGCTTTCGTCCGGGCTCGTCGCGTCGTTCTCGGGCGGTCTCGACCCGACCCCCGCCGGGATTGCGCAGTTCGCGCAGGGCAAGATCTCGGGTCTCGTCGACGCCGCACTCGCCCAGCAGGGCGCCCAGGGTCAGGTTGTCGTCGACGCGACGGTGACGTTCGACTCCGTCGGCCAGGGAGCCTGCACAGGGGCGGGGTTCAGCAGCGCCGGCATCTCCCTCCCGCGGTCGCACACGTTCCGGGTTCACGTCGACGCCGGCCTGACAGGGTGCTTGGGCGTCTTCGGCAAGCCCATCTCAGCCGACTTCCACGTCACTGTCCGAATCCGGCTCGGCGGCGGCAAGGTCTCGGTGTTCCTCGAGAGCTACGCGATCGACGGCGTCTCCAGCCCGGCCGGTGCATTCGACTCCGACATCCGCAGCCGCCTCAGCCAGGCGCTGAACGGGGAGTACGGGCAGGACCTGCTCAACCAGGCGCTGCCATCAGGTATCCAGGTCCTTGCGGTGACGGTCGATGCGCAGGGGAACATCCAGATCTTCATCGAGCCTCTGTGCACGACCTCGACCCTGTCGGCGCAGATCGATGGCTCGCTGCGCGGGGAGACGCTCGTGCGGCTGCGCGCACTCCGCGACGACCTCGTCGGCGAGAGCTCGCTCGCCGGAGAGCTCCGGCAGATCGTCGACGTCTTCGGCCCGTACCTCGTCGACCGCCTCCACGCCGAGCCGGACGGGCGCGAGCTCAGAACGCACATCGCCTCGATGCTCGTCGGTGCCACAAGACAGCGGAGCCGGGCCCGTCTCAAGGAGCAGGTGCTCACGACCGCGGAGCAGCTCGTCGAAGCGGAGCGGCACGCGCGAACGGACCCGGAGTACCTACCGCTCGTACTCGAGCGAGCGGTCAAGCAGATCCGTCACGCCGCGGCGCACGAGCAAGACCTGCTGACGGCGCTCGCCGAGGCGGGCCCGATTTTCGAGCGGCACCATCGGCACGAGGACGATGAGCGCTGAGACGGTGAGGCCGTGGCGGCTCGGTCCGCGAACGGGACGGGCGGCGGCCACGTTCGTCGTCCGCGCTGCGGGCGCACCCGAGCCTCTTCCGGTTCGTTTCTGGTGGCTGAACCCCGCGACCTGGCTGCTGCTCTTCGCCGTCGAGCTCTACCGCTGCGGCATCCCGGACGCGCGAAAGCATGGCTGCCGCCTCGAGCCGAGTTGCTCACGGTACGCAAGCTTCGCTCTGCGGCGCTACGGGGCGGTCGGCGGAACGCGCGCGACCGCGCGGCGACTCCTCTGCTGCGCTGGAGTGGGCCGCGACGCCTTTGTGGACCGTCAGCGGGCGCGCGGTCGGACGGAGACCGGTTAGCCCCTCAATTGGAACCGGGGGGCTCCGTTTCTTTGGGCTGAGGCGTTACGCCGTTCGTCTGACACTCCGGTGCTCGCGTGACTCGTACGTGAGACGACTGCATGAGAGCTGCGGCTCGGCGGGCGGGGTCACGCCTTCCCGATTCTTGCGGGGCGAGATGTCCTGCCGGTTATTTGAGCGCGAAGTAGATCGGTGCGGGGTGGGTGCCTGTCGGTCCGGAGGTGTAGCCGTGGAGGCCGAACCTGATTGCCTGGATGTTGCCGGCGGGGACGCGGATTTGGACGCTGTATGGCGGTCGGTTCTGCTGGGCGGTGGCGGTCGTCGATGCATGGTTTGCGCCGATGAGGGTGACGAACATGCCGCGTGCTCCGAACGGTGCCGGGTGGTGCGGCCCGGGGATGGTGATCGTCCAACGGACGGTGATGAGGACGCCGGGCCGCGCATGTGTTGGAAGTGGTGTGAGGAGGTGTGCGTGAGCGCCGTCTTTTGCGGAGGCGGCCGGGGCCGCGAGTGCGCACAGCAGTGCCCCTGTTGCGAGGAGGCTTCTCATTGCAGTCCTGGTCGCGTGCGGGCGGTCACGGCGTGGTTACCCGGAAGGTCTTGGTGTTGAGCAGGAAGCGGGTCTTGCCGCGTTGTGTGTTGATGGCGAGCATGCCGGCGTCGAGTTTGAGGCGGGCGGTCGAGATCCATCCGCTGTCGGTCGTCCAGTTGGCGGGAAGACCGACGCAGACGGCGGTGTGGTGGATGGTGTCGAGCGCATGGATGAAGGGGTAGTTGTTGTCTTGGCGGTAGAGCGTGTAGACCCAGCCGCCGTTGCTGGTTGCGGCCCGCGCGATCGGGTAGCCGGCCATCACCCAGCCGGCTTGGCGTTTGTCGGCGATCACGCCAGGTAGGAGGCGTCCTGCCTGCAGGTTGTAGGCCTGCACTTGGTACTTCGTCGCGTCGGCTTGGGAGACGTGGTGGATCAGGTAGAGCAGGTTTCCGTTCGGGGAGAGGGCATCGACGGAGTAGTCGCCGTGAAGGCTGATCTGTTGCCGCAGCACCAGTTCTCGTGTGTCGACGACGGCGAAGCGCGACTTGGTGCGCAACGATCCGTCTGGATGCACGTTGTCGCTGAGCACGAGCACGCGTCCGTTCGAGCTCAGCCCGGCCAGTGTGCCGCCGATTGTCACGAGCTGGATTCCCCAGCCGCCCTGCAGCGTCAGCGTTCGTACGGTGCGGCCGTTCTTCCTGGCCTGTAGCCGAGTCGAGGCGCCTTCGAGTCGTGCGATATAGCTGTCTGCGCCGTCTGTGCTTGTGATTCCTGTTCCGCCGTCGAGTGCCGGCAGCGAGGGTCCGACGGCGAGCGACGTTCGTGCGAGCGTGAGCGCGGCAGCAGTGATCGGCACGCAGATGGCGAGGGCTATCAGGGCGCGGCGCACGTTTGGTCCTCCTCGATCGTGATGTCTGTACTACACCGTCGCGGCGGGTCAGGTTCCCGCGATCTCAGCGGCGAGCTTCAGCGCGGCTTGCTTGGTCAAGTCGGGCGCTTCGAGCCGGTAGATGACCGTTCCCTCCTGCCAGAGGAGCACGTTCCCGGCCAGCCGGGCTGGTGCATCCGGCAAGACGACCACATGCCGACCGCCCGCTATCCACAGACCCGGCGCCTTGCCGACCTCGAGAGAGACGACATTCGTTGCGACACCGGCGATCTTCTTCAGCACGAACTCTCCAGTGCGAAGTTCGCTCAACAGAACTGGTTTCGGTGCCTGCAGCAGCACCGAGACGACGCCCGCACGAAGATGGAGCCGCGGCGACCCGGAAAGCCTCGGCAGCCGCACCGGCTCACCGAGCGAGGTCCGGGCCGTCTCGTCATCGACGGTCGGGCCGAGGCCGGCCGCGAGCGGTCGCTCCCGCGCGGGCGGCAAGACACCGACCCGCTGCACCGTGACGCCGCCGAGATGGAACACGCGCAGGATCGCGCTGCGTGACTGCGGCACGCTCAACGCGACCGCAACCGTGATCAGAACGGCCGCCACCGCGACCCACAGCGGCCGCAGCCGGGAACGCGGAACCCGACGCCCGCCCGTGAACCGTGGCGGAAGCGGCGGTGTCGACGGCCAGTCGACCCCGGCCGCCAAGCCGCGCAACTGACGCTCGAGCTCAAGCACTGATGTCCCTCAGCCGGGCCAACGCTCGGGCCGTCCGCGACTTCACCGTGCCCGGCCGAACCCCGAGCACCGCCGCTGTTTCCGCCTCCGACAGATCGAGCAGAAAGCGGCAGGCCAACACCATCCGCGCCTGCTCAGGCAGAGCCTCCAACTCTGCAAGAAGCCGGCCGCGCTGTTCGGCGGCAACGGTGAGATCCTCGGGGGACGGGGCCGCGCCCCCCGAGAGTTGAGCCGCCTCGACCCGCAACGCCAACTGTGCGCGACGCCCGGCCGAACGACGCCGATTACGTGCCTCGTTCGCCACGATCCGCAGCAACCACGGCCGCAACGGCTCCGAAGTACGGAACCGAGGAAGCGCCCGCCACCCCTTGAACGCAGCCTCCTGCGCGGCATCCTCAGCATCCGCGGCGTTCCGAGTAATCACGTAGGCGAGTCTGAAAGCAACCTCCCAATGCGCACGCACGAGCGTCTCGAACGCATGCTCATCACCGCGCTGCGCCCGCAGCACAAGCTCGCGCTCTCCCGGTGGCCGGCCCTCCACCCCAGCGATTACACCGCCGAGCCCGGACCGGTTCCACCCGACCTGTCATCGCGAACCGGAACGCTCCTGCGTCAAAGTGCGGTCGCGACTATCAGCTCGAATACGGCTCAGGCGATCCTTCGAGTCCCGTCCGGACTCAGCGTTCCGCAGTTCTGTGCGGCACGAATTGGCGCGCTTACCCGTGCCATAACCCCGTACCGCTCTCTCCCGGAGCGGCCTCTGGCGATGTATCACGACGCGCGCTGTCTGCTCTGTTGTGTTGGGCGGGCCGGGTAGACGGCTCTGCGCATTCCGGGGGAAGGAGCATGAGGTGACCGAGTTCCTCGAGAAGCCGTGGACGTCGGCGGAGACCAGTGATGATGGTCCGGCGCTGGTCGCGCTCGGCGATCGGCTGTATATCGCCTGGGTTGGCAGCGGGAACGATCATCTGAACGTCATGCCGTCGGTCGATCTGGACAAAGGCGTCGTCGGCTTCGACAGTGCCGAGAAGGTGACGATCGATCGGTTTGGGGCCGATGAGGTCGGCAGTCTGGGCGGGCCTGCGCTTGCCGCGAACCCGGATGGTCACCTGATCCTTGGCTGGACGCACAACGGCGGCGGCCTCTTCGGCCAAGGCGGTGCTCAAAGCATGTTCGCGATCATCTTTGACCAGTGGCTGACCCGGCGCGGCGACTACGTGTCGCTGGACACGAGCGACGATGGGCCTGCGATGACCTTTTGGGCGGGAGGGAACGGTCTGAATACGGCCTGGCGCGGCTCAGGGAATGAGAATCTGAACGTCATGCACGACATGAACACGTTCACGAAGTTCATCTCGCCGGAGACGAGTCCGCATCGACCGGCGCTGTGCACAGGGCGGTTCCCGAGCTTCACGATCTACATCGCCTGGGCCGGGGTCGACAACCGTGAGTTGAACGTGATGTCGTGCGACAACACGCATCCGTTCGTCGGCGAACAACCGGACCCGACGGCGTTCGACAGCAGCAGCAAGAAGATCTATGCCGGGGCGACGAGCCCGTCAGCGCCGGCGATCGAAACGCTCGGCAAGGGTCTCTATCTCGTCTGGCAGGGCGACAACGACCACCTGTACCTGATCGCAGACAGCTTGTCCGTCTACGGAACAGATGATCCGAGGGCCTCAGAGCAGCGAACGAAGCACCATCCGGCGATCGCGGCTTTTCGCGACAAGCTGTTCGTCGCCTGGACAGGCACCGACGATCATCTCAACGTTGCACAGCTGGAACCGCAATTCGACACACGCTTGCCCGCCTGACTTCCCTGCACGGCGGACGGCACTGGCCGGATTCCTTTTCGTCCCCCGGGGCTACGGGATCGTGACGCCCTGGAGCACGACCGGATGAAGCGTGTAGTCGAGCTCATCCGACTGGAGCACACCCGGACGGCGTGATCACGTCCATCGCCTTCGGCACGGAGTTCGGATCGACGGTGCAGTGCGGGTCGCTCGACGCGGTCGCGCACACACCGAACTGGAAGTCCTGGGGCGTGGGCGCGAAGCTGCGGGCCTGGTCGGACGAGAACCCGTCCTGGCCGGTGAGGACGACCGTGAACGTCCAACCGGGCCCGGGCGTGCCGAGCACCGACTTCGGGACGCTGAACGTGATGAAGCGCGAGATCGCATTCGCGTGGATCGAGACCGTGCCCACCGTCGCCCCGCTCGCATCGATGAAGCGCTGGCCGAAGCCCTGCACCTCGATCAGGTGATTCCAGGCCGACCCTGGGGCGATCGTGTAGTTGCGCTGCGGGAACGAGGCTGCGGTCGAGGTCGTCGATGCCGACGGATCGCGCACGTAGACGTCGACGAGCTGCGCTCCGAGCGGGCTGCCGAAAGTCGGCGAGAGATCGCGCGTCTGCACGCGGAAGACGACGTCGGAGCCGCTGTCGATCACCTGGAAGTCCGTGAGGTCGAACGCGCCCGCGTGGAAGTTGCTCGAGGTCGGGTAGGCGTAGTTGCCGGGACCGTTGTCGTCGCCGGTCGGGTCGCTCACGTCGAGGAGGACCGTGCCCGGCACGAAGTCGAACACCACGGTCCTCGTCGCGTGCGCGGTACCGCCGGCCGGGCTCACCGCGACGACGTTGATCACGATCGTACCGCCGGTGATCGGCAGATCGAGCGACCAGGTGCCGTCCGGCGCGACCGTGGTCGAGTCCGACGTCGTGGCCGAGTTCGCGTCGGTGTTCGTCGCAGTCGCGTAAACCGTGCTGCCCGCCGTCGATGTGCCAGAGACGGTGACCGGCGAGGCGCTGACGGCCGATTGGTCCGTCGGTGCGGTCACGGTCAGCGCAGTCGTCCCCTGAGTGTGCGCGACGTAGCGGTTGAACGTGGCGGCCGGGCGGTCGAGCAGCCGGCCGGCACCGATGTCGCGGACGAGGCGGACGAAGGAAGCCGCCGACCAGGTGAGCGGAGAGGCCGATCCCGCTGCCTTTCCGTTCTGGAAGCCGATCGACGCGGTAGTGGGATCGGTTCCGAAGGGTGACGGAGCCAGGTCGGGCAGTTCCCAGTCCTGCTCGGGTATGAGGCCGACGCCGGACGCGAATTGCGTCATCGAGTCGGCGAGCGCCGACGCGGTCGAGGCGCCGCCTGTCTGCAGGTCCTGCTCCGCCCGCTCGGCCGTGAGCGCCGGCCACAGGTGCCCGGTTCCCTGGCCGCTCGGCGCCCAAGGATGGCCGTCAGCCGCGCCGTCACCGTAACCATCGCCGTTGTAGCGGTGCCAGCCGGGGCCACTCGCCGTCGTCGACTCGATCGTCGCGTCGACCACCGGGAGCGACTGGGTGATGTCGGAGTCCGTGGCAGGAAGCTCTCCGAGGCGAGCGAGCTCCAGGAACCCAGCGTCGATGACGGAGCGCTGGTCGAGTGTCGGACCGCCGTTGCCGACGTTATAGGCGATCGCTGCATTGGGATCGCCGGTCTTCGAAAGACGGATGAAGTACGGGTGCGATGCGAGGGGCCCGTCGGTCGTCACCGTCCAGCCCTTGACCGAACGCTGCCAGTCGTCGGCGACGCCGCGCCAGACGGCCGCGTCGACCGTGTCACCGTTGACGTCGGCGATGTGCGCGGCGGCGATGAGGCCGGCGATCTCTGCGGCGATCGTGGAGGGCGAGTAGCCGTCCTGCTCCTCCCAGCGCTCGACGCCGAACGCAGGCCCGTGCGCGGCGACGAAGTCCGCAGCAAGTTTGATGTGGTTCGTGAAGAGCGAGGAGTCGGTCATCCCGAGCTCGTCGGCCATCAGGATCGGATACGAGGTCTCGTCGAGCTGCGTCCCGAAGGAGTCGGGGGCGGCCTTTCCGTTGACCAGGCTGTTGCGTGGCATCGAGCCGTCGGCGAGCTGTTGCTTGTCGAAGAGGAAGGTGACGGCGTCGCGCGCCGTCGCAACGTCGCCGTCGGCCATCAGCCCCGTCCACGCCTCGTAGAGGTCGCGAGCGAACACCTCCCGGTACGACCCGAAGTAGGTGTTGGCGCGGGTCGCCGGCCGAGACCGCCTGGCCCCACGGCGACGCGAGGCTGGCGACGATGGCACCTGGGAAGGTCTTGTCCTCCGATGCCTTGATCACGTTCGCACTGACGTAATACTCGGCTTTGAAGCGCGACGGAGGTGCGGTGAGCGAGCCATCGTACGAAGACCATCCTCGCTCGTAACTCTTCTTCTGCTGGGCGAAGTTCGCGTTCAGCGAGTCCTCCGCGGTTGAAACCGCCTCCGCTTGCGTCGCGCCGAAGCCGAGGGTGACCCGGAAGTCCTTGCCGTTCTTCGCGTCGACGAGCGCCGTCTGGACGACGTTGCCGTTGGCTGCGTCGGTGGTGAGCGACGAGAGCGAATGGTTGGCATCGAGCTGGACCAGACCGTCGCTGGGGGCGCCGACGAAGCCGGACTCCGCCTGCGTGATCGGCCCGTCGAGAGCGACGTAGACGGGCTGCGCGTAATCGCGGTTGGCGGCGTTCGTCGAGGTGTTCGTATCGTCGGCGACGGGCACCGGGTGGCCGGTCGAGGTGTCGATCGTTGCCGAGTCGGCGCCGCCGTTGCCACTCCCGCCACCACCGTTGCCGTTGACGGTCGGGTCGAAGCGCAGGTACAGCGCGAGTGGCGGACCCTTCTTGACGAGGCTCTTCAGCGTGATGTCGAGGACGACCGCGTTGCGGTCGGTGTCGGTGAGGTAGTCGGTAACGATCTGGTACAGGCCGCTCTTCGCCGTCTCGATGACGCGGCACTCCATTCCGCTCGCATCGAGCGACTGCACCGTGTACGTCATGTCGCGCGACTGCAGGTCGGTGAACGTAGAACCGTCGGTGACGACGTACTGCAAGGTCTCGACGTTGGTGTTGTCGATCGTCGGGTAATAGACGTCGCTGAGCAAACCGCCCGCAACCGTGTACCAGACCTTCGAGGTCGTGTTACGCGCGGTGCCAAGGCAGTCCTTGCGAGCGAGATCGAAGTGGGCGAGCGCACCCGGCCCGTCCGTCGCGGAACTCGTTGCACGCGCTGCAGCCCCACCAAACCCGACCAGCACGATCGCGCCTGCGAGTGCACCGAAGGCGAGCCCCCGCCTCACCATGCGTACGAGCCTAGCCCGTGTCGGCGCGATGTCAAATGACGCCCCGGCGCGCGGCGACGCCGGCCTTTCGCTAGTCGCACGAGTTGGGAGCGCTGGCCCCGGCGCCACCTGAGATTGGGACGCCGGGGCCACGCACTACCTGACCTGGCCGTCGGCGAAACGGCCGCACGTGACCGTTGGCGATACGGCCACCGGACCGATGCTACGAGGGACCTCTGAGAGATTCCTGAAAGGCCCGCGTCCCGCTGCTGCTTGAACTCGCCGAGTACCGCTCCAGTGCTGCCCGTATCTGGCTGAGGAGCTCTGTGCCCATTCGGCGCCCGTTCGGGAGTTGGTCATCTCGATCCCAACGCCAGGTTGCGACCATCGCCAGCATCAAGATCCGGCACTCGCACAGCAGGTCGCGGTCAACGCCTGGATAGTGCGTGCTCACCTCTTCCGGCACATGGGCGACGTCGAACTCGACCGGCCCACGGCAACAGGTCTCCAAGTCTGTGAACAGCAACCCGTTCTTCGTCCTGAGCAAATTGCCAGGGTGCGGCTCGCCGTGGAGCAGCTGCTCGGCGACGTCCCGCTGACCGATCGCCCACGTCAACCTTCGCAACGTGTTGCTCAGAAGCTCGCGGTCCGCATCCCGAAGATCCGGGGTTTGGGCGCGGTTGCCGACCAGCGACTGCGCCTCCGCGACGCGATCCGTGAAGTGGGGCGCAGTGAGATCGGCTTGCCGCATGCCAGCATGCAGCCGCTCAAGCGCCTGCGCATACTCGCCTGGTACGACGTCCCGGTGGGACACAGGCTCGTAGTAGGTCCACAATGTGACGACGAAGCCGTCACGCACGTAGACGCATGGCTCCACCCGAGGATCGAGCGAAGCTACGGGGCTATCGGTTTCGGCGAGCCGACGAGCGACCTCGACTTCGAACTCTGCGCCTCCGTGGCCCTCCATGTGCGCGACCCGAGCTAGAACGTCACAAGGCCGCAGGCGCAGAGCGAGCCGGTTCGAGTCGTGGAGAACGACGGCGTCATCGACCCTCAGACCAAGTGCTGAGGCAATCGACACAGCGGCACTCACCGCGGGCTGAATTTGTGACGTCTCCATGGTCGTATCCCTCGTGTCACGCAGCGGACCGTCAGGGGTGGCACGCCGGAGGCCCCGGCTTGAGTTGCCTGTCTACGTTGCCACGCTGACGCGCAAGAAGTTCGCAGAGATCGAGGTCGTTTCGTCGTTCCCGCTGCGATTCTGCGCGTTGAAAAGCGTCTCGAGCTCCGAGTGCAGGTCGTCTTCGCGTCCGTCCTTCGCCGCTGCATCGTAGGCGTTCATCGTCGGCCCGTAATACGCCCTGAACTCGGCGAGAAACTCAGACGGCGCTCCCGGATAGTTGAACGTGTATGTGTCGCGTTCAAACGAAATCTGTCCTTCGGGCACGCCTGCGGTTGTGAAGCGCTCGATCACGTCGCTCTCGACGCCCCAGGTCATCGGACTGACGAACCCTTTCGGCGGGGGTGGCGAGTAAGCGGAGCTGATCTTCAGGATCTGGGCCACCAGTGTCGGATCGTTGGGAATCCAGTTGCCCATGATGATTCTGCCTCCCGGGCGCGTCACCCGAACGACCTCCGCTGCGACCTCGAACGGTCTCGGGGCGAACATCGCACCGAAGATGCTGACGACAAGATCGAAACTGTCGTCGTCGAGTTCCTCGAGATTTGTCGCGTCGCCCTGCTGGAACCTGCAGTTGCTCAAGCCGAGGCTGGCCGCCCGCGCGTTCCCCGCCTCGACCAGGTTGCTGGCGATGTCGATGCCCAAGACGTTCGCCCCCAGCTTTGCTGCAGGCACCGCTGTCGTCCCGTCACCGCTGCCGAGATCGAGCACATCGAGGCCGTCTAGGACGCCAAGTTTGCCGACGAGTGCTTCACCGCTCTCGCGCATCGATGCCGCGATCCGGGTGAAGTCACCCTTCTCCCAGAGCGCTTGATTCGGATTGGTTGCAGGCTGGCTTTCCGTCGTCATGGTGAGGCAGGTCCTTTCTTGAACGATCTGGTTCGCCGCCGACTCTGAACGGCGGTTTCTGCGGCCTAGCAGCGCTCGACGAGAGGACGGTACGAGTCGCGCTTGAACGCATCGCGCAGCCGCGCCGTCAGGGTCGCGAAGCGGGAGGGCCGCTCGACACGCCGCGCCGCGAGTGCCTCCCGGATCTGCCGCTTTCGCTCGCGCTCGCGCTCAAGTTCGCGCTGGCTCTCCTCGAGGAGAGCCGGCAACAGGACGATGTCGAGATTGTTCACGGTCGTGTCTCCTCGCTAGACCCTCGAATGACCGCGAGGCTACGGCCGCGCAGTTCGCGAGTCATCGGTAGACAGGACGATCTTGCGTCCTCACCGGAGGCGATCGCCCATCGTCCGTCCGAACGAGATCTGCGCGGAGCCCCTACCAGGGTTTGGGAGCGCGGGAGCTCTCCCGTGGCGACGTGACCTTACGCTGGAGGTGGTTGGAGAGCAGAGGCTCTACTGAGATGCGGATGACGGAGAGTTGTTGTGGCGGAGGCCTCCGGGACGCCGTCGCTGTCCGCGTCGAACGTCGGAAGCAGGTCGCGCGCGCTCACCCTGGTACCTGAGGAGTCTGCACGATTCGTCCCGGAAGTCTCCGTACTGCCGTCTCGGGCTGAATTGTGGAGGGACAGGGTGCTGCCGTGGCGTCCCACCATTGCCCGCCTCACGCTGTTCGCGACCCCTGCCTAGCTGGGCCGCTAGGTAACCGTGTCCGGTGGACTCACTTCTTGCATCGAACCTCCCGACAGCAAATCGGTTGTACGACAGACGCTAGCACCGTGAGTCCCCGCCGGACAGCGATGAGCTCAGTCCGGACGAGCGCTAGCTGTTCCGGCGGCGGTTCACGCGTCGCACGTGAAGCGTGTACGAAGGGAGGCCGGCGATCAGAAAGAGGAACACGAATGATGCCCAGGCCGACGGGTGATCGATGCTGTTCCGCTCCGCGTGGAAGAAGACAGCTGTGCCGACCGCAGCGGCGATGATGATGGCGGCCAGGAGCTGGTAGGAGGACGCTGACATCAACGGTGCCTCCAAGGTAGCCCAGAGGGAAATCGGCTGACTGCGTTGCTGCGGGCGGAGACGCATCAAGCCAAGCCGCCAGCCCGGATAGGAGGCGTATTCGCAGCACTACTTCGATCCACGGGGCGTCGCCCGCGCGTATGCAATGACTCTTGGTGCGAGCGTGTGGACGCTCTCGAGAGGCCTTTCTACGTCGAGTGGGCCATCGATTGCTTCAATGTCTCGGCCTGCTTCTCCAAACGCAACGCGTCCAGCACCGCGTACTCGGCTTCCGCGACCGCCGACTTGGCATAGTCGATCGCGTCCATCGCATCTTCCTCCGCGTCCTGGGCGTCGTCCGCAGCCATCACAGCGTCGATCTCCGTCTTCTTTTCGTCCATCCGCGCTCGAAGCTGCTTGATGTGCTTCTCCCAGTCGCTCTGGGCCTCGAGCCACTGGCGCTTCGTCTTGTCCGACGTCTCCGTCGACTTCTCGCGCAACTCGGCGGCCCGATCGTCGGCGCTCTTGCGCGCCTTCTTCACGGCTGCATCGAGCTCGGCCTCGTCCTGCGCCGCGGCCGCCTTGATCTCCTGGTCGGCCTGCTCGATGCGCTGCTTGAGCTCGTCGAACTTGTCTGAAACCGGCATCGCCAGCCTCCTCTGTTCGTCGTGACGCTGAGATCATAAACCCGGCTTCCGAAGCGCGAGATTTCTTCCGGCACTTCCGCACGATCGTGGGACGGCCGACGCGGTCGCGAAGATAGGACGTCGCCGATGGAGGCAGTCCTGTCTTCCACCCGCGCAGGGGTCGTTGTCGTCCTGGCGGTTGCCGTCGCCGGAGGGCTGGGCGGCGCTGCCGGCGCCGCTTCCCCGACCCGCGTCTGGCCGGAGTCGACGATCGGCTACCGCGACCTGACGGGCGCCCACGGCTACCACGCCGCGGTGCAGGCTGCGGTGGCCGCGTGGAACAGGCTCGCCCTCGGCATTCGCTTCGTTCCCGTCCCACCCGGGGGCTCGTCGGTCCAGATCGTCTTCGCCGACGGCCGCTGTCTCTCGGGCATCGCAGGCAGTGCCCCGATCGGGTTCCAGCGCTCCGGCGCGCGTGTCGTCGTCCGGTCGTGCCCGCCCGTCGTCCGTCCGCTGCTCCTGGCACACGAGCTCGGACGCGTCCTCGGGCTCACGAACGACGACCGTGGCTGCTCGTTGATGAACAGCAAGGGCTCGAGCGACGGGCGAACGTACGCGACCCCCGCCCGCTGCTCTCGGGATCAGCCTCCCGCGTGGCTGCCGCTGCTCGTCGACCCGGTGTCGGCATCACGCGCACGGGCGTTGTACGCACCGCCGCCGGCGGCCCTCGACGTTCGGTTCACGGCCGGGCCGCAGCCACGCCTCGACTGGCGCGAGCCGCCGGGATCGGCTCGCCGGACGCTGGTGCTGCGGGCGGTCCGTCGCTGTCCCGTCGCCGCCGACGTCGCAGGAAACACCGGCGCGACCGTCCTCTACTCGAAAGCCGCCTACGCCGGGCTGCACTACGCGGTCGACACGAGCCTCGGCGCGGCACCCGGGAGCTACTGCTACCGGCTGTTCAACCTCAGCGCGTCCGGTCGCCCGACTGCGTCGCGGCCGTTCACGATCGTCGTCACGCCCGGCCCGGTCGCCGCCGCCGCCGTCGTCACGGCCTCCGTCGTCGCGGGCATGCCTGTCACGTTCGCCGACCGGTCGACCGACAACGGCGGGTCGATCGTCCACTGGCACTGGGACTTCGGCGACCCCGCGGCCGGAACGGCGGACGTCGTCGACACGTCCGACCCGGCGCTGGGCCAGGCACCGGCCCACACGTACGCGGCCGCGGGCACGTACACGGTCACGCTCACCGTGACCGACAACCTCGGACGCAGCGCGACGACCGCTGTCAGCGTCACCGTCCAACCATGAACGCCGTGCTGCTACCCGCGTACCTCACCGCTGCGTGTCTGCTGGTCGTGTCGTCGCTGGCAAAGCTCCGCGACCCGGCGCCGGCGGCTGACGCGCTCGCCGAGCTGCACGTTCCCGCGGCGAGACCGAGCGTCCGCGCCGTGTCGCTGGTAGAGCTCGCCGCCGCCGTGCTGATGGTCGTTCGACCGGGGGTCGGCGCGCCCCTTGCCTGTGTTCTCTACCTGGGGTTCGCGGCACTCGTGGTCGTGCAACTCACCCGGGGAAGCACTCGCTCGTGCGGTTGCCTGGGCTCGGCCGCAATGTCTCCGACGCGCCCGCACGCAGCGCTGAACCTCGCATTGGCGGCGTGCTGCGCCTTCGTGCGCCCAGACGCGCTCGACGCATTCCACCATCCGTTCGTCGGGACGGCGGTCTTCATCGGCGCCGCGACGACGGCCTGCGCGCTCGCGGCCGGGCTCGAGCTCCTCGCACCGGCCCTCCGCGCCTACCGAAGAGTTGTCGCGTGAACCGCGTCGTCGACAGCCTGTCGACCCGCCTCGCGGAGCGATCGTCGCGGCGCGGCTTCCTGATTCGCACCGCGACCGTCGGCTCGGCGCTCGTCGTCGCGCCGCTCCGCTTCCTGATGCGTCCGCAGACCGCGCTCGCCGCGATCGTCCGTCCGTCGCAGTGCCTCGGCGGCCTGTGCGCCGACGGCTGGACCGAGTTCTGCTGCACCATCAACGACGGGGTCAACATGTGCCCCTCCTACACCTTCGTCGGCGGCTGGTGGAAGTGCACCGACTACCAGGGAAAGCAGCTCTGCGCGGACACCGGCGTTCGCTACTACATCGACTGCAACCGGCTGCCGGGCCACACGATTCCGGGCGGATGCCGCTGCGCGACCGGTGACTGCGACCGGTTCCGCGTCGGCTGCAACGTGTTCCGTTACGGGCAGTGCAACACGCAGATCCCCGACGTCACCGAGGTGGTCTGCCGCGTCATCGTCTGCGAGCACCCGGCGTCGATCGCGTCGTTCAACTGCAACTCCACCTACAAGCAGGACAACCGCACGTGTCGGCATGAGGCTTCGTGCCTCGGTGGATCGGCACAGGAGTTCACCTGGTGACCGCGATCGTCGCGACGGAGACGCTGCTGCTCGCCGTGCTCACGCTGTTCGTGGTCGCGCTGCTGCGAAGCCACGCCGAGATCCTGCGCAGGCTCGAGAACTTCGATCCCGAGCATGCCGTCCCGCGCCCCGAGTCGGCGACGGGCTCGAGGCGCGCGCCCGACCTCGCCGGCGCGACGCCGTCCGGCGGCGCCCGTCAGGTCGCGGCGTCCGGCAACCTCTTGCTCGCGTTCCTCTCGAGCGGCTGCTCGTCGTGTGGGCGACTCATCGACTCGGTACCGGAAGGACTCGCACAGCTTCCGGGCTCGACCCGCCTGGTGATCGTGACCAAGAGCCCCGAGGTGGAGCGCGTCCGCCGCTTCCGGCCGCTCGAGGAGATCGTCGACGTCGTCATGTCGTCGCGCGCGTGGGACGACTACTCCGTTCCGGGCAGTCCGTACTTCGTCCACGTCGAGAACGGCGCAGTCGTCGGCGAGGGCTCGGGTACGACGTGGCCGCGGGTCGCGAGCCTCCTCGTCGACGCGCTGGCCGAGCGCGAGCCGACCGAGAACGGGCATCGCGTCGACGATGCGCTGGAGGCGGCCGGGATCGGTCCCGGTCATCCGAGCCTGCACCCTGTGCGGAGCGCCGATGGCTGAGCTCGTCGTCGGGCTGGCCGTCGCGACGATCGCGGCGCTCCGCTCGACCTGGTCCCCCTGAGGGGAGTCGATGCTCGCGAGCATCACTCCGCTCGGTGAGCGGAGCAGGCGACAGCGATGGTCGATCACCGTCACGGCTCTGATGATCGGAGGAGCGGCCGCGGGAGGAGCGGTGGGCGCCGCGCTGGCCGCAGCCGGACGACTCGCGCCGGTCGGTGCCGGCGCACGGCTCGACCTCCTGCTCGCGCTCGCCGCGACCGCCGTGCTCCTCGAGCTCCATCCGTTCGGGCTCCGGCTGCCGACGCATCGGCGTCAGGTCGACGAGCTCTGGCTGCACCGGTATCGCGGCTGGGTGTACGGAGCCGGGTTCGGCGGACAGCTCGGTGTCGGTGTCTGGACGATCGTCGCCACCCCGGCGGTCTACGTCACTCTGGCCGCGGAGTCGCTTGCACCGAGCGTCGCAGCCGGGCTCGCGATCGGCGGGACGTTCGGGCTCGTTCGCGGCGCCACCGTCCTCTCCACGGCGCGGGTCGACACGGCGCGGTCGCTGGCGTCGTTCCATCGCCGCTTTCACCGGGCTGAGCGGGGAGCGGCGCTCCTCGCCGTCGTCGCCGAGGCAGTCGTCCTCGTCTTTGCCGCCGCACTGGCGTTGTGAGCGGCCTCGCGGCATACGGGATCTCGCTGCAGCTCCCTGCTGCCTGGGAGGGCTACGCCTTCCAGCACGACGGCGGTGAGCCGACGGTGCACCTCGCGACCTTCCGTCTGCCCCACGCCGACGGCGAGTTCGGCTCGCGCGCGACCGCGCAGATGCCGGGCGACGGGCTTTTTCTGGCGCTGACGGAGTACCGCGTCGCGGGCGGGCTCGACACCGGGATCTTCGCCGGGCCGCCGCCGCGCAGGCTGCGACCCGAGCAGCTCAGCCCGCACACCCTGCTGCGCCCAATTGCCGGGCAGCGAGGCGCGCAGCGGTTCTTCTCGTCGAGCGGCCGAGCGTTCTGCCTGTACGTGGTGGCCGGGCGCGAGGGCGGCCGCCGGCTCGACGCCGCAAACAGCGTGCTCGCCAGCATCGAGATCGAGCCACGCGGCTGATGCCTACCCCGCGGCCCGGCCCGCGGCGAGCACGGCGCGCACATAGCGCGACACCGCCGGTGGCCTCGCGGCGCCGGCCGGCAATTCGGCGGCGAACGCCGTCGTGCCAAAGAGCGCGTGGTTCTGCCAGTCGATCGCCGAGCCGCCGAGCGCCGGCAACGGGTGATAGGGCAGGCCCGAGGCGCGCGCGAACACCTTCTCGACGCGCCGGTTCCCGCCCGACGCCCACACGAGATCGAGGTGCTGGTGGAACCAGACCGTCACCCTGGGGCGAAGACGCCGGATGAGGCGATATGCGATGCGCGCCTCTCGCTCCGAGAGTGGCCGCGGGCCGGATGCATAGACACCGGTCCTTGGCCGCCACCGGAACGGGAAGTTGCGGTTCAGGTCGACCCCGTGGGCGTTGCCCCGCGTGTCGGCCGCAACGCCGTCCGGGTTGAGGTCGGGGACGATCCAGAGATCGACGCCCCTGGGCGACAGGTGCTCGAGCGCGTCGGCGACGGCGATGCCCGCCGGCTCGTTTCCGTGGACGCATCCGACGACGAGCACCCGGGTCCCGCTCGGCGAGCCCACCTCGACGGCCTGGATCGGCCGTCCCTGCAGCGAGCGGCCGAGCAACTCGACGTGCCGCACCGCGGCCGGAGCGCTCGAGCTGCCGATCGATGCGACGGCCGCGAGAGCTGCGAGGGCGAGAAGCTCGGCGCGCCGCGGCATCACGACCGAGTCAGGCTACTCGCGCGTCCCGCCTCCGTTGCGTGTCGCGTCGTACAGCTCGACGACGCGCCTCTCGTCGCCGGCGCGCACGAGTGCTTCCGCCGCCTCGAGGACGCGCAGCGCCAGCTCGCCACTCGCACGGTGCGGGCGGTTCTCGCGGAGCGCCTCCGCGAGGTCCTGGATGCCGAGGCCGCGAGCCTCGCGATCGCCGTAGGTCTCGTACGGGACCGGCTTCGGCTCGTCGCGGCCGATCGCGAGGAGCAGGTCGCCGCCGAAGGCATTCGCGTCGGGGAGGGTGAGGGATCCGGTGGTGCCGAACACGCACATGCCGCTCACGTACTGCTCGCGTGACTCGAAGCCGACGGTGAGCGTGGCGAGAACGCCGTTCGCGAAGCGCAGGACCGCGGCAGCATGTGTTGGCACCTCGACGGTGACGACTTGCCCGGCCCTCGGGCCGGCGCCGAGCGTGCGCTGCGGGGTCGGCGTCTCGGTGAAGCCGGCGACGGCCTGGATCGGCCCGAGGAGCGAGACGAGCGCGGTCAGGTAGTAGGGCGCGATGTCGAACAGGGGGCCGCCGCCGGCGCGATAGAACATCTCCGCGTTCGGGTGCCACGAGTCGGGGCCGCCGACGAGCATCGTCGCGGTCGCGCCGAGCGGAGTCCCGATCGCGCCGTCCGCGACAAGGCACCGCGCGGTCTCGTAGGCGCTGCCGAGGAACGTGTCCGGTGCACAGCCGAGCCGGAGGCCGCGCCGCTCCGCTTCAGCAAGCAGCTCCCGGCCCTCGGCCACCGTGGTGGCAAGGGGCTTCTCGGTGTAGACGTGCTTGCCAGCCTCGAGCGCGGCGTGTACGAGTGCCGCGTGCACGGCGGGCGGCGTCAGGTTGAGGACGAGATCGACATCAGGGTCCGCGATCAGGTCGTCGACGGTCTCCGCCCGGAGACCGAACTCGGCCGCTAACGCATCCGCGCGTGCGGTGTCGAGATCTGCGCAGGCGACCGGTCGCCACGCGTCGTAGGCGCCCGACTTGCCCACGTAACGCTTGCCGATGATCCCGCACCCGACGACGCCGACCCGTAGCGGCGGTGTCATGCACGCTCCGCGTAGCGCCGCACGGCGTGAAGCGAGCGGTCGACGGCCTCGAACGGATGCGGCCCGACCTCGTCCTCCTCGACGACCAGCCACTCGACGCCGGCCTCGAGAGCAGCCGGGATCACCCGGTCGTAGCCGACGATCCCGTCGCCGACCGGGACGTCGTCGCGGCCCTCACGGCTCGCGTAGTCCTTCACGTGGACCACCGGGCAGCGGCCGGCGCTCGCCTCGAGCTCGGCAAGCGGGTCGCCGCCGCCGTGCCAGATCCAGCCGAGGTCGAGCTCGAGCCACACGAGCTCGGCGGGCAGCTCCCGCAGACGGTCGAGGAAGGTGCCTCCCTCGTCCAGCGGCTCGATCTCGGTCCAGTGGTTGTGGAAGCCGAAGCGGACGCCCGCGTCGTGCGCCGCGCTCGCCGCCGCTTGCATCCGTTCGAGCAGCGGTCCCGGCTCACGAACCGCCTCCGGTTCGGCCCAGCTCTGGGCGGCGCGGTTGGTGCCGAGCGTTGCGAGCTCTGCTGCGAGCGTGTCCAGCTCATCCTCGAACGCCTCGAGGCGCGCGTGACGACCGGCAGCGACGAGGCCCGCCTCGTCGAGCCAGCCGCGCACCTGTTCGGGCGTGTGGCCGTGCAGTTGGTAGAGCTCGACACCGTCGTAGCCCAGGGCGCCGACTTGCCGGATCGTCTCCTCGAGGTCGCGGTCGCATTCCTCGCGGATCGTGTAGAGCTGGAGCCCAACCTTCGCCACGCGCTGACTGTATGCCGCGTAAGGTCCGGTCATGGGGAGACCGGTCACGCTCTTCACCGGCCAGTGGGCCGACCTTCCGGTCGCCGACCTCGCCGCGAAGGCTGCTGGCTGGGGCTACGACGGGCTCGAGCTCGCGTGCTGGGGCGACCACTTCGACGTTATGGCGGCGCTCGCCGACTCCGGGTACGCAGCGCGGCAGCGAGAGCTGCTCGAGCAGCACGGGCTCCGATGCTGGGCGCTCGGCGCACACCTCGTCGGGCAGGCGCTCTGCGACCCGATCGACGCACGCCACGAGCGGATCCTGCCGCCGGAGGTGTGGGGCGACGGTGAGCCCACCGGGGTGAGGCGGCGCGCTGCCGAGCGTCTCGCCGACACGGCGCGCGCGGCCGGGGCATTCGGCGTGACGCAGGTGAACGGCTTCACCGGCTCGCCCGTCTGGCACCTCCTCTATTCCTTCCCACCGAACGACTTCGCCGACGTCGACCGCGGGTACGAGGAGGTTGCGGAACGGCTCGAACCGGTGCTCGACGTGTTCGAGGCCGAAGGTGTCCGCTTCGGGCTCGAGGTGCACCCGACCGAGATCGCCTATGACTTCGTCACGACGAGGCGAACGTTGGACGCCGTGCGCCGCGAGAGCTTCGGGATCAACCTCGACCCGAGCCACTTCGCGCACCAGTTCCTCGACCCGGCCGAGTTTGCGCGCGAGTTCGGCGACCGGATCTACCACGTGCACGTGAAGGACTCCAAGCGTCGACTCGACGGACGGCGCTCGATCCTCGCCTCGCACCTGCAGTTCGGCGACCGCGACCGAGGCTGGAACTTCGTTTCGCCCGGCCACGGCGACGTGGACTTCGACGAGCTCTTCCGAGCGTTGAACGAGGTCGGCTACACCGGGCCGCTCTCGGTCGAATGGGAGGACGCCGGCATGGACCGCGAGTTCGGGGCGGCCGAGGCGGTCGAGTTCGTGCGGCGCGCCGACTTCGTCCCGTCCGAGCTTGCGTTCGACGCCGCGATGCAGCGGAACGGCGCGTAGTCCTCCGCGCCAGGCGCCGAGGGCAACTGCGTCCAGGAGGGCTCGTAACCCCGCGATCCCGCTCCCCGAGCGGGCTCGCAGCTAATCCCCCCGGCAAGAATCGCCTCTTGAGTCAAGAAGGCGACTGCCGCCGAAGTCGACGTCGCTCGACGTGGCAGGCGCCGGCCTCTGACCTCCGAAGATCGGGCGAAGACCCGATGGCGGTCGCCGTTCCCGACGATGAGCCTGACGAGGGAACGAGATTCGACCAAGGAGGCTCGACAATGGCGAAGACACAACATGTCGCGGCGGCGAGCGTTACGGCCTTCAACGAGCACGACCTCGAGTGGCTGCGTTCGCTGTACGCCGGTAACGTCGTCCTCGAGGCACCGGGCGGGGTCCGGCTCGAGGGCGTCGACGCTGCCCTCGACTACATGAGGCGTTGGCAACAGGCGTTCAGCGACTCGTCCATGAGCGTCCTCAGCGAGATCGTCGACGGTGATCGCGCCGCGCTCCGGTTCGTGATCGAAGGAGCACACGAGAACACGCTGACATGGTCGTCCGGCGACATCCCTCCGACACACCGCTTGATCGCGCTCGACGGCGTCATGATCATCCGCGTCGTGGACAGAACGATCGTCGAGCACTCGCTCTGGTTCGACCGGGCGCAGATCGCGTCACAGCTCGGAGTTCCCGAGCTCGTCGCGAGCGCGTAGTCGGCGACCGGCAGCAGGTCGAGGGCGGCCGTCGGCCGTCCTCGGTCGTTGATGGGGCCACGACGGGATTGGCATCGACGCGACCGTCGGCGACGGTGCCGGCACGATGTTGACGAAATCTGACCACCCGTCTTCGCAGCTGGCTCCTCGTGGCAGGGCTGACGGCGCTGCTGCTCGCCGTCGGCGCCGCGGTCGGCGGAGCTTTCCTCTGTCTCTTTGTCGGGCTTGCGCTGCCGACGACGTTCATCAGCACCGCAAGTGCGACGAACACGTAGAGGAAGCCGCCCCCAATCGCTGCGCCGACCGCTATCAACAACGCGGTCAGGCCCGCGACGGGTTGCGCAGGCGCGTAGTGAGGCCGGCTGTGTCGATGCTCATCCGGACCCTCGAGCCGTTCCGGCATCTGCGAGTGTTCGCTCCGCGACCGTTCTCTCGATCACGGACGCCGTTGCTTGGAAGACATCGATCCCGCCGACCGAGTACTCGGAGGTGAAGTCGACGGCCCCGTTGAGCTCGAGGACGACATAGCCTCCGCCGGGCAGAGGGAGCAGATCGACGCCGACGAGGTCCGCACCGACCGCTGCCGCGGCCGCGACCGCAAGCCCGCTCGCCTCGGGCGAGGGGTCAGTCGGCCGCCGCGTCCCGCCGAGGGCGATGTTCGTCCGCCACTCGCCCCTTGCTGCCACTCGCTTGATCGCGCCGACGACCCGACCGCCGGCCACTACGAGCCTCACGTCGTACCCGAGCGGCGGAATGAGCGCCTGCACAAGCACCCCCTGCCTGCGAAACCAGCAACGCGACCGGAGTTCCTCGAGACAGCGCCTGAGGTCCGAATCGGACTCACAGCACCAGACGTCCTGGCCCCAGCTGCCAAACCGCGGCTTCACGACGACGGGGTATTCGACCCGTGGCGGTGGTGCCTCCCAGTCGACGTGCACTGTCGACGGCTGCGGAAGACCCAGCCGAGCGAGCCTCAGCGTCGTCTGCAGCTTGTCGTGGCAAGAGCCGAGCGAAGCGGCCCGATTGAGCACCCGGGTCCCGCATCTTTCGGCTTGTCGAAGATCCCACAGCCCGTCCTCCACGTCGTCGAGTGTCGGTCGCACGTCGAGGCGGCCGAGAACGACATCGCCGACACGGGCATGCCGGCGCAACGACGCCGGCTCGACCAGCCTCGTGCCCACGCCACGCGCGATGAGCGCGTCTTGGAGGAAGCGGTTCGTCGTCGTCGGCTGTCCTGCGATCCACAGGACGCCGCTCGAGTCCGGCTCGGCGGTCGCTTCGACGGGGAGTGGCATCGTTGTGGGTCTCACGCGTTCTCCTTCGCTCGGTGAAGCCCAGGGTCGCGGTCTCCGGAGCCCTTGCAAATGGGGTCGTTCCTGTATCCGGTCTAGTTGCGCGCTCGTGAGCGCAGATCAGGGCTCGACCAGGCCACGCCGGATCGCGTAGCGAGTCAGCTCGACGCGGTCGCGCATCCCGAGCTTCACGAGAATGTTCGCCCGGTGACGCTCCACGGTCTTGATGCTGATCGACAGCATCGCGGCGATTGCCTTGGACGGGTGCGCCTCGGCGATCAACTTGAGCACTTGCTGCTCGCGTGGGGTGAGTGGATCGAATCCGTTGGCGTCGCTGCCACTCTGGAAGAAGTCGCGCGCGAGCGTGGAGACCGCCGATGGGTACAGGAAGGTCTCTCCGCGCATCGCGGCACGGCAGGCCTCGACGATATCTCGGTCTGCACCCGACTTCAGTACGTAGCCCGATGCACCCGACTTGAGAGCCTCGAACAGGAACTGATCGTTCTCGTGCATCGAGAGGATCAGGGTGCGAAGCGCTGGTTTGCGGCGTGCGAGTTCCCGGACTGCTTGCAATCCGGTCATGCGCGGCATGCTGACATCGAGAATGGCGAGATGAATGTCATCGGCGATCGCTCGCTCGACGGCTTCCGCTCCATCCGCGGCCTCGGACACAACCTCGAGGTCGGTCTCGCGGGTCATCAGAAGTCGCAGCCCGCGCCTCACGATTTCGTGATCGTCGGCGACGAGTATCCGGACCGGAAACGGAATCGGCATCAGGTTTGGCTCCGCGCGACCGGCACTTCCAGACGCACCTCCGTTCCTCCCTCGAGCGCCCGTTCGACGGTAAGCGTCGCTGCAATCAGTGCAGCTCGTTCGTACATCCCGCGAACGCCACGGGCTCGCGATGCGTCCCGGCCGTCGAGCCCGCGACCGTCGTCCCTGACGCGCAGAACGAGGCTGCGTTCACCCGCCAGCAGCGACATCCAGATGTGCCGAGCGTGCGCATGGCGAGCAACGTTGGTCAAGCTCTCCTGGGCGATCCGGTAGACGGCCAACTCCGTGTCCAGCGCCAGCGGCGGCAGCTCGTGAGCGAACTCCCATTCGAGCCCGAGGCCTGCCCTGTCCGTGATCGTCCCGGCCAGCGACTTCAGCGCGCTCACCAGACCGAGATGCTCGAGCAGGTCAGGGCGCAGCTCCTCAGCAATCCGACGGACGTCGTCGAGGCTCTTCCGAACAGCATCCTGCACCTCGACGAACACCTCGCGTTGCTCCCGAGGAACCTCAACGGAAACCCGCTCGAGCAGAAGCAACACGCCGGTCATCGTCTGACCGACCTCGTCGTGCAACTCGACCGCAACCCGTTTCCGCTCACCCTCTTGCGCCGCGAGCGCCAGCCGCCCGCTCTCCCGACGCTCCTCCTCGAGGCGGGCCAGCATCTCGTTGAACGAACGCACGAGTCCAACCACCTCTGACGAGCCCGTCGGCGTCAGCCGCCCACCGGGTCGGAGCAGATCGACATTTCGCATTCGTTCGGCCAACCGCTCCAGCGGAGTGAACGCAGGTCGCAAGAGCACATAATTCAGGCCAAGCAACAGGAGAACGCCGACCGCCAGCGCAGCTTCCTCCACGACGCGCGTCGGCGTGCTGATTCGGATCGGAGAAACCGCGAGCGCGATACCCACCGCAACGAGTAGGGCGGCGTTCAAGAGGAAGACACGCCAGAAGAGCGACACGACGGCGCCATCTTGCATCCCGGGAAACGTCCCCGCCCGCCTGCGGGATCTCTGGGCGACGAAACGTGAGGATTCTACCGAGTCGCCACTCGCTCGAGAGTGCCGTGTGCGCCCGCGGGTGTGTCGGATCGAGTGGTTCGCAAAGGCGCCGGTCCCCAGCTCATGTCCCTGCAGACCGGACACGGAGCCAAGGCGCGGCCGCTCTCGACCTCGCAACCGCATGTCGAGCACCGCAAATCAACTCTGAGTCCCGCTGCTGTGCGCTTCATCGCTCCGCTGAAGCTGGATCGGTGTCCTATCGACGACACGTCAACCCCTTTCGTGATCGGCTGCGTCTACAGCATTACGCCAACCTCCTCGAGACGGAATACGTGCTTCGCCCCATCTTCGGTCGCGGGCGTGGGGTCGAGAACTCCGTGACGTCAACTACCTGCCGACGCTTGCGTCGGACACTCCGGCTCGCGTCCCTCCCCAAGAGACGACGTGGGCGACCATCGCGGCGGCTGGTCGGCGCGGTGTCGGCGGCGGGACGACCGGTGCGGGCGTCGTGTCTTTGGGCGGTCGTCGATCCGTCGTCAAGCGTGGTCGGCGATCACATCGTCCGCGACCTTCGACCGATCGCGTGACGTGAAGTGAACTGCTGCATCTGCAACGACCGATTTCGCTTTCTGACAAGCGAACGCCTCGAAGGCGACCTCGTCGCCCGGGTGATCGCGCGAAGCGCCGCCTGGTCCTGTGGACGTCAGCCGTGAGGGTTGCGCCGGAAGGTCACACTGAACACCGAGAGCGCCGGCCCCGGAACGCCCCAACAGGAGGGGGAGTGCGTGTCAGCGTGCCCCGGAGCCGGACGCCCGTCTGACCGGTGGCCTTTTGCGAAACGACCACCTCTTCCATCGTACATGAACTCTCAACCACGGCTTTACTGTTCCGGAGAGGAGCTGCCGGCGATCTCCCTCGCCTTACGATCGTCGGGCGGCCCCGGCGGAGAGCCAGGATGCCCGGAACATGCGCGCGAGCGCGGACAGCTCGGCCAATAGCGTCCGGAGCTCATCGAGGTCAGGTCGGACCTCGTTGGCGGCGCGGATCTCGGTTGCGATGTCGGCGAGTGAACTCGTCGGGTCGGCCGAGAGGTCGGTCATCCGCTGCTCGATGCCCCGAAGGCGTCCCTCGAGTATGAGGGCGCACGCCGATCCCTCCTCGATCAGGTTGCGCAGCTCCGTCTCGGTCACCGGCCGATTGTCGAGAACGGCGCGCAGGCGTACCTTCAACGCGGCATCGAGCGTCTCCGTCACGGGCTTCGGCTAATTATCCCAGGTCAGATGCTTGCGCACGAGTAGATCGCCGTGCCCGCCGTCGAAGACAACCTCGACGACGTCGGGCAGCGAGACGACTGCGCCGACGAAGCGACAGCCTTCACGTGATCGAGCGCGCGCAACGGTCGCGAGGAACGTCGAGACGAGCCGTCACGACGTGCCCCCGCACGCACGCCGAGACGTCCGACCTCGGGCTATGTCAGCCGTTGGGGGTTCTCGATCGCCGCTGTCGCCAGCACGAGCGGTCGCGGTCTCGCTACGCCGCGCAGCCGACTCACGCGGCCGTGCGGCCACCCTCGCGACGGTCTGACGGACGATCTGCCGCGCGGCACTCGACAGCCTCGCGATTCGCACCAGCGCCTGCGCCGCCGTGCGCCGCCGCCAAGCTTCCACCGTCTCCGATTCCCACGGCTGACGGAGAGCCTGCGCCTGTAGAGCCAGGTTCGCTGCCCGCGCGCGTAGCAGCGCCCGGTGCGGCGGGCCGTCGAAGGGCAACTCCGGATGGCGCGCGTAGTCGAAAACGAACCGCTCGACAATCGCGTTGTCGCGGCGGTTGACCTTCGACGGCATCATGCGCGACGTCACATGCGTCCTGCTCTGACGCTTCGTCTCGGTCGGGTCGACAGGGTCTGCCACTACTGCGAGGACGAGCCGTCGACAGTCATGAACACTGTCATCCTAGACACGCCGCGAAGCTGGCGTGAGCGAACGACTCCTCAACGTCACCAGCTACTCCCGCCGCCGAAATCGACGGCAACTCACGGCCGCCGTTCAACTCGCGACAGCCGAACTACGCAAACTCGGCATCGACCTTCCCCGAGCCGCTCCCGCAACACTCAGCCGCTTCCACTACATCAACCCCACTGCGTCGCTGCGCTGCGCGGTCCGCGAGACGAGTCGAACAGTTGGTCAGGTCTGACCGGTCTCGGCGACGTGTCGGCTTTCGGGGAATCTCAACAGACCGTCGTGGGGCAGAGGCTCCCAACTGGCGGCATATGCGACGAACTGTCGAACGGACGGCCGGATTCCCGGGTCATCGTCGAACGTTCCCATGCGGATGCCGATCGATTCGGGGTGACCGGGATTCGACCCGTAGATCGCCGATCCGCATTCTCCGCAGAACCACTTTTCTCCACCGCCGGACGGCTTCCACACCCGCAACGCTTCCTGACCGGAGACGATCCGGAAGGCTCCCGGAGCAGGATGTGCCTGCGCCGAGGCCGCAGCACCACTTCGCCGCTGACACCGTTTGCAGTGGCAGTAGCTCGCCCGCATCAGCGGTGCCGAGACCTCGTAGCGGACAGCGCCGCAATTACACCCACCGGTGAGTGGAAGCCTCACGGTACTTGCAGGATCTCACACGCCCTCGGTCCAGTCGGAGTGGTCCGTTCGCCGATGGAGTCGAGGGCACTTCCTCGGCCTCGTTCGTTTAGCCCGCGGTTCTCTTGCGATAGGTGATCCACTAGGTCGGCTCGAAGTTGAGCTCGCCGTGGATTGAGTCCCACGTGCCTCCGTCGCGTGGAATCACGCCCTCTTTGCGAGTCCACATTCGCCGGTCCGCCGAAGTTATCCGAGGTGTAGAAAGTGAATGTCGCAGGGTCTGAAGCGGTCGCAGGGATCACGATCTGCACCCACTCGACCGTGTTAGGAGGGTCGTAGATCGTCAGCGGCGCGTGCTGGTGCGGGTCGCCGGCGGGGCAGATGAGACCCCCGAGGCTGAACTTCTGTGGGTTTGTTGGGTCACCCTGGTGCGGGACGGCAGTGGTGCCTTGCTGGCCTCGCTTGACAGTGAAGGTCCCTGAGCCCGTGCCAGTTCCAGTTCCTCCAGCTGTTCCAATGGCGATAGTGGCGTTTACGGCCCAGAGAAGATCTCCACTCGGGCAACTCCGGAACCGCGAGGTAAAGGGAGGTACGACTGAGGCAGTGAGGACGGAGCACGTTTGTAGGCTGTTTCTGGGATGCCCCCGGCAAGAATCGAACTTGCGCACGCGGTTTAGGAAGCCGGTCGCCGCAGTGCTCCGCTGTACGTCTCAGTCCGAGGGGTCCGCCTCGTCCCGGTTCCGAGGTGCAAGCTGTGCCCTCGAGTACGTCTGAGTACCTCTGCGTCCGGCTGGTCCCGGTAGACGGACGGTAGACACGGGGCTCCCGAGTCGATGCCGACAGGGCCGTCCTCGAAGAACGGAATCGCCTTCCGCCGGTCAGCGACGTCATCGTCCTAGCCAGTGTCAACGTCCCTGGTTACTCCGCAGTAAGGGGTTGGCGGGTTAGGTGGTGGGGTGGTCTGGAACGCCCGAAACGTGGCCGACGCGGCCGCTGTGTTGTTCGAGGGCTGCGAGCCGTTCGCGGGTGCGGCGGGCGAGCGGGATAATCTCCTTGCGTTCGTAGAGTTCGAGCGCTTCCCGGTACATGGCTGCGGCTCGTCGTCTCGGCCGGCCGCTTCGATCACCTGGGCCAGATCGAAGACGGCGTTGCCTTGCCACCACAGTGCGTCTGTCGCCTGAATAAACACGAGGGCTTCGCGGGCGAGGCGTTCCGCCTCAGGGTGCTCGCCGCGCGATGCATGGACGAGCGCCGCGACTTGGCGCCAGAGCGACTGCGTGTAGGCATCCGAGTCTTCGGCGAGTTCGCGTCCCTTGGCGGCCAGTTGCTCTTCTTCATCGAAGCGGCCAAGCCCGCAGAGGGCGCGACCGCGCTGAGGTGCAGCGGTGGAGAGCCCCGCGGCATTGCGGTGCTCGGTCGGCACACCCGTCCAGCAGATGCCGCCAGGCGATCCCGCCTCGAAGCCGTCGCCGAGCTGCAGGAACCTCGTGCCTGGCTCGGATGCCGAGCTCGTCGCTGGTCTGAACAACGATCCGTCGGCCGTAGCGGTCGATCGCAAGGGCTATCGGTCAATCACGCGACCGGCGGCCCGCTGTCGGAGGCGGCCTTGCGGCGACGGTACTTCTCGACCATGTACGCGCCGGCAGCGACCGCGCCGCCGCCGACGGAGAGCGTGACCCCCGTAATGACGCCCGAGCCTTAGGATCGGCGTGTGAGTCCGAGCGCAGGCGCCTACGTCGTCTTTCAGCACCTGGGAGAGGAGGATTGGCGGCTAATCGGCGAGGCCGACAGGAGACCAGGGCGACCCGCCCGGAGGTCTCGGGAACAGGCGATCCGTGACGTACTCGGACGAGAGCCTTTCGACAACGAGGTGTTCGCCGTCCTCCTAAGAAGTGAGTGGCTGCTCAGCCTCGACTGCTGAACCGGGCGGTATCGCCCTCGACGGGACAACCAAACACTCACAGTTCGCGAATGACCTCTGACCACCGTTGTTTGGGCTGAGTTGGCAGCGTCGGCTCGTGCTGTGTCCCAAGGGGCCGCTCGTCCCTGGTGTCGCGGTGCCGTCTTCGAGCTTGCCGAGGATGGCCTCGGCGCTTGTGGTCGGAATCTCCACGGCGTTAGTGTCTGAGCGGAGGTACACGCTACGGCGAAGTACGTGACGAACTGGCTCCGGCGGGCCCCTGCGCTCGAGATGCGATCCTGATTCGCACGCCGTTCACCGAGCTGCTCGGCATCGACCATCCGGTGGCGTCCGCGGGTATGGGCGGCGGCCACACGGGCGGCGACCTCGTCGGCCACGTCTCCAAGGCCGGTGGCCTCGGTGTGATCGGTGCGTCGTTCGTCCCGCCGGAGGAGGTCGCGGCGATGGTCGATCGTGCCCGCGCGATCACCGACAAGCCGATCGGGATCAATCTCCTTCTACACGCCACCGAAGATCGGGTCGACGAAGTGCTCGGCTACGAGCCCGCCGTCTTCTCGACCGCTTGGCCGCGCGATGATCAGGACCTGACCGCGATCTTCGCCCGCGCCCACGAACGGGGTGCAAAGGTGATGCACATGACGCCCACGCTGCCGGACGCTCAGCGAGCGGCCGAAGCAGGAGCGGACGTGATCGTCGCGCAGGGGACCGAGGGCGGCGGACACGTTGGGCTGATGGGGACGTCGGTGATCGTCCGTCAAGTTGCGAGAGCGGTCGCGCCGCTCCCCGTGCTCGCAGCGGGAGGGATCGCCGACGGCGCGGGACTGGCAGCCGCCCTCGCGCTCGGTGCGGCGGGCGCGCTGCTTGGCACGCGCTTCCTCGCGACGGACGAGGCGCCGGTCGAGCCGTACCTGAAGGACGCAATCGTGCGGAGCGACGGACACGACACGGTGATCACAACGGTCGCCGATACCCTCAGCGGCCGCGACTGGCCCGGTGCATACGATCGCATTGCCAGGACGCGGTTCGTCGAAACGTGGCTCGGCCGCGAACCCGAGCTACGCAAACGTCGCGACGAGGTCTGGGAAAGCCTCGAACGCGCCGACGAGTCAGGCGACGTCGACAACGTGCTCATGTGGTTCGGCCAGTCCGCGGGTCTCGTTGAGAGCGTCCTTCCCGCTGAGGACCTCGTGCATCAGGTCGTTCGCGAAGCAGAGGAAATTCTCCGAACGAAATTGCCCGCCCTCATTACGCCCTGAGATCGCTCGCCCCCAGCACGAACACTCGCATGGGCCAGCGCTCCGGAATGCACCCTGAAGCGGCTGTGCGTTAGCGTCTCGCCTCCACGTCTGTAGGAGGTCGAGGTGAGCGATCCGGCCAAGGTCGATGTGTTGCGACGGGTGACTGATGCGTTTAACGACCACGACCTCGACGCGATCATGGCGGCATTCAGTGATGAGTGTGTCTTCGAGTCACCTCGTGGAGCCGATCCGTGGGGACGACGGTTCGTAGGCAAAGGCGAAGTACGCGCAGGGCTCGCGGCACGATTCGCAGGGATCCCCGATGTCCACTACGGCGATGACGAGCATTTCGCTTGTGGGAATCGTGGCGTCTCGGAATGGACGCTGACTGGAACGACGACCGACAACGAACGGATCGAGGTGCGCGGGTGCGACCTCTGGACGTTCGACGCTGACAACAACATCGCGCGGAAGGATTCGTTCTGGAAGATCCGTCAGCCCTGAGCACTCAGGCAGTAGCGGCCTGACGTGGGCGAGTGTGCGGGAATGTCCCCCGACGGGACCTTCGGAAGTTCGGCAGACGTAACCTGAGACAGGTGTCTCGCGTTATCTCCCTCGCCCTCATGACGGCTTGTCTCGCTGGCGCCGCGTTTGCCACTGACGCGCGTGCAGCAACCACGCTGCCGCCGCCCTCGTTTCGTCCGGCCGTTGGCTGGTGGACCCTGAGCACCGGCCCCACGACCGATGGCAACGTTGCGCCGGAAGTATGGGCAGCATCCGACGGTGGCTTCGACCAGGAGGCGCTGTTCAACCTCTTCGTCGGGCTGAAGCGCCTGACTCCAACCGGGATCGTGATCTGGGCTTCAGACATGGGAAGAGGCGGACCGACCAGGGTGTTCACCAAAACAAGATGGCCGCTCAAGCTTGGAAGCTTCCGGCTCGACCAGAGCTGGGAAGGTCAGCCCGCTAAAAACGTTCAGCAGCGTCTGCGCTGGGTTACCGTCGCCCGTTGGCGCCTCGACGTCCGTGTCTACTTCGGCACCCAGCACCCAGCCAAACCGACGCTCGCGAAGGCCCAAGCCGAGCTGAACCGACTGACACTTCCCGCGTCGTAAGATCGCCGCTTGGGCGAGCGTCTTTACGCCCGACCCTCAGTGCTGTCGTCCGGCCACAGGATAGGAGCGACGAACATCGGTTCGTCGTTGTGAAGGCCAACGGCAACCACCGGGTGTGAGAGGATGCCGCTGTGTCGCTCATCGACTCCATCAAGCGCCTGTTCGGCGCAGGGCCTTCAGAGCCCGAACCCGCGAAGTCGACGCCGGAGGCGCCTGCCGTTGACGGCCCCGGCGAAGCTCCGGCGATCTCGACGGATTCGCGCCCGGTCGACGTCGACGAGGGCGAGAGCAAGCCCAACCCGACGACCTGAAAGCGGACGTGCTGTCGCGTTAATTGTTCGTCGCGAAGCGCCAGGCGAACAGCGACGCCTAAGGCGAGCTTTTCTGCGCGAGCCATTCGGTGTTTCCATCCGGCGCCCCACGGGATGTGGGACCGGATCTCGTCTACCGCAGATCAGTGGGAGGGTCGAGGACGGCCGAGCCGCCGGGGCTCGCCGGACGTGGGCGCCGAGGCTCGCGGACGCCGATGTCGGGCGGTGGATCGCCCCAGCTACTGCGATCTTCGAGACGCGGCCCTCGCCCGAACAGGGCGGCGATGACTCTCTTGACGAGGTTCGGGCGTTCGCGCCGACAGTCGGGCTGACACACATTCGAAGCTTAGACGGTCGACCTTTGGCCTAGACAGAAGGGCCGACGGTGGCAATCGCGGCCAGGCCTTGTGCTCGTCATCGAGCCATGGCCGAAGAAGCGACTGGTCGAGCACGCCCTGGGACGAGTGGCAGGGTTGCAACACATGCACGGTCGGCGTAGCGTCGAGCGTAGGGGCGTCCTCTTGTCCGCCGTCGAATAGGAATGGGGATGACATGACAGAGCCATGGGTCAACTATCGATACGAGTACGTCAGCGGGGGTATCCCGCTTCTGCGCCAGACCAACTACAAGTTCCAGATCTACGTTGTGAATCGAGGCGGGACCGAGGGGACCGCCCAGGGATACCTCTCTCACTCGGGAGGGGCCGGTGGTATCTCGGACCTGACCTTTTTCGACAGCCTTGAGATGGGTGTCGCCGCGGGGGGCTCAGCGAGCAGCGCAATTGCGCCTCTCCTCGACCAGGATGCCGTGATTTGCTGGGCTCGGATCTTCACGACGTCACAGAATCTCGTCCCGAGCCTTCAAGTGTTTCAAGACACCACGCCTCTGAGCCCGTGGATCCACTACGCACCTGGCGACTTTTCCGAATTCACACTTCCTTATCGGCCGTTCCCGCCGCCGCCTGTCGTCCCGCCCATCGCCGAATAGCCGCGAGGGTTGGTCTTGTCCCCGAGGTAGGAGGCCTCCCCGGACTAGGCGCAAGGATCACCGCACATGATCTACCGCTCTTCGTGCCATGGCCGAAGAAGCGACTAGTCGAAGACGCGCTGGCCGCGTAGCGTGAGCGTGGGCGGCAGATGGGGCGGAAGCATCCTGGCGCCCAGGACGTTCGACCGCCCGCCGCCCTTCAATGTTCATCGCCGATGGTGGGACGGTGGTTACAGCTGCCCGCCCTCCATCCGTCCACGGCCATACCGTCTTGGGATGGGCAATCTCGCTAAAGAAGAATGGCCACCTTCGTTCTTCGTCTTCGTGAACCAACTCAGTCCGATGACGTGGAACAACTTCAACGTCACCGGCCACTTCGCGTCAGCAGCGGTCGCGGCAACTACCGACGAGGAGCTCGCTGCGGCGTATGAAGCATACCAATTCGACTTCCTACCGTTCTTGCCGAACTCAGATCAGTTTCCGATGGTCAGCCCATTCGTAATTAGTGCGACGGCCGAGTATCGGGTCGAGTACGACGCCGAGACCGGTCGCAGGGCGTACGCACCGGAAGCCCCGTCGCGCCTCTCCGCCGTGTACGCGTTCGGAACCTACGGCTGACTGCGAACTTGTGAGCGCCAAATTTCAGTGGCCCCTGCACACGTGCATGAATTCCGACTCGATCCACAGCCGTTCACCCGTGTCCGCAGCGTCAACATGGAGATCGTCAGCCTCGCCAGAGGCGCATACCCGCAAGCAACGTGGGGTCCGAACGAACTCGACTACATCTGGCAAAGCTATTGGGGCGGTGCCGACAACATCGGTCTCGACATCCCTATCCCTCCACCGGAACTGCGACGAGCCGTAGAGAGCGGCTGTAAGCGTCCAGACGGCGAGGTACGACGCGATGAAGAGCGGTACCGCCCGTGCACGTCCGTCGGCACGAACGCTTCTCGCGGCCGCCGGGAGCGCGCCCGGCAGCATCATCGCCGCCATCATCGAGACCCACACGCCGGCGAAGAACCAGACCGAGCCGAGTTGGGTCGCGACCCCCATACCCGTCATCCCGCTCATCTTACGGACTGAGACAACCCAGCACGCGGCGGCAAGCCCGAGCGTTGCCGCCGCCGCGGCTGCGGTCAGCGGTCTCCGAGCGTTCATCAGGCGCGCATCAGCAGCGTGTTCGCTCACGCCGCGAGCGGCTCTGCTGTGACGAACGCCGCGTTCTGCCGTTCGACCTCCTTGGCCGCGCCGCTGCCACCGGTCACGAGCTTCTTGTTTGCGACTGTCATCTTCGCTCCCTTCGGTCGTGTGTTCTCGTCGATGCGATCGCTTCGGTACACCAGAGATCCGACGAGCGGCGCGAATCTGACGGTGGCGGTTCTCTCCCCGAAGTAGCGCGACCGGACGCGACGACCGGGTGTTTCAGCGAGCGAGGGCTCCGTCAATGCCATGGGACGACGTCGCGGTGCTGGATGAGCTCGCCGTAGAGCGAGCGGTCGACCGGACCGCAGGCGAGGGCGAGGATGTCCGCGGCCGCTTCGTCGGGCGACTGTGCCTGTGACATGTCCGTGAACCAGGGTCGTGATGCGTCGGTGTCGACGAGGCCGGGGCAGACGGCGGCGATGAAGCGGCCGTCTTCGTTCGCAAGCGCGTGTTGCTGGCAGGCCAGGATGCGCATTGCGGCCACCTGGCCGACCTTGGACGGGATGTTGACCCAGTCGGGCCATCCTTCCGCCTTGGCGCGGCCTGCGCGGACGGCTTCGCTGAACTGCGTCATGTGGCAGTCGAGGTCGTCGAGCGACATGCCGGCGGTGTCGAAGCGCTCGTGCAGTTGCGGCGGGAGATTCCGTAGAGAGCCGAAGGCGCTGGCGACGATCAGGTAGCGGCCGCCGGGTGCGAGCAGCGGCGCGAACGCGCGGATCGTCCGGGTCGTTCCGAGGTTGTTTGTGTCGACGAAGTTCGCGACCTGTTCGGCTTGCGGTCGCTCGGGTGTGATGCGCGCGGCGGCGTTGGAGATGACGAGGTCGACCCGACTGTGCCGCTCGGCGACGAGGGCGGCGAACCTGTTGACGGCGGTGGCGCTCCGAACGTCGACGCGCTCACCGAGTACATGCAGCCCCGCGTCGCGGAGCCGGCGCACAGCGAGGGTGACGCGGTCGGGATCCCGGCCGGTCAGGTAGACGTTGCTGTCGCGGCCGAGGCGGTCGGCGATTCCGGCCGCGAGCGCGAGGCCAAGTCCCTTGTTTGCTCCGGTAACGACGGCCGTTGTGGTCACGAATTCCTCTCTTTGAATTGAAAGCGGGTGGCATCGGGGGAGCCGGCGTGCGGCTCCCCCGATGGTTCTAGGCGGCGAGCTCGAGCGCGGGCTCTTCCTCGACGACCGGCTGGGCCTGGCGCGTGTTGGGCGTCAGGAACGCGACAACGGTCGCTGCGAGCACGATGACCGCCCCGACCAGAAGGGCGCGCTGGTACCCGTGGGTCGCGGCCTGGGCGACGGTGTCGTGGCCGCCGTGCAGCATGGACTTGGTCTCCGCGGTCGCCAGCGCGGAGAGGATGGCGAGGCCGAGCGCCGCGCCGAGTTGCTGGCCGGTGTTGAGGAGCCCGGCGGCGAGGCCGGCCTTGTCCTGGTCGACGCCGGCGTTGGCTGCGGTGGTCAGGCCGGTGAAGACACCACCCATACCGAGCGAGACGACCAGCAGGCCCGGGAGGATGTCCACCACGTAGGCGCCGTCGACGGGGATTCGGGAGAGCCAGTAGAGGCCGCCGGCTGCGATCAGGGTGCCGAGCACCACGACCGGCTTGGTGCCGATGCGCGCGAAGAGCTGGGACGAGATGCCGGCAGCGATGATGAATCCACCCGTCAGCGGCAGATAGGCGACGCCGGTCTGGATCGGCGAGTAGCCGAGAACGGTCTGCATGTAGAGGGTCAGGAAGAAGAACATCGGCAGGAAGCCGGCGATGGCCATCATCTGCGTGGCGTCGGCGGCGGCGATTCCCTTCACCCGCAGGATGGCGAGCGGAACGAGCGGGTTGGCGACGCGCAGCTCGTTGACGACGAAGGCACCCAGCATCACTGCGGCGCCGGCGAGCGTGGCAATCGTGCGCGTGGCTCCCCAGCCGACGTCCGGTGCTTTCACCAGCGCGTAGACCAGGAGCAGCATCCCGCCGGTCGCGAGCGCGGCGCCGAGGGCATCGAAGTTCACGAGTCGCCGGCGCGTCTGCTCGCCCTTGAGGAGGGCGAAGGCGCCGACCAACGCGATCGCGCTGAAGGGAACGTTGATGAACAGCACCCAGCGCCAGCCAGGCCCCTCCGTGAGCAGGCCGCCGAACAGGACGCCCGCTGCGCCGCCGATTCCGGAGACGGCCGCCCAGACGCCGAGTGCGGTGTTGCGGTCGCGGGTCGAGCGGAAGGTGCTGGTCAGCGTTGAGAGCGCGGCAGGCGAGAGCATGGCGGCGCCGACTCCTTGCGCGAGGCGGGCGCCGATGAGCAGCGAGCTGCTGTGGGCCAGGCCGCCGGCCAGCGAGGAGCCGGCGAACACGATCAGTCCTGTGACCATCATGCGGCGCCGGCCGACCAGATCGGCGGCGCGGCCTCCCAGAAGGAGAAAGCCGCCGTAGGTGAGGATGTAGCCGTCGATCACCCATTGCAGGCTCTGCTGGCTGAAGCCGAGAGCCCCCTTGATCGAGGGCAGGGCAATGTTCAAGATCGATGCATCGAGCACGTCCATGAACTGGACGATGCTGAGTAAGATCAGGATCGCGACGCCGCGCCGTGACGACAGCGACGACGCATCCCGCGCCGTGTCCGGTGCCTGAACATGTGGGTGACGCTCTGCGTTCATGAGTCGGGCCTCCATGTCGAGATCAACTGCATCGAGGGTGCGCGCGCGGCGCGGTGCGCCGCCTCGTGGAGGCACCGAGATCTGAACCACAGTGTTTTGATCGGCGCTGCGTAGCACAAGCTACGACCCCCATACTTCTCGCGTGGCCGCGCAGACTTTCAGGTCGCAGTTCGACTTGCTCGAGCGCGAAACAGAGCTGGCAGCGATCGACGACCTGATCGCCGCCGCGCCGAGCGGACCGCGGCTGCTCGTCATCGAGGGCCCACCCGGCATCGGCAAGACCGCCTTGATGGCGGAGGCGAAGGGACGCGGCGGAGAAGCGGGGTGGCAGGTGCTGAACGCCCGCGGCTCCGAGTTCGAGCGCTCGTTCTCCTACGGGGTGGTACGGCAACTGTTCGAGCCCTTGCTCGCCTCGCTCTCACCGGAGGAGCGCGCCCACTCGTTTACAGGTGCGGCTGCACTCGCCGGTCCGCTCTTTGATCCGGAGGAGGTAGCGGCCGGGCCGGCAGGGGCGGACTCCTCATTGGCGATGTTGCATGGGCTCTACTGGCTGACGGCCAACCTCTCGGCCCGCCGTCCGCTCGTGCTCGCGGTCGATGATCTGCATTGGTGCGACCTGCCCTCGATTCGCTGGTTTGCCTACGTTCTGCCGCGGATCGAAGGGATCGACCTCGCGCTTGTGGTCGGACTGCGGCCGGAGGAGCCGGCGGAGGACGAGCGGCTGCTTGGCCAGATCCTCGCCGACCCGGTGACAGGCGTCATTCGGCCGGCTCCGCTGAGCGCCGCCGCAGCGACTCGGATGTTGCGCACGACTCTGTCGTCCGCCGTCGAGGATGCCTTCGGCGCCGCATGTCGGGAGGAGACGGCCGGCAACCCCCTCCTCCTGCGTGAGCTCGCGCGTGCGATTGCCGCGGACGACGTGGCCGCGACGAGCACGAACGTGCCCCTCCTCCGCGGCCTCGCCGCTCGCGCCGGCGCTCGTGCCGTCTCGGTTCGTCTCTCGCGGCTCCCTCCTGAGGCGACAGGGCTGGCGCAGGCCGTTGCAATCCTCGGCGAGGGTGTGGACCCGCGCCAGGCGGCGGTGCTCGCCGGTCTGGAAGAGGTCGCTGCGTACGAGATGGCGAGTGCGCTTGCGCGCGTCGACGTGCTGCACCCACAGCCGCCGCTCGACTTCGTCCATCCACTGTTTCGCTCGGCGGTCTACGAGGCAATCGCACCGCTGGATCGCGAACGTGGGCACGCGCAGGCGGCGAGGCTTCTACGTGACGCCCGAGCGGACCCCGAACGCGTGGCGGCGCACCTCCTGCGCACGCCGCCGGGCGAGGATGCACAGATCCTTGTGACGCTGGGCGAGGCCGCGCGCCGCGCCGCCTCGCGCGGTGCGGCCGAGAGCGCCGTTGCATACCTTCGCCGCGCGCTCGCCGAATCGCCGTCGGCTCCGGAGCGTGGCGAGCTCGCGCTCGAGCTCGGGTTGGCGGAGACGCTCGTCGATGGCGACGCAGCAATCGAGCATCTGCAGGAAGCGCACGCGTTGATGCGCGACCCGGTGCGGCGTGCGGAGACGGCACTCCTGCTCGGCCGTCAGCTTTTCCTGCTCCGCGGCGAGGAATCCGACGCCGTCTACGCGCGGGGGCTGGAAGAGCTCGGCGACGCAGACGCCGAGCTCGCTCGCCGGCTTGAAGCAGGCCTGATCATGAATGGTTTGTTCGCGTCATCCGGCCATGGCGCAGCGCTTACGCGGGTCGAGCGCGTCCGCGACCAGGCTGACGAGTCAACGCTGGGCCAGAAGCTGCTGCTCTCGCTGCTCGCCTACTACGATGCGCGCGCGGGTGTTCCCGCGGCCGAGACCGTGCCACTCGCGCGGCGCGCGCTCGCACAGGGAGCGCTGGCGAAGGCCGACGTCGGCGCGGCCTTCGTCCCGGCCTGCACCGTGCTTGCGATGGCGGATCTCGACGAGGTCCTCGTGATCTACGCGGACGCGCTCGCGGAGGCGCACCGGCGGGGGTCGACCTTCGCCTTCGCCGCGGTCAAGGTCTTTCGCGCGCAGACGTTTGTCTGGCGGGGCGACCTGGGCGAGGCGGAGGCCGACGCCCGCGACGCCTTGGCCGCGGGCGAAGCCTGGGGAGCATCCGCTCGCTTCGCCGGACACGCGACCGCCTTCCTCGCCGACGCGCTCATGGAGCAGGGCAAGCTCGATGAGGCGGCAGCCGCGCTCGCGCACGCCGGTTTCGGCGAGTCGCTGCCGGATACCGCTCGCCTTCTCTATCTGGCCGACAGCAGCGCACGGCTCCGCATCCTTCGTGGCGACGTCGCCGGCGGGCTCGCGGAACTGCTCGACGCAGGTCGCCGCTTCGACTCGGTCGGAAGCCACAACCCGGCATTCATCGCCTGGCGGTCGCCGGCGGCGCTCGCAATGCAACAGCTCGGCAATGAAGAGGAGGCCCGTCGGCTCGCACGGGAAGAGCTCGAGCTCGCGCGCACCTGGGGCGCTCCTCGCGCGCTTGGCGCCGCGCTGCGCGCAACCGGGCTGATCGAAGGCGGAAAGCGCGGGCTCGCACTGCTCGAAGAAGCGGTGCAGGTGCTAGACGGATCGCCGGCGAAGCTCGAACATGCGAAAGTACGCACCGAGCTGGGAGCGACACTGCGTAGGGGCAACCAGCGGTCCCGCGCCCGCGAGCAACTCCGGCAAGCCGTGGAATTGGCGACGATCTGCGGCGCAACCGCCCTGGCCACACGCGCCGAACGGGAGCTGCTCGCCACCGGGGCGCGCCCGCGCCGGGTCGCTCTCAGCGGTGTCGACTCGCTGACACCGAGCGAACGCCGCGTCGCCGAGCTTGCCGCCCAAGGGCCGAGCAACCGCGAGATAGCGCAAGCGCTCTTCGTCACCCAGCGAACGGTCGAGGTGCACCTCACGAGCATCTACCGCAAGCTCGCGATCAACTCGCGCTCGCAACTCGCGGCCGCGCTCGCTCAGTCGGCTCCGGGCTAGCGTTCGCTTCTCTCGCCCCGGCGCACGCTCCTTCGTCAGCTGGAGGCCGAAAAGACTTCGGTTCGGACCACGGGGCGCCCACGATGCGGCCGGCTGCATTCGGCGAGCAGCATCGGGTCATGTCCATCGACCCGCAATCGTCGGAGGTACCTGATGAGAACCCTGAGCTCACTCGTCGCGGTCGGTTCGCTGTTCGGAGCGGTTGTCTTCGTGCCGATAATCGGCGGCATCCTCTTCGCGTTCGTTCTGTTCGGGTTGTTTCTCCTCGCCCTTGTCGGCGTGATCGGAGGGCTCGAAGACCGCAGCGTGCGACAGCACGAGCCGGCCACGGATCCACGGAGATGGCGCAATGGCTCGTGACCACGTGTGCGAAGCGGTCGACCCGAAATGCGGGATGTCCGACCAGGCGCAGAAGGATCGTTCCGGCCGGGCAGCCGCTCATGGCAATGCGGCAAGCCGCGTATCTGCCGGGCACCCGTGCGGGATCTGCGAAGCTCGCCAGACTCCTCGAGATCGCTGAGGAAGCAATGGCGAACGGTCGGAAGGTGATCGTATTCTCGTTCTTCCGCGGCGTTCTGCAGACGGTTGCCAACGGCCTTGGCGACGCGGTGATCGGAACGATCACCGGCAGTGTTCCACCTACGAAGCGTGAGCAGCTTGTTGATGGCTTCACAAAGGCCAGAGATGCTTGGGTTCTCGTCAGCCAGATCGAGGCCGGCGGCGTCGGCCTGAATATTCAAGCTGCGTCAGTCGTCATCCTGACCGAGCCGCAGTGGAAGCCATCAACCGAAGAACAAGCGATCGCTCGCTGCCACCGGATGGGACAGGCTCGGTCTGTCGACGTCCATCGTCTGCTTGCGGAAGAACGAGCTGTCAGAGGCCGATGCTTCAGCGGCGGTCGACACGATCGACGAGCTCGTCCGGTCGCTGTTCGAAGCCAGTGGAGTCGAGCCGAGACTCGTCGACAACGTCGTGCTCGGGGTCCCTGGGGCGGTGCAAGGCTCGTCGGTCAAGCTCGCGATGAACGTGACCGGTCTCGAGGACAGCGACTTCGGCGGTTTGATGTCGCAGCGATTGAACATGCCCGTTTGCCTCGAGAACGACATCAACCTGGCGGCCCTCGGCGAACGCTGGCGCGGCGTCGCTCGTGGAGTCGACGACTTCGCCTTCATCTCGATCGGGACCGGGCTCGGCGGCGGACTGGTGCTTCGCGGCGAACTGCACCGGGGCCACACGGGCGCTGCCGGCGAGCTCGATTACCTTCGGGTCGGCATGACCGAGGACATCGACCCATGCGCGGGGGCGTTGATGATGTACGCCCGCCAGCTGGGCGTGCCGCCTCCGCACGATCCGCGTGCCGTCTTCGCCGCCGCGCGCGCCTCCGACCCCGTCGCGGCGCAAGTCGTCGCCGAAGCCGCTCGCCGAACGGCGCTGCATCTCGCACCGATCGCGGCCGTGACCGACGTCGGCCTGGTCGTGCTCGGCGGCGGCATCGGCGCGAACACCGACCTCGGTGCAATTCGGGCTCTGCTCGCCGGCTGGCTTCCATTCCCGCCGCAGGTCGAAGTATCGAGCCTCGGGGACGGTGCCGTACTGACCGGCGCGCTCGCCGTCGGGCGGGAACAGCTCTCGAAAGCGTCTTCGTGAACCGCCGCTTGCCCAGACCGTGACGTTCGACCCACGAAACCGAGAAAACGCGTCAGCTTGCTTCACGCGAAGTTCCAGGTGCGCGCCGATACCGACGAGTGGTAAACCCCATGCACGACGGCTGCGCCTCGTCGAGGTTGTCGAGTGGGCGCGCCCGCCCCTCCGCCAAGCTCGAGCCGACGCGCGAGCCCACGGGCTTGCGTAGACAGTTGGATTTCGCCTTCGCGGCGCACATTCGCCGCTGGGATACTGTCGCTCTGGTCGCTCGTCGAGCGTGGGAGGTGTCACTGCCGCACGCTAGGGGCAGGCGTGAGGCCCGAGTGCGCGGCTCGCACCGGCTTGACGGGCTTGGGCGAGGGCGGGCGTTCAGGTCGCGGACCAGCTGCGCGTCTGGGTGATGTCGATCGCGAGGACGGGACCGTCGGGTGGGGTGTCGCGGTATTGCTGGTACTTGTCGGTGAGGAGCGCGAGCGCGCGCTCGCGCTCCTCACCATTGTCGAGCACGCGTGCGTTTCCGCGGAGGCGGATCCACCAGAGGCGCTGCCAGTCCTCGTCGTAGTGGTCGATGAGGACGGTGACGTTCGGGCGGGCGCGGGCGTTTTCGATCCGGCGCAGCGTGCGCGAGCGTTTCGGTTTGCGGTCGACGGCGGAGTAGAGCGTGGCACCGTGGATGGCGAAGACGATCGGAACGAGGTGGGGGCGCCCGTCGGGGTCGGTGGTGGCGAGCCGTGCCACTCGCGCCGCGGCTAGTCTCCGTTCGTGCACTTCGGCGTGATCCTGCCGAACTTTGGTAGCGACTCGTCGCCGTCGCGGATCCGGGCGTTCGCCGATGCGGCGGAGGAGCTCGGCTTCCACTCGGTCTGGGCGACCGAGCACATCGTTGTCGGGCCAGAAGCTGTCGACCCCTACGGTCGTGTCTATGACCCGCTGGTCACGCTCGGCTGGCTGGCCGGCTCGACCGAACGGGTTGGGCTCGGCACCTCGATCGTGCTCGTGCCCCTGCACAACCCATTCCACCTAGCGAAGGAAGTCGCGACGCTGCAGGAGCTCTCCGGCGGGCGCGTCACGCTCGGCGTCGGAATGGGCTGGCACCGCGACGAGTTCGAGTTCATGGGCGTGCCGTTTGAGGGCCGCGGGCGCCGCGCCGACGAGGCGATCCGCCTGATGCGGGCCCTCTGGCGCGGCGAGCCAACATTCGAAGGACAGCACTGGTCGTACCGAAACGCGACAGCCGAACCGCAGCCGACGCCACTACCCGAGATCTGGGTCGGTGGCAGCTCCGACCGGGCGATCCGACGCGCGCGCGAGCTGGGCGACGCCTGGCATCCCTCACGCGGCTCCGACCCCGCGCACGTGCGACAGGTCAAACAGCGGCACCCCGACCTCCGCATCATCCCCCGCACCACGCCGCAGCGCGTGACCGAGATGCTCGACGCGGGCAGCGAAGGCGCCGTCGTCAGCTTCCCAGACGAGGCGGCGATGCAAGAGTTCGCACACATCCATCTCTAACCACGCTTACCGGCACCGCCGCTCCAGCGCTCCACACCGGCGCGGAAGAAGGCGTGACCATGCCAAGGAACGGCCGGGTGGGGATCGCACTAACACGCTGACGAGACGCACGTCGCGCTTGCTCACGTAGCTCGTCGTCCGCGCTCGGGTGCTTGACCGGCCCACTTGATCGCTCCGCGTAGCTGCTTCTCGATCAGCCGGTCGTCGAGTGGAGGTGAAAGTTGGCGGCGATTCAGCTCGTGAAGCCGCTCGGCGATCTCCCGACAGGGCTTGCCCCGATGGACGAGTTGGGACGAGCTTCGCGCTGGACGGGCCGACGACTTTCGCTGAGATGACCCGATCTGGTCAAGGCTGACCTTGACAACCGCAATTACCTTCTAGATGAATGACCGCCTGACTCTGACAGACGCGATCTTGGGCGGCTGGCATTTCTGCGAAATCGCCGCGAGACGCTCGAGAAGCGACAGCGGGGAGGTCCTGAGAATTGGGCCGCGCCCTGACGGGAGGCTATTGGGAGAGCCCAAACTCTTCCGCCGTAACTCTTGGAGAGCCAGAGCTCGACCGTCGGTGGCTGGTTCGGGTGCGCCTCACAAGCTGGGAGCGCCGGAGCTCTCGCATGCGCCGGCGCTTCGCTATGACGCCTGAGCATTTGGTTGCGGTGTGGAACCTGGAACCAAGGTAGCGAGCTGCGTCGGCTGGTCACGTTCAGAGACGATGTCAGTGAGCGCAGGGGCAGGGCCTGGTGCCGGCGTTCGCTGCCGTACCGACGGCATTGACTAGACTGCCCCGGTCTTCCGCGGCTAAATGCGGAGTCGCGCTACGACGACGGAGGGCGGGTGTGCCAACGGCCGTCGAGGAGTATTCGGTCGCTTCGGCCGGGATCGTCTCGGTGATCCCGGCTCGACGCGAGGTCCTGATCGCGTTAGCGTCCGGAGGGCTTTTCGTCGCGATCGGATCGGGTCTGCTCGTTGCGACTAGCGACCATCTCGTCGATCCGATTGGGTTTGGCCTGTGGCTGGCGGTGACGATCGTGGGATGGTTCGGCGCGGCGCTCTATTGGCTGGTTCGGCGCCCTAGCAATCGACTCGGTCTCGTCCTTCTCGCGGTTGCGGTCTGCACGGTCGTGATGTCGCTTCAGGGAGCGACCCAGCCGCAGCTCCACGGCATCGGTGTGTTGGCGGATTGGCTGTTTGTTCTTCTTGTGTTTTACGTCGTCTTCGCGTTCCCGGAGGGTCGGATCGAGAGTCGCGTCGGATGGGCGCTGCTCGGCGCGACGGCGCTCGAACGACTGGGGTCGTACGTCCCCTCGCTGCTTTTCTCGCCGATTGTCTTTGGCAATTTTCCGCAGGCCGCCTGCAACGCTGCGTGTCCCGCGAACGGTTTCATGATCACCGATCGGCCGGGGCTCTCCGACGGTCTTTTCAGCAGCGAAACCTCGACCTACGTTCGGTTAGCGGTCCGGTCCGCAATCTGCGTCTACCTGATCTACCGGCTAGTGACGGCTACGAAGCCGCGGAGGCGGGCACTCCTGCCTGTCTACGTCCCGGTTCTGATCGCGATCGCTCCGATCCTGGTCCTCTACGCAGCCCGTCTCGAGCTCGTGCACCTGGATGCGGGTGCGCTCTCGAAGCTGAGCTGGCTGGGCACGATCGGTATCGGCACACTGCCGTGGGGATTTCTGGTTTCGGTCGTGGTGAGTACGTTCTTTGCCGCGACGGCGTTGAAGCTGATCGTCTCCCGCCTGGTGGAGAGCCCGAGCGCCCCTCAGTTGCGCGCAACGCTGGCCGATGCACTCGATGACCCGTCGCTCGAGCTCGGGTTCCGTCTCGAGCGGGGAGGCGGGTTTTTCGACTCGGGCGGCATGGCTCTTGCTTCCATGCCTCCGGCCGGCCAGTCAGCGTCTCCGCTCACACAGAACGGCGAGACCGTGGCGGTGATCATGCACGACGACGCTTTGGACACCGACCCAGAACTCGTCGCAGCTGCGGGTCAGGCGACTCTGCTGGCGATTGAGAATGGTCGCTTGACGGCTGAGCTTCACTCGACGACCACGGAGCTCCAGGCGATGCGTGGACGGATCGTGACCGCGGGCGACGCTGAGCGCCGGAGGGTCGAGCGCGATCTCCATGACGGGGCGCAGCAACATTTGGTGGCACTGATCATCAGAGTTGGCCTGGCCAGCGAAGTCGCGGATCCCGAGGTTGCAGAGCGACTCGACGAGGTGGGCAAAGAGCTCGACGAGATTCTGCAGGAGCTCCGCGACCTCGCCCATGGCCTCTACCCACCTGTGCTGCGCGACTTGGGACTCCAGGCGGCCCTGGTCGCCCTCGTGCGGCGGGCGGTTTCACGGGTAAGGGTCGAGGCAAGGGTGATCGGCCGCTACTCCGAAGACGTCGAGGCCGCCGTCTACTTCTGCTGTGCGGAAAGTCTCCAGAACGTCGACAAGCACGCCGGGTTGGGTGTGACCGCCGTTATCCGGCTATGGGAGCGCGATGGCCGGCTCTTCTTCGAGATCGTCGACGACGGCGCCGGCTTCGACGTCGAATCGACCGATCACGCGGGTCATGGGCTCGCGAACGTGGCAGAGCGGATCGCAGCGAGCGGAGGGACCCTGGTGGTCGAGTCGGCGCCGGGACGCGGTACGACGGTCCGGGCGAACATCCCGCTTGCGGACGCTGCGGCGCAACGAATTGGTCCCGCCGCCCACTCCGGCTCGTAGCGTCGCATCGTCTTCGGCCGCCTACCGCCTAACGGTGCGACTTCCACATCGTAGAGCGAAACCCGTTTGTCCATGCGGCGCTGCTCGCGTTTCCCCAGCGGAGGGTCGTGGGTTCGAGCCCCATCGCCCGCTTCAAAGAAAGCGCCTAGCCTCCGAACCGAGGCCTGAACTCGCAAAGGCCGCTTCGCCAGCTGTTGAAGCCGAGCCGCCCTACGTCAGCGGCACGCCGAGGGCGAACGACGAGGCGCGCGGCGAGCACCAGGGGTAGCGTAAAAGGCGATCAGCGGCTGCCAGGCCGCACGGGAAACGGTGACCAAGCAGACGAGCCAGGCGCAGAAGGCCGAGCTTCGAGAAACTTCGAAAATGGATCAGACATCGATCACCGCCGCCGGTGCGATCGACACGTTCTTGGTACTGCTGATCGGTATCGGGCCGAAGCTCGCACTGGTCCCATTCTTGGAAATCACCGCTTCGTTAGACCCAGCCGTTAAGCAGCGAGTACAGCGAAAGATGCTCACCACCGCGGCGACGGTTGCCGTGATCCTCATGGTGCTGGGTGAGCTGCTGCGCATCTTGCTGCACTTCACGATCGGATCCCTGTCCATCGCCGGAGGCGTGATCTTGCTCGTGCTCGCGGTGTGGATGGTCCTTGCGCCTCCGGATGGGAGCAGCCACCGCACAGGCGGGGACCCGATGCAGCTTGCGCAGTTCCCGCTGGCTGTGCCGTATCTACTCAACCCGGTCGGCATCGTCGGCCTGATCACGATCTCCGCCGAGGCAAAGTCGCTCAGCGTTTTCGCCGTGGAGTTCGGCATCTTGGCGTTCGTCCTGCTGCTGGATGTGGTCGTCTTCCGCTGGGCGAACCGGGTGAGTGAGAAGCTTGATCAAAACCGGATGCTGGTCACCGAAAAGGTCTTCGGCTTCCTAATCGCTGCGATTGCCGTGCAGCTAATCCTCGATGGACTGGCTTCGGTCGGAGTCATCGAGCAAGTGCCGCATTAAGTCCTAGCTTGGCGTTGGTGCCTCAAAGCGGTCTGAGCCGTCGCCAGCCTCATGAAGGCGCCGAAGATCCAGACGATCGGCCTGACGGTAATGAACCGGTTGTCACCGCCAGTGCGAGGCTCCGGGTTTAAGGAAGGCAGAAAAGGGCGGGGGCGGGGGCGGGGCCAGAGGAGGCCACCCCCGGTCGCGTCGTCGGGTCCCATGAGGACGCCGCAGCTCCGGCCCTCGCCATCAGTCGTGCTCACGTTGGCGCAGTCCGCACTTCGCGACGGTGCCGATGGTCGGGAAGAGCGCCGCGACTGCCGACGGGACGCTCGAGCTCAATCGTGGAAGCAAGCTGGCGAGCTGCGTCGGCTGCTCACGTTCGGAGATCATGCAAGTGAGGGCAGGGCCTGGTGCCGGCGTTCGCCGCCGTTGCGACGGCCTTGGCTGGACCGGGTACGGTCTGCCGTGGCTAACTAGGCACTGCCGTAGCGAAGACGGAGGAGTAGGTGTGTCCACGGCCGTCGAAGAGCATCCGGCCGTTCCGGTCGGGACCGTCTCGGCGATTCCGGTTCGTCGCGATGTCCTGATCGCACTTGCGATCGGCGGAGTTCTCGTCGCGATCGGGGCGGGCCTCCTGCTCGCGACGAGCGACCACCTCGTCCATCCGATTGCCTACGGCCTCATGATCGCCGTGATGGTCGCGGGGTCATTCGGCGCGGCGCTCTACTGGTTGGTGCGACGTCCTGGCAACCGACTCGGTCTCTTGCTTCTCGCGCTGGGGATCGCCACGGCCGCGGTCTCGCTTCAGGGAGCGTCCGAGCCGCACCTCCACAGCATCGGTGCGTTGGCCGATTCGGCATGGTTCCTTCTCGCGTATTACGTCGTCTTCGCGTTCCCGGAGGGTCGCATTGGGAGTCGCTTCGGATGGGCGCTTATGGGCGCGATCTTGCTCTATTACCTGGACCGGTACGTTCTTTGGGTCCTCTTCTCGCCGGTCGTCTATGGCGGTGCTCCGCTTGCTGGCTGCAACGCTGCGTGTCCCGCGAACGGCTTGATGATCGCCAATCGGCCGACAATCGCCGACGGTATCGGCGGCCCGGACATTTCGCCCTACGTGATAGTGGAAATGTCCGCGATCCTCGCCTTCCTTTGCTACCGACTAGTGACGGCGACGCGGCCGCGGAGGCGGGCACTTCTACCTGTTTATGTCCCGGCTGTGATGGCCACCGTCCCGGTGCTCGCGTACTACGGAGTGCTCCAGCGGGTAGACGTGACCGCGAGCACGCTCTCGAAGGTGGGCTGGGTGGCCACCGTTGGTTACAGCACACTGCCGTGGGGATTTCTGGTTTCGGTCGTGGTGAGTACGTTCTTTGCCGCGACGGCGTTGAAGCTGATCGTCTCCCGTCTGGTGGAGAGCCCGAGCGCCCCTCAGTTGCGCGCAACGCTGGCCGATGCACTCGATGACCCGTCGCTCGAGCTCGGGTTCCGTCTCGAGCGGGGAGGCGGACTTTTCGACTCGGGCGGGCATGGCTCTTGCTTCCATGCCTCCGGTCGGCCAGTCAGCGTCTCCGCTCACACAGAACGGCGAGACCGTGGCGGTGATCATGCACGACGACGCTTTGGACACCGACCCAGAACTCGTCGCAGCTGCGGGTCAGGCGACTCTGCTGGCGATTGAGAATGGTCGCTTGACGGCTGAGCTTCACTCGACGACCACGGAGCTCCAGGCGATGCGTGGACGGATCGTGACCGCGGGCGACGCTGAGCGCCGGAGGGTCGAGCGCGATCTCCATGACGGGGCGCAGCAACATTTGGTGGCACTGATCATCAGAGTTGGCCTGGCCAGCGAAGTCGCGGATCCCGAGGTTGCAGAGCGACTCGACGAGGTGGGCAAAGAGCTCGACGAGATTCTGCAGGAGCTCCGCGACCTCGCCCATGGCCTCTACCCACCTGTGCTGCGCGACTTGGGACTCCAGGCGGCCCTGGTCGCCCTCGTGCGGCGGGCGGTTTCACGGGTAAGGGTCGAGGCAAGGGTGATCGGCCGCTACTCCGAAGACGTCGAGGCCGCCGTCTACTTCTGCTGTGCGGAAAGTCTCCAGAACGTCGACAAGCACGCCGGGTTGGGTGTGACCGCCGTTATCCGGCTATGGGAGCGCGATGGCCGGCTCTTCTTCGAGATCGTCGACGACGGCGCCGGCTTCGACGTCGAATCGACCGATCACGCGGGTCATGGGCTCGCGAACGTGGCAGAGCGGATCGCAGCGAGCGGAGGGACCCTGGTGGTCGAGTCGGCGCCGGGACGCGGTACGACGGTCCGGGCGAACATCCCGCTTGCGGACGCTGCGGCGCAACGAATTGGTCCCGCCGCCCACTCCGGCTCGTAGCGTCGCATCGTCTTCGGCCGCCTACCGCCTAACGGTACGTCTTCCGGCCGCGCCGTAGTAGAAGTTGAATCCGTCGCTGTCCACGCGTGCTGTCACGTCGCGAGCCGAGGCCTAGCGCGGAAGCTGTCGGGCGCGCGCGTGCAAGTAGGACTCTGGCTGGAGCGGTTCGAGTGGGGTGGGGCAGCGCGTTTGTCGTTGAGACGCTGCAAGCACGGGCCGTAGTCGATCCGGGCGACCGGCGTGTGCGTGCGGCCGACTGGCACGGAATCCGAAGCTCATCCCGTCGGGGTGAGGCGCAAGCTCATTCCTGGGGCCAGACTCGGGTGTGCGGGTAACTTGCCGCCACTCGAAAAAGAGGGAGGCCTCATGTGGTGGGGGATTGGAATCGGCGGTGTCTTCCTGTACCTCGTCGTAGCGTTCACGCTCGGCCTCATGACGCTTAGAAACGGGCACGGCTGGATCTTCTTCTTCGGGATCTTCTTGCCCATTCTCTGGATCTTCGGCGCATTCATGCGGCCGCCGGAACCGACAGCGTCGTCGTACTAGAGGCTCGCACTCTCATGCGCACGTTGAGCATCGTTTCGTAACAAGGAGAGGAGCAACCAGCTATGAGCAGTGAGGAGATGCTGGGACCGGTCGACTATCTCGTGGTCGAGTTCCCGGCCGACAAGGCCAACTTCTCCGGCGAGATGGCGGCCGAGCTGGAGTCCCTGGTAGATCGCGGGCTTGTTCGCGTACTGGATCTGGTGCTGCTTGTGAAGAACGAGGATGGATCGGTCGAGGCCGCCGAGCTTTCGCATGCCGACGAGGCCACCGTAGGCAAGCTGCTGTCGCTCGAGGGTGATCTGGCGATGCTGCTCGCCGCAGACGACGTCGACAAGTTCGCCGAGATAATTGAGCCTGGCTCCATAGCCGCCGTGCTGGTGTACGAGAACCGCTGGGCTGCACCGTTTGCGTCCTCCGTGCGCCGGTCAGGCGGTCAGCTCGTCGCCAACGGTCGGATCCCGACGCAGGCGCTGCTTGCTGCCATGGAGTCCGAAGTCGTCATGGAAGGAGTCTGAGATGCCGCTGGGACCTGGACGAGCGGGCAGGCGTGGTGTGATCGGCGGACCGGTGACGCGAACGGCGGCGGTTGTCGGCACCGCCGCGGTCGTCAAGCACGGTCACGACAGACGAGATGATCGCCGCGATGATCGTCGGGATCGCCGCGAAGATCGCAGAGACTGATCGAGGAAGGATGTCGGGGCTATGGGTGGCGGAGGAAATGCGCTAGCTCGATGTTGAGCGGTTTGCTGTTAACGGCATGCACCAGCTCGCGCCGACCGGGGACTGTTTCTGAGCTTAGATCCGGCCGGTGCACCAACGAGGCCGTGTGATGACGGCGGGCACGCGGCTGCGCGTCCTCATCCTGGGCGGCGGTTTCGCCGGCGTGGGGGCTGCTCAGAATCTCGGGAAGGCCGACGCCGAGATCGTGCTGGTCGACAAGCACGACTATCACACGTTCCAGCCGCTGCTCTACCAGCTTGCCACCGGTGTGCTGGAGACGACTGGTGTCGGACACTCACTGCGCGACCTCGTCAACGACCAGGACAACGCCGCCGTGCACCAAACGAGCGTCACCGCGATCGACCTCGATGCGCGTGAGGTGGTGTTCGCGGAGATGGCGCCGCTGGGCTACGACTATCTCGTCATCGGTCTCGGCGCCGAGGTGAACTTCTTCGGCACCGAAGGCGCGGCCGAGTATGCCTTCCCGATGTACACCCTCGCGGACGCTGTCCACCTCAAGGATCATCTGCTCGCCCGCTGGGAGGCGGCGGACAAGGACCCGGGCCTGATCGACGAGGGCGCGCTCAACATCGTCGTCGTCGGGGGCGGGCCGACGGGCGTCGAGTGCGCAGGCGCGCTGGCGGAGCTCTATCGCGCGGTGTTCGCCAAGGACTACCCGAACATCCCGCAGGACAAGGCGCGCATTGTGCTGGTCGAGGCTGGTCCCGAGGTCTTCTCGATGTTCAAGCCCGATATCCGCGCCTACACGGAGAAAGCGCTCGTGGAGCGCACCGTCGAGGTGATGACCGGCGAGATCGTCACCTCGGTCTCGCCGACGCGCGTGATGCTGAAGTCGGGCAGCAGGCTCGACGCGCATACGCTCGTCTGGGGCGCCGGCCTGCAGGGAAACCGGCTCGTGCAGTCGCTCGGGCTCGACCTGGAGCGCGGCGACCGGATCGCGGTCGGGCCGGATCTGACGATCCCGGGGCATCCCGAGGTTTACGTGCTCGGAGACATCGCCGCGATCACCGACGAGAAGACAAAGCAGGTCCTGCCGCAGCTCGGCTCGGTCGCGCTGCAGTCCGGCGAGCACGCCGGCAAGACGATTGCGCATCGACTCGAGGGCAAGGAGTTCAAGCCGTTCAAGTACCGCGACAAGGGCACGATGGCGACCATCGGCCGGGGCGCAGCGGTCGTGCAGATGCTCGGCGGCAGGACGAGAAAGGGGAAGGCCGCGCAACTGGCGTGGGGCACCGTCCACCTCGCGCTCCTGCCGACGAACGAGGACCGCGCGCAAGCCGTCGTCGACTGGGCCGGTGCCGGGCTCACACATCAGCGCGCCGGCCGGATCACAGTTGGGACCGACTGACTGCGTTTTGCGACGCGTACGAACGGTCGCCGTCGCTCACACGGCTCGGGGACGGAGACTCACTAGGTCTCGCTCGCGCGCGACGATTCGAACGCAGCTACGGCCGCCCGGACGGTGGTGAAGAACCGGCCCGCGCCGATACGCGTGGTGAGGCCGGTCTCGTCGAAGATCTCGCGCTCCCGTCCCTTCAGGCGGGCGATGCAGAGGGTAACCCCGCGTACCTCGAGTTCGGCGTGTAGCTGCGCGAGTGCGTCGATCGCGGTCGCATCGAGGAACGTCCAGGCCTCCGCGTTCAACACCAGCCAGCTCACGTCTTCGGTGGAATCGGCGAGCGTTAACACGCGCCGGCGCAGATATTCCGCGTTGACGAAGAACGGTGGGGCGTCGAAGCGGTAGACGAGCAGGCCGGGGACGGTTTGCGCGTTCTGGAACTGTTCGATGTCGTGGTAGCCGTCGACGTCCTCGACAAGGCCGAGCACGGCGTCGTGGGGGCGCGCCGACCGGTAGAGGAAGACGCCGATCGAGAGCGAGATAGCGACGACGACGCCGCCGAGCACGCCGAAGACGAGCACGCCGCCGAACGCAACGAGCGCGAGCCCAACCTCCGCGGGACGTATGTGTCGGAGGCTCCAGATCGAGCGGACGTTGATCAGCCCCGCAGCCGCGACAACGATGATCACTCCGAGTGCAGCCGTGGGCAACGGCTCGATCAGCGGCATCGCGAAGACGAGAAAGAGACCGACCACCGCTGCCGCCACGACGACCGCAACCTGCGATTTGGCTCCGCTCGAGTCGTTGACCGCCGAGCGGGAGTTGGAGGAGGAGACCGGAAACGCGCTTGTGAGCCCGCCCATAAGGTTCGCGGCGCCGAGCGCGTTCAGTTCGCGGTTGGCATCGATTTCGTACCCGTGTTTGCTCGCGAATGTGCGCACCGTCGCCACCAGGTCGGCGAAGGCGACGAGCGCAAACGCCCCCGCTGGAAGCAACAGATCGACGACGTCGTCTGCTCCGACGTGCGGCAGCCCGAAGGGCGGCAGGCCACCGTTTACGTGCCCGACGTCGGCGATTCCCTTGGCGTCGAGATCGACGACGGCCGCGACCACAAGCGCAACGACGAGCACGACGAGGGAGGGAGGTACCGCGGGGAGGAAGCGTTTGACGACGACGGCGGTGGCCAGAAGGCCTGCGCTCAGTACCACAGTCGGCCCGTTCGCTTCGCCAAGCTTCGGAACGATCTCTCCGAGAATGGCGAAGAAGTCGCGTGCGCCGACCTTGATCCCCAGGAGCTTGCCGAGTTGGGAGGCGATCACGATCAGTGCGACCCCGTTGATGTAGCCCAGCAGCACCGGCTTGCCGAAGAAGTCGGCGACGAACCCCAACCGAAGCAAACCCGCCACGAAGAGCAAGGCGCCCATCGCCAGCGCCAATGCCGACGCCAGCGCGACATAACGCGCTGGGTCAACCTTCCCCGCGACGATCGCCATCGGCCCTACTGTCACCGCCGTCAGGGCGGCCAGGGTCGAGTCTGGCCCGATCACGTGCTGCCGCGAAGTGCAGAGCAACCCGTACACCGCAAGTGGGAGAAACGTTCCGTAGAGGCCGTAGACGACGGGCAGTCCGGCCAGCTCCGCCATCGCCAGTGACGAAGGCACGGCGACAGCCCCGACCGTCACTCCCGCCACGAGGTCCGAGCGCAGGAACGAGCGCGGGTAATGCAACAATGTCGCCAGTCCCGGCGCGACCCGAGTCAGCGACCACCGGCCGGGGATCGTGGCGGACAGGGCCTGCTCCGGTGTGTCAGCGCCTGTCACGCTTCTGGGCCTCCTCGCCGAGCACCACCCGAGTCCCCACCTCTGCCGAAAGAGGCTAACGCCTCGCCGCGACCGGTCGAGCGCCGACCATCACCCCGACGGGACGATGCGCGAATCTCGAAGCCGAGGTCCACTCTCTTAGGACGGTGCAGCGCTACGAGCGGACCCTGCGCAGGCTTGCGATTCGAGACGATGCGTACCTGGACGGTTTGCTGGGCGACGGAAGGACCAATCTCCAGGCTTCGACGCTCGACGCAAAGACGCACGCGCTCGTTGGCGTCGCGGCCCTGGTCGCCCTCGACGCTTCCCTTCCCTCGTACCTCCAAGCGACCGACGCCGCGCGCAGGCACGGCGCCTCCGACGAAGAGATCGTGGGAGCGTTGATCGCCGTGCTGCCGGCCGTCGGCGTGACGCGGGTGGTCTCGGCGGCCCCCAGGCTTGGCCTCGCACTCGGCTACGACGTCTCCGCCGCACTCGAGCGACGTTGAGCGGGTCGGGCTCAGAAGAGCCCGACGAGACCGCGGACGATCAGGAACACACCCAGGCCGGCGAGGAAACCGGTTGCGAGGCGGTTCGCGTTGCGATCGAGCCACGCGTTGAACGCAACGGTCCGTTCTGCAGCCTGTTCCGGCGCGACGGAATACCCGATCAACGGGAGTTCGATGAACGAGAACATGATCAGGTAGAACCCGATGACGACGGCGACGGTCGCCGTCGCTGAGTATCCGAGCTGGGCGATGTCCTTCATCGCCACAAGCGCGGAGAACCCCGGGATCGCGCACAGCAAGATGCCGGCGACGAATGCATACGGTGCGCCTCGGTCGAGTGCGCGGTTCAGCCGGTTCGGCTTCTCGTCCACGCTTTCGTCATTCGGATTCTTCTCCTCTTTGACGAACAGTTTCTTCCGGCGTGCCACCCAGGCGGCGAGCAGAGAGAGCGCGCCGGCGACGAGGTAGACGGCCGGATCGAGAGAGGAGCTCGAGGTCGAGTCGACAGACGCACCCTGGAGCGAGAAGACGATGACGAGACCGACGGTGATAGCCGACAAGAGACCACCTGCAAGGAAGCTCGCCAGCAGCCGCTGCGGATGGCTGGCGCGGAGTGCAATCAGGACGACTGCGAGCAGCGCTGGGAAGAACATCGCAACCACCGCCAGCAGGAGAATCTCGAACACGTCACCCATGACGAAGCGTCCCGCCTTGGCCGCCGTGCTCGTCAGAAAAATGGGATCCGGATGTCATGTCAGGTGCTTGGGGTACTACTGGCGAACGAACGTGCCAAGGTGGGGGTCATATCCGACCCCCACCTCCCTGCAAGTCAGTTCGACGCCGACGGTGAGCAGTTCACGGACGACGCGGTCGACTGCGCAGCAGACGCGAGCGCCTGAGCCGACGACGAGACGCTCGAGACCGCATCAGACGCCGACGACGCGCTCGGGACGTTCTTGACGGCCGACTCAAAGTCGTTCCAGGCACTGTCCAACGACCCGGTCGGTGCATTCTGCACGGCTTCCGCGGCGCTCTGGACGGTGCTCCAGTCATTCTGGACGGCGCTGACGGCCGACTGATATTCGGTCGTCGTTGCAGTCTGCGGATCGAGGCTCGTCAGGCCCTTCACCGACCCCTCGAGCGTCGAGAGACTCGTGCACAGGCTCGAAACCGCCTCGGTCTTCGACGGCTGATTGCGCGTTCCGAGCACTCCGATCAGGACTGCAAGCGCAACACCAAGGGCGACGAGAATCACGACGATCCACCAGGTCCTGCTCATGCGTCGCCCCTGACGGGACTCGCTGCAAGGCCGTACACGACCAGTACGCCGACGACGATCGCGGTCGCCCCGTACCACGGCGCGAGGTTGATCACGGCGAAACCCTGAACGATCACCAGCACCCCGGCGATGTAACCGAAGACCCGTCCGAAGCCGCCTCCGGCGAGCACCGAGAGGCCCGCGATGATCGCGAGCGCCGCGACGACGAGATCCCAGACGCCCCATGCCCAGTTGTGCGAGCTGAAGAGGCCGTTCGTCAGGTTGTTGATCTTGTAGCTGTTCGCGAAGTACGTGATCGCCGAGATGATCCGAAAGAACCCGATAGCGAAGAGCACGACGGCGGCGAATTCGATCCAGCCGGACGGCCGGTCTTCGGCGACCTGCATTGACATGTCTCCTCCGTTCACCTTGATTTGCCTACTCAGGAACTGGTCGAGCTGCGCGGACAGTCACAGGCCGGTCTCCGCTTTGACCCGGCCCGACTCGACCGCCTGCTTCAGTGCGCCGTAGTCACGCTCGTTCTGGTCGGCGTACGTTTCCGCGAACGCGGCGAGCGCCTTGTCGAAAACGTCGCTCTTGCCGATGTAGCTCGCGATCGCGATCGCGTCGCCCGATCGGGCATGAGCCTTCGCGAGCGTGGCGCCGCAGAGCTGCCCGTAAGCCGCCATCGCGTCCGGCTGCATCACGTCCACGATCGCCGATCCCTTCGCATCCCAGAGCTGGCGGATGTAGAAGTCGCGCTCGACTCCGTCGAGCCCGGTCGTGTGGATCCAGCCGAGCATGATGTCGCTTGCTGCTTGCATCAGCCGCTGCCCCTCGACCACCCGCTGGCCGTGGTTTGCGAACTCGCTCTTCCCGAGGAAAGGCTCGAGGACCGATGGCTCCGCTTCCTTCGCCTGCAGGAACAGCGGGTCCTGGTCGTCGCGGCCGAGCATCAACACGATCCACGCCCGCGTACCGACGCTCCCCACGCCGACGACCTTGCGTGCTGCATCGACGAGACGGAACCGCTCGATGAGCTTGCGCCGGTCGCCCTGGAGCGTGCGCCGGTACTTCCTGACCAGCTCGCGGAGCGCCTCCAGCGCCGCTTCCTCTTGTCCCGGCGGCGCAAGCTCTGCGATCGGGATGACCAACGGCGGATTGCTGACAATCCGCGGCTCGCCGTCGACGACCTCGGTGAGCTTCCCGAACGCCGCCAGGCTGTCCTTCGCTCGAGTCTTCGCCAGGTTCTTGTCCAGTCGCTTCCTCTGCTCCGCTGACCCTTGCGCCCTGAACTGCTTCACGATCTCCTCGACGTCGATCCGCGCATACCAGAAGTCCATGTTCCGCATGGCGGCATATTCGTGAATCGCCCGCTTGTACGCCGCCGCGACGACTCCGTTGATTTGGGCGCGCGTCGTGTCGTCGAAGCCCCTGTCCCGTCCCGCGACCGCGAAGCTCGCGACAAGACGCTTGACGTCCCATTCGAATGGACCGGGGAACGTTTCGTCGAAGTCGTTGACGCTGAAAACGAGCCGGCGGTCGGGCGCGGCGAAGGCCCCGAAGTTCGAGAGATGAGCGTCGCCGCACAGTTGCGCGTGCAAACCGGTCCTCGGTCCGACGGACAGGTCGGAGGCCATCAGGTACGCCGCGCCGCGATAGAACGTGAACGGGGAGACGAGCATGCGTCCGTAGCGGATCGGGACGAGGTCCGGGACGCGCGTCGCTGCTTGCTCTTCGAGCAGATCCACCGGGTCGGGGCGATTCGGTGCGGGCTCCCAGTCCGCATGAGCGCGCCTGGTCACCTCGGCGCGAGCTGCTTTCCCCCGAGCCGCGCGTTCGGTGGGTGTGAAGTGCTCGACCTTGCGAACCTGACCCGAACGGCTCGTAGGCTCGGCTTGAATGGTGCTCATCGATCACCTCTGGTTTCGTCGGTCATCTCGCTCGATCTTGCAGTCAGGCGCTGCTGGGGCCATCGTCCAGATCGGATGAATCGGCTCCTCCTGATTGCCTTTCGCGCAGTTCACCCTGATCGGACGATGGATCGACGGATCCGGTGACGCACGATTGACACTCAGCAATCCGCTTAAGGAGGGGAACGATGAGCCAGGTTGGGAGTTCCGACGAAGTCACCGAACAGCACCTCGAGGAGATCGAGTCGCTGTTCGTTCAGACTGCGCGCGGCCTTGCCGCAACGGCTGACTCCATCACGCTCAAGTCCGTGTCGCCCTCGACGCTCTACTTTGCCGACCGGCCTCAGCGCGACGTCGGGCACATGTCGTCCCAGCACTTCGTGAACATCTGGAACGAGGGTGAGAACAGCTTCGAAGACGACCCTCCGAACGCCGTCGTTTCATACCTCGACCCGTCCCACGAGTTCCCCGAGGACACGGTCGTCGTGCTCCGCCGGCCGCGTTTCGACGGCGAAGACCTGACGTATTCGATCGAAGTCCTGGATGGAACGCCGCCCTCGGTGGCAGGCCCCGTCGCGCTCTTCATCGACCCGTTCGGTCGCCCGCTTTCTCCGGTCTCGGCCGCCGGGATCAATCGACGCGAGCGCCGGCGCGAGCGACGCCGCTTCTAGCTTCACCGCGACACTGCCCCCGGCAGCCCGCTAAACCGTCGACGTCAGGAGGAAAATCATGTGGTGGGGAATCGGGATTGGCGCGGCGCTTCTGTATTTCATCCTCATGTTCACGCTCGGGCTGATGACGCTCAGAAAGGGCCACTGGGTGATGTTCGTCTTCGGGATCGTGTTTCCGCTCCTCTGGCTGATCGGCGCCCTCATTCCGCCGGCCGACGCCCAGACCGCGTAGCAGCGAGACCGTCGACCGGAACTCGACCGCCGGGCCTCCGGCGCCGGTCCCAGGGCCGCTCTCGTTTCCACCGTCGCGCGACGCTCCGCGTGGCCCATCGCCGCAGCCGCCTCTCTTCGGACGTGCTGACCGACCCCGAAGCGTGGTGTCTTTACACGCGCGAAGTCATGGCGGCACGCTTGATTCGACCGCTCGAGCGATCGGATACTCGCGTGCAGGCCCAACGCCATGTCCACACACACATACGGTCAACTGCTCGAGCTCCCGCCGCGCCGACCGGCTGCGCTGGACGTCGTCCAGGGAAAACTCCGGGTGCCTCCCTTGCGGACGGGAAGCGTCCGGCGAACCGCGCTCGTCAATCGGCTGCGCGGGGCTCGCACGTTTCCGGTCGTGTCGATCGTCGCGCCGGCCGGCTACGGCAAGACAACCCTGCTCGCACAGTGGGTCGAACGGGACGAGCGTCCGTATGCGTGGGTGTCGCTCGATCGCCGCGACGACGATCCAAAGCGCTTCCTGCTCCATCTGGCAGCAGCGATCGACGCGATCGCGCCGCTCGGCGACGCGGTCCTCGACGCGCTGCATACGAGCGCGGTCTCGATCTGGAGGACGCTCGTCCCCAGGTTTAGCGACACCCTCGTCTCGTTGGCCGACCCGACGATCATCGTGCTCGACGACATCGGCCGCATCTCCTCGTACGAGACGCTCGAGATCGTCTCGGCGCTCGCGCACCAACTCCCGGCTGAGTCCACTCTCGCGCTGGCCGGGCGAACGGAGGCCGGCGTACGGGTCGGCACCCTTCGAGCGGACGGTCTCGTGCTCGAGATCGGAGCAGACCTCCTGTCGATGAATCGGCATGAGGGAAGTCATCTCCTCGCGGCGAGCGGCGTCGAGCTTTCGGATGCCGAACTGACGATCCTGCTCGATCGAACCGAGGGCTGGCCTGCCGGCCTCTATCTCGCCGCGCGCGCACTCAGGGATCGAGCGGCAGGTGAGACGACGCGATTCTCGGGCGCCGATCGGAATATCGCCGACTATCTGCGCGCGGAGTATCTGCAGAGGCTCTCCGGGGAGCGGCTCGATTTCCTGCGGCGGACGTCGATCGTCGACTCCCTCTGCGGCCCGCTTTGCGATGCGCTGCTCGAGCGCAGCGACTCGGCGTACGTCCTCGAGGCGATCGAGCGTGAGGATCTCTTCCTCGTCCCGCTCGACCGACGCCGCGAGTGGTTCCGCTACCGGCACCTCTTCCGCGAATTCCTTCTTCACGATCTCGAACAACACGATCCCGGCGAGTTCGCAGGGCTCAACGCGCGCGCTGCAACCTGGTACGAAGAGCGTGGCGACCTCACTGCGGCCGTCTCGCATCTGATCGCTGCGAACAGCACGGAGCGAGCCGCGCAGATCGCCTGCATGTTCGTGCCCGAGGCATGTGACGCCGACCGCATGGCCGAAGCCGAAGGTGTGATCGCAGCGTTCGACGGCGTTCGGCATATGCGCGATCCAGAGGTGACGGCCCTCGACGCCTGGCTCCACCTCCTTGGTGGAGGCGAGACCGAAGCTGCGCGGCTGGTCGCGATCGCCGCGGGCGACGCAATGGCCCGCGGGTCCGTGAGGAGCACCTCAGCCGCAGACGGGGTGATCGCCATCGTCCGCGCGGCGCTCTGCCTCGAAAGCGTCGGGCAGATGCTCGTCGACGCGCGCAACGCATCCGCCCGACTTCTGTCGGGCTCGCGGCTTGCTCCCATCGCGCGCGTGCTCGAGGGCGTCGCGCAGGCCCTCGCCGGCGACCTCGACATTGCCGACGCAACCCTCAGGCGCGCCGCGCAAGAAGCCATCGCGACCGGTGCGTCAGGGGCCCTCGTGACCGCGATCGCGCAGCGCGCGTTAATCGCTGCCGACAGCGGGGATGACGCGGCGGCCTCGGCGCTCACGACCCAGGCGAACTCCGTCGAGCGGCCGAGCGGCGTGAGGATCGGCAGCGGCGTGCTCGAGCTGGCCCTGTCCGCCCATGAGTTCTTGCGCCAGGGCTCTTGGCAGGAGGCCGTCGCGGAACTCGAGACGGCGGAGGCCGCCTTCCTGGAAGCCGCTCCTGCGCCCGGCTGGCTCGCCGTGCAGGCGGCGCTGGAGATCGCGCGGGTACGGATAGCGCTTCGTGATCTCGCGGCCGCCGGCAAGGCGCTCGACGACGCCGACAGAATCCTGGACCGTCATCCCCAACTGTGGACGCTCCGCGCTCGCGCGGCCGGGGTGAGAGCGCTCGTGTCGTCGGACAATGAGAGACAAGCCGGGTTCACGAGAGCCGAGCTCCGACTCCTCCCGCTGCTTGCGACGCACCTCTCTTTCCGAGAAATTGGCGCCCGCCTCTACGTGTCCCGGAACACGATCAAGACACAGGCGCTCTCCGTCTACCGGAAACTCGGCGTCTCGAGCCGCAGCGAGGCGATCGAGCGAGCGACCGAGATTGGTCTCCTGGCCGGGCGGGTCGCACCCCAGCTGTCCCAGTGCATCGTTTCAGCCAGCCCGTGGGTAAATGCCCCAAGCAGCTAGCCGCCGTTCTTCCCGGCGTCGGCACGCGAACGGTTTAGGGTGGCTCGGCCGGTGAGTACTGTCTCCGCGCCTCCCGATCCTGCTGCGTTGATGCGTAGCCGGGAGTACCGCGTGCTGCTGGTGCTCGCCGCACTCGTGGGTCTGCTCGTATCGGCCGCGTCGTGGTGCTTTCTGGAAGGCGTGCACGAGGTGCAGGTGTGGGTGTACGAGAAGCTGCCGGGCGAGCTTGGGTATCACGCCGTCCCGGTCTGGTGGCCACTCCCCTGGGTGGCGTTGGCGGGGTTGCTGACCGCGTTCGCGGTTCGGCGTCTGCCAGGGCATGGAGGTCATATCCCCGCGGACGGGCTCAAGACGGGCGGCGCGCCGTTCCGTCCTATCGACCTGCCGGGGGTGCTGCTGGCGGCCCTCGCGACGCTTGGTCTGGGACTGGTGCTCGGGCCGGAGGGGCCGCTGATCGCGCTCGGCCTCGGGTTGGGGACGATCGCGATGCGTCTGGTCAAGCGTGACGCGCCCGAGCAGGCGGTGGGCCTGATGGCGGCCGCGGGGAGCTTCGCGGCCGTCTCGTCGATCTTCGGCTCGCCCGTCGTCGGGGCGGTGCTGGTGATCGAGGCGGCGGGGCTCGGCGGAGCCACCTTGCCGTTGGTTCTCCTGCCCGGACTCCTGGCGTCCGGGGTCGGCTCGCTCGTCTTCATCGGGCTAGGGTCACTGTCGGGCTTGAGCACGGCCGCGTGGTCGTTGAGCCCGTTCCCGCTGCCGAGTTTCGGGGGCCCGGGCTGGGGTGACTTCGGCTGGACGATCGTGCTGGCGGTCGCTGCCGCCGTCACGGTGTTCGCGATTATGGAGCTCGCCCGCTGGGCGAAGCGAGTCGTGGACCTGCACCCATTTCCGTTCACGATCGCCGCCGGTCTTGCGGTCGGTGGTCTCGCTATCGCCTTCGCCGAGACGACGACCGGCCAGTCGCCGGATGCGGTGCTCTTCTCGGGCGAGGACGCTTTCGGATCGCTGTTCGCGCAGGCGGCGACCGTCTCCCTCTCGACACTCGCACTGTTGCTCCTGTTCAAAGGGCTCGCGTGGTCGATCTCATTGGGCAACTTCCGTGGCGGCCCAACGTTCCCGGCCATCTTCCTCGGCGTAGCGGCCGGTCTTATGGCGGCGCACCTGCCAGGCTACGCCGAGACTCAGGCGGTGGCGGCACTGGTCGGCGCGGCGTGCGTCTCCGTCCTCCGGCTGCCGCTCTCCTCGGTGATGATCGCCTCGCTGCTCTGCCTCAAGGCCGGGCTCGCGGTAGCACCGCTGATTGTCGTCGCGGTCGTGGTGGCCTACCTTGCAAGCGAGGCACTGACCGCGTTCGTCGACAGTCGAGTCGGCGCCGCACCTGAAGGGAGCCGGTCGGCCAACGCCTCTACGACCACCTGATCGCAACCGTGCGCGTTCGTCGGTTCATGCGATCAGGATGACGACGCTCCACAGCTGACCTGGTTCGATTGGACTCCATGCCGAGCGCCCGCCGCGACGTGCGGCGCAGCGCTAAGAGAGCCCGCGATAACCCGTTGAATACTCCGCGCCGTCTGTCTGATGCTGGAAAGAAGATCCCTCGGCCGAACCCGGTTGAGCGGCGCCTGACGAAGTTTCTCCGTGAACCGCCGAAGCTGCGAACGGCGGCAAGCGTCATCGTCGTGGCGACGCTCGTGATCGTCGTCGGTGGGGGCGTCCTGTTCCGCCTTCTCGACCACAAGGAATACCCAAACGTCTGGACGGGAATGTGGTTTGCGCTCGAGACCGTAACCACGGTCGGGTACGGCGACCTAACGCCGAAGGATCCAGCCGGCAGGCTGGTCGCCGCGCTCGTCATGCTCGATGGGATTGCCTTCCTCGCCATCGTCACCGCGGCGATCACCTCCACGTTCGTGGCTCGTGCGGCGAACGAGCGCCTCGCATACGCCGATGAAACCCAGGTCGCCGGCGAGAGCCGGATCGATGCTCGTCTGAATGAACTCGCGCAGCAACTCGACCGACTCCAGTCGATGATCTCGGGTCTGGCCGATCGTGAGGCTTAGGAGGGGGGTCCGGGAAGGCCGAGAAGCTGCGCCACGGAGATGAGGAGGAGCACGGCTGCGACGCTGATCAGCGCGAGGCGAGCGGAGCGCCCCCAGGCCGAGCCCGTGCCTTGACGGGCGCAGGGGCTCTGAGTTCCGGTCACAGCTCGGAGCGGGCCGCGTGTGTGCGCCAAATCCCCTCGAGAACGCCGGGCCGGAGCCTTGCTTTCCAGACGATCTCGTCGGCCCGGCTTTCCGAGGCCTCGATCGGGAGGTCGTCCGGGTGCGTGGTGGAAACGAGCACGACCACAGTTGCCGGTCGCTCGGCTTTTATCTGGCGCGCCGCGGCAATGCCCCCGATTCCCGGCATCACGACGTCCATAACGACCATGTCCGGCTCGAGCTCCTTCGCCACGTCGACCGCGCGCTCGCCCGAGTCGACTTCTCCCACCAGAGTCAGTCCCGAAGCGAGTTCAACGAGGCGTCGGAGGATCTCGCGGAAGGTCTCCTGATCATCGACCGTGAGCACATCCGCGGGAGAAGGCGGGCGATAATAGGTGTCCCGGGATGACGCCATGTTTCGGACCGGTGACCATATTCCCAGCGGAGTCGCAGCGTTCGCCACCATGTGGCCACGTGCATTCGTCCGGGTGCTAGCCGTAGTGCCACGAGCTTTTGGCGGTCAGCAGCCTCCGTCACGCTCCGCCGGCCGGCGTGACGAGCGAGCCGTTCAGGTACAGCAGCACGGACTTCACGCGTCTGCTGACATCCTCGGCGTCGCCGAGGTCGAGCTTCCAGAAGATCTGGTTGATGTGGCGCTCGACCGCGCGCTTCGTGACGACCAGCTTCGCGGCGATCGCGGTGTTGCTTCGGCCCTCTGCGATCAGGCCGAGAATCTCGAGCTCTCGGGCGGTCAGCTCGTCGAGCTTCGAGTCGTCGCGACGGCGCTGGAACGCAACGAGCTCGTCAACGATTCGTGAGTCGACGACAGACCCGCCGTCTGCGACCTCCTGCAACGTCCGCTGCAACTCGTCTCGGTCCTTGACTCGCTCCTTGAGCAGGTACGCGCGACGTGCAGACCCCTGGTCGAACAAGGTAGTTGCATACAGCGGGTCCGCGTGCTGGCTGAGCACGACGACACCGACAGCCGGATGCGAGGATCGGAGCTCAGCCGCGAGCCGGACACCTTCGTCGGTGTTGGTGGGCGGCATGCGGATATCGGTGAGTACGACGGCGGGAGACTCACGCTCGATCGCCGCGCGCAGCTCATCGAGATCGCCGCATGTAGCGATCAGGTCGACACCGTCCATCGCCGCGAGCGCGCTGACGATTCCCTCGCGTGCGAGATAGCTGTCCTCGCCGAGCACCACCCGAATCGCCACCTCTGCTCGCAAAGGCTAACGCCTCGCGGCTCGCCGAGCGGCGATTCACCCCGACCGGACGATGCACGATCGCGCGAAGCGACTACGCTCGGCATGCTTGCTCTAGCCGCCATCCGAATTAGGGAGCACAGGAGGAAACGATGGCTGACACGCCGACCGACGTTCTCGTGGCCGGATACCAGGAGATCGACGAGGCAACACGCGACTTCGAAGCGCTGGTCGCGCTCGTCAAGGAAGGGCGTGTCGAGATCGAGGGCGTGATTCTGGTCACGCATGCGCAGGACGGCAGCGTCGCCGTGCGCCAGACGGGCGACAATCTCGGCCGCAAAGGCATGGGCTGGGGGGGCGGGGTCGGCCTTGCGGTCGGCTTGTTCGCGCCGCCACTGCTCGCGTCGGTGGCCGTGGGCGCCGTGGCGGGCGGGCTGATCGGCAGGTTCGTCGACCACCGGGTCGAGAACGACATCCACGACAAGATCGGGGAGAACCTGCCGCCCGGGTCGGCCGGGATCATCGCGATCTTCGACGACGTTCAGCGGCTCGGCGTCGAGCAGGCGCTTGTGGGCGCGCTGCTCCGCTCTGTCGTACAGGGCGACAAGAGCGGTATGGGTGCGCTGAAGGAGTCGCTCGCCGAGGCGATGGGGAAGTTCAACCCGGACCGGACGTCGTTGCCGATCCCGGACCCGAACTTCGGGGGAACCATCGGGCGGACGCTCGACACCTCTGTTGCCGACTGGACGATCAACATGACGCCGAAGCCGCCCGACGGCGCGCCCAACGTGCTGCTGGTGCTGATCGACGATGCGGGCTTCGGGAACCCGTCGACGTTCGGTGGGCCTGTTGAAACGCCGGCGATGACGCGGATCGCGGAGCAGGGCCTCAGATACAACCGCTTCCATGTCACGGCGATCTGCTCGCCCACCCGTGCAGCGCTGCTGACCGGTCGCAACCACCACACGGTCGGGTTCGGGTCGATCGGAGAGCTGCCGGGACCGTTCCCCGGCTACTGCGCGAGCGTGCCGAAGGATTGCGCTCCGTTCGTCCGGACGCTGCAGGGCAACGGCTACTCCACCGCAGGATTCGGCAAGTGGCACCTGACCCCCGATCACGTCCAGGGGGCGGCGGGGCCGTTCGACCGCTGGCCGAACGCGTGGGGTTTCGACCGTTTCTGGGGCATCCTCGGCGGCGAGGCGGGCCAGTACGACCCGCTGATCACGCAGGACAACACGACTATCGGCGTCCCGGAGGGCGAGGACGGCAAGCAGTACTACTGGCCTGACGACCTCACCGATCAGGCGGTGAGCTGGCTGCACGCGGTGCGCGCCCAGGACCAGGAGAAGCCGTGGTTTGTTTACTACTCGACCGGGTGCGCGCACGCGCCGCACCAGGTCGCAGTCGAGTGGAGCGAGAAGTATCGGGGCAAGTTCGACCAGGGCTGGGATGTTCTCCGCGAGGAGACGTTCGAACGGCAGAAGGCGCTGGGCGTGATCCCGCCGGATGCGGTGCTCACGCCGAGGCCGGATGAGCTGCCCGCATGGGACTCGCTCTCCGACGACGAGAAGAAGCTCTATGCCCGCCAGATGGAGGTGTACGCCGGCTACCAGGAGAACGCCGACTGGAACATCGGCCGCCTGCTCGATGCGGTCGAGGAGATGGGCGAGCTCGATAACACGCTCGTGATCTACATCTTCGGCGACAACGGCGCGAGCATGGAAGGGACGATCACCGGCTCGTTCAACGAGTTGACGATGCAGAACGGCATTGCGCTCACCGCAGAGCAGCAGCTGTCTTTGATCGCGCAGTACGGAGGGCTGGACGCCTGGGGCACCGACGCGTATGCGCCGCACTACGCGGCCGCGTGGGCCTGGGCGGGGAATACGCCGTTCCAGTGGGGCAAGCAGGTCTCCTCGCACCTCGGGGGCACGCGCAACGGCATGGTCGTCGCGTGGCCACGAAGGATTACCGACACGAGTGGGCTGCGATCGCAGTTCACGCACTGCATCGACATCGGCCCGACGATCCTCGAGGCGGCCGGCCTTCCCCAGCCCGAGGTCGTCGACGGGATCAAGCAGAAGGCGATGGAAGGCACGAGCTTCCTCTACAGCTTCGCCGAGGCAGACGCTGCCGAGCGGCACACGGTGCAGTACTTCGAGACGGTCGGCAACCGGGCGATCTACAAGGACGGGTGGTGGGCGGCCTGCAAGCTCGACCGCATTCCCTGGGACCTCTCGCCACCGACGCTGGCAAGGTTCGCACCCGGGACCTACGACCCGGAGCGGGATACCTGGGAGCTGTACTACCTGCCAGACGACTTCAGCCAGGCGAAGGATCTCGCCGCGGAAGAGCCGGAGAAGCTCGCCGAGTTGAAGGAGCTCTTCTGGGATGAGGCCGAGAAGCACAACGTGTTGCCGCTGCTGGCGGCGTTCTCGGTCTTCTTCGGGATCCTGCCGCCGATGCCGACGATCACGACCCAGACGTTCTACGGCGACGTCCAGAACGTCGCCTCCGGGATGATCCCGCGCATCTACGGCCGCTCATACGCGATCGAGGCCGAGCTCGCGGTGCCCGAACAAGGTGTCGAGGGCGTGATCGTCGCCGAGGCGGACGAGATGGGCGGCTTCTCGCTCTGGGTCGACAAGAACAGACGGCTGCACCACAGCTACTCGATGATGGGTGTCGAGCGCTACGAGCAAGTCTCGACCGAGGCGATCCCGACCGGCCATGTCACGGTCCGCATGCAGTTCGACGCAGACCGGCAAGAACGATCGGCGGGCGGAACGGTCTCCCTGTACGCGAACGACGAGAAGATCGGCGAGGGACGGATCGAGAAGACGGTCGCTGTCCGCTTCTCCGGCTACAGCGGCATGGACATCGGCCGCGACAACGGTCTCGTCGTCGACCGCGCCTATGCCGACAAGGCTCCCTATCCCTTCACTGGAACGGTCAACAAGGTCGTCTTCGACCTCAAGCCAGGCAGCCACGACGACGAGAAGGCGCTGCACGAGGCCGGCGCGCACATCGCCACCGCCCATGGGATCAGCGCCTAGGCGGGGCGCCAGTGATCGTCGTCACGACAAGGAGAACTCCATGAGCCAGAGTCATCTCGTCATCGACTTCCCGATCAACGGCCCAGCCAACGCCAAGGCATTAGCCGAAGAGCTGCCCCCGGTGATGCCCGACCTCGCAAGAGCGCAGGACGATCTCGGCACCGTGCATTTCTCGCGGTTCATGGTGGAGGGTGACGAGAAGCTTCTCTTCCTGTCGGACATCGACGGCGAGATCGACGAACATATCGAGCGGCTCGTGGAGAGTTCCGGCTCGGTGTTCGACGCCATCTTCGAACACATTGACGACCCTCCAGCTACGCCTGTTGCTGCCAACCAGCAGAAGGTCGCCAAATGGCTGAGGCGCAATGTCCGCGAGCCTCTCGACACATACTTCGCCTACGGGGACGCGTCGGTTCAGGACATCAAGGCGTGCGTGAGCGCGGCGGGCTTCACGGGCCATACCTCGCAGAGCCCCTTGCTGACATACATGTCCTTCAAGTCACGCCTGCAAGCCTTTGCCGTGAAGCTCGTCGCGGGGACCCTGGTGGGAGAGAAGGGACACAAGGCGTCGGATTCTCTCGGAACGCTGCATGTCGCCCATTTCGTGCCCTTCGAGAACAACCACATAGGCTTCTTCACGGTCTACGACGGGGACATGGAGAAGTACTTCCAGGACTTTGCAGATAAGACCTCGTTCGTGTTCGACGCCCTCTTTCCACATGTCGTCGGCGCGCCGCCAACGCCGGTCGCGAAGAACGTCAAGGCGTTCTACCAATGGGGCCTGAACAACAACTATCCGCCAATCGGGTTTTACAGCGCCTATCCCGGCCTCTCGGTTCAAGACGTTCGCGCCCTGCTTGCAGATCACGAGTCACAGTTGGCCACGGCGTGAACGCACTAGGAGTGACGTGGTCGCAAACCGTGATCAACCAGCGGTCGGGCGTTCGAGGAAACGTCGAACCAACAAGCGGCGCCGGCGATGAAGGCCCCGGGGCTGCTCCGCGGGCTGTTTGCTCGACTGCGGCGTGAACGCTCGGAGAATCAGGGCGATCGCGCCGCCCTCGAAGGACCCGTGCCCGACCTCGGCGACATTCAGGGGTTCGTTCTTCGCGGTTACCGGATGCCGATGGTGCGGCATTTCTTGCTGACGGTACGAGATCCAGCACAAGCGCGCCGACAACTCGGACGGCTCGTGAACGGCGACGAATCCGACGTCCCGCAGATCACCACTGCCGAGGACTGGCATGTGGGGTTTGGGCCGGGACCTGGGGACAATCTCGCCGATGCCCCGCATCGCAAGCCCGACTATTGCCTCAACGTCGGGATCACGTGGCCCGGACTGCTGGCGCTCGAGCTAGACACACGCGTCCCGACGTTGTCCTTCGAGTCATTTGGTGCGTTCACCGAGGGAGCCGCGCACCGTGCGGAGCTCGTCGGCGACACGGGAGCAAGTGCGCCCGAGAACTGGATCGGCGGTTTTGGGAGCGGGGGGGATCACGTCCTCGTAACGCTGCACGTCACCAGCCCGGAGTCGATGAGTGGCTACAGCGACAGGTTGCGCGCGCGTGTTTGCCGAGGGCGATGCCTTTCGAGAGATCTGGCGTCAGGACGGGATGGCGTTGATGGAGATCCAGCACGGCCAACCCGTGCCGACTCGCAAGGTTCACTTCGGTTACACCGACGGAATCAGCACGCCGACGATTCGCGGGGGCCCGGAAGAATATCCTCCCGATCACCAAGAGCCCTGCGAGCCGTGGCTCTTCGTCTTGCGGGAAGACGCGGAGAACTACGTTGTTCCGGAACCGGCGCAACTAGGCCTGAACGGCAGCTTCGCGGTCTTCAAGAAGGTCGAAACCGACGTCGTCGGGTTCGAAGACTTCTTGCAGTCGAACAGCGACAAGATCGATCCTGAACTGCTCGCCGCCAAGATGTGCGGGAGATGGCGCAACGGCGTTCCTCTCACCCTGTCACCCGACACGGATCGGCCTGCGGAAGGCATCTCTGTCGAACGGTTGAACGATTTCGAGTACGTGAACGCCGATGGTTCGGGAGATCCGAAAGGGATCCATTGTCCCGTCGGCGCGCACATACGCCGCGTCAATCCGCGAGGGCAGCCGATCGCGGGCCAGGGCATACCGGGAGGCAGCAACAACTCCCACCGGCTTATCCGTCGCGGCCTTCCTTATGGGCCGGCCTATGACCCAACCGAACCTCACGACGGCATCGAGCGCGGAATGCTCTTTCAGTTCATCAACGCGAACATCGAGAACCAATACGAGTTCGTGCTGCGGCGATGGGTCGGTGACAGCGAATTCGCTGGCGGTGTGAGGCTCGACCCGAAGTCGACGGATCCTTTGATCGGGCCCCACGACCCGGGCGAGAGCAACTTCGTCATCGCGCAGGCGGACGGCGGCTCGTCGATTGAGCTGACCGGTCTCTCGCGCTTCGTTACGACCAGAGCCGCTGCGTACGTGTTCCTGCCGAGCATCACCGCAATCGGATTCATTGCCACGTTGTGACGAGTCGGCCCACAAACAGCGACGTCGACCAGAAGTCGCAGCGCCTTGAACGGCCGAAGCGGCTCTACGGCTCCGCGCAGGCTCGCGGGACTCGTTACTACGAGCGCGGCCGGTTCTGGGTCGAGAGCCAGGATCCGGCGTCGACGCCGGGTACGACGATTGGATGGTTCAAGCGGTACCGGGCGGCCGACGGTCAGCTGTACGCCGTCCTACTCACGGCGTACTTCTTCCTCACGCTCGCTCCGTTGCTGATCATCGAAACGAGCTACGTCTACAAGGATCCAGAGGCGCTCGGGAGGCACCTTGGGCATCGATTGCACCTGAGTGGATCGACCAGCCACCTGCTCGAAACGGTGTTGGCGGGCACCAGCGGCCACAAGTTCTCGGCGGCGATCATCGCGGTGATCAACCTGTTGTTCTTCGGCGTTGGTTTCGGCCGGGTCCTGCAACTCGCACATTCCCGCTCCTGGGGCCTCGACTTGCGTAAGAACGCGCTGGTCGACCAAGGCACGTACTACGGCATTCTCGTCGCGCTCGTGGCGATGTCGGCCGTCTACGTCGTGCAGACGCGGGCGTTGCGGAACTCGCCGTCGTGGGTCGGGTGGTTGCTCGACATCGGCTGGCTGGCTCTGCTGATCGGGTTCTTCACCTGGGCGCCGTGGTTGCTCCTGCATCGGCAGGTGGAGTGGCAGGATGTCCTGCCCGGCGCGGTCTTCACGATCGTCTGCTTCGTCGGACTGCGGATCGTCTCCGCGCTAGTGCTCAAGAACTGGCTGAACTGGTACTCGAAGACCTACGGCGCGCTCGGGATCGTGATGGCGATCTTCTTCTGGCTCATCATCTACTCGACGGTGATGGTGCTAGCGGCTGCGCTGTCGCCCGCCCTCGCCCATCGTCGCGATCTGCGGCGTGCGCGGCCCGAGGCGTCCTAGTTCGTCGTTAACCCTGCCGCCTTGCATCCGTAGGCTCTGGCACCCCCGAGCGGGCGCCGATCGCGGCTTCAGAATGACACACAGACACCTGTGAACGATCGGTCTCCCGCATCCACGCGCCGGCCCTTGTGGAGGCGCTTGCTGAAGCCGGTCGTCGTGATCGCAGTGCTCGTGTTCGTCTTCGGCTGGGTGCTGCCGAGCGTCATCGACTACCAGGCGGTCTGGGCGGCGTTGAAGGAACTCGACACCTGGGAGGTGATCGTCCTGTTCGGGCTGGCGTTTGCCCGTGTTCCCAGTGAGGCTCTGATGTATCGCGCGTTTCTGCCGGGCCTCGGTGTGCGGCGCGGGAGCGAGGCGTACCTTTCGTCGAATCTGGCAGCGCAGGTGCTTCCGCCTCCAGGTGCGAGCGTCGTTCAGTACGGCTATTTTCGCGGCGGTGGATACTCGGTGGACATCGCAGGGCCTCGCGGCGCTCGGCTCCTTTCTGTTCCCGACGTTGGGTCGGCTCCTCCTTCCGTTTGCGGCACTCCTGGCGCTGCTGGCCGTCGGAGAGCTCGACAGTCTGATCTTGCTGGTGAGCGCACTCGCGCTCCTCGTTGTCGCTGTCCTCGGCGTCGGAAGCTACTGCTTACTGCACACAGAACGTTCGGCGCGCTGGCTCGGAGCGAAGCTGCAGCGTCCGCTCTCGTGGGCGATTCGGAAGCTCGGGCGGAGTCCGATCCAGGACGGCCCAGGTGCGGCCGTCGAGCTTCGCGCCAAGACGCTGGCGGTCCTTCGCGCGGGATGGACGCTGGGATCGATCGGGGTCGCAGCCAACCTCTTGCTGACATACCTGATCCTGCTCGCCGCGCTCCGTTTCGTCGGCGTATCTTCCACCGAACTCTCCGCTGTCGATGCATTCGCCGCGTTCGCGATCGCGTTCTGGGCCGGGGCCGTGATACCGATCACCGGCAGCGGTCTCGGAGTCGTCGACAGTGTTCTCATCGCCGCGCTCATCGAGTTGAGCAGCGCCCCCGATGAGGCGCTCATCGCCGCCGCGCTCCTCTGGCGCGTCTTCTACTCGTTCGTCACACTGCCGCTCGGCGCGATCACGCTAAGTCGCTTTCGTAAGACGAACCCCGACTTCTTGCGCCGTGCGACCGCTGAGAGCGGGTAAGCCCCAGCACCGGGCGCCTGGTCGATTGTGTTCGGCTAGATGCTGATGGCGTGAGCCGTGGGGATGCGCAAGGCTGGCGCAGCCTTCCCGTCTTTGCACTTCTTGACTGCGTGCCAGTCGCGTGCCAGTCGCCCTCCCGGCTGTAGCGGTTTCGAGCGGTTTCGAGCAGCATGTTTTCTGCATGGTTGAGCGAAACCTTTCTATCCATGCGCCGCCGTCCGCGTTTCCCAAGCTGGCTCTGAAGGTGTGGGTGTGGCGCTGTCGAGGTCACCCTCGTTCTGGCTGCTGATGCGGTATGCAGTGCTGTTCGGCGTCGCTCTTGCGTTTGCGGCCTGGCGTTCTTGGGGCTGGTCAAGGTTGGGACCAACCTCTGGTTCACGCTCCAGAAGAACCCCGGCTGGATGGACGGGAGCCCGTGGTCGGTGGCGGTGACGGCGGGGTTGAGGCTGAGGAGCTCCGCAAGTAGGCGCGCCAGATGCTGGCCGAAGCAGACGCGCTCGCCACAGCGCCGGAGAAAATGGGGCACTGGTTGGACCGCTTCACGGTGCGTCCGTATCTCGGATCGCTCGCGTACGAGGACATGCCCGCTCCGCACATCGGCCCGATGCCCGGATCGGCCGAGCTTGTGCTCGCAGAGGGAATGGTTGCCGGTGTGGGTAGCGACTTCCCCACGCAAGAAGAACTCAACGCGCAGATTCTCGCGATGGCGGAGGCCGCAGATGCAGTCACGTAGAGATCACATCGTCAGAGAGGCAATCCGGCAGGGCAAGTTCACCGCCGCACGCGCAAAGCGCTGGCGCCGGCAGTACGACAAGGATCCGGCCGGCACGGAAGCAGCACTGGCATTGATGGTGTCGCCGCTGGACGGCATCGAGCCATATCCGAGAGAGTGGTTTCCAGAGCTTGCCGCGAACAGAGGCCCCATCGCGGCAACGGCAGTTGCCCCGGTCTCGCTGTTCTCGCTTCCTGGACCAAGGCGTGCGATGTCAGCGGCAACTGCACGCGCACGTTCGCCCGTCGTCAGGCTCTACCGCAGAGTGTCCGTCTTGCCGCCTGAGCTGCTCGCTCGCTCGTCGGCGTTCCGACGTCTCGTCAACGACGTCACGTCGAGATTCGCGACCAGTCTTGCTGACAGCTGCGCCCAATCCGCAGCGCGTGGTGTTGGCTAGTGGCGCGACGACCTGGAACTGGGATGTCCGGGCACGAAGCGTGGCCACAGATCGAGGAGCTGTATCGCAAGGAGCTCATCCGGTTCGTTCGCGTTGCGCGTGCGATTACCGGTGACCGTGAATCCGCAGTGGATGCGGTCCAAGAAGGGTTTGCTGATGCGTTGAGCAAACGTCGCAGTGGTCTGGCGAGGGTGCCCTCGGTGCGCGGGTATGGGCATGCGTGGTGAATCGGGCGCGGAAGGCGCGGCTGCGTCGAGCCCACTCGGAGCCTGTTGCGAGGCTTGTCCCCACGGAGGCTGACGAGGCTGATCTCCGTGCGCAGCTTGCGGAGCTGCCCGAGCGACAGCGACTTGTTGTGCATACCGCTTCGCCGGGACCGGGGCCACCGGAACCACGTGTGATGTCGGCGGGTCGTCTACATCCGTCGCGAGACGCCGAGCAGTGCGCTGCTTTGCACTTTGAGGAGCAGGGTCAGCGGCGCCGGCCCGGCCTCTTCGAGCTGGGTCATGACGAGCACCTCGGTCCGGCCGTGCTCGATCACGCTGACCGCCATCAAGAACCCCACTGACCCCTGGCCCGGTGTCTGGCGCGTGAAGTTGAGGACGTAGCTTGCGTTCAGGTACCCGGGCAGGCTCGCCAGCCGCTTGAAGCTGACGAAGTGCGTCGTATTGCTCTGCTCCATCGCGTGACGCAGACATGTCGCATTCATGAACGGCAGCCCGCGCGTGACGTCGGCTACGGCCATCCGTCCGTCCTTGAACACGGTCGATTGCGAGTAGATCGCCAACACGCCTGACGGATCAACGAACCGGGAGGCTGCGTCACCGGTGACGACGAGATCGGATTCCTTGGGGTTGCGGCCGTTACACGAGTCGGCCGCGGAGCTCGCGCTTTCGTCTGGCTTGATGAACCCGCCGCGGACGAGCGAAGCCTTGGGCAGGTCTGCCCGCGTCAGTACCGTGCGCCTCGCCAGTTGGACATCCGCACGTGTCTTCGCGAATTGATAGTTCTCGGCAAGCGCTGAGGCGGCCAAGCTGAGAGCGACCACGCCAGCCGAGACCGTCACGACCAGGTTCATGCGCACCATCAATCCACTCATCGGCGGTGCTTCCTCGATCTTGACCCCTGACGAAGGATCCTCAGCGCGTGGACGTCAGACCCGAAGCGCAGAACCGCTAGAACGGCAGCGGTCCTAGCCGCCCTGACTGCGCCAGCAGTGCTGAAAACCGCGTGCTGCTAGCAATACAGCCGGTTCGAGCCGGCTCATGGTTCGTCGGCATAGGCTGCCGGGGACAGGCTCGAGTTGGACTCGGCGTCGGAAAGCGTCCATTTGCAGCGAATCTGAGGGATGCCCCCGGCAAGAATCGAACTTGCGCACGCGGTTTAGGAAACCGCTGCTCTATCCACTGAGCTACGGGGGCGGACGGGGCCCTTTGGCGTCGCGAGTCTAGCCGCGCCCATCCGCCACATACCGTCGCCGATCGACGGTTCGATTGACCAACGAGGTTGTCGGTTAAGCGTTCGCTGGCCATCCGGTTAAGCGCCGTGGTGCAAGGGCGTTCCTGCTCTTGCACCCTCCTACGATCGGCCCGAGGTGGAGACGGTGCTGATCCTCGGAGGAAGCGTCTCCCAGCTCGCGGCGATCAGATACGCGCGGGCGGCCGGACTTCGGGTTGTCGTCGCAGACGGCGACGAGAGTGCGCTCGGGTTCGCAGAGGCAGACGAGATCGCGCTCGTCGACTTCAGCGACGTCGATGCGCTCGTCGAGGTCGCACGCCGCCACGACGTTGACGGCTTCGCAGCCGTCTGCAGCGACCGTGCCGTTCTGCCGGCGGCCTCGGCAGCCGAGCGGCTCGGCTTACCCGGCATCGGTGTCGACGTGGCACGTCGCATGACAGACAAGGCAGCCATGCGGCGCTGCCTGGCGGATCACGGTGTTCCGCAGCCGAAGTTCACCGTCGTGCGCTCGCTGGACGAAGCCGTCCACGCGCTCACCGAGCTTGGGACCACTGCCGTCCTGAAGCCGGTCGACTCGGGCGGGCAACGCGGCGTGTTCAGGATCGAGCGGCTCGCCGATCTGCCCGAGCTGCTCCGGCGAGCCCTCGGATTCTCACACTCGGGCGCCGCGATACTCGAGGAGTACGTCGAAGGCAGCGAGCTGAACCTGATCGCGGTCGTGCGCGGCGGTGTTGTGCAGGTGCTGACCGTGTCCGACCGGCTGCGTCCACCCGGCGCCGGATTCGGCGTCGGCTGGATGCACAGTTATCCGTCGAGTCTTCCGCCGGCGACACTGGCGGAGGCTGCGTCGGTCGCCGTGCAGGCCGTGCAGGCGCTCGGGTTGCGCGACGGCATCGCGTTTCCGCAAGTGCTGGTCTCGAGCGGGCGCGCCCAGGTCGTGGAGGTCGCAGCCCGTGTTCCGGCCGGTCAGATGGCCGACCTCGTCTACCACGCGGTCGGCGTCGACCTGATCGAGATCGCTCTGCGCCAGGCGCTCGGCAAGCCGGTCCCGGACGACCTCGTGCATGTCGGTGAGACGCGACCGGTCGCGATCCGTTTCTTCACTGCCGCGCCGGGGATCCTGCCGACGGGCCGGGTTGCTGCGATCGAAGGGCTCGAGCAGGTTCGAGCGGCGCCGGGAGTGCTCGACGCAGACCTGTACCTGCAGCCGGGCGAGACGATCAGGCCGGTCCAGGTAGATGCCGACCGCCGCGGCTACGTCGTCGCGACCGGGGCCGACGCGGACGCCGCCATAGCGGCTGCGACGTCTGCGATGCGCAATCTCGTCGTTCGTACGGCCGACTCGGCCGTCGCCTTGAGCTGATCGCGGCAGCGGCGAAGACCTCGCCCTTGCCCGGAGCGCCACCGGCCGTTTACGGTTGCGGGGTCGGCGTGCGGGTGCACGGCGATGCAGTTTCCGTCGAGGCTCAAGGAGGTGCTCACCGAACGTGGCTGCCGATGAATCGATAGAGCAGACGACGGTACTTGCCGTCGAGGAGAAGGCGAAGCTGATCAAGTCGCTCCGCCGGTTCGACATGGTCTTCTTCACGATCTGCGCGTTCGTCGGTCTCGACACGCTCGGGCAGGTTGCGCACAACGGCCCGCAGGGCTTCTTCTGGCTCGTCGTCCTCGCGGTCGTCTTCGTCGCTCCGTACATGCTGCTCATGTCCGAGGTCGGAGCGGCCTTCACGCAGGAAGGCGGACCGTACGAGTGGACGAAGATGGCGTTCGGCAGGCTGCACGCCGGCATCGCCGCGATCCTCTACTGGGTGACGAACCCGCTCTGGGTCGGCGGGTCGCTGGCGTTCATCGCGACCGACGCGTGGCGTGCGAACGTCTTCAACATCGGGACCGCCACCCCCGGCGACTACCTCTTCAAGCTGGTCTTCATCTGGATCTCGATCGGTGTGGCGATCGCGTCGCTGCGCTATGGCAAATGGATCCCGAACTTCGGCGCGATCCTCAGGGTGGGCGTGCTCGGCTTCTTCTCGTTGACGGTGATCATCTACGGAATCAAGCACGGTGTTGCCGGCTTCTCGGTCTCCAGCATGAGCCCGACGCGCGCGGTCTTCTTCGGGCTCGTTCCGCTCCTGCTCTTCAACTACGTCGGCTTCGAGCTCCAGAACGGCGCCGCCGAGGAGATGGAGAACCCGCAGAAGGACGTGCCGCTCTCGATCCTGCGGAGCGGGATCACCGGCGTCTTCATGTACGTGATTCCGATCTTCTGCATCCTCGTCGTCCTTCCCGCGAGCAAGGTGACCGGCATCGGCGGGTTCATCGACGCCGTGACGTTGACGTTCCACGGGGTCTACGGCGGTGCGGCCCATGCGCTGCTCGTGCTCATGACGCTCGGCTTCATCGGTGCGCTGATCACGTCGGGCTCGGTGTGGATGATCGGGTCGGACCGGATCCAGGCCGTTGCCGCGTACGACGGCGCGTTCTTCCCGTACTTCGGCGTCTTCAACCGCAGGCTCGGGACGCCGGTGCGCGTCAACGTGCTCTCGGGCATCACGTCTTCGGTCTTCGCCATCGTCGCGATCTACCTGCTCAAGAACGCGGGCACTGCGGCAGCGTTCACGGTGGTTCTCGACATCGCGATCTCGACCACGCTGATCTCCTACCTCTGGATCTTCCCGGCCTCCTTGCGCCTTCGGTACACACACCCGCACGTGCACCGGCCGTACCGGCATCCCTGGGGCACGGCCGGGATCTGGGCCTCGACGATCCTCGTCACGTTCTGGATCGCGATCGGATCGTGGGTGGCCGTGTTTCCTGACACGCTCGAGCGGGTGTTCGGCGTGGGCTACACGTTCAAGCCCACCTGGGGCGTGACGCAGGGGGTGTTCGAAGGGCTGACGCTCGGAACGCTCGCGGTGATCGTGGTGGTCGGCCTGATCGGCTACGCGTTCGCGGGCGACGTGCGCGCACAGGAGGTCGATATTCCGCTCGAGGTCGACGCGAGTGTTGCGGCGCCGGCGTAAAGGGCCGGGGTCGCCCGAGCGACCGGCTAGCGTCCCGCCGATGGGAGGCAACTTCCTTCGGGGCCGGCTCGAGGATCCGACAAGCGCGCCCGCCGAGGGCGAGCGGTTCGGCGTGCTCGCGCAGCTCCCAGGCGTGACGATCGAGCAGATCCTCAGCGGGAGGCTGATCGAGCCGGTCTCGTTCGACCAGGATCACGATGAGTGGGTGCTCGTGGTCGACGGCGGTGCGAAGCTGGTCGTCGACGGTACGGAGCTCCAGGTGCGCGCCGGAGACTGGCTGCTGTTGCCCGCAGGTTGTCCGCACAGCGTGGTCGAGACACTGCCGGGAACGAGCTGGCTCGCCGTTCATCAACTAGAGTGAGCGCTGCTGCAGCGGGGTGAGGCCCCCGCCTAACCGCGGCCCACGCCGCCGATGGCCTCTACCAACTTGAAGTTCGTCTTCCAGGAGGTAGAGCACGGTGAGCGACATTGCGATAGCTGCACTTCTCGCAGGCACGATCCTCGTCGCATCGATGATCAGCGTCGAGATCGGGATCTCGGTCGCGCTGATCGAGCTGTTCGCCGGGATCGTCGTCGGCAACGCCTTCGACCTCACGGTCCCGACCTGGCTCAGCTTCATCGGCTCGTTCGCCGGGATCGTGCTCACGTTCCAGGCCGGTGCAGAGGTCGACGTACCACAGTTCAAGCGCGAGTGGAAGGCGTCGCTGTCGATCGGGCTCGTCTCGTTCGTCGCGCCGTTCGTCGTCGTCGGACTGCTGGCGTACTACGGCCTCGGCTGGAACCACCGCCAGGCGGAGATCGCAGGCCTCGCGCTGTCGACGACCAGCCTCGCCGTCGTCTACGCCGTGCTGGTCGAGACCGGGCTGAACCGGGAGCTCGTCGGCAAACGGCTGATGTCGGCCACGTTCGTCACCGACATCGCGACCGTCACCGGGCTGACGCTGCTCTTCATCACGCCGACGATCTGGATCGTCCCCTTCGTGCTCGCGTCCGTTGCGTTGATCGTGGGACTGCCGAAGTCGTCGCCCTGGTTCTTCGGCCGTTACGGGAATCGCGTGATCGAGCCGGAGATCAAGCTCGTCTTCGCCTCGCTCTTCCTGCTGATGTGGCTGGGATCGCGCGCGAACTCGCAGCCGGCCCTGCCGGCGTTCATCCTCGGTCTCGCGATGAGCGGGCACTACGCCTCGCATCGCCTCGAGCAGGAGCGACTGCGCGTCGTGGCATTCGCCTTCCTGACGCCGTTCTTCTTCCTGAAAGGAGGCATGAACGTGTCGACGAGCGCGCTGTGGGCGAATCTGGGCGTCCTTGCGCTGCTCTTCGTCGGGAAGATGGTCCCGAAGTTCGTCGGCGTCTATCCGCTGGCGCGCCGCTACACCGCGCCGCACGCCATGTTCACCACGCTGCTGATGTCGACCGGGCTGACCTTCGGCACGATCACGTCGCTGTACGGGCTGAGCGCCGGGATCATCGACCGCACGCAGTTCTCGCTCTTGATCGGCGTGGTCGTCCTCTCGGCGATCATTCCGACGGTGATCGCGCAGCGCCTGTTCGCGCCGCATGTCGGCGAACAGCCGATCGCCGCGATGCCACCCGCTACGGAACTCGTCTAAGAAGCTCTCACACAATGAGCAGTTGTGCCGCCCGGCCGCGCTCGGCGGCACGCTGCTGCGTCCTCGGTCGCTCCAATAGCCTTGGCTATTGGAGCTCCCTGCGTCCTTGCGCGCACTCGCCGATCGCACCCGGATCGACGAATGTCATTCTGTGAGAGCTTCTTAAGCCGCGACGCGCGTCTCGCCGGCGACGATCACGCGCAGGATCTCGAGCCGGTCGTCGAGGACGACGAGGTCGGCGGCCGACCCGATCGAGAGTCGACCCACGGAGGTCGCTCCGATCACCGAGGCCGGTGTCTCCGTCGCCGCGCACACCGCCTGCTCGAGCGAGGCCCCGAGTGCGTGCAGCGCTCGCACCGCTTCGATCATCGTCAGCACGCTGCCCGCGAGGACGCCGTCGGGGCCGCGCACGGCACCGTCGTGCACCTGGACGTCGATGGTGCCGAAGCTCGAGTACGAGCCGTCGGCGCGACCGGCGGCGGTGATCGCGTCGGTCACCAGGGCGACACGCTCGCCCGCGGCCCGCCAGACGACCGAGGCGGTCTCGGGCGCGAGGTGGATGCCGTCGAGGATCATCGCGACGATCACGTCGTCGCGTGCGAGCGCCGCGCCGACGATTCCCGGGTCGCGGTGCCGGAACGGCCGCATCGCGTTGAAGATGTGGGTGACGCTGTGCACGCCGCGGTCGAACGCGGCGTTCGCCTGCTCCGCTGTCGCGTCGCTGTGGCCGAGCGAGACGGAGACGCCGCGCGCGAGCAGTCGGTCGATCACCTTGCCGGCGCCGGGAAGCTCCGGTGCGAGCGTCATCAACCGCACCGGGCCTGCGTCGAGCAGCCGGTCGAGCAGCGCCACGTCGGGGTCCCGGCGCGCTGCGGCGAAGTGGGTGCCGAGGCGGCTCGGCGAGAGGAAGGGGCCCTCGAGGTGCATGCCGAGGATGCGGGGGCGCACACGTTCGCGCGGCACCTCCTGCATCGCTGCGATCACCTGCTCCTCGGGGCTCGTGATCAGCGTGGGGAGGTAGGCCGTGACGCCGGTCTCGAGCAACGCCGTTCCGGCGCGCCGGTAGCCCTCTGCGTCCGCATCGAGGAAGTCGACACCACCGAACCCGTTCACCTGCAGATCGACGAAGCCGGGCACGGCGACACCGCGCCCGTTCGGGGCAGCGAGCCCGGTCGCGGTGAGGCGTCCGTCCTCGACCTCCACGTCGCCGAGGACGAGAACGCCGTCGACGATGCAGGCCTCGACCCCGAGCCTCACGCTGGTTTCCGCCCGCCCTGCATTCGGACAGTGTAGGAGTGGTCCGGTGGTTTGGTCAATACCAGTTTCCGAAATTGGTGCGTTTCGGGGTTGTCTGCATCCGTTTTGGTCTATACCATCGAACCCACATGACTGCGATCCGGCTCGAGCAGGTGACGAAGTCGTTCGGTTCCGTGAAGGCGGTCGACGGCGTGACGCTGGAAATCGCCGACGCCGAGTTCCTCGTGCTCGTCGGCCCCTCAGGCTGTGGCAAATCGACGCTGCTGCGGATGATTGCCGGCCTCGAGGAGGTCACCGACGGCGCGATCTGGATCGGCGACCGCGACGTCACCGACCTGGCCCCGCGCAGCCGCGACATCGCGATGGTTTTCCAGACGTACGCCCTCTACCCGCACATGACGGTGCGGCAGAACCTCGGGTACGGCCTGAAGGCGCGGCGCACGCCGAAGCCCGAGATCGCGCGGCGTGTCGACGACGTCGCCGCGCTGCTCGGCCTCAGCGACCTGCTCGACCGGCGCCCTGCGCAGCTCTCCGGCGGCCAGCGCCAGCGGGTTGCCATGGGACGCGCGATCGCTCGCGAGCCGCAGGCGTTCCTGCTGGACGAGCCGCTCTCGAATCTCGATGCGAAGCTTCGCGTCGGCATGCGCGCCTCGCTGGCGCAGCTGCATCAGCGGCTCTCGGTCACCACCGTCTACGTGACGCACGACCAGACCGAGGCGATGACGCTGGGGCAGCGGGTCGCGGTGATGCGCGACGGCCGGTTCCTGCAGGTGGACACGCCGCACGAGCTCTATGCGCGCCCGCGCAGCCTGTTCGTCGCGGCGTTCATCGGCTCGCCGGCGATGAACCTCGTCGACGCGACGATCGACGGCGACGAGGTGACCTTCGGTCAGTTCCGGCTCGGCCTGCCGCCGGGTCTCCGCCCGGCCACGTCGGGCGACCGCGTCGTGCTTGGTATCCGCCCGGAGAACTTCGAGGACGCAGCCTTCGCAAGCGGCCTGCCCACGCTCGAGATCGGCGTCGAGGTGGTCGAGGACCTGGGCTCCGACGCACACGTCTTCTTCCATGTCGACGCCCCCCCGATCACGGCCGAGATCCTCGAATCAGCAGCGGACAGCAGCCTTTTGACGGCCGACCGGGCGCTCTTCACGGCGCGTGTCGACCCGCGCTCGAGTGCCCGGCCGGGCCGGGGCCTTTCGCTCGCCGTCGACCCCTCGCGCTTCCACTTCTTCGATCCCGAGAGCGGCGATCGTCTCGCCGCGGCCGTGCCCGAGCTGCAGACCGCGCGTTGACCAAGCAGCGCGAGACGAGGGAACGGGTGCTCGAGCTGATCGAGCCGCTCGCCGTGGGCGACGCGATCCCGTCGGAGCGCCAGCTCGGGATCGACCTCGGCGTCTCGCGCCTGACGGTTCGCGCCGCGCTCGACGAGCTCGTTCGCGAGGGGTACCTCGTGCGCCGCCGCGGTGCCGGCACGTTCGTCGCCGAGCCGAAAGTCGCGAAGGGCATCGATGTCAGCTCCTTCAGCGACGACATGCGCCGGCGCGGGCTCGTGCCGGCCAGCCGAACGCTCGACCTGCGCGCAGTGCCGGCGGGTGCCCGGCTCGGACGGATGCTCCACGTCTCACCTGCGGAGCCCGTGCTCTCGATCAAGCGCCTCCGGCTGGCCGACGGCGAGCCGATGGCGATCGAGCTGCTCAACGTCCGCGCGTCGCTCGTTCCCGGGCTCACCGGCGAGGACCTCGAGCAGAGCTCCTTCTACGACCTTCTCGGATCGCGATACAACGTCGAGATCGTCGGCGGGACGCAGACGGTCGAGCCGACCGTGACGAACGACGAGGAGTCGGCCGCGCTCGGCGTGCCGCTGCACTCACCGGCGCTGCTCTTCGAGCGCATCACGAGAGCCGTCAGCGGCGACGTGGTCGAGTTCACGACGTCGACCTACCGTGGCGACCGCTACCGGCTCGTCACCGAGCTCGGGATGGGCGGCCGCCCGGCGCAGCCGCTCGAGCTCGCCCAGGTCACGCTTCCCTGAGCGTGCCAGGCGCGACCAGACCAATTTCAGATTGGTATTGACATATCGGTCACTCTTGTGACACGATCCAGCCTAGTGTCAACTGGTCTATACCAACCGCGCGGCGCCGAGACCCCTCGCAACCCCCAGTGCATGGTGCGAGGAGAGCGACAGGGCCGCCTGACTCTGGAGGTATCCAGATGAAGAGACGCAGCATCGTCGCTCTCGGTCTGGTCGTCGTCCTCGCCATCGCGCTCGCCGCGACGACGTCGGCCGCGACGAAGAAGACGGCGGCGAACAGCATCACCGTGTGGCTGCAGACCGACGCACAGAACGGCTGGCCCGACCTCGTAGCGGCCGTCAACCAGCAGTTCCAGTCGGCCCATCCCGGAACGACAGTGAACATCCAGTACCAGAACTGGGGCGACCACCTGCAGAAGTTCGACGCGACCCTCGCGGGCGGCGGCGGACCGGACGTGATCGAGATGGGCAACACCGAGATGACCAAGTACATGGCGGCCGGTGCGTTCGCTGCCGCTCGACAAGACGCAGTTCGACAACTCGTCGAACTGGCTGCCCGGTCTCGGTGGAAGGTACGGCGGCAAGACGTACGGCGTGCCGTACTACGCGGGATCGCGCGTCGTCACCTACCGCAAGGACCTGTTCAAGCAGGCGGGCATCACGAAGCTGCCGGCGACGACCGCTGAGTACATCGCCGACGCGAAGAAGCTGGTCGCGAAGAACCCGAAGAAGGGCTTCTCGGCGTTCTACACCGCCGGCACCGACTGGTACGTCGCACTCGGCTTCGTGTTCGACTACGGCGGCGGGATCGCGACGCAGGTGAGCGGCAAGTGGAAGGGCCTCCTCGCTTCGCCCAAGTCGATCGCCGGGCTGACGGCGTACAAGAAGTTCTTCCTCGCCACTTCGCAGGCGTCGAAGACGACGGACGAGACCCACCCCTGGGGTTACGACGTGTACGCGCAGGGGCAGGCGGCGTCGGTGATCGGCCAGAGCTGGTTCACGTGCTGCGTCGGCAAGAAGTACACGGCCGTCGACCGGCCAGTTCGTGATGCCGGGCCACATCGCAGGTAAGCCGATGCCGGGCTTCCTCGGTGGGTCGGATCTCGCCGTGCCGGTCACGAGCTCCAACAAGGCGCTCGCGGCCGACTGGATCAAGGACTTCACCGACACTCAGTCGGAGAAGGCCCTGCAGGCGAAGGGCAATATCCCGAACGCGACCAACCTGCTCGGCAACAGCGTCAACGAGCGGGCTGCTTCTCGCAGCTGGTTCATCCCGAGCGCCAAGCACTGGGCCGACGTCGAGAATGGGAACATCCTGCGCAACATGCTCGCGCAGATCCTCACCGGCAAGTTGTCTGTCCAGCAGGCGGCGCAGTCGGCCAGCGACAACATCGCATCGGTGCTGAACCAGCCGTAAACCGGTGCACGACACGAGTACCACCGCCACCGCCGCCGAGACCACGTTCCAACGGTCTCGGCGGCGGCGGCGTTTTGGCGAACGGTCGGCGCGGGCCTCCGTTCCCTACGGCCTGATCGTCCCGGTCGTCGTCGTCATCGGGTTCGTCCTCGGCTATCCGCTCTACTGGCTCGCGAAGCTCTCGACCGAGAAGTACGGCCTGTTCGAGCTGATCCAGCACCACGGCACCTCGGTCGGCTTCGCCAACTACAGCTCGGTCCTCCACGACGCCGTCTTCTGGCACACGCTGTTGCGCACGGTCGTCTTCACGGCGGTGAACGTCTCACTGACGATGGGGATCGGCTTGCTGATCGCGCTACTGCTCGTCCGCGTGAGCACCTGGGTGCGCCTCGTCCTCAGCTCGGGGCTCGTACTCGTCTGGTCGATGCCGGTCGTCGTCGCCGTGCAGGTCTTCTACTGGATGACCAACTTCCAGAACGGCGTCGTCAACTACGTGCTGACCGAGCTTCACCTCGGCGACTTCACCCAGCACGACTGGTACGCGACGACCTTCTCGCAGCTCAGCCTCGTCACGGTGTTGATCGTCTGGGGGGCACTCCCGTTCGTTGCGATCACGCTCTTCGCCGGGCTCGCGCAGGTTCCGCGCGACCTCGTCGAGGCCGCCGAGGTCGACGGCGCTCGGCCGTGGGGCGTGTTCCGTGACATCACGCTCCCGATCATCCGGCCGATCCTGCTGATCCTCACGAGCCTGTCGATCATCTGGGACTTCGGCGTCTTCACGCAGCCCTACCTGCTGATCGGACAATCGAAGATCACGACTGGCAACTACCTGATGAGCATCTACCTGTTCGAGGAGGGCTACTTCAAGGCCGACTTCGGCCGCGGCGCGGCGATCTCGATCCTGATGCTGTTGGTCGTCGCGGTGCTGAGCGTGTTCTACGTGCGCCGGATGGTGCGGATCGGGACGGCCACGTGAGCGGCAGCAGGAAGAGTCGTCGCGCCCGCCAGACGGGCTGGAACGCCGTCGGGCTCGTCGTGTTCGCGGTGATGGTCTTCCCGGTGTTCTGGATGATCTCGACAGCGTTCAAGTCGAACGACCAGATCGTCAGTCTCACTCCGACGTGGTTTCCGCTCCATCCGACGCTGCAGCACTTCCGCGACGCACTCAACCGAGCCGTTCTTCTGGCAAGACGTGCTCAACAGCCTGATCGTCGTCTCGGTGACGGTCGCGATCTCGATCGTGATCGCCTTCGCTGCTGCGATCGCACTCGCGCGCTACCGCTTCAGCGGACGGGAAGTGTTCGTCGTGCTCGTGATCGGTATCCAGATGCTGCCGCAGGTCGGTTTGATCATCCCGCTCTACGTCGTGCTCGCCCGCTACCACCAGGTCAACGCGCTCTCCGGCCTGATCGTCACCTACATGACGTTCGTGCTGCCGTTCTGCGTCTGGACGCTACGCGGCTTCCTGATCGGGATCCCGAAGGATCTCGAGGAGGCGGCGATGGTGGACGGATCGACCCGGCTCGGCGTGTTCATGAAGATCCTGCTGCCGTTGATGGGGCCCGGGCTCGTGGCGACGTCCGTGTTCGCGTTCATCACGACCTGGAACGAGTACATCTTCGCGCGCGTGCTCCTGAACGACCAGTCGAAGCAGACGGTCACCGTGTGGCTGTCCTACTTCCTCGGCACGAGCCGCAACACGGACTGGGGGGCGCTGATGGCGGCGTCGACGCTGACCGCGATCCCGGTCGTCCTCTTCTTCCTGGCCATCCAGCGCCGAATCGCATTCGGGCTCACCGCAGGGGCGGTGCGCGGATGAGCCGTGAGCTGGAGCCGCTGGCGGCGGCCTGCCTGCTGCCGAGCTTCCCCGGGACCGAAGTTCCCGACTGGATCCGCAGCTTCCTCGAGCGCGGTGGCGCGAGCATTCTCTTCTTCGCCTACAACGTGCCCACGCGTGCCGAGCTGGCTTCGCTCGCCGGTGCGCTCCGGGCCGAACGGCACGACGTTCTCCTCGCGATCGACGAGGAGGGCGGTGACGTGACGCGGCTCGAGTGGCGCGAGGGCAGCTCCTACCCCTCTGCGGCGGGGCTCGGCGTCGTCGACGACGCGAGGCTCACGGAGGAGGTCGCGGCTGCGATCGGCGCCGATCTCGCCGCCGTCGGCGTCAACTGGGACTTTGCCCCGGTGGCCGACGTGAACGTTCCGGCGAACCCCGTGATCGGCGTGCGCGCCTTCGGGGACGACGCCGAGGCGGTCGCGCCGCACGTCGCGGCATTCGTGCGCGGCCTGCAGCGCTCGCGGGTCGCAGCGTGCGCGAAGCACTTCCCGGGGCACGGGGCGACCGAGCTGGACTCCCACCTCGAGCTGCCGGTCGTCACCGGCGATTTCACTTCGGCGCTGCTGCCGTTCCGCGCCGCGATCGAAGCCGGTGTGCAGACGATCATGACCGCTCACGTCGTCGTGCCCGAGTTGGGAGACGCGCCCGCGACGCTCAATCCGCGCATCGTGACCGGCCTGCTGCGCGAGGAGCTCCGGTTCGACGGCGTCGTCGTCGCCGACGCACTCGAGATGCGCGCGGTCAGCGCGACGGTCGGCGTCGAGGCGGCCGCCGTTCGCGCCCTCCGGGCCGGCGTCGACCTTCTCTGCGTCGGCCACGATCTCGACGAGACCGACGTGGCGCGGATCGAGGCCGCGCTCGTCGCCGCGGTCCGTGCCGGCGAGCTCGAGGAGGGTCGTCTCGTCGAGGCGGCAGGACGGGTTCGGGCGCTCGCCGGGTGGGCGCAGGGCGAGCCGGCGTTCGCCGATTCCGAGGTCGGTGACGCCGCTGCGCGTCGTGCCGTCCGGGTCACAGGCGACGCCTCGCTCGACCCGGACGCGGCGATCGTCGAGCTGCGTCCGCGCGCGAACATCGCCGCCGGAGAGCACGAGCACGGACTCGACGGCGCCCGCGTGGTCCGCGAGGGCGAGCCGGTGCCCGACGCCGGCGCGTACGTCGTCCGCGACGCGCACCGGCACGCCTGGATGCGAGACGCGGTCGACCGCCCCGGCGTCGTCGTGGTCGAGGTCGGACTGCCGCTCTGGCAGCCGGCGCACGCACGCGGCTACGTCGCGACCTACGGCGCAGGCCGCGCCTCCCTCGCCGCCGCAGCCGACATCCTCCGCCCCGCGGTGCGGGTATGAGCTCGCACCTCGAGCGCGAGCTCGCCGAGCAGCCCGAAGCGCTGGCGCGGCTCTTCGACCGGCAACGCGACGAGGCGACGAAGATCGCCGCGCTCCTCACCCGGGACGACGTCCAGTACATCCTGATCGCCTCGCGCGGAAGCTCGTCGAACGTCGCACGCTACGCCCAGTACCTGCTCGGCCGTGCTCATCGCGTTCCGGTGGCGTTCGCCACGCCGTCGCTGTACACGCTGTACGACCAGCCGCCGCGGCTGGACGGCGCCCTCGTCGTCGGCATCTCGCAGTCCGGTGAGTCGCCGGACGTCAATGCGGTGATCACCGAGGCACGAGCTCAGGGACGTCCGACGATCGCCCTCACGAACGTTCCGTCGTCTCCGCTCGGCACCGCGGTGGACGCGGTGCTCGCGCTCGAAGCGGGCGTCGAGCAGTCGGTCGCCGCGACGAAGACGTACGTCAACTCGCTCGGTGCGATCGCGCTTCTGTTCGCCACCTCGACCGGCGATCGCGAAGCGCTCGCCGAGCTCGAGCGGATCCCCGATCAGCTCGCGAGGCAGCTCGAACGCTCGCGCGAAGCGGCAGGGCAGATCGACCTGCTCGGCCCGGTTGGGGGCGGGACGGTGATCGCGCGCGGCGTCAACTACGGCACATCGTTCGAGATCGCGCTCAAGATCCGGGAGCTCTCCGGCCTCCTCTTCGAGGCCTACTCGGCCGCCGACCTGATGCACGGCCCCGTGGCGGCGATCTCTGCCGGCTGGCCCGTGATCGCCGTCGCCCCCTCGGGCCCGGCGCTCTGGAGCGTCGAGGAGGCGATCCGCAGCGTGGCCGCGCGCGGTGCACGCCTGATCGTGATCGCCGACGACGAGCGTGTGCTCCGCCGTGGAGAGGTTCGCCTCTCGCTCGAGCCCGGAGTGCCTGAGTGGCTCAGCCCGCTCCTAGCGGTCGTGCCCGGACAGACCGTCGCGCTTCGGCTCTCGCAGCTTCGCGGCATCGACGTCGATCACCCGCTGGGGCTCTCCAAGGTCACGCTCACCCGGTAGAGGGACGCACCGCCGTGCGGGTGCGCCGATCATCAGCTCGTGCGGCTCCTCCTCGTCCTGCTCGCGCTGATCCCGCTGCCGCTCGTCGCGACGGCGTGCACGGGTGCGGACGCGCAGAAGGCCCAGGACTTGCTCGCACAGTCGCGCGTGGCCGCGCAGTCCGTGAGTTCCGAGGGGTTCACGATGAAGGTGTCGATGGACGCGGCCGGCAAGAGCGTCGACGTCGAGGCACAGGGCGGCATGATCCTGAAGGGCGCGCAGACCGGCGACTTCTTCGCGACGATGACGACGGCCGTGCCCGGCGCATCCCCGCAGGACGTCGTGATGGTGAAGCGCGGAGGGATGCTGGAGATGCGGCTGAACGGCGTCCGCCGCACACTGCCCCTTCCCGCAGGCATGAAGCCGACCGCCGCCGCGGGCTTCGACCTCAACGCGATCACCCCGTACGTCAAGGACGTCTCGGTCTCGACCGTGGACGTGAACGGCCGCACGGAGGACGAGGTCACCGGCACGCTCGACGGCGACGCGCTGCTGTCGAACCTTCCGGGCCTGTCGAAGAGTCTGCTCGCGAACGTCGGCGCCTCGCTCGGCGACATCAAGGTTCAGCTCTTCATCCCGCGCGACTCGCACCTCGTCGAGACGGCGCTCCTCGGCATGACGATGCACGTCGCGAAGCAGAGTCTGCACATGAGCCTGTCGTACGCCGTCACGAGCGTTAACCAGCCCCTTACGTTCCCGCAGTAGACCACCCCCGAGCGGCTACCCTCACGCCCCGATGACCGTCGTCACCGGAGAGCGCAGCTTCGCCGCGTCGCCCGAGCGGGTGTTCGCGGCGCTCATCGACCCCGAGGTGGTCGTGTCGGCGATCCCGGCGGTGCGCGATCACCGCGTCCTCGACGACAGCCACTGGGAGGCGCGCGTGAAGCTGCCGGTGCCGCTGGCGCCGAAGCTGACCGTTCGCTTCGAGGTCGTCGAACGGCGACCGTGCGAGCACGCCTCGCTCCGCGCTCACGGCGGCGGAGCCGATGTCACATCGACGTTCGAGCTCGCACCAGAGGGCGCGGGAACGGCAATGACGTGGCGCGCCGAGATCCGCCTCACGGGGGCGGTCGACAAGATCGTCGGACATGGCGTCGACGCGGTCGCACGGCGCCAGGCAGAACGCACGCTCGACGCGGTCGAACGCGCCCTCGCATAGTCTCCGGCGATGCGGATCGCGATCCTCGGCGTCGGCAAGATCGGCGAGGCGTTGCTGGCCGGGCTCTCGACCTCCGGCTGGACGGACATTGCGGGAACGGTGCGGCGCGAGGAGCGGATCGGCGAGTTGCGCGAACGCTACGGGGTCGAGGTCGGCACGTCGAACTCGGACGCGGTGCGCGGAGCGGCAGTCGTCGTGGTCGCGGTCAAGCCGCAGGATCTGAACGCTCTTCTCGACGAGATCGCGCCGGCGCTCGACGGGACCCAGACGGTGCTGTCGCTCGCGGCTGCGATCCCGACCGCGGCGATCGAGCGGCGGCTGCACGGAGAGATCCCGGTCGTGCGGGCGATGCCGAACGCTCCGTCGACGGTTCACGAGGGGATCGCGGGCATCTGCGGCGGTCGGTCGGCCTCTGCCGAGCACCTCGAACAGGCCTCGCAGGTTCTGCGTGTGGTCGGCGACGTCGTCGTGCTGCCGGAGGACGCCATGGACGCCGTCACCGCCGTCTCCGGATCGGGGCCGGCGTACTACGCGTTGCTGGCGGAGGCGATGATCGAGGCGGGGATCCTGCTCGGCCTCTCGCGCGAGATCTCGACGCGGCTCGTCGTTCAGACGATGTTCGGCACCGCGAAGCTGCTACGCGACGAGAAGATGCACCCGGTCGAGTTGCGCGAAGCGGTGACGTCGCCCGGCGGGACGACGACCCGCGCGATTCGCGAGCTCGAGCAGGCAGGCGTACGGGCTGCCTTCCTCAACGCGATCAACGCGGCGATGGAACGCTCACGCGAGCTGGCCGCCGGGTCGGACTAGCCGCCGTCGCGCGGCTGCCAGCGGAACCGGTACACGGCGGCGATCGCGCCGACGACGCCCCAGGCGAGGACGACGGCGAGCGAGCCGAGCTCCGACCACAGGTGGTGGTCGCGCACCATGACGTTGCGGAGCAGTTTCGTGAAGTAGGTCAGGGGGAGCACATCCGCGATCGCGCGTAGGAACCCCGGATACGACTTCGGCGTGAAAAAGGTGCCCGAGATGAGCGCCATCGGCAGGTAGACGAAGTTGATCACCGCCGACGAGCCTTCGGCCGAGCGGACGAAGCCGGTGATGCCGAGCCCGAGCGCGGCGAACGACACCGACCCGATCACGAGCGCGACGAAGAGCGAGACCGGGCGGTCCGGCAGGGGCACGGAGAAGAACAGTCGCCCGATCAGGATGATCGTGACCGCCTCGATCAGGAACACGACGAACGTCGACATCAGGATCGCGAGCAGATAGACGGCGGGCGGCAGCGGCGTTCCGCGCACGCGCTTGAGCACGCCGCTCTCGCGGCGCACGACCATCGAGATCGCGAGCCCCGCGAACGCCGTCGACGCCACCCCGTACCCGACCATTCCTGCCTGCAGGAACGGCGCAGCGCGCAGGTGCTCCTTGGTGATCGTCGAGTTCCCGTAGATCGAGCCGAAGACGAGAAAGAAGATGACCGGAAGCAGGAACGTGAAGAACGCGGCTTCGCGGTTCCGCCAGAAGAGCCGCTGCTCCGCGCGGAACTCGTGCAGCAGCAGCCTCACTCGTCGGTCAGCTCGAGATAGACGTCCTCGAGCGTGGGCCGGCGCACCTCGAGCGCCTCCAGCTCCTCGCCGCGCGCGAGCGCCTCCCCGGCGAGCTCGTAGAGCCGCCGCGTCGGCTCTCTTGTGCGCTCGACGACCTCGTCTTCGCCGGCGCGATAGCGGATCTCGGTCTCGACGGAGCCGCCGGTCAGCTCCGCCGGGGTGCCCTCGCTCACGATCTCGCCGCGCCGCAGCACCGCGACGCGATCGGCGAGCTGCTCCGCCTCGTCGAGGTAGTGCGTGGTCAGCAGCACGGTCTTGCCGAGCTCGCGCAAGCCCCGCACCGTGTCCCAGGCGGCGCGGCGCGCACCGGGGTCGAGCCCCGTCGTCGGCTCGTCGAGGAACAACACCGACGGGTCGCCGACGAGCGCGAGCCCGAGGTCGAGCCTGCGCTTCTGCCCGCCCGACAGCGTGCGCGCCCGCGCGTCGCGCTTGTCGCCGAGCCCCACCAGGTCGACCACCTCGTCGGGATCCCGCGGCGCCGTGTAGTACCCGGCGAACAGGCGCAGGCTCTCCGCCACCGACAGGTTCGGGTAGAGCGACGAGGACTGGAGCACGAACCCGACGTCCTCGCGCCAGCGCGGACCGGCGGTCGCGGGGTCGGCCCCGAGCACCTCGACCGTGCCGGCGTCGCGCTTGCGGTAGCCCTCGAGGATCTCCACGGTCGTCGTCTTGCCGGCGCCGTTCGGCCCGAGCAGACCGAACACCTCGCCCGCCTCGATCGTGAAGTCGATGCCGCGCACCGCCTCGTTCGACCCGTACGTCTTGCGCAGCCCGCGAACGACGATCGCGCTCACAGCTCGATCTCCGCATAGCTGCCGGTGGGGAACGGGCGGCGCTCGCCGGTGAGCTCCTCGATGATGTTCCCGCAGTCGGGCTGGTGGCCGACGGCCGCCACCGTCCCACCGTGGCCTTCGACTGCGTCCCGCACTGACGCCAGCGTGGCGCCCGGCGCGAGCCCGCGCTGCACCTCGGCCTCGAGCCCTGCAGCTTTCGCCACGATCTCGGCGGTCTGGCACGCCCGCAGGAGTGGGCTCGAGAGGACGGCGTCGAGGCCTACGGCCGCCAGGCGCTCGGCGAGCGCGTCCGCCTCCGCGCGGCCCTCGGCGGTCAGCGGGCGTTCCTCGTCGGGCGTGCCCGGTGCCGCGCTGGCGTGGCGAACGAGGAAGACGCGCACGCGGCCAGCCTAGACGGACAGCGCAGCCGCCACCTCTCCCAGCACGGCGACCATCTCGACGTCCTCGTGCACGAGGTGCTGGAGCATCGTCCGCTCGACGCCGGCGGCCTCGTACGCGCGTAGTTGCGCGACGACCTCGTCGACCGTGCCAGCGATTCCGGGCGAGCCGTCCTGGCCGGTGAGCGCGCGCCAGGCCCCAATGCGCTCGTCGGCGTCAGCTCGGTCGCGGCCGACGACGCAGCCGATCATCATCGAGAAGCGCAGAGGCTCGCGGCCGGCCTCGTGCGCGGCGTCCGCGAGGATGCGGCAGCGCTCACGAGCCTCGTCGACACTGGGGAAGACGGTGTTGTATTCGTCGGCGAAGCGGACGGCGGCCTGCACCGTGCGCGGCCTCGCGCGGCCCCCGACGATGATCGGCGGTCGCGGTCGCTGGACCGGCTGTGGGCGAACGTCGTCGGCCTCGGTGAGCTGCCGGGTGATCTCCGCGAGTTGCCGGTCGAGCTCGTCGAGCCGTTCGCGGGTCGTGCCGAACGGGAAGCCGTACGTCTCGTGCTCGGCCTCGTACCAGCCGGCTCCGATTCCGAGCTCGGCACGGCCGTTCGAGATGTGGTCGACGGTGACGACATTCTTCGCGAGCACCGCCGCGGGCCGGAAGGTGACGGGCGACACCATCGTCCCGAGGCGAATGCGCTCGGTGCACGCCGCGAGCGCCGCCAGCACAGCCCACGCATCGAGTGACCCGGCCGGCTCGCCGCGCACGATCGAGCGGTAGTGGTCGGAGCGAAAGAGGCCCTCGAGCCCCGCCGCCTCGGCGGCGCGGCCGAGCGCGAGCCACTGCGGCCAGTCGACGCCTTCCTGGCCCTCGACCATCAAGCAGACGCGCACGACGCTCTACTCCGGCGTCACGTACGCGGCCGTCAGGCCGCCGTCGACGAGGAAGGACGTGCCGGTGACGTACGACGATTCGTCACTCGCGAGGAACAGCGCGCCGTTGACGACCTCGCGTGGCTTCGCCAGCCTGCCTGTCGGCCAGTGGGCGCGTCGGCGCTCGAGCGCCGCGGGGTCGTCGCCGAAGATCGAGAGCAGGAGCTGCGTCTCGACCGGGCCGGGGCAGAGCGCGTTCACGCGCACGCCTTCGCGGGCGAACTGGACGGCGAGCTCTCGCGTCATCGACAGCACCGCGCCCTTCGACGCCGTGTAGGAGATCTGCGAGGTCGCGGCGCCGACGATCGCGACGAAGCTGGCGACGTTGATCACCGAACCGCCGCCGCGGGCGAGCAGGTGCGGGATGCCGTGCTTGCAGCAGAGGAAGACGCCTTTCGTGTTCACCGCCTGCACGCGGTCCCACGCCTCGACGCTCGTCTCCAGCACGGAGGCGTCGTCGGCCGGCGAGATCCCGGCGTTGTTGTAGAGGACGTCGATGCCGCCGAAGTGCCCGGCGGCCACGGTCATCATCTCCGCGACGCTCGCTTCGTCGGCGACGTCGACCCGCTGCGCGATCGACCCGGGGCACAACGCAGCCGTTTGCTCGGCCGCCGCGTCGTCGACGTCGGCGGCGCAGACCGACGCGCCTTCCTCGGTGAAGAGGATCGCTGCGTCGCGGCCCATGCCGCTGCCGGCGCCTGTGATCACACACACCTTGCCCTGCAGGCGACCCGCCATGCTCCTCAGACCTCCGTCGAGTAGAAGACGTTCTTCACCTCGGAGTAGCCGGCCAGCCCGTGCATCCCGAGCTCGCGGCCGAACCCCGACTGCTTGAAGCCGCCGAACGGCGCCTGCACCCGCACCGAGCTGTTCGAGTTGACGCTGATGACGCCGCTCTCGAGTGCGCGGGCGACGCGGAGCGCGCGGCCGCCGTCGCGGGTCCAGATCGACCCCGACAGCCCGTACGGCGAGTCGTTGGCGATGCGGATGGCGTCGGCCTCGTCGTCGAACGGGATCAGCGCGGCAACAGGGCCGAAGACTTCTTCGCGTGCGATGCGATCCTCGTTCGTCGCCTCAACGACGGTGCAGGGGTACCAGTAGCCCTTGCCCGCGGGGACGTCGCCGCGGAACAGCGCGGTTCCGTCGACGAAGCCGGAGACGGTCTCGCGGTGGGCGGCGGAGATCAACGGGCCCATCTCGGTGGCGTCGGCAGCCGGGTCGCCGACGTTGACGCCGCGTGTCGCGTCGACGAACAGGTCGGCGAACCGGTCGTACGCCGTACGCTCGACCAGGATGCGCGAGCGGGCGCAGCAGTCCTGGCCGGCGTTGTCGAACACGGCGTACGGCGCGACGGCCGCGGCCTGTTCGAGGTCGGCGTCGGCGAAGATCACGTTGGCCGACTTGCCGCCGAGCTCGAGCGTCACGCGCTTGATCGTCCCGGCTGCGCCGCGCATGACCTCGCGGCCCACCTCGGTCGACCCGGTGAAGCCGATCTTCGCCACGTGCTCGTGCTCGACGAGCCGCCGGCCGACCACCGAGCCCTTGCCGACGAGCACGTTGAGCACGCCCTCGGGGATCCCCGCGTCGAGCGCGAGCTCGGCGAGGCGGAGGGTGGAGAGGGGGTGAGCTCGGCGGGCTTGATGACGACGGTGTTTCCGCACGCGAGTGCGGGGCCGAGCTTCCACGAGGCGATGTTGAGCGGAAAGTTCCACGGGACGATCAGGCCGACGACGCCGAGCGGTTCGCGGAGGGTGAGGTCGATGCCGCCGGCGACGGGAATCGTCTCGCCGTGGTGCTTGTCGACGGTGCCCGCGTAGAAGTGGAACACCTGCGCCACGTTGGCGACCTCACCCCGGGCGCCCGAGATGGGCTTGCCGACGTTCGCGGACTCGATCTGCGCGAGCTGCTCGTGGTTGTCCTCGATCAGGGTCGCGAGGCGGCGGAGCAGGCGGGCGCGGTCGGCGGGAGCGATCGCGCGCCAGGCCGGGTAGGCGGCGCGGGCGCGTTCGACGGCGGCGTCGGTCTCGTCGACCCCGGCCTCGTCGAGCGATGCGATCGGCTCCTCGGTGGCCGGGTTGACGACGGTGACCGTCACCCGGCGATTGAATCACGCGCGGGGTTTGTCACCGTCGCCTGGCGACGGGACATGGCCCAGCAAGGCAAGGCCGTCCTCGACGAAGCGGCGGTAGGCGCGGCGCGCAGCATTCGGCGTCGGGCCGAACAGCTCGAGCAGGCTCGAGACGTGGTGGAACGGACGTGGATGCTCGAGACCCACCGAGGCGCGATAGCCAGACCACGGCCAGTGCTCGAGCGTCTCCTCCGGCCTCGCTGCAACCGCGTTCAGGTCGATGTACCGGCAAACGGCGAGCAGGTGGGCTTCGGTCTCGAGCAGGTCTGCATAGAAGCTGTGCCTGACCAGGTGGCCGCTGCCGGTTCGGCCGCTCATCGCGTTGATACGACGCGAAAACGAGCCGTTGATGATCCGCATCCCTTCGCTGAGCCCGCCGTCGGTCAGCTTGATCAGGAAATGGTGATGGTTCCAAATCAGCGTCCAGGCCAGCGTGATCCAGCCGAGCTTGTTCGCCGTTCGACCGTAGAGGGAGAGATAGAGCTCATGGTCGTCCACAGCCTCGAAAAGCGGCTGGCCGAAGTTTCCACGGGTCGAGACGTGGTAGTAGCCCTGTGGATCGATGGGTGGGCGACACGGCACCGGCCGACCGTAGCCGGCAAGTGCGCGCAAATTCGACCTGTGGAACCGATGTTTCACTTTTGTCACCCTCGCCAGGCGACGGGACACGGCCGCCACTCCACCGGCCGATTAGGGCACACGCGCGTACCATCCGCATTCCGAACCGCCGCGGCCCCGTGCGGCGAATACGAGTCGATGCCAGTTCAGCTGGGAGGCAGCCGTGCACGAGAGCGCGACCGGAACGTGAGCAACGCGAACACCGCGGCCGCCCCGGCGGGCGACCACGCGGGCGGTATCGCCGATCACCCTCACAACCGGCGCCGAGATGCGTACGACCGGCCCGGAAGCGCGCCCGACGGTCGTCTGCATCAACGGCGGCCAATCGGACCAGGTGCCCGGCACGTGGAGCGCGTCGCTCGAATGGCTCGTGCGCCACGTCGCACCGCTGTTGCCGTCCATCGCCTTCTCCGAGGTGCGCTACCGCGTCAAGTCGTGGCACGCGCTCGACCTCTGCGAACAGGACACCCGCGCCGCAGTCGCCGCCGCCGGCGCGTCTCGCACGCTCCTCGTCGGCTTCTCGATGGGCGGTGCCGTCGCGGTGCGGAGCGCCGATGCGCCGAGCGTCGAAGGCGTCCTCGGGCTCGCCCCCTGGCTGCCCGACCGCCTCGAGCTCGAGCCGCTGCGCGGCAAGCGCCTCGACGTCCTGCACGGCTCGCTCGACCGCTGGCTCCCGGGCATCCCCGGGGTCAGCCCCTCGAGCTCGCGCCGCGGCTTCGACCGCGCGACACGCCTCGGGATCGACGGCAGCTACCGCCTCATCCCGGGCGCTCTGCACGGGATCGCGCTCCGCGCGCGCTCGAGGGTCGTCCCGCTGCCGGGCGCACGCCGGTGGGCGACGCTCGTCGTCGAGCGGATCGAAGGGTGGGCCGCCGCATGACCGCAGCCATCGGAACGGTTCGGCCGGGAACGAGCCGGATCAGCCAGATCGTGACGCTCGTCGCGGTGATCGTGCCGCCGCTCGGGATCATCCTCGCCGCGGGGCTGCTCTGGGGCGTCGCCTTCCACTGGACGGACGTTGTGATCATGCTCGCCTTCTACGTCGTCTGCGCTTTCGGCACGACGATCGGCTTCCACCGCTACTTCACGCACAAGGGCTTCGACGCGACGCCGCCTGTCAAGGCGACGCTCGCGATCCTCGGCTGCATGACGATGCAGGGCCCGCTGATCCAGTGGGTCACCGATCACCGCAAGCACCACGCCCTCTCCGACCAGCCCGGCGATCCCCACTCTCCGCACGTCGGGCACGGAGACGGGCCGCTCGGCGCCGTCCGGGGCTTCATCCACGCACACGTCGGCTGGCTCTTCAAGAACCTCGGCATGGAGGAGGGAGTCGAGTACGGCAAGGATCTCTACGGCGATCTGCTGATCGTCTGGATCGACCGTCTCTACCTGCTCTGGGTCCTGCTCACGCTGGGGCTGCCGTTCGCGCTCGGCTGGGTGATCGGCGGCACGTGGGAGCGTGGCATCGAGGCCATGGTGTGGGGCGGCCTGATCCGCATCTTCCTCTACCAGCACGCGACGTTCTCGGTGAACTCGATCTGCCACATGTTCGGCCGGCAGGACTATCGCTCGCGGGACGAGGCGCGAAACAACTGGATCGTGGCGCTGCTCGTCTTCGGCGAAGGGTGGCACAACAACCACCATGCGTTCCCGGCATCCGCACGGCACGGCCTCGACCGCTTCCAGTTCGACCCCTCGTGGTGGGTGATCCGTGGGCTCGAGAAACTCCGGCTCGTCAGCAACGTGCACGTCCCGTCCCGCGCCCAGCGCGAACGGCGCCGGCTGGAACCGGCCTGACGAAGTCGCGAACCGAGCGATGAGAGAAGCGCTAGCCGGCGCGCCGGTTCGCTAATCGACCCGCTTGCGGTGCTCGGCCGCAGCGGCGACGAGCGCTGCGAACAGCGCCTTCTCGTCGTCCTCCTCGGGATGCCAGAGGACGCCGATGGCGAAGCGGCGATCCGGGTCCTCGACGCCCTCGAGCGTGCCGTCGTCGGCTCGAGCGGACTCGCGCAGGCCCGCACCGAGCTGGTCGAACCCCTGATGGTGGTGCGACTTGACCGCCGCGCGCGGGCCGACGATCCCGGCGAGCCGCGTGTCCGGGAGGACGTCGACGCCGTGCTCGCCGAACGTCCCCGGCACCTGCCGGTGCACCTCGTCGCCGAGGCGGTCGGGGAGGTGTTGCTCGATCCCGCCGCCACGGGCGACGTTCAGCACCTGCGATCCCCTGCAGATCGCCAGAACGGGCAGGTCGCGATCGAGCGCAGCGCGCATCAGCTCGAGCTCGAACTCGTCGCGCTCGCGGACGACGCCCCCGGTCGCCTCGTGGGGCTCGGAGCCGTACAGCTGCGGATCGAGGTCGGAGCCGCCGGAGAAGACGAGCCCGTCCACGGCCTCCAGGGTCTCCTCGATCCCGGCACCGGGCGGCACGAGCAGCGGCGACCCGCCCGCCAGCTCGACCGATTGCACGTACGACGCGGGGATCAGTGCGGCGGGCAGCTTCCAGTACGACCACGCGGCGTCGGTCAGGTAGGTCGTGATGCCGATCCGGGGTCTACCCACGTTCGAAGAAGCGCTCGCGCTCGTAGCTGGTGACGACGCGGTCGTAGAGCTCCTGCTCGGTGCGCGCGTAGTTGAGGTAGTGGTCGACGACGTCGTCGCCGAATGCGCCTCGCGCGAACGATCCGCGCTCGAGCGCAGCGATCGCCTCGCGCAGCGTCGACGGGAACCGCTCTGCGTCCGAGACGTAGGCATTCCCCTCCAGCGCGGGCCCCAGCTCGAGCCCCTGCTCGATGCCGTGCAGGCCCGACGCGATCAGCGCGGCGAACGCGAGGTACGGATTGACGTCGCCGCCGGGGATCCTGGTCTCGACGCGCAGGCCCGCGCCGTGACCGACGACGCGGAATCCGCACGTGCGGTTGTCGCGGCCCCAGGCGAGCGTGGTCGGCGCCCACGACCCCGCGGCGAACCGCTTGTACGAGTTGATGTTCGGCGCGAAGAAGATCGCGAGCTCGCGCGCGCACGCGATCTGGCCGGCGAGGTACTGCCGAAACACCTCGGTCTCGCCGGCGAACGCACTCTCGCCGTCACGCCAGAACGACGAATGGATGTGGCAGGACGACCCGATCCAGCTGTGGTCCGGCTTCGCCATGAACGTGACCGAGCAGCCGTTCAGATGCGCGATCTCCTTGGCCCCGTTCTTGTAGACGACGTGGTCGTCGGCCGCGCGTACCGCGTCGGCGTAGCGGAAGTTGATCTCGTGCTGCCCGGGCCACGCCTCGCCCTTCGAGGTCTCCACGCGCATTCCGGCGCCGACCATGCCGTTGCGGATCTGCCGGAGCAGCGGCTCCGCATAGGTCGAGGCGAGGATGTGGTAGTCGAGGATGTACGGCACCGACGGCGTCAGGTCACGGTAGTGCTGGGCGTGCGCCTGCTCGTAGGTCTCCTTGAGGAGGTAGAACTCGAGCTCCGACCCGACCATCACCTCGAAGCCGAGGTCGCGTGCCCGCTCGACCTGGGCGCGCAGCACCTGGCGGGGTGAGGGGCGAACGGGAGAGCCGTCGGCCCAGTTGACGTCGCACTGGACGAGCGCGGTCGCCTCGAGCCACGGGATCCGGCGGAGCGTCGACAGGTCCGGCACGAGCTCGAAGTCGCCGTAGCCGCGCTCCCACGACGCGATCTCGTAGCCGGGGACGGGGTCCATCTCCATCTCGAGCGCGAGCAGGTAGTTGCAGCCCTCGGTGCCGTGCCCGTGGTCGATCTGCTCGAAGAAGAAGTCGCGGTGGAGCCGCTTGCCGAGCAGCCGGCCCTGCATGTCGGTGAACGCCATGATCACCGTGTCGATCGACGAATCGGCGCGCAGCTCCTCGAGCGTCACCACGACTGTTGCCTCCTTGGCTTTCCGGGGATCCGGACTCTATGGCGCCGCGCTCCCCGGCGTCGATCGGCTTGACAGAGACGCGGGCGGATGGAGTGAATACGCAACTCGTCCGGCAGGTGCTCCGGGCGCAATCCCAGAGACACGCGAGGGAGGTTTGGTGTGAGTACGAGCGACCCGGCGCCGGGGTACAGGATCTCGGAGGACGAGAGGCAGCTGCACCGGTTGGGGTACGCGCAGGAGCTGTTCCGAGCGATGGGGGGGTTCCAGAACTTTGCGATCTCCTTCACCATCATCTCGATCCTGGCAGGCTGCCTGACGTCTTACTACATTGCGTTCGAGAGCGGTGGTCCGATCGCCGTCACGTGGGGTTGGCTGATTGTCGGTCTCTTCTCCACGATCATCGCGCTCGGCATGGCCGAGATTGCGTCGTCGTTCCCGACTGCGGGCGGCCTCTACTACTGGGCGTCCAAGCTCGGCAGCCCCGGCTGGGGCTGGGCGACGGGCTGGTTCAACCTGATCGGGCAGATCGCCGTCACGGCCGCGATCGGATACGGACTGTCGACGTTCGCGACCGTTCTCTTCGACGACCTGTTCTCGTTCGAGAAGCACATGAACAGCTGGTTCGGCTTCGACTACAACGAGACGGTCTACTTCGTCTATGCGGTCTTCATGCTCGCCGCATGCCTGATCAACGTCTTCGACGTCAGGATCACCTCGCTCCTGAACACGGTTTCGGCCTACTGGCACATGGTCGGCGTCGCGGTGATCGTGGTCGTGTTGATCGTCGTCCCGAGTCATCACCAGTCGCTGTCGTACGTGTTCACCGGCAAGGTCAACGCGACCGGTTACGGCCACAATGCGATCGGCTTCCAGCACGCCGCGTTCTGGCTCGTGTTCGGCCTCGGTCTGCTGATGTCGCAGTACACGATCACCGGCTTCGACGCCTCGGCGCACATGGCCGAGGAGACGCAACAGGCGTCGCGCATGGCCGCTGTGGGCATGTACATGTCGGTCGTCGTCTCGGTGATCTTCGGCTTCATCCTCCTCGTCGCCGTCACCTTCGCGATCCCGAGCACCCAGGGTGCGCTCACGAACATCGGGACGGTGGTGCCGTGGATCTGGAAGACGTCGATGAGCCAGAACTGGTCCGACGCGCTGCTCTTCATCTGCGTGGTCGCCCAGTTCTTCTGCCTGACGGCGTCGACCACCTCGGCCTCGCGGATGATGTTTGCCTTCTCCCGCGACGGCGCTGTGCCGGGGCACTCGTTGTGGCGGCGTGTGTCGCGGCGCCGTGTCCCGGTGTTCGCCGTGTTCGCGATCGGCGTGCTGTCCGCACTGCTGATGATTCCTGCGATCTGGAACTACCTGGTCGGCTATGCGGCCGGAACTGCGATTGCGGTGATCGGCCTCTACATCGCGTTCGTGCTGCCGGTGTTCCTCCGGCTCCGTCTCGGCGACAGGTTCGAGCACGGGGCGTGGAGCCTCGGCAGGCACTACAAGTGGATCGACTCGATCTCACTGATCTGGGTGGCCTTCATCGCGGTGCTCTTCAGCCTGCCGCTCTTCTACGACGGGCTCCCCTGGTCGCCGAACTTCTCGTGGTCGCTGACGAACTACACGGTGCTCTGGTTCGCGGGCATCGGCCTGTTCTTCGGCGGCTGGTGGGTTGTCTCGGCGCGCAAGTGGTTCAAGGGCCCGGTTCGGATGGGCACCGAGGAGGAGCTCCAGCGACTCGAGTCCGACGAGACGCAGTTCCTTCTCCCGGCGGACCCGACCGTCGGCGCCTGACAGATCGACTCGGCTATCGGAGCCGCCCTGCCGTCCTGGAGAGGAGGCGGGGCGGCTCCAGCCGACGTTCAGACCGGGGCGGGAACGTGCGCGTCTGCCGTCCCGAGCCAGCCCGGGACCCGCTCGGGCAGCCGTGCTTCGACCGCCGCGGCCTCGTCGAGGCGACCGCGGGCTCGGAGGAAACGGATGAACGCCACCCGGGCTTCTGCCTCGAGCAGGCGGTAGTCGCTGCCGTCGAGCATCCCGAGGGACTCGCGCAGCAGGCCTTCGGCCTCCTCGTCGTAGCCCTGGGCGGCGCGGACGAGCCCGAGGGTCGAGATCGTCGACGTCAGCGAGGTGAGGTCGTGGTCGCTCACCTCCGAGCGGGCCTGTGACGCGAAGCGGTCGGCCTCCTCGATCCTGCCCAGGGCCAGCAACGCCTCGGCGAGTGCGCGGTGCGCCTCGGCGAGCCGTCCGTGGTCCTCGTTGCCGGCGAAGACGCGCGCCGCGTCGCGGAACTCGTGCTCGGCCTGCTCGGCGAGCCCGTCGACCAGCGCCATCCAGCCGAGGATGAGCCCGCACATCGCTGCGTCGCCGGACGCGCCGACGTCCAGGTAGAGGAGCCGCGCCTCCGCGAGGAGGTGCGAGGCTTCGGGCAGCCTGCCCTGCATCCGACGCAGGGATCCGAGCGCGTGCGCGGCGCGGGCGCGGGTGAGCACCCCCTCCCCGATCGGGCGCTCGGCGAAGACCTCCTCGGCGGCGTCGAGCTGCAACTGCAGCTCGAGCAGCCACTGCAGCTGGCCGAGCGCGTCGATGCGCAGATCGTCTCGCTCCGCGCGATCGGCCAACGCGAGTGCCTCCCGCGTCGAGCTCTCGGCGGCGCGTAGGTCGTTCGTCCACCAGGCAGCCGAGGCAAGCCGGCGCAGCGCCGTTGCGCGCGCCTCGAGGTCGTCCGCCGGGAGCGTTGCGAGCGCCTCTTCGGCGAGGCGCACCGACTCGACGGGGTCGCCGTCCCGCCCGAGCGCGGCCGTCGCGAGCCCGCACAGCGCGCGGCCCTCGAGCGCGGCGTCGCCGGCCGCCGCTGCCTGGATCCGGACCTGCTCCATCTCGGTCGCAACCGTTCCGAGGTCGCCGAGCTGGCACGCGGCATCCGCGGCGAGATACAAGCGGTGCGGTGTCGGCGAGAGCTCGTGCGCGCGGCGGGCGAGGCGGCGTGCCTTCGCGAACGAGTCGGCGCCGTACGCGCGGCGACCGGCCGCCTCCAGTGCCGCCGCAGCCTCGACGGCGAGCGCCTCCGGCGGCGCGCCGTCGAGCTCGGCCAGAAGCGCGCAGGCACGGTCGAGGTGGTATGCGCTCACCTCGACGAGCTCGACCGGCACCCACCCGGCGAACGACCGATGGGTCTCGGCGCGCTCCGCCTTCGTGAGCGCGCCGTACGCCACGTCGCGGATGAGCACGTGCGTGAACTGGAAGGCGCGATCGCCGGAGATCGTCGATCGCTCGACCGGAGCGATCAGGTCGCGCTCGAGCAGCCCTTCGAGCAGCGACGGCACGTCGGCGCCGGGCGCGAGATGCTCGAGCGCGCCGCGCCAGAAGACCCTGCCGATCACTGCCGCCTGCTGCAGGAGGCGCTTGTGCCCCGCCCCGAGCAGGTCGATCCGGGCGGCGATCAGCGCCTGGATGCTGTCCGGGATCCGGTCGAGGGACGCGCAGTCGAGGTTCGACTCGAGCAGCATGCGCGCCGTCTCCTCCAGGAAGAGCGGGTTCCCCTCGGCCTTCTCGATGAGCAGCGCGCGCTGTTCTTCTGCCTCGCCGCCCGCGGCGGGCAGGAGGAGCGCGGCGAGCTGGTCGCTCTCGTCGTCGTCGAGCGGGGCGACCTCGATCGCCGCCGAGCGCGGATTCCCGCCGCCCCACGCCGGTCGCGTGTCGAGCAGCTCGAACCGCGCGATGCAGACCAGGAGCAGCGGGATCGGGCGACGGGCGCGCGCCAGGTTCTCGATCACCTCGAGCAGGCGCTCGTCGGCCCACTGCACGTCCTCGAAGATCAGGACGAGCGGTTGGGCGTCGGCGAGCTCCTCAGCCCAGCGCAGCGTCGCCCAGGCGATCTCGGCGTCTGCCCCGATCCCCTCCGTGGCGCCGAGCAACCCGAGCGCGACGCCGAGCAGGTCGGCGACGGCATCGCTCTCGCACGACACGCGGAGCTTCTCGAAGGCCTCGGCCGCCGGGTCGTCGTCGGTGATCCCGGCCGAGGCCTTCACCATCGAGGCGATCGGCCAGTACGTGATCCCCTCGCCATAGGGCAGCGCGCGACCGGTGAGCACGGTCGCCCGCTCGATGCCGTCCGCGAACTCGGCGACCAGGCGCGACTTGCCGACGCCGGGGTCGCCGAAGATGGTCATGAGGTGTGGCCGCCGGTCGCGCAGCGTGCGGTCGTACGTGTTCTGCAACAGCTCGAGCTCCGGCTCGCGGCCGACGAACGGCGCCTGGCGGTGCCGCTCGCGCGCCGCGAGCACCCGTTTCGCCCGCCACGTCCAGATCGGCTCGCCCGGCCGGATCTCGAGCGGGCCCGAGTCCTCGGCGTCGATCGCACCGGCGGTCAGCCGCCGGGCGCCGGGGCCGAGCGTGACCGTCCCGGGCGGCGCCGACTGCTGGAGCCGCGCGGCGAGCACGACCGCTTCGCCGGTCACGAACGTCGAGTCGCCGTCGCCGACGACCACCTCACCCGACTCGACGCCGGCGCGCGCCTGCAGGCCGAGCTGGTCGACCGCCTCGAGCACGGCGAACGCCGAGCGCACAGCGCGCTCGGCATCGTCCTCATGCGCCTGCGGCACCCCGAACGCCGCCATGACGGCGTCGCCGGCGAACTTCTCCACCGTCCCCCCGTGCAGGGCGATGCACGCCGAGGCCCGCTCGAAGTAGCTGTTGACGCGGCGGCGCACGACCTCCGGGTCGCTCGCCGTGACGAGCCCCGTCGAGTCGACCAGGTCCACGAAGAGCACGGTCGCGAGCTTCCGTTCCATCCCGTCAGTCTAGGAACCGGCCGGTACCACGTGGGGCTCTAGACTCGAATCGTGGCCGGCTTTCGCTTCGTCGTCGTCGACGTCTTCACCGACGTTCCGCTGGCCGGCAACCAGCTCGCCGTCTTCACCGACGCGCGCGAGATCCCGGAGGAGACGCTGCAGCCGCTCGCGCGCGAGATCGGGTTCAGCGAGACCGTCTACGTGCTCCCGGCCGAGAACCCGGAGGCGGACGTCCGGATCCGCATCTTCACGCCCGGGCGAGAGCTGCCGTTTGCGGGCCACCCGACCCTTGGAGCCGCGTTCGTGCTCGGCGGCCCGCTGCAGAAGATGGTGCTCCGGCTCGAGACGGGCGCAGGGGTCATCCCCGTCGAGCTCGATCGGGACGGGCCGCGGATCGTCTTCGGGCGCATGGAGCAGCCGATCCCGGTGTGGTCGCGGGTCGAGGATCCCGCCGCCATCCTCGCGGCGGTCGGTGTCGAGGGCTCCGGGCTGCCGGTCGAGCGATACGAGCTCGGGCCCGGTCACGTCTATCTCGAGCTCGACTCGCCCGCGGCCGTGGCCGCGCTGCAACCGGACGTCGCAGCGCTCGTGGCGGCCACCGACGACGGTGTGAATTGCTTCGCGCGCGACGGCCGCAACTGGAAGACGAGGATGTTCGCGCCGGCGCACGGTGTGGTCGAGGACGCGGCGACCGGGTCGGCCGCAGGCCCGCTGGCAATTCACCTGGCGCGGCACGGTCGCATCGCCTTCGGCGAGGAGATCGAGATCGCGCAGGGGGCCGAGATCGGCCGTCCGTCGACGCTCTACGCGCGCGTCGACGGCAGCGCGGACCGCATCGAGCGCGTCCTCGTCGGCGGCTGCTCCGTGATCGTGGCGCGCGGCGAGTTCAAGCTTCCCTGAGCTCGAGCGCTTCGATCTCCGGCAGCTCGACGGTGAGCGCCGACCAGAAGCGGCCGCCGTCCGTGGACAGGTAGAGCCGGTTCCGCGCCGCGTAGACCACGAGGTCGGGATTCGACTCGCCGAGCGCCACGGCGCGGCCGGGCGGCAGTCCGTGCCCCGCCGCCCGCCAGGTCGAGCCGGCGTCGTGTGACACGAGCAGCGGCGGCTTCGCGGCGACGACCGCGACCACCGTCGCGCCGACGGCGGTCGTCGCGACGAGCCGCGGCAGGTTCAGCACGACGTCTGCTGCCGGCGACACGGGCCCGTCCCACGGCACCACGTCATCGGCGTCCAGATCGACCCCGAACGTGCCGTCGACCGTGCGAACGAGCGCGATCACTCGGACAGGACGGCGGCGACGACGGCCGTGGCGCGTCTGGCGGCGCCGACGGGGCGCAGGCCCGCGTCGCGTCCGGCCACGTATGCGGTCGCGAACGCGTCGCCGGCCCCGGTCGCGTTGACGTCGAGTGGGCGGGCGGGAACGAACTCCGAGGTGCCGCCGCAGTACACCGTCGAGCCCCGCGAGCCGTGCGTGACCACGACCTCCTTGATCCCGAGCGCCGTGACGTCGCCGACCACCCTCGCCTCCTCGTCGGCGAGCTTCAGGACCCACACGTGCCGCAGGATCTCCGGGTCGTACTCGTCGTCCAGCCGCAAGGGGCCGAGCTCGGGCGCGCGGACGAGGCCCTGGGCGTCGAGCGAGACGCGGCTGCGGCGGGCGAGCGACGCGACCGTTTCGGCGGGGAATTCACCACGGAACAGCGCGGCCAGGTGCACCCATCGGGCCCGGGACGGCACGCGAAGGTCGACGGGCTGCCACTGATCGCCGATCTCCTCGACCTCCATCGTGCGCTGCTCGCCGTCGAACTCGAAGGCAAAGGTCGACGTCGAGTCGCCGCGGATCCACTGCACCGGCGTTCCGAGCCGCACGAGTGGCGGCAGCAGCGTCTCGCGCTCGGCCGCCGCACAGCGCGTGATCACGCGGGCGGGGACGCGGAGCCGGCTGAGCGCGCGGGCACCGTGGTACGCGCCGCCACCGACACGGGGGACACGGCCGGGGAAGAGGTCGCAGGAGAGGTTGCCGATGAGCGCGATCACGCGCTCGCGAGAATAGGAGCTCTCCTCCTGCGTGCGACGAGACGTACGACCGCCGCGAGCCCGAATGCGACCGCGAAGCTCGGCAGCGACGCGCCTCCCCACGGGAGGGCGTGCGGGTGGGTGTGTGCGACGACACGCGTCCACCAGCCCGGGCCCACCGGAGAGAGCCACTGGTACAGACAGAACCCGACGAGCCAGGCAACGATCATCTCGACTCGGACGGCCGGGCCCTCGAACACGTCGGCGCGCCGATAGTGGCAGCCCGCAACGATCCAATCGGCCAACTGCACCGCGAAGAGCGGCACGAAGAACGATCCGAGCAGATAGAGAAACGGCTGGTAGTTCCGCAGGTCGACGAGCAGCGCGCCGAGCGTCGCGATTGCCGCAGTGGCCGTCACGAGCAGCCGCTGCGGAACGCGTGGGAGGAGGTTCTGCAGGCTGACCGCCCCCGAATAGACGTTTGCGAACGCCTCGTCGCTCTCGTCGACGGTCAGCGCGAGGAGGGCGAGCACGCTGGCCGCGCCGCCTGCCGCGATCGCGGTCAGCAGGCCCGGCGCATCGGAGATGCTCCGCGACATCGCGATCACCGCGCCGAGCGCGAAGAGCGGCACGGTCGGCACGAAATAGCCGACGCCTGTCCCCCAGAACCCCGCGCCGCGCGAGCGCGAGAAGCGCGTGTAATCCGCGGCCAGGGGCGTCCAGCTGATGACCGAGGCGAGGACGAGGTCGAAGCCGGGCCAGAACGCGTGCGATCCGCTCCGGTGCCACAGCGCGTCGGCGTGCTGACCGTGCAGCGACCACCAGCCCAGATAGAGCAGTGAGGCGATCACGATCCAGACTGCGAACTTGCGCACGTAGCGCCGCACGAATCCGACCGGGCCGAGGAACGCGAGCACGGTGGCGACGACGCCGAACAGCACCTTCCAGAAGTCGATGCCGCCGAAGCCGAACACCTGCTTCGACAGGGCGCTCGCGCCGGTCGCGATCACGATCAGCTCGAAGACCGACCACCCGAGGCACTGAAGGATGTTCAGGCCGGTCGGCAGGTACGAGCCGCGCTGCCCGAGCGGCGCGCGCAGCAGCACCATCGCCGGGTACGCGGGCGTCTGCGCCGATCAGCCCGGCGAGCCCGAGCAGGACGTTGCCGACCACCGCGGCCGCGACGATCGCGGCGATCGCCACCGGCAGCGAGAGCGCGAGCCCGAACTGCGACGCCGGGAGGACGAGGAACGCGCCGGCGACGATCACAAGCAGCGAGACCGACAGGTTCGCCCACAGCAGGAAGCCGTCGAACGCGCTCAGCACGCGCAGCCGGTCCGGGACGGGCTCGATCCCCCAGTTCGGCGTCTGCGTCTCGCTCAAGCCTCTCCCTTCGCCGGTACGAACCGGATCAGGTTCGACGGGTGTGTTCTCAGCCCCGCGGGGCACCCCGGTACGAACAGCCTACCCCTGGTGCCAGGCACCGTTACGAAAGCGATCGCAGCGCGCTCGGCGATCGTCGTCTTGCCCGCGCCCGCGGGGCGGTGACGACTACGAGGAGAGGAGGCGCCTGATCACGTACGGAAGAATCCCTCCGTGCTGCAGGTACTCGCGCTCGCGCGGTGTGTCGAGGCGTACACGGGCCGTGAACTCGACGTCGCCCGCCCGCACCGTGACCTCGCTCGCCTCGCCGTTCTCGGACCCCCGTGATCGAGAACTCCTCACGTCCGGTCAGCCCGAGCGACGCCGCGCCCTCGCCGTCCGGGAACTGCAGCGGCAGGATGCCCATCATCAGCAGGTTCGAGCGATGGATCCGCTCGTACGACTCGGCGATCACCGCCTTCACGCCGAGCAGGTTCGGCCCCTTCGCCGCCCAGTCGCGTGACGACCCCGACCCGTACTCCTTGCCGGCGAGGACGACGAGCGGCGTGCCCTCGGCGAGGTAACGCTGCGATGCGTCGTAGATCGAGAGCTCGTCGCCGGTCGGCACGTGCACGGTCCACGTGCCTTCCGAGCCCGGTACGAGCAGGTTGCGCAGCCGCACGTTGGCGAACGTCCCGCGCACGAGCACCTCGTGGTTGCCGCGGCGCGCGCCGTACGAGTTGAAGTCCTTGCGCTCGACGCCGTGCTCGAGGAGGTAGCGCCCGGCAGGCGAGTCAGGCTTGATCGACCCCGCCGGCGAGATGTGGTCGGTCGTGACGGAGTCGCCGAGCCAGACCAGGCAGCGCGCGCCGATCACGTCGGGGACCGTTCCCGGCTCCCGCGTCATCCCGTCGAAGTAGGGCGGCCGGCGCACGTAGGTCGAGCTCGGCTTCCCACGGGTAGAGCTCGCTCTCGGACGACGGCATCGAGCGCCAGGTTTCGTCGCCCGTGAACACGTCGCTGTACGTGCGGCGGAACATCTCGCCGTCGATCGAGTCCGCGATCGTCTGCTGAACCTCGGCCGCCGACGGCCAGAGGTCGCGCAGGAAGACGTCCTCGCCGTCGGATCCGCTGCCGACAGGCTCGGTCTCGAGGTCGATGTCCATGCGGCCGGCGAGCGCGTACACGACGACGAGCGGCGGCGACGCGAGGTAGTTCGCCTTCACCTCCGGGTGGATGCGCGCCTCGAAGTTGCGGTTGCCGGAGAGCACCGAGCAGGCGACGAGATCGTGCCCGACGACCGCCTGCGAGATCTCGTCCGGCAGGGGCCCCGAGTTGCCGATGCAGGTCGTGCAGCCGTAGCCGACGGTCTGGAAGCCGAGCTCGTCGAGGTAGCGGTCGAGCCCCGACCGCTCGTAGTACTCGGTGACGACCTTCGAGCCCGGCGCGAGCGACGACTTCACCCACGGCCGCCGCGTGAGGCCGCGCTCGACCGCTTTCTTGGCGACGAGCCCGGCGGCGATCATCACGGCGGGGTTCGACGTGTTGGTGCACGAGGTGATTGCGGCGATCACGACCGAGCCGTGGTCGAGCTCGAACGTCTCGCCGTCGAGCGAGACCTGCACCGGCTCCGGCGTGGGCGGGTCGGCGAGGGCGACGCTGCCGGCATCCGCGACGGGCTCGGGAACGCCGCCGGGCTGCTGCTCCGTCGTCGGGTCCGAGGCCGGGAACGTGTCGGCGACCGCGCGGTCGTGCGAGCCGTTCGCGTAGTCGACGCCGAACGAGCCGAGCTGCCCGAGGAACGAGCTCTTCGCGTCACGCAGCGGCACGCGATCCTGCGGGCGCCGCGGGCCTGCGATCGACGGCTCGACGTCGGCGAGGTCGAGCGCGACGATCTCCGAGTACGTCGCGTGCTCCGACGGGTCGTGCCAGAGGAGGTTCTCCTTGCAGTACGCCTCGACGAGCGCGATCCGCTCGTCGCTCCTGCCCGTGAGCCGGAGGTAGTCGATCGTCGCGCTGATCGACCGGGAAGAAGCCGCACGTCGCGCCGTACTCGGGCGACATGTTCCCGAGCGTGGCGCGGTCGGCGAGCGAGAGCGACGCGACGCCGTCGCCGAAGTACTCGACGAACTTCCCGACGACGCCGACCTGCCGCAGACGCTCGGTCACGGTGAGCACCAGGTCGGTGGCGGTCGCGCCCTCGCGCAGCTCGCCGGAGAGCTTGAAGCCGACCACCTTCGGCACCAGCATCGACAGCGGCTGGCCGAGCATCGCCGCCTCGGCCTCGATCCCGCCGACCCCCCAGCCCAGGACGCCGAGGCCGTTGACCATCGTCGTGTGCGAGTCGGTGCCGACCAGCGTGTCGGGGAACGCGACGCCGTCCCGGTCGTCGACGACGCGTGCCAGGAACTCGAGGTTGACCTGGTGGCAGATCCCCGTTCCGGGCGGCACGACCGAGAAGTTGTCGAACGACTGTTGCCCCCAGCGCAGGAACGCATAGCGCTCGCGGTTGCGCGTGAACTCGAGCTCGACGTTGCGCGCGAACGCCCGGCTCGAGGCGAAGAGGTCGACCTGCACCGAGTGGTCGATCACGAGCTCGGCGGGAATCAGCGGGTTGATCCGCCGCGGATCGCCACCGAGGTCGGCCATCGCGTTGCGCATCGCGGCGAGATCGACGACCGCGGGGACGCCCGTCAGATCCTGCAGGAGGACGCGGGACGGCGAGAACGAGATCTCGCGCGACGGCTCGGCGTTCGCATCCCAGCGCGCGACCGCGTCGACGTCGTCGGTCGCTCGCCGTTTCGCAGCACGTTCTCGAGCAGCACGCGCAGCGTGTAAGGGAGACGTTCGACGTCGTAGGAGGCCTGCAGCTCGGCGAGCCGGAAGACGTCGTACGACCTGTCTCCGACCGTGAGCTTCGAGCGCGACCCCATGCGTCGATTCAAGCAGAAGCGACGCACTAGACTCGTCTCGTGGCGGTCGGGAGGCACATCGTCGGCCTCGGCGGCGCCGGCGACACGCCCGAGCAGACCGATCGGCTGCTACCGGCTACGTCCTCGGGCTGACCGGGAAGGATCGTCCGCGCCTCCTGATCGTGCCGACCGCGACGGCGGAGTCGGACGCAGTGATCGCGACGTACTACGAACGGTTCGCGCTCCGCACCGACACGTCGGTGCTGCGGACGTTCCCCTGGCCGCCGACCGACCTCCGTGCCCGCATCCTCGACCAGGACGCGATCTGCGTCGGCGGCGGCAACACCGCCAACATGCTCGCGATCTGGCGCGTGCACGGGATCGACGCGCTCCTGCGCGAGGCCTGGGAGGCGGGGATCGTCCTCTTCGGCGCGAGCGCCGGGATGATCTGCTGGTACGAGGCCGGCGTGACCGACTCGTTCGGGCCGCAGCTCGAAGGGCTGCGCGACGGGCTCGGCTTCCTCGCCGGCAGTGCGTGCCCGCACTACGACGGCGAGGAGCTGCGCCGGCCGCGCTACCGCGAGCTCGTCGACGGCGGCTTTCCGTCCGGCGTCGCCGCGGACGACGGTGTCGGCCTCCACTACGAGGGAACCGAGCTCGTCGAGGTCGTCACCTGCCGCCCGGGGGCAGCCGCCTACCGCGTCGACGAGGCGGGCGAGGAGCGCCTGGTCGCGCGCGACCTCTAGATCGACGCGAGGGCGCGCGCGAGGGCCTCGATGTCGTTCTCGTCGTTGTACGCCTGGATCGAGACCCGGAGCACCCAGCCCCGTGGACGTCTCGAAGACCGGCACTTCGATGCGATGCTCCTCGAACAGCCGCCGCGTGAGCCCGGCGGGATCCGGCCGCGTCGATCGCGAAGCCGAGCATCTGCACGAACTCGTCCGTCAAGCGGCTCGAGCGGGAGCCGGTCGCGCGCCCGTTCGAGCAGTGCGCGTGAGCGCCGCCGGACGCTCGGCCAGTCGTGCTCGGCCTGGAAGTCGATCGCCGCCGGGACGCTCAGGTAGGCCGCGGGGTCGCGGGTGCCCTGCCAGCGGTTCTGCTCGGCCCACGGGCTCGCCTCGTCCCAGTCCCAGGAGACGACGAGCGGCTCGATCAGGTGCTGCACCTCGCGGCGGACGTAGAGGAACGCCGATCCCTTCGGCGCGCACAGCCACTTGTGGCAGTTGCCGCAGTAGACGTCTGCGCCGATCGCGTCGAGTGCGAGATCGAGCTGCCCCGGCGCATGCGCTCCGTCCACGATCGAGAGGGCGCCCGCGGCGCGTGCGCGACGACAGGCCTCCGCGACGTCGTTCACGCGGCCGCTCGACCACTCGACGTGCGAGCAGAAGACGACGCGCGTCCGCTCGTGCAGGGTCGAGCTCGTCGAACGGGACGCAGCGCAGGCTCGCGCCGCTCCGGGCCGCGACGAAGGCCCAGAGCCGCAGCACGCCGCCGTACTCGTTCTCGCCCATCAGGATCTCGTCGCCGGGGCGGAGCTCGAGCGAGCGCGCGACGGCGTCGAGCGCGGTGCTCGTGTTCGGCGCGAAGACGAGGCTTCGCGGGGTCGGCGCCGAGGTATGCGGCGAGGCGCAGCCGGGCGTGCTCGAGGCGTTCGCCGAACCCCGCTCGCGGGCGAGGAACTCGACCGGCTCGCGCTCGAGCTCGCGCTGCCATCTGCTGGTAGCGGTCGAACACCGGTCGCGGGCAGGCGCCGAACGAGCCGTGATTCAGGAACACGACGTCCGGGTCGAGCAGGAAGAGATCCTTCACACGCGCTTAACCCGCGGTTAATCGCCGCTCATGCCCGTCCAACATCCGGCGGTTATAACGGTGAAGGTGTCGCGCGGGCGCAATCTCTCTCTACGCGTGGGCGAACTGGCGCTCGTCGCTCTCGCCGGCGGTGTCGTCGCGCTCGCCGGTGCGGCGGTCTTCGGCAAGCTCGGCAGTCACACGACGATCCAGCAGGTCGCCCCGGCGAGCAGCACGACCGGCGTGGCGAACGCCGCGCTCCAGGCGCCCGTGAGGACGGGGATCACGCCCGAGAAGATCTATCAGCGCGATGCGCCGGGTGTCGTTCAGATCACCTCGACCACCGTGACCTCGCAGGCGTCGAATCCCTTCGGGTTCCCGACCACGCCGCAGACGGAGCAGTCGCTCGGCTCCGGCTTCGTGATCGACAAGGCCGGGCACATCGTCACGAACTACCACGTGATCTCGGGCGCGACGCGCGTGCAGGTCTCGTTCTCGGGCCAGGATCAGATCAACGCCAACGTCGTCGGCTCGGATCCCTCGACCGACATCGCCGTTCTCAAGATCGACACGCATTCGCGGGCGCTGACCCCGCTGCCGCTCGGTGACTCCGACGACGTCAGCGTCGGCGACTCGGTCTACGCGATCGGCAACCCGTTCGGGTTCACGCGAACGCTCACGGCGGGCGTGGTCTCGGCGCTGCAGCGGCAGATCGTGGCGCCGAACAGCCTCGAGATCGACGGCGTCATCCAGACCGACGCGTCGATCAACCACGGCAACTCGGGCGGTCCGCTCCTCGACGCCGACGGCCGTGTGATCGGCGTCACCTCGCAGATCTCCACCGGTACCACCGGCGAGCAGGGCAACATCGGCATCGGCTTCGCGATCCCCGTCAACACGGTGCGCAACGTCGCGGCGCAGATCATCAAGACCGGCAAGGTCGCCCATGCGTTCCTCGGCGTCTCCACCGTCTCGATCACGCCGGAGATCGCCAAGCTCTTCAACCTTCCCGCCAAGAAGGGCGTGATCGTCGCCGTCGTCAACAGCGGCAGCGGCGCCGCCCACGCCGGCCTGAAGGGGCATTCCACCAACGTCGTCGTGCAGGGCGAGACATATCCGCTCGGCGGCGACATCATCGTCAGCGCCGACCATCAGCCGGTGACGTCGGCCGAGCAGCTGCGCGAGGCGATCGCGCGGCACAAGCCGGGCGACAAGCTCTCGCTGGGGATCTACCGCGACGGCAAGAAGAAGTCCGTCACCGTGACGCTGGGCAACGCGCCGGAGGCGGCGAAATGACCAACAGGTTGAACGGCCGTGTTCTTCTCCCCCGGAGAGGCCGTTCACGGGCCGCTTAGCGGCCCGCTCGCTAGGCCGGTCGCGGCCCGCCCGCCTGCCCGGGCCGCGGCCGGTCTAATCAGCCCTCGGTCGAGCTGATTAGACCGTCTACTCTGTCCCGCGATGGAACGCGGGCAGGCGACCCTCGACGTCGACGTCTCGGTCTCCGAGCAGCTCTGGGAGGATGAGAACGCCGATCACGGTGGGTGGTTCTGCGTCCGCACCAACCCGTTTCCGTGTCCGGCGTCGGGCTGCGACTTCGTCGCCGAGTTCATGACCGCCGCCCATCTGGTGCTCGTCTGGGAGCAGTTCGACGACCCGAACCTGCTTCGCCACGCGGCGCGGGCACGCGACGTCGGCCGGAACCCGCGCGTCGTCGGCTACGTGCCCGATTTCGGCCCGAGCGCGTCGTACTACGCGTGGGTCGCGGCCGGCCGGCCGGTGCACGGCGTCAAAGCCGCGAGGTGATCGCCCACACGTTCGGCGAGAGCGAGTCGTTCTCACTGGGCGTCGAAGAGGAGCTGATGATCGTCGACGAGCGGTCGCTCGACCAGGTCGCCGCGGTCGACAGGATCCTGGCCGGCGTATCCGGCCTCGAGCTCCCGGGCGCCCTCAAGACCGAGCTCTTCGCCTCGGTCTTCGAGACGACCACCGAGCGTGTGCGCGGACGCCGAGGAGGTCGAGGCCGCGCTCCGCGTGTTGCGGCGCGCGGCTGCGGGCGCGGCAGCCGCCGAAGGGCTCGCGATCGCCGCCGCGGGGACGCATCCTTTCGCGCGAGCCGAGGAGCAGGCGATCGTCGACGAGGAGCGGTACACGTCGTTCGAGCGCTACGCCGGGATCAGCGTCCGGCGACAGGGCGTCCAGGGGCTGCACGTGCACGTCGGGATGCCGTCGGGGGACGCCTGCTGGAGCTGCCTCGAGTCGATCCTCCCGTGGCTTCCGGTCGTGCTCGCGCTGTCGGCGAACTCGCCGTGGCAGAACGGCGAGCGCACGGGGATGGCGTCCAATCGAGCGCCGGTTCTGACCCAGCTCCCGCGCGCCGCCGGACCGCCCGCATTCGCGTCGTACGCGGAATGGGAGGCGTGGGTCGAGCGGCTCGTGCGCCTCGGCGTGACCCAGGACTACACGCGGATCTGGTGGGACGTCAGGCCGCACCCTCGCTTCGGGACGCTCGAGGTGCGCGTGCCGGACCAGCCGACCGACGTGGGCCTGTCGGCCGCGTTCGCCGCCGTCGTCCAGGCGCTCTGCGCCGCGGCACTCGAAGATGCTTTGCCAGTTGCCAGTCTGTTACTCGCGGATCGGGGGCGCGGCGACTACGCGCAGAACCGGTGGGCGGCGGCGCACTTCGGGCCCAGGGCGGAGCTGCTGCACCCCGACGGCGCGTCGGTGGCATCGGCGGCCGAGCTGGGGAGCGAGCTGCTCGACTGCGTGCGTCCGTTCGCGGCGCGGCTCGGATCGGAACAGCTGCTCGACCGGATCGACCCGACGCGCTGCGAGGCCGATCGGCAGCTCGTCCCGGCGACCGCTCGCGAGGCCGCGGCCGATCTCGTGATGCGGTCGGTAGCCTGAAGCGCATGACGGTCGTGACGGAGACGCTGCAGGTGTCGGGCATCCGCTGCGAGCGCTGCGTGATGCGGCTCGGCGGCGTGCTTCAAGGGCAGGAAGGCCTCGAGTCGGCGAACGCCACGCTGATGGGGCAGGTGACGATCTCGTACGACGATCAGCGCACCACCCGGGCCGCACTCCTCGATGCGATGGCCCGTGGCGGCTTTCGCGAGCAGTAGCGGTCACGCGAGGGAATCCGCAGCGCCCGGATGTCGTTGTAGCCCTTGCTAGGGTGGCCGCCGGATGAGCGAGAGCGCACCGACGACCTCCGAATCTCGCAGGATCGCCGAGGAGGCGCGCGCTCGCGTGCGCTTCGAAGAGGAGGCGCTCGAGTTGAGCGAACAGGTCTACCGCGTTGCTCGTCGTCTCGTCGGCTCGCGTGACGACGCCGAGGATCTCGTCCAGCAGACGTACGAGCGCGCGTTCCGGTCGTGGCAGCAGTACACACCCGGGACAAACCTGCGCGCGTGGCTTCTGCGCATCCTCACCAACCTGAACATCGACCGCGGCCGGCGCCAGCAGCGCTCGCCGCAGACGACGTCGATCGACGAGGCCGGCGACTACTTCCTCTACAACCGCCTCGAGGCCTCGACGGCCGACGGGAACGCCGACTCGGACCGCGTGCTCGAGCGGCTGTCGCAGGACTCGATCGTCGATGCGCTCGCGGAGGTCCCGCACGACTTCCGCGACGTGGTTGTGCTGGTCGACATCGGCGAGTTCTCGTACGCCGATGCTGCACAGATCCTCGACATCCCCATTGGCACCGTCATGTCCCGACTGCACCGGGGACGGCGTATCCTCAAGACGAACCTCGCTGAAAAGGCGGTGCCGGCGTGAGCGACTGGTGCGAGAAGTGCGAGGAGATGATGCAGCCGTTCCTCGACGGGACCCTCTCCACGGAGGAGGTCGCCGAGGCGGAGAAGCATCTCGACTCCTGTAGCTGGTGCGCCAAGCGGTATCGCTTCGAGGAGCGACTCCGTCACTTCGTGCGCGTTGCCGTCTCCGAGCCGATGTCGCCGGCGCTGAAGGAGAAGCTGGCGGCGTTGCGCACGCCGCTCTAAGAACCGGCGGGTAATCGACGTCGCCCGGCGGCTCCAGGTCGGAGCAGTCGATCAGCACCGGCTCGAAGGCGCGGCCGCCGTCGTCCGGCACGGCCGCCCACACCGAGCGTGCGAGGGCGACCGGATGGCTTCTCGTGCCGTCGTACGTCGCGGCGACGACCGGACCGCGGTCACGCTGCTCGATCACGCGCACGACCGCTCGGGGGTCGAGGGTCGGCCCGTCGGAGAGCACGACGAGCGCGTGCGTGACCTCGTCGTCGAGTGCGGCCAGCCCGCGGCGAAGCGATGCGCCGGGGCCGTTCTCCCAGTCCGCCGCGTGCACCAGCCGTGCCTGCCTGCCGTCGCCGAGGTCGAGGGTGCCAAGGTCGAGCGCGTGCGCTCCGGACACGACGACCACGTCGTCCACGGGCGCGAGCGCGAGCGTGTCGAGCACCGCCGGCAGCAGCTCGCGCTGTTTCGGCCGCCCGTACCGCGTCGAGGCGCCGGCGGCGAGCACGACGGCGGCGATCATCGCGTGCTACGAGCTCGAGAGCGTCGCGTGCTCGATCACGACAGGCTCGATCGGCTGCTGGTTGGCGTTGCCCAGCCTCCCGATGCGGTCGATCACCGCGCCGCCCTTGACGACCTGCCCGAGCAGGGCGTACTGCGCCGGCAGGCCGGCGTTCGGTGCGGTGACGATGAAGAACTGACTGCCCGCCGCCCCTGCCGGCTGTGACGGCGTCTTCGCCATCGCGACCGTGCCGTGCACGTACTTCGTCCCGGCGGGCGGCTTCTCGACCGTCGTGTAGCCGGGACCGCCTTCGCCGCTCTGGGATGGATCGCCGCCCTGGATCACGAAGCCGGGGGCGATGCGGTGGAAGAGCGTGTGGTCGAAGAACTGCTTCTGGACGAGGGACGCGAACGACGAGGTCGTGACGGGCGCCGCCTTCACGGCGAGCCGCACCGTGAACGAGCCGCAGTTCGTCTGGAAGGTGACGTCATAGCGGCGTTTCGGGTCGAGCTTCGTCGTCGGCTTCGACTCAGTGCGGTCGGTCGGCGGCGGCTGCGTGACCGGCGTGCAACCGTGGGCGTCGACCGTCGTCGTCGTCGCCGCGGTCTGTTTCGATCCGCCGCAGCCGGCGGCTGCGAGGGCGACGAGCCCCAGCAGGGCGGCGAGATACCTAGTCATCGAGCTGCGCCACTGCGCGCTTCACGAGCGCCGTTGCGATCTCGACCTTGTAGGCGTTGCCGGGCAGCGGCGTCGCGGCCTCGAGGCCCCGTTCGTCGAGCAGCCACGGCACCGGTGCCATGCCGGCGAGCGCCACGCGCGTCGTCCCTCCCGCGCGCGCCGCCGCGACGCCTACGAGCGGAAACGCCCAGCGCTTCCGCTCCATCGCCTTCAGATACACGGACCGCTCCACCGACGGCAGCTCGACGGAGAGCAGCAGCTCGCCCTGGTCGAGCGTGGTCGTCCGCCGGTCCGCGTCGGTCGGGACGTGGTAGAGCTCCGCGAGGGAGAGCGTGCGCCGGTCGGTGTGGAGTCTCGCGTCGAGCGCGAGCAGCGCGGCGGCCGCATCGGACGGATGGGCCGAAGCGCAGAAGTCGTTCGCGAACACTGCATGCTCGCGGTGCTCGCCGTCGCGCGCGAAGCAGGCATCTCCGCCGTGCAGCCGGCACGGCCACTGGAGGCGCCAGTACCAGCAGCGCGTCGACTGGAGCAGGTTGCCGGCGAGCGAGCTCGCGTTTCGCAGCTGAGGGCTGGCGGCAAGCCGGCACGCCTCGCGGAGCGCAGCGGGCACCTCGGCAGTTGACTCGAGCTCGGCGAGCGTCGTCCCGGCGCCGATCGTCGCGCCGTCGATGCCGTGCGGCACGACGCCGCGGACGTCGATCAGCTCGTCTGCCTCGAGGATCCCCGCGCGGAGCAGCGGGACGACCTCGGTGCCGCCGGCAAGCAACAGACTGTTACTTGCGGCGTCCAGCTCGGCGACGCTAGACGCGCGCCGGAGCTTCACCGCGCTCGCTCTCACGCTGCCGCTGCTCGGCCTCGCGCAGCGCGCGAAGCATCTCCTCGCGCGTGATCGGCAGGCGCCGGACGTCGGCGCCCGTCGCGTCGCGGATCGCGTTCGCGATCGCCGCTGCCGTCGGCACGATCGGCGGCTCACCGAGCCCCTTCGACCCGAGGTTCGTCAGGTTCGGATCGGGGACGTCGACGAGCTCGCTCACGATCTCCGGCACGTCCGCGATGGTCGGCATACGGTAGGAGTCGAAGCTCGTGGTCAGGATCGTCCCGCTGGACGGGTCGTGGAGCCGCTCCTCCGAAAGCGTGTGCCCGATGCCCTGGATGATCCCGCCCTCGATCTGGCTCGACGCGCCGAGCGGGTTGATCACCCGGCCGACGTCGTGCACCGCCGCGATGCGGTCGACCCAGACCTCGCCGGTCTCGACGTCGACGGCCACCTCGGCGACCTGGACGCCGAACGTGAGCACCTGCATCCCGGCCGGGTTCGGGCCGCGCGCTCCCTTGCCGAGGATCTGGGCGTCCTCGAGCAGCGCGACGACGTCGCCCAGCGGCATGTCGGGATCGCCGCGCTGCGCGGCGATCTCCTCGATCTGACGACGCGCATCGGCCGCGGCGGCGCGCACCGCGGGGCCCATGGACGGCGTCGTCGACGATCCCGCGGAGATCGACGCATACGGTCCGCGAGCCGAGTCGCCCGCCGACACGGTGACGTGCTCGAGCGGGATCTGGAGCTCCTCGGCTGCGATCTGCGCCATCGCGGTCTTCGTCCCGGTGCCGATGTCCTGCATCGCGGTGACCACGGTCGCACGGCCGTCCGACCCGACGCGCACCCATGCGTACGACGGTGGGACCGCCGCCGCCGTACCAGATCTGCGACGCCATGCCGACGCCGCGCTTGACGACGTCGGTCGAGCGGGCGCGTACGTCGTGCCGCCGTTCCCAGTGCGGCTCGGCGCGCCGGTAGCACTCGAGCAGGTTCTTGCCGCTGAACGGGCGATCGTCGGCGGGGTCGTGTTCGGTGTGGTTGCGCCGGCGCAGCTCGAGCGGGTCGATGCCGAGCTTCGCCGCCAGCTCGTCGAGCAGCGCCTCCAGGCCGAACGTGCCCTCGACGAAGCCCGGCGCCCGAAAGGCCTTCATCGGCGGCTGGTTGAGCTTCGCGGCGTGCGTCGTCGACCACACGTTCGGGCACGTGTAGAGCAGGTGCATCGGCCCCTCGACGGGCGACGACCATCCGCCCCAGCCGACGGCGTTCACGTACTCGCCCTTGAGGGCGACGAGCGTGCCGTCCTCCTTCGCACCGATGGTCAGCCGCTGGATCGTCGCGTTGCGATTACCGGCCGCGAGATGCTCCTCGCGCCTCGTCAGCGCGCACTTCACCGGGCGTCCGGTGCGCTTCGCGAGCTCGGCGGCGATGAAGGTGTGGTCGTCCGGGCTGTTCTTCGAGCCGAACCCGCCGCCCATGTAGTTGCAGACCACGCGCACCTTGTCGGGCGGGAGGCCGAGCCCCTCCGCCAGCTCGTCACGGACGCCCCAGATGAACTGCGTCGAGATATGCACCTCGACCGAGTCGCCGACCCACTGGACGACTGCCTGATGGGTCTCGAGCGAGTTGTGCAGGACGACCGAGGTGCGGAACTCGCCGCTGCAGACGACGTCGGCCTCGGCGAAGCCCCGCTCGACGTCGCCGCGCTGCCGAATCCGTGGCTCGCCGAGCAGCGACCCGCGCGCCACTGCCTCGTCGGCGTCGAGCAGCGGCTCGAGCACCTCGAACTCGACGTCGATGGCGGCCACGCCCGCGCGTGCCTGGGCGAGGGTGTCGGCGCAGACCGCGGCCACCGGCGCTCCCTCGAAGCCGCATTCGGAGACGAGCAGCTCCAGATCGTCCGGCCCGATGGCAGCGTGGACGCCCGCCAGCGCGAGCGCAGGAGTGACGTCGATGCGGCTGACGCGCGCGTGCGCATGCGGAGACCGCAGGACGGCGGCGTGGAGCATCCCGTTGAGCTTCAGGTCGGCGGTGAAGATCGCCTCGCCGCGGGCCCGATGCAACCCGTCAGCACGCGTTGCCGGCTGACCGACGACCTCGAGCGGCCCGGCGGGCCACTGCTCGAGCTCGTCCTCCTCGACGACGATCCAGACTTCCTCGTAGCGGCCCTCGACCTCTTTTTCCGTGCGAATCAGTCGCGCCACGTGCGAATCGCCTCCTCGATCTTCGGGTACGCGCCACAGCGGCAGAGGTTTCCCGCCATCGCGTGGCGGATCTCGTCGCTCGACGGGCTCGGGTTGGACTCGACGAGCGCGACGGCGCTCACGATCTGTCCCGGTGTGCAGAAGCCGCACTGCAGTGCGTCGGAACGGACGAACGAGTCGATCATTGCGTGTTCGCGCAGGCCCTCGATCGTCGTCACGGCGCTGCCGTCGACGGAGTGCACGAGCGTGATGCAGGACAGCGTCGGTGTCCCGTCGACGAGAACGGTGCACGCCCCGCACTGACCTTCACCGCACGCGACTTTCGTCCCCGTCAGGGTGAGCTCGTCGCGCAGAGCCTCGGCGAGCGTCGTGCCGACGGGCGCGTCGACGACGTAACGATGGCCGTTGACGGCGAGCTCAGGCACTCGCGGTGACCGCCTCGATGTCGGCGAGGTGGACGAGCCTGAAGGTGAGCCGAGTCGCGTCGCGTCGCCGGTCCTCGTCGTCGATCTCGGGGACGGCCGTCCAGAGCTCGCGCGCCGCGGTCAGCAGATCGTGGATCTGCTCGACTGTCTTCGGGTAGCCGTCCTGCTCGGCGCACGCGTTGATCGCAAGGCCGAGCACCCCGACCGTGTCGGGCTGGCGCGACCAGAGGAGTGGCGTCGCCATCGACAGGTACTGGTGGATGCGGGCGAGCTGCATGGGCTGTACGAACGTCGCGCTGCCGATCGGCGTCGTGGGCTCGGGCAGGTCGGCGCCGTCTGCGAGCGCAGCCGCGGTTCGTCCGAGCATCGCGAGCAGCTCCGCGTCCCCGTAGCCGGCGAGGCGGGCGGTCTTGATCGCGATCAACAGCGAGCCCGGCTGCTGCCCGTACGGGAAGTCGCTGGCCCACAGCACCTGCTGCGGCGAGACGCGCCGGTAGAAGTCGAGCAGGTCGACCGGGCTCCAGACCGAGGTGTCGAAGAACGTCCGTGGATGGCCGCTGAAATAGCGGGCCAGATTCGCGAGATCGGCGATCCCGCCGTGCGCGAGGATCAGGGTCGCACCGGGGCTCGCCTCCATCAGGGCGTGCAGCCCGTCCGCGATCGGCGGCAGGCCGCGTCCGGCGTGGATGAGGATCGGCACCCTGCGCTCGGATGCGAGGTGAAAGACGGGGCCGAGGCGCTCGTCGGTGGCCGTGAACTTCTGGGCGCGCGGGTGCAGCTTGATGCCGCGGGCGCCGCGGTCGAGACAGCGCGTCGCCTCCTCGATCGGCGACTCGTTCAGGTCGAGGCGGACGAAGGGGATCAGCCGTCCCTCGGAGCGCTCGGCGAACGCCAGGGTGCGGTCGTTGGCGGCCCGGAAGCCCGGGTGACGATCGGGCTCGTCCAGACAGAACATGAACGCGCGCCCGACGCGGTAGCGCGCCATCACCTGCTCGAGCCGGTCGTAGTCGCCCACCATTCCGTCGATGTCGTTGCCGAGGTGGAGGTGCGCGTCGAAGAGCTCGGCTCCCTCGGGGATCAACTGCCTGAGCTCGGCGTCGTAGGCATCGACCAGCTCCAGTGCTCTCCCCTGCGGATCCATGGTCGGATCCTAGTTAGAGTCCGCGGGGGTGCCGGACGTCCTCATTCATGCCGACACGTTTCGCTCGCCGGAGCTCCGTCACGAGATCCCGCTCGGTGTGCCCGACCCCTTTCTGTACGCCGAGATCGGCGGCGTCCGCCACATCGTGGTGGGGGCGATGGAGATCCCGAGGCTCGCCGAGGTGGGCGCGTACGAGCTGCACCCGTTCGAGGAGTTCGGCTCCGACGAGCTGATCGCGTCCGGCCGCTCGCAGCGTGAGATCCAGCGCGAGGTTCCCGTTCGCGCCGTCGCGGCGCTCGGCCTCGCGGCCGCGGTCGTGCCGGAGACCTTTCCGATCTGGCTCGCAGACCGGCTGCGGGCCGAGGGGATCGAGCTGACCGTGGACGGGGCGTTCTTCGACGAGCGCCGCCGCGCCAAGACCGCCGCCGAGCTCGCCGGCATCCGCCGTGCGCAGCGTGCCGCCGAGGCGGGAATGGACGCCGCGCGCGAGCTCCTGCGGCGGGCGACGCCGAACGGCGACGCGCTCGTCGTCGACGGCTCGCCGCTGACGGTCGAGCGTGTCAAGACGGCGATGGCGCTGGCGTTCGCCGCGAACGGCACGAGTGCCGACGACTTCATCGTCGCGCCCGGCGCGCAGGGTGCGGTCGGGCACGACATGGGCAGCGGGCCGATTCGCGCCGGCGTCCCGATCGTGATCGACGTCTGGCCGCGCGACAACGAGACGGCATGCTTCGCCGACATGACGCGAACGTTCGTTGTCGGCGAGGTGCCTGCCGATGTCGCGCGCTGGCACCAGCTGTGCAAGGAGGCGCTCGACGTTGCGATCACCGATATCCGCGCCGGAGCCGACGGCCGCGCGATCTACGACCTGACGTGCGACATCTTCGAGTCGGCCGGCGAGCCGACGCAGCGGACGAAGGAGGCGGGCACGACCCTCTCAGACGGGTTCTTCCACGGGCTCGGCCACGGTGTCGGGCTCGAGGTCCACGAGCAGCCGGGCCTCGGTCTCTCGTCGAAGAACGCGCTTCGCACCGGTGACGTCGTCACCGTCGAGCCCGGCCTCTACCGCAAGGGCTTCGGAGGCGTGAGGCTCGAGGACCTCGTCCTCGTCACCGACGGAGGCGCCGAGAACCTGACGCGGTACCCGTACGACCTGGAGCCGTAGCGAGCGGCCGTGGATCGGACCAGGCAGACGATCGACACGCTGCTGCTCGAGGAGCGGCGCTACCCGCCGCCGGCCGCCTTCGCGGCTGCCGCGAATGCGAAGCCCGAGATCTACGACGAGGGGTTCGAGGCGTTCTGGGAGCGTGAGGGACGCGAGCGCGTCGAGTGGTTCAGTTCTTTCGACACGCTCCTCGAGTGGGAGCAGCCGTACGCGAAGTGGTACCTCGGCGGCTCGCTCAATGTCTCGCACAACTGCGTTGATCGGCATGTCGCAGCCGGACGCGGCGCCAAGGTCGCCTTCCACTGGGAAGGGGAGCCGGAGGGCGACCGCCGCGACCTGACCTACGCCGAGCTGCAGCGCGAGGTGGTCGCGTTCGCGAACTCCCTCAAGGAGCTCGGCGTCGTGAAGGGGACCGCCGTCGGGATCTACATGGGCATGGTCCCGGAGCTGCCGATCGCGATGCTCGCGTGCGCTCGGCTCGGCGCGCCGCACACCGTGGTCTTCGGCGGCTTCTCCGCCGATTCGCTCTCCTCGCGGCTCAACGACATGGGCTGCCAGGTGCTCGTGACGCAGGACGAGGCCTGGCGGCGGGGAACGACCGTGCCGCTCAAGCGGATCGCCGACGAGGCGATGGCCGATGCGCCCGGCGTCGCTCGCTGCCTGGTCGTCCGGCGCACCGGCAACGACGTCTCGATGGAGGCGGGCCGCGACAGCTGGTACCACGATGTGCGCGGCTCGGACGACCCGGCGACGTGCCCGCCCGAGCCGATGGACGCCGAGGATCTGCTGTTCCTGATGTACACGTCGGGCACGACCGCGAAGCCGAAGGGCATCGCCCACACCACGGCCGGCTATCTCGTCGGCGTGGCGACGACCCACCACTACATCTTCGACCTGAAGCGCGACAGCGACGTCTACTGGTGCGCGGCCGACGTCGGCTGGATCACCGGGCACAGCTACATCGTCTACGGGCCTCTCTGCAACGGCGCGACCTCGGTGATGTACGAGGGGACGCCCGACTACCCCGACAAGGAGCGCTGGTGGTCGATCGTCGAGCGCTACGGCGTGACCATCCTCTACACGGCGCCGACGGCGATTCGCTCGCACATGAAGTGGGGGCCCGAGCACGCGCAGAAGCACGACCTCGCATCGCTGAGGCTGCTCGGCTCGGTCGGCGAGCCGATCAACCCGGAGGCGTGGATCTGGTACTCGGAGCACGTCGGCGGCAACCGCTGCCCGATCGTCGACACGTGGTGGCAGACCGAGACGGGGATGATCCTGATCTCACCGCTGCCGGGGGTGACGACGACGAAGCCGGGATCGGCGACGCGTCCGTTCCCGGGCGTCGACGCGGCGATCTACAACGAGGCGGGCGACGAGGTCGGTCCCGGGGGCGGCGGCTATCTGGTGCTCAAGCGGCCGTGGCCCGCGATGCTGCGCGGCATCTACGGCGACGACGCCCGCTACCGCGAGACGTACTGGTCGCGGTACGGCGACGTCTACTTCGCCGGCGACGGCGCGCGGATCGACTCCGACGGCGACTTCTGGCTGCTCGGCCGCGTCGACGACGTGATGAACGTCTCCGGCCACCGGATCTCGACGATCGAGGTGGAGTCGGCGCTCGTCGATCACCACGACGTCGCGGAGGCCGCGGTCGCTGCGCGCAACGACGCGACCACCGGGCAGGCGATCGTCGCGTTCGTGACGCTGAAGGGCGGCGGCGACGGCTCGCTCGACAAGCTCGAGGAGCTGCGTAACCACGTCGCCATGAAGATCGGGCCGATCGCCAAGCCGGCGAACATCGTCTTCACGCCGGAGCTGCCGAAGACGCGGTCGGGCAAGATCATGCGCCGCCTCCTCCGCGACGTCGCCGAGAACAGGCCGCTCGGGGACACGACGACACTCGCCGATCCGAAGGTGGTCGAAGAGCTCCGCGACCGCGGGCGCACCGAGCAGGGCCAAGAGTCCTGATCCGCCGTCTGGCAGCGCCGCTGCTGGCCGCCGGGATCTGTGCGGGAGCGACCCACGCGACCGCGACGCAGCCCTCGACGCGCGCGCTGCATACCCTGCCGGGCGTCCACGTCCCGGTGCCGGTCGTGACGCAGCCGGCCTCGCGAACGTCACGCGGCTACGTCTTCGTCGCCGAGAAAGCGCCTCGAACGACCGGTGGCCCGCTGATCGTCGACAACCGCGGGCGCGTCATCTGGTTCGACCAGCTCACCGCGCCGGTGGAGGCGACCGACTTCCGCGTTCAGCGCTACCGCGGCCAGCCGGTGCTCACCTGGTGGATCGGAAGGAGCAACGGGGCCGGGGTGGGGCGTGGCTCGTACGTGATCTACGACCGGAGCTACCACCTGGTTGCGCGCGTCCACGCGAGCGCCGGCCTCGTGGGCGACCTGCACGAGTTCCAGCTGACGCCCCGGGGGACCGCGTACATCAGCGTCTACCACGAGGTCTCGGACGACCTCTCGAGCATCGGCGGCCCGAAGCACGGCTATGTGTACGACAGCATCGTCGAGGAGATCGACATCGCGAGCGGCCGGGTCGTGTTCGAGTGGCACAGCCTCGACCACGTGCCGCTCTCGGAATCGACGCAGGCAAATCGGCCGCCTGCGCGTGACGCGACGAAGGCGAAGCCGCTCGACTACTTCCACGTGAACTCGATCGCCGACGGTCCGGGCCGTACGATCCTGGTCTCGGGGCGAAACACCAGCACGATCTACCTGCTCGCGCGCGACAGGCACATCATCTGGCGTCTCGGCGGCAAGCACAGCGACTTCGGCCCATCGGAGGCGGTGAAGTTCGCGTTCCAGCACAACGCGCGGTTGCATGCGGGGAACCTGCTGACGCTGTTCGACAACGGCGGCAACCCGCGCGTCGAGCCCTTCTCGCGTCCGCTCGAGCTGCGACTCGATCTGACGACGAAGCGCGCGACGGTCGTGAAGACGTTTCTGCCGCCGAAGCGGATCGCCTCGCCCTTCGAGGGCAACCTGCAGCTCCTGCCCGACGGCGGCGCGCTGGTCGGCTGGGGAGGCGTCAGGATCGTCAGCGAGTTCTCGCGCAGCGGCAGCCTGCGCTTTCAGCTCGAGCTCCCCTACGGCGACACCTATCGCGCGTACCGCTCCGTCTGGACGGGGCGGCCGGCGACGACTCCGAAGAAGGCGGCCGGGGCGGGAGTGGTGTACGCGAGCTGGAACGGCGAGACCGGCATCGCACGCTGGCAGGTGCTCGCCGGCCCCGATCGCACACACCTACGCGTCGTCGGGGCTGCGCCGTGGGCCGGGCTCGAGACGGCGATCCCCGCCGACACGTCGTCGGCGACGATCGTCGCCGTGCGCGCGCTCGACGCACGCGGACGCGTGCTCGGGACGTCGCGCGTCTAAGGCTTTCTAAGCCCGCCGGCGATACGCTCCGGGCATGAGCGACGAGTCGAGCGTGACGCTCGTCGACCGCGACGAGATCTCGGTGATGTTCAAGCGGGTCGCCGACGAGCAGGCAGAGATCAGCCGAGGCTGGAGCGAGCTCGAGACCGCGGTCGGGTCGCTTCGCGGCCGCAAGTTCTACGGCGTGTTCGACGAAGCGATCGGGGAGTATCGCGCCTGCGTCGAGCGCGTCGAGAGCGACGAGCCCGAAGCCCTCGGGCTGGAGGTCGGAACGCTCGCCGGCGGCCGCTACGCGATGCGGCGCCTTCGCGGCGAGCCTCCCGGCATCTACGCGCTCATCGCCCCGGCCTTCGAGCAGCTGTCGAAGCGTCCCGACCGGGACGACTCCCGTCTCGGAATCGAGTTCTATCGCAGCCGGGACGTGATCGACCTGCTGCAGCCGGTCACCTGAGCGCCGATCGACGCGTAGCTCAGAGCAGCTGCTCGAACACTGCGGGATCGTCGAAGGGGCCGATCACCGCGAGCCGCAGGCCCTCGCCCGCGATCACGTCCTGAGCGACGCGATACACGTCGTCGACGGTCACCGCGTCCAGGCCCGCAAGCAGCTCGGACGGCTCGGCGGCTGCGCCCTCGAGCACCTCGCGGCGCAGCCCGAACAGGAGCAGCCCGTTCGGGCTCTCGGTCTGCAGCACGAAGCGCCCCTTGGCGAGCGCACGCGCCTTCTCGAGCTCGTCGGCAGGCACCGGCTCGTCGGCGATCCGCTTGAACTCCTGCGCGATCACACCGACCGCCTCGTCCGCGCGCTTCAGGTCGACGCCGGCCTGCGAGACGAGCGTCCCGGCGTCGGTGAACGAGCTGTTGAGCGCGTAGACGTAGTACGCGAGCCCGCGCCGTTCCCGGACCTCGAGGAACAGCCGTGAGGACATTCCGGTCCCGAGAACCGTGCCGAGCAGCTGCAAGGCGTACCGGTCGGGATGGCCGAGCGGGTAGCTCGGAAGGCCGATGCAGACGTTGGCCTGATCGGAGTCCTTCGTGTGGATGCGCACACGCGGCTCGGCGGAGCGCTCGATCGCGGCCGGCTCGGGCGTCCCGGACTCGCCCGGTGGGATGTCGCCGAGCAGCTCCTCGAGCCTCGGCAGCAGGTCGTCGCCCGTCATCCCTGCGACGCCCACGACCATCCGCTCCGGCTTGTACCAGGTCGAGAGGTAGTCGAGGAACGTGTCGCGCGACGCTCCGGTGATGGTCTCTTTCGTTCCGAGCGTCTCCCAGCCGAGTGGGTTGTCGCCGAAGAGGAGCTGGTCGTACACCGAGGAGACGTAGTCGCGTGGCGTGTCGAAGTACATGTTCATCTCCTCGACGATCACGCCCTTCTCGCGCTCGAGCTCCTCGCTGTCGAACTTGGAATTGCGGATCATGTCGACGAGCACGTCGAGTGCTTGATCGCGCTGCTCGCCCGCGCAGCGGATGTAGTAGCCCGTGTACTCCTTCGACGTGAACGCGTTGAACTCGCCGCCGAAGCGGTCGACCTCGAGTGCGATGTCCTTGGCCGTTGGACGGCGTTCGGTCCCCTTGAAGAACATGTGCTCCGCGAAGTGCGCGATGCCACGGTTGCCGGCGTTCTCGTACCGCGAGCCGGCGGAGAGCATGATGTAGCAGGTGACCGATTGCGCGTGATCGAGCGGCGCCGTCAGCACGCGTAGTCCGTTCGTCAGGGCATTGCGCTGAAAGACCGTCATGCGGCGAGCATCCTCCTCAGGTCGTCCGAGAGTGGGACCGATGAACCCGTACCGTAGTCGTAGCCGACGAGCACGCTCTTCGCCTGCGCCGCGAGCCGGCCCCCGGCCCAGAGCTCGTGCTCGAGGTCGAAGCTGCTCGTTCCGACGCGTGGGCACCGCGTGCGGACCTCGATCTCCTCGCCGGGGCGCAACTCGGAGCGGAAGTCGATCTCGACGCGCGCCAGGATGAACGGCTCGAGCCCGCCGAGCACGGCGATCCGAGCCTGCTCGAGGTACGTCGAATAGGCGGCGTTGTTGACGTGGCCCATCGGGTCGCAGTCGCGAAAGCGAACGCGCTCGTGATGCGTCCACGGGAACTCGGACATCGCGGCGATGGTATAGACGCATGTGTGACGTCGAAAGACAGATGCGCAAGGCGTGTTCGCGCAGCCGGAGTGGCTGCGCCAGGTTCCGTCCGGCCGGAGGCTGCCGTTCGACGCCCGGGTGGTGCACACGGGGTGCGGGACGTCGTTTCACGCAGCGCAGACGGGCGGCGACGCCGTCCAGGCGCTCGAGGCGGTGCTCGCTCCGCCGCAGGCGGACGTCCTCGTCTGCGTCTCGCACGAGGGCGACACACAGCTGACGCTGGAGGCGGCGCGCGCGTTCGACGGAGACGTATGGCTGATCACCGGGAGGGCCTCGTCGCCGCTCGCCGAGGTCGCCGACGTCGTGATCGTCTGCACGCCGGAGATCGAGCGCTCGTGGTGCCACACCGCGAGCTACACGTGCGCGGTCGCGGCGCTCGACGCGATCCACGGTGGCGATCCGTCCTGGCTGGCGCAGGAGGTCGAGGACGCGCTCGGCCTGGAGGTGGCCGCGCCGGCACAGGACAAGATCCTCGTCGCGGGCGCCGGTCGCGACTGGCCGACGGCGCAGGAGGCGGTGTTGAAGCTGCGCGAGGGCGCCTGGATCTCGGCCGGTGCGCACCAGACGGAGCAGTTGCTGCACGGGCATCTGGCCGCGGTCGACGAGAGTGTGCGGGCGTTCGTGCTCGAGGGAGAGGGCCGGGCGGCGGAGCGTGCTCACGACGCCGTGCGTGCGCTCGAGACGCTTGGGTGCGAGACGACGCTCGTCCCGACCCGCCATCCCGCCGTCGACATCGTTCGCTTCCACCTCCTGACGCTCGCGATCGCCGAAGCGCGCGGGATCGATCCGGATCCGATCCGGCGCACGCCCGGCTCACGCTGGGCAAGCGCGGCCGGCTCCGCGTACCCGGGCTGACCGCTCGTCCGGCGAGTCCCGGTCGCCACGGGGCGACACAGATTCGTCACCGTCGCCAGGCGAGGCACACGGGTTTTGAGCCCGAAGAATCCCTGCTCGTGGGTCTGTGGATCGTTGTTGCAGTTTCGTCACGCTGGTCGGGCGATCGGACACGCCTCGAATCGACGAGGCGAGATCGCCGGACTGACGGTCGCCTACGTCGGTGGTGGCTCGTAGGGCGCCGGCTGGGGGCCCGGGTCGAAGACCGGCTTGACATCGTGCGGCGTGATCGACCCCGCCTTGACCGCTTCGGCCCAGTGGCAGGCGACGAGGTGTCCGTCGATCGAGCGGAGCTCGGGCTCCTCGTCGGCACAACGCGTCGGCTGGACGAACGGGCAGCGCGTGTGGAAGCGGCATGCGGCAGGCGGATGGGCCGGGCTCGGCAGGTCTCCCCCGACGCGAATCGGGCGACGGTTCGCGTTCGACCTCGGGATCGGGGATCGGGATCGCCGACAGCAAGGTGATGGTGTAGGGATGAAGCGGGTTCTCGTAGAGGTCGTCGGCCGGTGCGATCTCGACGATCTTCCCGAGGTACATCACGACGATCCGCGTGGAGATGTGTCGGACGACAGCGAGGTCGTGCGCGATGAAGAGGTAGGTGAGGTTGAACTCTCGCTGGAGCTCCTCGAGCAGATTCACGATCTGGGCCTGGATCGAGACGTCGAGCGCAGAGACCGGCTCGTCACACACGATGAACGCGGGGTGCAGCGCGAGCGCCCGGGCCAGGCCGATCCGCTGACGCTGGCCGCCCGAGAACTCGTGCGGGTACCTGTTCGCCGCGTCGGCGGGGAGGCCGACGACGTTGAGCAACTCTGCGACCGCGCTGCCGACGGTCTTCCGTGAGGTCGTGCCGTGTGTTCGCAACGGCTCGCCGACGATGCGGCCGACGGAGTGGCGTGGGTTGAGCGATGCGTACGGGTCCTGGAAGACCATCTGCATCTTCCGCCTGATCGGATGGAGCTCGCTCTCCGACGCCTTCGTGATGTCCTCGCCGTCGAACACGATCCGGCCGCCGGTCGGGTTGTAGAGGCGCAGGATCGCGCGGCCGAGCGTCGACTTTCCGCAGCCCGACTCTCCGACGAGGCCGACCGTCTCGCCGCGTGCGATCGAAAACGAGACGCCGTCGACCGCCTTGACGTCTCCCACGTGACGGTCGAGGACGATCCCGCTCGTCAACTTGAACCACACCCGCAGATCGTCGATCTCGACGAGCGTGTCGTCGGTGATCTCGCTCACGCCGAACCGACCAGCCTGCTGCGACGCCATGCATCCGACTCGACCGGGAAGAAGCATGCGGCCGCGTGGCCCGGCTCGAGCTCCTCGAGCTCGGGAAGCTCGGCTACGCAGCGGCTCTGCTGGAATCGGCAGCGCGGGGCGAACGGGCACGAGGCCGGCGCCTGGAGCATGTCGCGCGGCCTGCCCGGGATCGGGTTCAGCGCCGCCGACCGGCGACTGTCGAGGCGCGGGACGCTCTCCAGCAGCCCGAGCGTGTACGGATGCCGCGGCTGGCCGAAGATCTGCTCGGCCGCTCCGCTCTCGACGAACGTGCCGGCGTACATCACCTCGACCCGCTCGCAGATGCCCGCGACGACTCCCAGATCGTGGGTGATCATGATCAGCGCCGTGTCGCGTTCGGAGACCAGGGCGCGCAGCAGATCGAGGATCTGCGCCTGGATCGTCACGTCGAGCGCGGTCGTCGGCTCGTCGGCGATCAGCAGCTTCGGCTCGCACGCGAGCGCCATAGCGATCATCGCGCGCTGACGCATCCCGCCGGAGAACTGGTGCGGGTAGTCGTTCAGCCGGGCGCGCGCGCTCGGGATGCCGACCTGGTCGAGCAGTTCTGCGGCCGCGCGTCGAGTGCGCCTTTCTTGTTCAGGCCGAGATGCGTCTCGAGCGGCTCACGGATCTGGCGGCCGATCGAGAGCACCGGGTTCAGGCTCGTCATCGGGTCCTGGAAGATCATCGCGATCTGGCTGCCGCGGATGCTGCGCAGCTCGGAGTCGCTCATCGTCGTCAGCTCGGCGCCGTCGAAGTGTCGCTTCCGGCCGTGACGCGCCCGGCACGCGGCAGGATGCCGAGCAGCGCGAGCGACGTGACGCTCTTGCCGCAGCCGGACTCGCCGACGATCCCGAGCGTCTCGCCCGGCGCGATGTCGAACGAGACGCCGTTGACGGCGTGGACGGTGCCGCGGCTCGTCCAGAAGCGAACCTCGAGGCCTTCGACCTCGAGCAACGGCGACCGCGCCATCTACGCCCTCCCTCGCAGCTTCGGGTCGAGCGCTTCGCGCAGGCCGTCGCCGATCAGGTTGAACCCGAGCACCGAGATGACGATCGCGACGCCCGGGAAGATGGCCAGGAACGGTGCGGTCTGCAGGTAGCGCACCGTGTCGGTCAGCATGTTGCCCCACTCGGGCGTCGCCGGGTCCTGCGGGCCCAGGCCCAGGAAGCTCAACCCGGCGGCATCGATGATCGCAGTCGCGAGCGCAAGCGTGCCCGCGACGATCACGACCGAGATCGAGTTCGGCAGCACGTGCGACAGCAGGATCTTCCGCCGTCTCACACCGACGGCGCGTGCCGCGAGCACGAAGTCGTTCTCGCGCTGCGCCAGCACCGAACCGCGCAGCAGTCGCGTGAAGATCGGGATGTTGACGATCCCGATCGCGATCATCACCTGAAGGAGGCCGGGGCCGAGCAACGCGACGATTCCGATCGCCATCAGGAAGCCCGGAATCGCGAGCATGATGTCGACGAGGCGCATGATCAGCCCGTCGATCCAGCCGCCGAAGAAGCCGGAGATCGCGCCCAGGGTGATACCGACTGACAGGCCGACCGAGACCGAGACGATCCCGATCAGCAGCGAGAGCCGTGCGCCGTAGAGGATTCGCGACAGCTCGTCACGGCCGAGGTCGTCGACGCCGAGTAGATGATGGGCAGACGGGCCCGGACAGCACCCGTTCAGGACGAGGTTCAGATCCTGTGCACGTGGATTGTCCGGGGCCAGGAACGGTGCGAAGATCGCGACGAAAACGAAGAGTGAGACGAGCACGAACCCGACGATGGCGCTCGGATTCCGCCGAAGACGCCGAAATGCGTCTGACCAGAGCCCACCCTGACCCTCGCCCTCGCCCTCGAGTGAGATCTCGGTCGACTCGAGCTCGATGATCGACATCGGTTATTTCCCTCCCAGACGGATCCGGGGGTTGATCAGTCCGTACGAGATGTCGACGAGCAGGTTCACGAACACGACGATGACCGCAACGAAGAGAATGCCGCCCTGGATCACCGGATAGTTGCGGTCGGCGATCGCCTGCTGAAGCCACGAGCCGATGCCAGGATAGGCGAAGACCGTCTCCGTGAGAATTGCGCCTGAGAGCAGGAGACCGACCTGGAGGCCGACGATCGTGGTCACCGGCAGCAACGCGTTTCGCATCACGTGCCGGATGTCGACCGTGCGCGGGGGGAGTCCTTTTGCGCGCGCTGTACGGACGTAGTCCTCATTCTGCACGTCGAGAACGGCGGCGCGGGTGACGCGCGTGATGATTGCGAGTGGGATCGACCCGAGTGCGATCGCTGGAAGAATCAGATGCTTCGTCACGTCCCAGAACGCGGCGGGGTTGCGGTCGAGTATTGCATCGAGAAGGTAGAAGTTCGTCGGATGGGGGATGTTGATCAACACCGAGATCTGTCCCACCGTCGGGAGCCAACCCAGTTGCACCGCGAAGATGTACTTGAGGATCAGCGCGAGGAAGAAGATCGGGATCGAGATGCCGAACAGCGAGATCCCCAGCGAGATGTGGTCGAAGGCCTTTCCGTGCTTCTTCGCGGCGAAGAAGCCGAGCGGTATCCCGACCGACACCGCGAAGAATGCAGCTGCAAACGCGAGCTGAAGCGTCGCCGGGAAGCGCTGTCCGATCTCGGTCAGCACCGTCTGACGTGACGTGATCGACGTGCCGAGCTGCAGCTGGGCTGTCTGCTCGAGATAACGCCAATACTGCACGTAGATCGGCTGGTCGAGGCCGTACTGATGATTGATCTGGCGGATCGTCTCCGGTGTCGCGCGCTCGCCGAGGAGCGCCTGTGCCGGGCTGCCCGGTAGCGCCCTGATCCAGACGAAGACGAGGATCGACAGCCCGAGCAGGATCGGGACGAGCAGCAGGATTCGGCGAATGACGAACCGGAGCATTCGAAGCTGTGGAGCCTCCCTTCAGCCTGCCAGACGGTTTGTGGGGCCGGACGTGCCGGCCCCGACAAACGCGATGACTGGACTAGCCGATCGACACGCTCGAGAAGAACTGGATGTCGACCGGGCTCGGCACGTAGCCGTTGACGTTCTTCTGGAACGCGAGCGCAGGGCTCGTGTGCACGTACGGAACGCCCGGCAGGAAGTTCATGATCATGTTGTTCGCTTGCTTGTACAGCGAGATGCGGTTCTCGATGTTCGACTCATCGCGCGCCTTCGTCAGGATCTTGAAGATCGCGGGATTGTTGAAGCCCCACTGCTTCTGCGGCGTCCGGAAGAACACGCCGTCGAAGTCGTCGGGATCGCCGAAGTCGCCGGTCCATCCGTACAGGTAGACCTGCGCCTTGCCGTCCTGGACGCCGCCGAGGTAATCGGGGTTCCAGGGCGCTGCGTGCGGAACGACCTGGAAGCCGGCCTTGGTCAGGCTTGCCGAGAAGGCCTCGAAGTTCTTCTCCGGATCCGGCATGTACGGGCGGGAGACGCTCGTCGGATACCAGAACGTGATCTTCACCGGCAGCTTCAGCCCGGCGGCCTTCAACAGCGCCCGCGACTTGGCGGGGTTGTACGGGTACTGCTTCACGTTGTTCGAGTAGCCGAACAGGCTCGGCGGCTGGAACTCCTTCGCGACGACGCCGCGGCCGCCGTAGAACGCCTTGACGACGCTCTGGCGATCGAGTCCGTACGCCACCGCTTGCCTGACCTTGATGTTGTTCATCGGGGGCATCGACTGGTTCATGCCGACGATGCCGACGTTGAACGGCGGCCGCGACAGCAGCTTGAGGTTGCCGTCGCTCTTGATCGTCGGAATGTCCTGGGGCTCGACGAGGTCGTAGCCCTGGATCTCGCCGTTCTGGAGCGCCTGCAGACGCGCGGCGTTGTCGGCGATCGGCTTGAAGATCAGCGTGCTCAGCTTCGCCGGCGGGCCCCAGTAGTTCGGGTTGCGGACGAGCACGAGCTTGTCACCGATCGTCCACGACTGCAGCATGAACGGCCCGGTGCCGGTCGGATGCTGCGTCGCATACGTGCCGGTCGGGTGGAAGACGCCGCTCGGCGTCGACCGTGCCCTGGTTCGCCCCGTACTTCTGCATCGCCGTCGGGCTTCCCATCGAGAACGACGGGAGCGACAGCGCGGCGATGAACGATGCCGACGGTGCTGTCAGGTTGATCGTCGCCGTCGAGTTGTTGACGACCTTGCAGCTCTTGTAAAGACTGCCCTTCGGGGCTCCGGACTTCGGGTCGTACGTCTTGAAGCCGCCGAAGACCGTCTGCCAGTAGTAGGTCGCACTCGGGTTCTGGAACGACCCGGTGAAGTTGTACCACCGGTTGAAGTTGAAGCAGACGGCGGCCGCGTTGAACGGGGTGCCGTCGCTGAACTTCACGTTCTTCCGCAGGTTGAGGTCCACGACTTCCCGCCGGCCGTCGACTTCCAGCTCAGCGCGAGACTCGGGACCACCGTGGTCGTGCCGGGCTTCAGTCCGACGAGGCCCTGGTAGATCTGAATGACGACGCGCCCCGACTCGCCGTCGGAGATCAACGCGCCGTCAAGGGCGACGGGATCTGCCGACGAGCCGAACACGAGCGTGTCGCTTGCCGTCTTGTGCGCTCGAGCGCCGTACGCGACTGCGACGACGACGAGCATGACGAGGCCGAGCGCAAGCAAGGCCTTCGTCGAGTTTCCTCATGGAATCCTTTCATCCCGGGGGGTGGTCCGGCCGGAATTATTGCTGATCGCGCGGGCGAACTATCGAAAAATGAAATAACCGCATATACCGGTGCTGAAGGCCGCCTCCCTCACTGCTCGCGAGCTCGACGAGCTCGCCGCGTTCCTGCGCATCCCCAGCATCAGCGCGGATCCGGCCCGCGCCGCGGATGTTCGCGCCGCCGCAGACTGGCTCGTCTCGCTGATCCGAAGCCGGTGGCGGCGAGGCCGCGATCGTCGAACGGGACGGGAGGCCGCTGGTCGACGCGCTCGTGCGCTCGGGCAGTTCGGCGCCGGGACAACCTCCGGTTCTGTGTTACGGCCATTTCGACGTCCAGCCGCCGGCCCCGCTCGAGCTCTGGGAGAGTGATCCGTTCAGCCCGGAGGTGCGAGAGGGCTGGTTGTATGCGCGCGGCGTTGCCGACGACAAGGGGCAGCTCTGGGCGCTCCTCCGGGCCGCGCTCGACCTCTCCCGGGCCGGCGCGCTGCCGGTGGACGTCCGGTTCGTCCTGGACTGCGAAGAGGAGGTCGGAGGCACGTCGATCGTCGACTACGTCGAGGAGACGGCCGGTGCTGCGCGGGCGTGCGTGATCTTCGACACGGCCATGCTCGACCGCGACACGCCCGTCCTGACGCTGGCGACGAGGGGCACGCTGTACCTCCACGTCGAGGTGCGAACGAACGAGCGCGACCTCCACTCCGGCGTCTACGGCGGCGCCGCGCTGAACGCGCTCCACGTTCTCGTGCACGCGCTCGAACAGGTCATCCCGCGCGATGGGCGCGTCCGGGATTCGCTCCAGGCCGACGTCGCGTCACCGAGCGATCGAGAGGTCGCCGAGTGGCGCGCGCTTCCGGCCGGCGCCGAACTGCTTGCCGCACAGGGCGCGGTGCCGGCGGACGCCGATGCCGCGGAGGAGTTCGACCTGCGCACCTGGGGGCTTCCCTCACTCGACGTCAACGGCATCGAGGGCGGATCGCCCGTCCTGCAGAGACGATCGTCGCTCGACTGCTCGGGCGAATCTGTCGCTGCGACTGGCGCCCGGCCAGACCGTGAAGCGGGTCGTGCCGGTGATCGACGAGCTCCTCAAGCGTGACCTGCCCCCCGGAGCGCAGCTCGACGTCGCGGTCGTTGCGTCATGCGACCCCGGCTCGACGGCGCCGGGCTCACGCGCGATCGAGCTTGCCGCAGAGGCGATCGAGCGGGCAACCGGTAAGCGTCCGTTGCTCCTACGAAGCGGCGGCTCACTTCCGCTCATGCCGATGCTCGAACGCCTGGGAATCCCGGCCGTCGTCTCCGGATTCGACGTTCCGGACGGCAACATCCATGCTCCGAACGAGCGGATGCTCGTCGGGCATCTCGGACTTGCGATCGCCGCAGCCCGCGAGCTGTACCTCGCGTTTGCGGCGCTCTGACGGCCGCTAGAGCTTGCGGAGCTCGTCGAGCAGGCCGTCCACCTCCTCCGCGGTGTTGTACTGAACGATGCCGACGCGAACGGCGCCGTCCGGGAGGCCGAGGCGGTTCATGACCTCGACGGCGTAGTAGTTGCCCGCCCAGACCGCGTAACCGGCTTCGCCGAGACGCTCCGCGACATCCTGGGGCTCGCGACCGTCGATGTTGAGCGCGAACGTCGAAACCCGAGCGTCCATCCCGTTCACGCCGTACAACGTGCAGTTCTCCGGGAGGCCGTCCAGGAAGCGCCGGCCCAGGTCGTGCTCGTGTTGGAGGATGAAGTCCCACCCGACCCACTGCATGTGCTCGACGGCGGCGACGAACCCGGCGAGCAGCTCGTGCTGGTTCGTCCCGGTCTCGAAGCGGTGACCGACAGGCTCGTTCGCCGAGGGCCGCACCTTGTAGGGGCGCCATGACTCGAGCAGCTCTTGCCGCCCGAACGCGAGGCCCATGTGCGGGCCGTAGTAGCTTGTAAGGCGAACAGACCAGGACGTCCGCGCCGATCCCTGCACGTCGATCGGGCCGTGCGGTCCGTAGTGCACCGCATCGACCCACGCGAGCGCGTCTGCCTCGTGCGCGAGCGCGACCACCTCCGCGACCGGCGTGACCGTGCCGACGGCATTCGATGCGTATGGAAACGCGACCACGCGCGTGCGCTCCGAGAGGAGCGAGCGCAGATGGTCGAGGTCCAGGCGGCACTCGCCGTCGATCTCCGCGAATCGGACGACGAGGTTCTCGATCTCGTGCGAGTTCGAGCCACGGCGACACGTTCGATCGTGGTCGAGCTTCGTGCACACGATCTCGTCGCCGGCGGCCCACTTGCGGCCGGCGGCACGGGTGAGCGCAAAGTTGAGCGACGTCATGTTCGGCCCGAACGCGACCTCCTCGACGGTGGCGTTCAGGAACTCGGCGGCCGTCTCGCGTGACTGCTCGACGAGCGCGTTGCTGCGCTGCGACGTCCCGTACGCGCGCCGCCGATGTTCGCATTCGACTCGCGCAGGTACCGGGCGATCGCGTCGATGACCGAGTCCGGCGCACCTGCAGCCGCCGGCCCGTCGAAGATGAGAGCGTCGGCGGAGCGCGGCGAAGCGCTGACGTACGGCCTCGACGGTCGTCACGACACGTGCCACGTGTGCACCTCCGGTTTCGCCGACATCACTGCGTTCAACGCTACCCTCTCGCGCGCCGCCGGGTTCCGTCCGACCCTGGACCTAAATTGGTCGGCGATGAGGCTGAGGCGGCTCTCGGAAGCCGAATGCTACGCCCGCTGTTACGGCGCCCATCGGAGCGACCAGGTGAGCGTCCTCAAGCCGATGCCCCGCCGACCGCCACTGGCGGGCGAGGAGCTGCGACGGCATTTCGAGCAGCGGCTCGACGCGCGCGGCCCGGAGCAGGAGGGCAGCGTGACTCCGCGTCTGCCGCACCTGGTCGAGGCGGCAGGCATCGACCGGTGCCGGCCGGAAGCCTGCCCCGCCGCTCCCGAGCTCGTGGGTCTGCACCGCGACGTGGACGCAGCGCATGCCACGCTGTAAGCCGCGTGGCCGCAAGCATCCCTAGCCCGCCCAGCGCCGTTCCCGACGTGCTCGCTCCGGGGCTTCGGTGCGTCTTCTGCGGCATCAACCCGGGCCGGGTTTCGGCCGCCGCCGCGGCCCATTTCGCGAATCCGCGCAACGACTTCTGGCGCCTGCTCCACGACGCCGGCTTCACGCCGCGCCGCCTCGAGCCGGCGGAACAGTTCTCGCTCCTCGACCTCGGCCTCGGCGTCACGAACGCGGCGTCTCGCACGACGCCAGGCTCGGGCGATCTCCGGCAGCAGGACTTCGACGCCGGCCGCCTCGGGCGCATCGCCCGCAAGCTCGATCCCCGGGCGATCGCCTTCGTCGGCAAGGAGGCCTACCGCGGTCTCTTCCGGGAACGCGCGGAGCTCGGCCCGCAGCTGCGGACGATCGGGATGACAGCGCTCTTCGTGCTTCCGTCGACGTCGCCCGCGAACGCCGCCGTCTCGTACGACGAGCGTTTGCACTGGTTCTCGGCGCTGCGCGACTGGCTTGCTCCCGTCGAGCGGCAGGCCGTGCGCGGAGTCGTCGTCGACGCGAAGCAACGCGTCCTGCTCGTGCGCTTCGAGCATCCGGTCAGCGGCGACAGCTGGTGGGCGACGACCGGCGGCGGCGTCGACGCGGGCGAGTCGGATGAGCAGGCGCTGCGGCGCGAGCTGCGCGAGGAGGCAGGGCTCGAGCTCGACGAACCGGGGCCGGTCGTGCACACGCGCGAGCACACCTTCCCCTGGGATCGCATCATCATCCGCCAGCACGAGCGCTTCTACGCGATCCGCGTCGAGGCGCACGAGGCTGCGCCGACCATCGACCTAGGCCCCGAGGGCGTTACCGAGCTCCGCTGGTGGACGCTCGCCGAGCTCGAACGGACCCGCGAGACGGTCGTCCCGCGGGAGCTGGCGCAGATCGTGCGGACCGCCGTTGCCGAAGATCGTCCCTGAGGACGACACGAAGATCGACCGTGCGACCGATGCCGTCGGGCTGCGCCGCCTGCAACATCGCTGCCATGACGTTCAACCACGTGTTGATCGGCAACTTCGGCCTCGGTGGGGCGAGGCTCGGAGCAGTCGCGATCGCCTCGGAGAAGGCC